>NZ_JAUZUR010000004.1:0-509253 GCF_031844125.1 Microbacterium sp. PRC9
GCGGCACCGGCACCGGCTCCCGCACCGGCACCGGCTCCCGCACCGGCACCGGCTCCCGCCCCCGCACCGGCACCGGCTGCTCCGGCGCTCGTCGCCGAGGAGGACGGGATCACGTACGTCACGCCGCTCGTCCGCCGCCTGGCTCAGCAGCAGGGTGTCGACCTCGGCTCGGTGAAGGGCACCGGAGTCGGTGGTCGCATCCGCAAGGAGGACGTGCTCAAGGCTGCGGAGGCCGCATCCGCTCCCGCCGCTCCTGCTGCTGCCGCCGCGCCCGCGCCGCTCGAGGTCTCGCCGCTTCGCGGCACGACGCAGCCGATGTCGCGCCTGCGCAAGGTGCTGGCCTCTCGTGCGGTGGAGTCGATGCAGTCGACGGCGCAGCTCACGACGGTGGTCGAGGTCGACGTCACGAAGCTTGCGACGTTCCGCGACAAGGTGAAGAACGACTTCCTGGCCAAGACCGGCGACAAGCTGTCGTTCCTGCCGTTCTTCGCGCTGGCCGCCGCCGAGGCGCTCCAGGCGTACCCCGTCGTCAACTCGACGGTGGACGGCGACCAGATCGTCTACCCGGCGAGCGAGAACCTGTCGATCGCCGTCGACACCGAGCGCGGCCTGCTCACCCCCGTGCTGCGTGACGCGGCGAGCAAGAACCTCGCTCAGATCGCGCACGAGATCGCCGACCTCGCCGCGCGTACCCGCGACAACAAGCTGAAGCCCGACGAGCTCGCGGGCGGCACGTTCACGCTGACCAACACCGGTTCGCGCGGCGCGCTGTTCGACACCCCCGTCGTGTTCCTGCCCCAGACCGCGATCCTCGGCACCGGCGTGGTCGTCAAGCGCCCCGGTGTCGTGACGGTCGACGGCAAGGACGCGATCTCGGTGCGCTCGTACGTCTACCTGGCGCTGTCGTACGACCACCGCGTGGTCGACGGTGCGGACGCCGCTCGTTTCCTCGGCGCCGTGAAGACGCGCCTGGAGACTGCCGCGTTCGAGGGCCAGCTCGGCATCTGATCCGGAGCGGTTCCCGCTTCTAGGGCTGCTGCGCGACGTCGGAGACGTCGCGCAGCAGCCATTTCTCGTCTCTGCGCAGGATCACGACCATCTGCGACGGGGCGGATCCGTCGTTCGCATCGACCCGCAGCACCGCGATGTCGCCGAAGTCGTCGAGGAGCGTGACCGTCCGCTCGGCCGCGCGGCGGCCGATGGCGCCGCCGGACAACGGTGCCCCGTCGACCGTCACGGTAGAGAGGCAGGAGGCGTCGCCGGCGCACGCGATCCGTGCGTCCAGCAGTTCGCCGGTGACGAGGGCGAGGTCGGCCGGCGCGCCGGGTGGGGAGTCGCTGCCGGGTGTCGCGGACGGGTCGGCATCCGCCGGGACGTCTGGCGCGGACCCGGGCGTCGCTGTGGGCGAAGCCCCCGGTCGCGCATCGGTCGCGACCCCGCTCGCGGTCGGCCAGAGTGCGCCGCCGGCCAGCACCGCGACCGCCACGGCCCCTCCGACCAGCCACGGCGCGCGTCGCGTGCCGGCTCTCGGTGCGTCGCCCGTGCGTCGCAGCCGGCGCCACACCGCTGTCGTGGCGCGTGACAGGGTGTCGGAGAGCTCGTCGTCCACGCCGGCCACGAGCGTCTGCCACATCGACCGCGGCGCGGGGTCATGCGGCACGTCCGCCGCCCGGCGCGTCTCGGCGTGCGCACGTGCGACCCCATCGCTCGCACTGCGGGGGCTGAGGCTGACGGTGCTGAGCGGCTCCGCCTCGGCGAGGGCGAACAGCGCCTCCTCGGCTGCCTCGAGCTCATGGACCGAGATGCGCTCCGCGGTGACCGCTCGCAGCGCGGTCTGCCAGGTGCGCTGCGCGGACGGGTCGACGCTCACCTGCTCGAGGACGGCGGCGGATGCCTCGAACACGCGCCGAGCCGAGGCATCCGTCGCCAGCACCGGCCTGCCGGCATCGTCGAGCCACCACTCGCCCTCGGCATCGGGGGTGCTCGCGACCTCGGTGCAGCCGCGCAGCACGCTCACGCCCAGCGTGACGGCCTCGCCCAGGCTGAGGGGCATGCGTGCGGACCTCCGCCGGACGAAGTCCTCGAGGCGCTCGGAGCACACCGGCAGCAGCGCGTCGTGGCCGTCGACGCGTCGCACGATGTCGTCCGGAGCCAGCACGTGACCGCCGGGTGCGGCATCCCATCCCCTCCAGTGCGGGCCGAGGACGTCGGCGTCGACCAGCACGCAGGCGTCGCCGGCGGCGGTGCGGACGAGGGTGCCCGGCCACGGGCCGTCCTCTCGCGCCCGCACCGCGCGGATCGCGCGGTAGGGGCTCCCGAGCGAGCCGTCGGCGGTCGTCATGACGCCAGTGTGCGACGGTGCGCGAGGCGATGGCCTCGACCGGGGGTCGTCTGTGGAAGACCGGCTCCGGTGCCCGACTGTGGAGGAGCCGAGCAGGAGCCCGCGAAAAGGTAGGCTGGAAGCTATGGCCGCGCGCAGTTCCGCCCCCGAGAAGGGCCCGGGATTCTTCTCCCAGATCCGCACCCTCTACACCTTCACCCAGAAGGAGTTCCGCTGGCTGCCGTTCCTTCTGGTCGGCATCCTCCTCCTCGGCATCGCCGTGGGTGTGGGCATCGGGTTCCTCATCCCGCCGGTCGCCGTCTGGAGCGTCATCCTGTGGGGCGTGACCGGCCTCATGCTCGGCGTCCTCGCGTCGATGATGACGATGACCCGGCTTTCGACCCAGGCGATGTACAAGAAGATCGACGGGATGCCGGGGGCCACCGGCCACGTCATGTCGACGTCGCTCGGCCGCAAGTGGCAGGCCAGTGAGATGCCGGTCGGCATCAACCCCAAGACGCAGGAAGCTGTCTACCGCGCCGTCGGGCGCGGCGGCGTCGTGATCGTGGGCGAAGGCGCCCGCGGCCGGCTCACGCGCCTCGTCAACGACGAGCGCTCGAAGGTCCAGCGCGTCGCGTCGGGGGTTCCCGTGACGGTGCTCTACGTCGGTCACGGCGAGGGAGAGACGCCGATCTCGAAGCTCGCGCCGACCATCAAGTCGCTGCCCACCAAGATCGACCGGGCCACGATGGCCGCGGTCATCAAGCGCATCGAATCGGTCTCGCAGTCGCTGACGTCGCTGCCGATCCCGAAGGGCATCGACCCCACGAAGGTGCGCGCGCCGCGTCCGCGCTGAGCCGCGCGCACGTGAACCCGGTCCGGCCCGCACGTCGGGCCGGGTCCTTGCGTGTCACGAGCGGATGAGCACCGTGCCCGCGGCCTTGTCGTGGAGGCCCCGCTGGTCGGCGTCCCAGATGACCGCCGGGATCGCGAGGATCAGGAGCGCGGTGCGGACGACGGGCCGCCACAGGCCCACCCACGCGCCGTCGAGGCGCACCAGGCGCAGGCCGAAGATGCGGTGACCGGGGCTTCCCTGGAGCGTCGGCAGGAACACGATCTGGATGGCGGCGAAGATCGCGAGGATCGCGAGCGGATCCCATCCGAAGAAGCCCGAGATGAGATACGCGGCGCCGTAATCGAGGCAGAGAGCGCCGACGCGGCGGCCCAGACGGCCGATGGATCCGGTGCCCTCGCGGGGCAGTCCGAGGCGTTCGCCGGGGTAGTCCTGGGTGCTCTGCGTCACTTCCCCAGCGTACCCAGGTCGTCGTAACATCCCTGAAACACAAGTGATACTGGAGGGCAATGCCCTGCGGGTACCGTGCCAGAGTGCCCGGCCCGTACGGGCGGATCCGAATGCCCTACCTCTGGAGTCTTCATGTTCAAAGATTCATCCGAGGTGCTGAAGTTCATCAAGGACGAGGACGTCAAGTTCCTCGACATCCGTTTCACGGATCTTCCTGGCGTGCAGCAGCACTTCAACATCCCGGCCTCCACCGTCGACGAAGAGTTCTTCACGGTCGGCCAGCTGTTCGACGGCTCCTCCATCCGGGGCTTCGCGAACATCCACGAATCGGACATGCAGCTGATCCCGGACGTGTCGACGGCGTACCTCGACCCGTTCCGCGAGGCGAAGACCCTCATCATGGTCTTCGACATCTATAACCCGCGCAACGGCGAGATCTACTCGAAGGACCCGCGTCAGGTCGCCAAGAAGGCGGAGAAGTACCTCGCCTCGACCGGCATCGCCGACACCGCGTTCTTCGCGCCCGAGGCAGAGTTCTACATCTTCGACGACGTCCGCTACGAGGTGAAGCAGAACTCCAGCTTCTACTCGGTCGACTCCGAAGAGGGCGCCTGGAACACCGGCCGCGCCGAAGAGGGCGGCAACCTCGCGAACAAGACCCCCTTCAAGGGCGGCTACTTCCCGGTCTCCCCGGTCGACAAGACGGCCGACCTCCGCGACGACATCAGCCTCCGCCTCATCGATTCGGGCCTGCTCCTCGAGCGCGCGCACCACGAGGTCGGCACCGGCGGCCAGCAGGAGATCAACTACCGCTTCGACACCATGGTGCACGCGGCCGACGACATCTTGAAGTTCAAGTACATCGTCAAGAACGTGGCGAACGAGTGGGGCAAGGTCGCGACCTTCATGCCCAAGCCGCTCTTCGGCGACAACGGCTCGGGCATGCACACGCACCAGTCGCTGTGGCTCGAGGGCAAGCCCCTCTTCTACGACGAGAAGGGCTACGCGCAGCTCTCCGACCTCGCGCGCTGGTACATCGGCGGCATCCTGGCGCACGCGCCTGCCCTGCTCGCCTTCACCAACCCGACGCTCAACTCGTACAAGCGCCTGGTCAAGGGCTACGAGGCGCCGGTCAACCTGGTGTACTCGGCCGGCAACCGTTCGGCGGCCATCCGCATCCCGATCACGGGCTCCAACCCCAAGGCCAAGCGCATCGAGTTCCGCGCGCCCGACGCCTCGGGCAACCCGTACCTCGCGTTCGCCGCGCAGCTCATGGCCGGCCTCGACGGCATCCAGAACCGCATCGAGCCGCACGAGCCCGTCGACAAGGACCTGTACGAGCTTCCCCCCGAGGAGGCGAAGAACATCCCGCAGGTGCCGAACTCTCTGCTCGACTCGCTCGACGCGCTGCGCGCCGACCACGAGTTCCTGCTCAAGGGCGGCGTCTTCACGCCCGAGCTGATCGAGACGTGGATCGAGTACAAGATCGAGAACGAGATCCAGCCGCTCAACGCGCGTCCGCACCCGTTCGAGTACGAGCTGTACTTCGGCGTCTGACGTTCCAGCACCGCAAGCGGGCCCCGGGAGACCGGGGCCCGCTTCTGTGTTCGCTGGGAGAAGGATGCCGCGGCCCGGGGCGCGGCCTAGGCTGAACGAGCGCTCCGCGCCCGGAACGACAGCGTGTACCGACAGAAGGCGAAGACGATGCCCAGCCGCACCACCGCGACGACACGACGGCGCAGCGCCCGTCGGTCGCCGCCGGCGCGGAGGCGCAGGCCGCAGCGACACGCCCGCCGGCGCGGCCGGCGCACGGGAGTCGCGCTGGCGATCGCCGTACCGGTGATCCTGTTCGCCGCGCTCCTGGTCGGTGCGGCATTCCTCGCCGGGAGCTTCCGGATGTCATGGGCGGACGAGATCGCACTCGCTCCGGACGATCGTGCGCCCGCGCCGCCGCCGATCATCGAGCCCGCGGTCGCCGGGTACCGGTTCGAGCAACTCACGAACGCCTGCACGATCCTGGCAGCCGGCAGGGACCTCGGATTCGACGCGCGGGATCAGACCATCGCCGTCATGACGGCGATGGGCGAGTCGTCGCTGCGCAACATCGACTACGGCGACTGGGAGACGAGCGGTGTGACCAACCCCGACGGCTCTCGCACCACCTCGATCGGCCTCTTCCAGCAGCAGGACTCCTGGGGCACGCGCGAAGCGCGCCTGGATCCGTACACGGCCGCGACGGTGTTCTACCGCGCCATGGCAGAGCGTGTGCCCGACCGGGCCGCGGTGGAGCCGACCCTCGTCGCGCACCGCACCCAGATCAACTCCGACCCGAACCACTACGCCCGCTATTGGGATCGCGCGGTCCGCGTGGTGGCCGCCGTCACCGGGTACCCGCTGGAGGGCGACCGCATCGACGGCATCCCGCACTGCCCGGGCGCGTGAACGGCCGCGGGGCGCAGCATCCGGATCAGCCGTAGAAGAGCTTCTCGAAGACGCGACGTGCCCGGCGGGTGGTGCCCAGGTAGTCCTCCTCGACCTGTGTGGCCGAGCGGGGCGGGTACTCCAGCAGTCGTCCGATCCCGTCGAGCTTCTTGCGGTCCACGGGGAGGACGTCGCTCGTCTGACCCGACAGGAGCGTGTTCGCCGAGCGGAGGCGGCTCGCGAGACGCCAGGCCTCCGCCAGGCGGTCCGCGGCGCTGGCAGGGATCAGCCCCGCGCTCTCCGCGGCGCGGAGCGCACCGAGGGTCGAGGTCGTGCGCATCTCGGGCACCGCGTGGGCGTGCTGGAGCTGCAGGAGCTGCACAAGCCACTCGACGTCGCTGAGCGAGCCCGGGCCGAGCTTGAGGTGCCGCGAGGGGTCGACGCCCTGCGGCAGGCGCTCACTCTCGACGCGTGCCTTGATGCGCTTGATCTCGCGGGTGGCGGCGAGGTCGACGCTCTCGGGATAGCGCACGCGGTCGGCGAGCTTCATGAACTCGCCGATGAGCTTGACGCTGCCTGCCACGCCGCGTGCCCGCAGCAGCGCCTGTGCCTCCCACGAGAGCGCCCATCGCCGGTAGTACTCCTCGTACGCCTCGAGGGAGCGCGCGAGGGGGCCGTTGCGGCCCTCCGGGCGCAGATCGGCGTCGAGCTCGAGCGGGACGCGGTGGTCCTCGGAGTGGGTGCGCAGTGCGGCGACCAGCTTCAGGGCGAGCTCATGAGCACGCTGCGGATCCACACCGTTCGGGCGGTAGACGTACATGACGTCGGCATCCGAGCCGAAGCCGAGCTCCGCTCCGCCGAAGCGCCCCATCGCGATGACGGAGAAGTCGAGCGCCGCATCCTCCGGAGGCACGACCTCGCGGCGCACCGCCCGCAGCGTCGCCTGGATCGTCACCTCGGTGATCGTCGTGAGCGCGTCCGCGACCTCTTCGATCGTGACGCTGCCGAGGATCGCTCCCATCGCGATGCGCAGCTGCTCGCGGCGCCGGAGCGCCCGCACGGCGCGCATCGCGTCAAGGACCGTCTTGTGCCGGGTCTGGATGGCCCGCGCCTCCTGCTGCAGCGCGACACCGGAGCGCGGACGCAGCAGATCGGGGTCGTCGAGCCACGCGGCGGACTCGGGGATCCACTCGATGAGCTCGCCGACGTAGCGGGAGCCCGACAGCACGCGGGAGAGGCTCTCCGCGGCCCCTGAGGAGTCCCGCAGCATGCGCAGGAACCAGTGCGTGTCGCCGAGTCGCTCGCTCAGGCGGCGGAAGGCCAGGAGGCCGTAGTCCGGATCGACGCCGTCGGCGAACCAGCGGATCATGACGGGCATCAGGTGGCGCTGGATCGTCGCCTTGCGGCTCAGACCGGTGGTGAGGGCCGCGATGTGCCGCAGCGCCCCCGCGGGGTCGGCGAAGCCGATGGCCGCGAGACGGTCGTGTGCCTGCGCGGTCGACAGCACCCGTTCATCGGCGGGGAGCGCCGCGACCGCCGAGAGCAGCGGCCGGTAGAAGAGCCGGACATGGATGTCGCGCACCTCGCGCTTGACCGACTCCCACAGGCCCCAGATCCCCTCGCCGGTGTCGGCGAGGCCCGTCGCGCGCGCGAGGACGCGCAGCTCCTCCGGACGCGACGGCATGAGATGCGTGCGGCGCAGCTGCCGCAGCTGCACGCGGTGCTCGAGGAGCCGCAGGACGCGGTAGTCGCGCGAGAAGGCGGATGCCTCGGCACGGCCGATGTACCCCTCGGCGACCAGGGCGTCCAGCGCCTCGAGCGTGCCGCGCTGGCGGATGCGGTCGTCCGAGAGGCCGTGCACCAGCTGAAGGAGCTGGACCGTGAACTCGATGTCGCGGATGCCGCCCGGGCCGAGCTTGAGCTGGTAGGGCACATCGGCAGGCGGGATGTGCTCGGTGACGCGCTCGCGCATGCGCTGCACGCTGTCGACGAAGTTCTCGCGCGCGGCGCTCGTCCACACCTTCGGCTGCACCGCTTCGATGTAGGCCTGCGCGAGGTCCGCGTCGCCCGCGATGGGCCGAGCCTTCAGCAGTGCCTGGAACTCCCAGCTCTTCGCCCATCGGTCGTAGTACGCCCGGTGGGAGTCGAGCGTGCGCACCAGCGCGCCCTGCTTGCCCTCAGGGCGCAGGTTGGCGTCGACCTCCCACAACGGAGGCTCGATCTCGACGCCGGAGATGCCGCGCATCGTCTGGACCGCCAGCCGCGTCGCGATGTCCACGATGCGGCTCTCGCCGAACTCTTCGACCGCGTCGTCGTCTCCGCCGCCCACGAAGATGACATCCACGTCGCTGACGTAGTTGAGCTCGCGGGCGCCGGTCTTGCCCATGCCGATGATCGCGAGCTTCGTACGCGCCACCTGCTCGTGCGGGAACAGCCCGACTCCGACCGCGCCGCCCGAGACTCGGGTGCGGGCGACCGCGAGGGATGCCTCGAGCGCCGCGCCTGCGGCATCCGCGAGTCGTGCCGACACGGCCGCCACCTCGTCGACCGGTTCGGGGCTCAGGAGATCGTACGCGGCGATGCGCGCGAGCATGCGGCGATACCGCACGCGCAGCGCGACCCAGGCGCTCTCGCCGCCGTCGGCGGCGAACCCGTCCACCGCACCGATCGAATCGAGCAGCTCCGCACGCAGTTCGTCGGGCGTGGGCAGCCGCTCCCCCGCATCGGCGAGCTGGTCGATCTCGGCGGGGTGGCGGAAGAAGAACTCTCCGAAGCCGGTCGATGCGCCGAGCAGCGCCCACAGCGCGCGCCACGCCTCGGGCCGTTCCCGGGCCCGGTGCACGGGCGTGGCGTCCCGACGCGCGAGACGCGCCAGGGCCTGCAGCGCCTCGTCGGGATCCGCCGCGTCGACGGCTCCTTCGAGCAGCGCGTCCCGCGGTACGCCGATGAGTTCGGACAGTTCGGCGAGGAGCGCCTCGGCGTCGGTGAGGCGGCTGAAGCCGAGGCGGGCGAGGGGGGTCAGGGAACCCGGCCGGTCGCTCGCAGACATGCGTCAGCCGGTCTCAGAGCAGCTCGAGGTTGCTCTTGAGCTCGAACGGCGTGACCTGGGAACGATACTCCTGCCACTCGCGGCGCTTGTTGAGCAGCACGTGGTTGAAGACCTGCTCGCCCAGCGTCTCGGCGACGAGCTCGGACTCCTCCATGTACTCCAGCGCGTGGTCGAGGCTCGCAGGCAGCGGGGCGTACCCGAGAGCCCGGCGCTCAGCATCCGTCAGCGACCAGACGTTGTCCTCCGCCTCGGGCGGGAGTTCGTACTCGTTCTCGATGCCCTTGAGGCCCGCCGCGAGCATGAGTGCGTACGACAGGTACGGGTTCGCGGCCGAGTCGAGGGCGCGGTACTCGACGCGCGACGACTGGCCCTTGCTGGGCTTGTAGAGCGGCACGCGCACGAGCGCCGAGCGGTTGTTGTGGCCCCAGCAGATGAAGCTGGGCGCCTCGTCGCCGCCCCAGAGCCGCTTGTACGAGTTGACGAACTGATTCGTCACGGCCGAGATCTCGTTCGCGTGGCGCAGCAGGCCCGCGATGAACTGACGGCCGACCTTCGAGAGCTGGTACTGCGCTCCCTCTTCGTAGAACGCGTTGACGTCGCCCTCGAACAGCGACATGTGCGTGTGCATGCCGCTGCCCGGCTTGCCCGTCATCGGCTTCGGCATGAACGTCGCGTAGACGCCCTGCTCGATCGCGACCTCTTTGATGACGGTGCGGAACGTCATGATGTTGTCGGCCGTGGTGAGTGCGTCCGCGTAGCGCAGGTCGATCTCGTTCTGACCCGGTCCGCCTTCGTGGTGGCTGAACTCCACCGAGATGCCGAGGTCCTCGAGCATGCGGACCGAACGGCGGCGGAAGTCATGGGCGGTGCCGCCCGGGACGTTGTCGAAGTAGCCGGCCGAGTCGACCGGCTCGGGGCCCTCGGTGCCGAAGGACGAGGACTTCAACAGGTAGAACTCGATCTCGGGGTGCGTGTAGAACGTGAACCCCGCGTCGGCGGCCTTCGCGAGCGTCCGCTTGAGGACGTGGCGCGGGTCGGCGACGGCCGGCTGCCCGTCGGGCGTGGTGATGTCGCAGAACATGCGCGCGGTCGGGTCGATCTCGCCGCGCCAGGGCAGGGTCTGGAACGTGGTCGGGTCGGGGTGCGCCAGGAGGTCCGACTCGTAGGAGCGCGTCAGACCCTCGATCGCGGAGCCGTCGAACCCGAGGCCCTCGCTGAAGGCCCCCTCGACCTCGGCGGGGGCGATGGCGACGGACTTCAGCGTGCCGATCACGTCTGTGAACCACAGCCGTACGAACTTCACGCCTCGTTCTTCGATGGTCCTCAGAACGAAGTCACGCTGCTTGTCCATCGCGTCCTCTCCGGTGCCGGATCCCCCGAGGCGTCTCTACCACCGCGGTGAAAGCCAGACTACTGGTCGTCGCCGCCCTCGCCGGACACCGTGTCGGCGCCCCAGGAGTCCTCGCGTGCCTCCTCCGCCGCCCAGGCGCGCGAGCGCTCCTTGATGACTTCGGGGGCGCTGGCCGCCTCCTCGGGAGTGTCGAAGGGGCCTGCGCGATCGGGGGCGGGCGATTCGAAGCCCTTCTCGACCTCACCGGTCTTGAGGTTGTACCAGTACTTGTCGCTGCCGCTCGTCATCGTGCACGCTCCTCGCATCGCGGGCTGGTCGCCGTCAGCACGATCCTACTGACGCCCGCCTCGTCGGCGACGGCTTCCGCGTCGATAGGCTGTCGACATGGCATCTGACGCGGCACGCGCCGTCGGCGTGGACATCGGCGGCACCGGGATCAAGGCGGGGATCGTCGATCTCGACAAGGGCGAACTCGTCAGCGACCGCGTGAAGGTCGCGACTCCCGCCGGGGCGCACCCGCCGGACGTGCTGGCGGCGGTGCGGGAGGTGCTGTCGACCCTCGGCGTCGCCGACGACCGGTCGGTTCCGCTCGGAGTGGCCTTCCCCGCGATCGTCAAGAACGGCCGCACGCTGTCGGCCGCGAACGTGTCGGACGAGTGGATCGACTTCGCCGCCGAGAAGTTCTTCGAGGACGGCCTGGGCCGCGACATCCACTTCGCGAACGACGCGGATGTCGCGGGCGTCGCGGAGGTCCGCTACGGCGCCGCCAAGGACCGTCCCGGGCTCACGATCCTGACCACGCTCGGCACTGGGATCGGCTCGGCGCTGCTGTACAACGGCGTGCTGGTGCCGAACTCCGAGCTCGGTCATGTGCAGCGTGCCCGGCACGGGAAGGATGCCGAGGCCTACGCCGCCTACTCCGCGATGGAGCGGCACGACCTCACGTGGGAGCAGTGGGCCAAGCGGCTGCAGTGGTACTACAGCCACATCGAGTTCCTCTTCAGCCCCGACCTGTTCGTCGTGGGCGGGGGCGTGTCCAAGCACGCCGACAAGTTCCTGCACCTGCTCGACCTCACGACGCCGATCGTGCCGGCGGTGCACCGGAACAACGCGGGGATCATCGGCGCCGCGGCGCTCGCGCGCGGCTGACACGACGGCCCGCGCCGCGCGAGCGGCGGAGAGGGCGAATGGGCCGGCCTGTACGCCGGGTTCTGTCCGGGGGCGTGAGCCCCGTGGACGGTCATCTCTCTCGGCGACACGTTGCCGTGCCGCTCCAGCGGCCTACCCGGGGACTCGGCGGGCCGCGTCTTCATCCCCTGTCTGGCCTTGCTCCGGGCGAGGTTTACCGTGCGGGTCGTGTCACCACGACCCCGGTGGTCTCTTACACCACCCTTTCACCCTTACCCGGCCGAAGCCGGGCGGTCTGCTTTCTGTGGCACTGTCTCGCGGATCGCTCCGGGTGGGTGTTACCCACCGCCCTGCCCTGTGGAGCCCGGACGTTCCTCGGCGCGGAGCGGCGAACCACCCGCGACGCGACCGTCCAGCCGACCCATTCGCTCGCCCGATCTTAGGCGATCCTGCCGAGGCGCGCGTGAGGACAGAGGTTCCGCCGGGCGGAATGTGGGAGTAGAATCACGCGCGCGCTCCTCCTGGGGAGGAGGATCGTCAACCGGGCCCACCCGAGCCCGGTCACGAGCCTCTGGGGAGGCAGTTGTGAAGCGTTCATCATTCAGTGTGCTCGCCGTCGTGATCCTCGTCGCGCTGGGAGCACCGGCATCCGCGCAGGCGGATTCCGAGGATTACACGCCCAGTGAGCATCAGACGCCGACCCTGGCCGGCTCGACCGCCGTCGGCGTATGCGACAAGGATGCCCCGTGGATATCGTTCGACGTGAGGCTCACCGATCCGGACGAGCAGGTCACGAGCGACTCAGCGAGCCTCATCCTCACCGACGGCACCAACACCTCGACCATCCCGCTGGGCACGCTCGTCGACGGCAGGCTGGCGGGCCGGGTGCTGTGGCCAGGAGCCGCGGTCAACGCCGCGGGTGAGGCGACGGGATGGCCCGGCTGGGCATTCCAGAACGGGCAGTGGGTCGAGATCGACGGCAACTTCGCGTGGACCCGCGGCAGGATCACCGCGACCATCGAGGTCAACCCCTCGGTCGTCGTGCCGCTGTCGTACCCACCGGCCACACCGCAGTGCGACGCGAATCCGCCGGGCTCACCCGCGGCGGCATCGGCCGCTCTGCCGGCGACCGGCTTGACCGCCGCCGTCGGGCCCATCGCGGCCGTCGGAGCATCGGTGGTGCTCGCCGGGCTCGTCCTGTTCCTGCTGCGACGGCGCTCAGCGCGACGCTGACGCTCCTCGACGGCGATGGCGCGGCTGCAGAGGCGTCGCCGATGGCTCTGGGTCGGCGTGCTGTCCCTGGGCGTGCTCGCGATCGGCGCCGCCTGGCTCGGATGGCGCGTGTGGACGGTGAAGGGCGAACTCGACCAGCTCGCCTCCCTCTCGAGCGAGGCACGGGCGGCGATCGATGCCGGCGATCCGACAGAGCTGTCGGATGCTGCGCAGGCGATGGCCGCCGTCGCGGGTCGAGCATCCTCGGCCATGGCGGATCCGGTCTGGCGCCTGGCCGAAGGGGTGCCCGGTGCGGGACCCAACTTCACTGCGGTGCGCGTCGTGGCGGCGGAGCTCGGCCGGATCGCGGAAGCCGCACCGGCCGTGCTGACGATCGCGGACGGCTTCGAGAACCGCCCCGACGGCGCGGTCGTGGACACCTCCCGACTCGCTGCCGGCTCCGCGGACGCCGAGGATGCCGCGACGTCGCTCGAGGCTTCGTCGAAGGCGCTGGACGCGCTGCGCACCGGCGAGCTGATCGGCCCCGTGGCGCGCGGCGTGGAGCAGGCGCGCGCCGCAGTCGACGAGCTCGCGCCGCTGGCCGGTGCCGCGGCGGGCGCCGCGCGCATCCTTCCGGGTGTGCTCGGCGACCGCGGCGAGCGGTCGATCCTCGTCATGGTGCTCAACCCCGCCGAGCTGCGGACAGGTGGCGGGATCTCTGGCAGCTTCGTGGAGATGCGGGCTGAGGCCGGCCGTCTGACACTGGTCCGCCAGGCGGAGTCGTCCGAGTTCGTCCCCGTGACGCATCCGATCGCGGAGCTTCCCGAAGCTACGACGGCGCTGTACGGAGACGGTGTGGCGCGCTATGTGCAGAACGCCGCGATGACGCCGGACTTCGCGGCCACCGGGCGGATCGCCTCGGCGTGGTGGGCGGGACTGACCGGTCATGCACCCGACATGGTGCTGGCGGTCGATCCCTTCGTGCTGCAGGCGCTGCTGGCCGTCACGGGTCCTGTCGAGCTCTCCACAGGCGCGGCGCTGGACGCCGACAACGTGCTCGACAGCCTTCTCGTGGACCCTTACCGCTCACTGACCTCCGACGAGCAGACGTCGCTGTTCTCGAGCGCGGCGGACGCGGTGTTCACCCGTCTCGCATCGGGCTCCGCGGATCCGCTCGCACTCCTGCGGGCCCTGGAGCAGCCCGTCGCCGACGGGCGGCTGTCCGCCTGGAGCGCGCGCCCGGTGGAGCAGCGGCTTCTCGAGCACAGCGTCCTCGGTGGTCCTCGAGCGCGGCAGGATGCTGCGGGCCCGGGGGCGTTCGCCGTGTACTTCAACGACGCGACCGGCGGCAAGATGGCGGACTATCTGGACATCGCCATCGACACGCGGACCATCGCCTGCCGCGGGGACGGCATCGCGGAGGTCGCGGTCACCCTGACGATGGCCAGCCGAGCACCCGCGGACGTCGCCTCGCTGCCGGTGAGCGTCACCGGAGGCGGACACTTCGGGGTCGGTGTGGGCGACATCGGCACCAACGTCACGGTCACCGCTCCCGCGGGCTCGTACGTCGGCGCCGTGGATGTCAAAGGCGAGCCCTACCCGGCGCCGACGGCGATCGACGTGGACCGTGCCGCCAGCACCGCGCGGGTGAACCTGTCTCCCGATGAAGTGAATGTGCTCGAGTTCCGATTCCTGATCCCCCGGAGCGGCGCCGATTCCCTGGCCATCGTGCACACGCCGCTCATGAGTCCGGCGGAGGTGCGCATCGGCGACGGGTGCGCGGGGGACATCAGTCCTTGAGCGCGGTCTCGGCGATGCGCACGTCGAGCCGGAAGTCGAGCGGGAAGCCTCCGAAGAGCAGGTGCCCCGCGGCGGCCGCCGCCTCCGTCACCGCCTGGGCGGCAGCATCCGCGTGCTCCTCGGGTGTGTGCACGATCACCTCGTCGTGGAGGAAGAACGCGAGATGCGGCTGTCGCGCGAACGCAGGGCCGGAGCGCGGCGCGCTCCGCTCCGCGGGCACGGACGGGAGGGCGGCCAGACGCCCGCGGAGGTCGGCCAGCCAGGCGAGGGCCCATTCGGCGGCGGTGCCCTGCACGACGAAGTTGCGGGTGAATCGGCCCCGATCGCGCGCCCAGCGCCGGGCGCGGGTCTCGTCGGCTCCGGATGCCTCGGCCTCGGTCGCGCGCGACTGCGCGGCCGACCACTCCGGGGACGGCGGGGGGGACGTGCGACCGAGCCACGTGGAGACGATGCCGCCGTCCTCGCCGGTGCGCGCGGCGTCGTCGACCAGCCCCATCGCGCGGGGGTATGCGCGACGCAGGCGGGGGACCAGCCGGCCGGACTCCCCCGTCGTGGCGCCGTACATCGCGCCGAGGATCGCGATCTTCGCCTCCTGACGGGTCGCCACCGCGCCGCTCTCGACGATCCCGGCGTAGAGGTCGCGTCCGCGTGCCGCAGCCGCGAGCGCGGTGTCGCCCGACATCGCCGCGAGCACGCGCGGCTCGAGCTGCGCGACGTCGGCGACGACGAGCCGCCAGCCCGGGTCGGCGCGCACGGCCTCGCGCAGCTGGCGCGGAAGCTGCAGGGCTCCCCCGCCCGACGACGCCCAGCGCCCGGTCACGACACCGCCCGGCACGAAGACGGGGCGGAACCGGCCGTCGGCGACCCACTCGGCCAGCCAGGTCCACCCGTTCGCCGACAGCAGTCGCGCGAGCTTCTTGTACTCGAGGAGCGGTTCGATGACGGGATGCCGCTGCTCGGCGAGCTCCCATCGGCTCGTGGACTCGACGAGCACGCCGGCGCGGTGCAGCGACCGCAGCAGCTTCGGCTGCGAGTCGAGGCTCGCCGCGGGGTCGCCCAGTGCTGCGCGGACGCGCTCCGCCGAGGCGGCGAGCTTGGCGGGCTGCGCGCCGCCGGGCCGGCGCTCCCCAAGCGTCTCGACGAGGATGCGGTCGTGCGCCTCGGCGTCCCAAGGGAGTCCCGCGGCGCGCATCTCGGCGGCCACGAGCGCGCCCGCCGATTCGGCCGCCGTCAGCAGCCGCAGGCGGCCGGGTTCGGCACTGCCGGCGATCGCGTCGCGCTGCCGCCGGAACTCGGCCAGCGCCGCGTCGGCGTCCGCGGGCGGACCGGTGGGGCGCCCGACGGCGTCCAGCTCGAACAGGGCCGGCGCGGCCTCTTCGGTGTCGACGTGCGGGGCGGCATCCCACTCCCGCGACCGTCTCACCGGGGCCGTCTCGGAGACCAGCGCGGAGTCGCGCAGGATCGCATGGCACAGGCGCAGATCATGGCATCGGGCCACGCGGATGCCGTCGGCGAGCAGCGCGGCGTACCACTGCGGGGTGTCGTGCCAGACCCAGCGGGGTGCCCAGCGGACCTCGGCGTCCGAGATCCACGACGTCAGCGCGCCGCCGTCGACCTCCTCACGCCCGAACTCGTCGGCGTTCGCGTCGAGCAGGATGACGGCGGCTCCGCGTTCGGTCCGCCCCAGGACGATCCAGCCCGGGGCGTCAGACACGCCCACCGCAGGAGAGGCCTGGTGCGGTCACAGCCCGGATTCGTCGTCGCGGACGAGGATGCAGCCGCACTCCGGGCACATCACGACGTCGTTCTCGCCGGCCTGGCGCAGCACCTGCAGGTCGGTGCCGGCGAGCACCATGTGGCAGCCCTCGCACGTGCGACGTCGCAGGAACGCAGCACCGGCGCTGCGGACGGCGAGGCGGTCGTACAGGGCGAGGAGGTCTGCCGGGACGCCGCCGGCGACGGCCGCGCGATCACGGGTGGCGGCGTCGAAGGCCGCGGTCGCCTCGGCGACGGCGCGCTTGCCCTCGGCGCTCAGCTCGGCACCTTCGGCGTTGGTCGCCGCGATGAGCGACTCCTGCTCGGCGACGGCGGCGTCGGCGATCTCGAGCCGCTCCATGATGGCGAGCTCCGCGTCTTCGAGGTCGTTCTTGCGGCGGGCGAGGGCGGCCAGTTCGCTCTCGAGCCCCTGCGCCTCCTTCGAGTTCGTCGAGGCGGCGAGGCGGTCCGAGTCGCGAGCCGCGCGGGCGTCGACGACGGCGACGTCGGACTCGATGCGCGACAGCTCTGTGCGCAGGTCGTCACGGGCGCCCAGACGCGTGCCGAGCTCCTGCGAGAGCTCCTGACGGCGGCCCAGCAGCTCCTGCACCCGACCGGCCTGAGGCGGGTTCTTGCGTGCGTTGTCGGCCTGGCGGATGCGGGCGTCGAGCTGGGCGACCTCGACGAGGCGGCGCTGGTCTGCGGGGCTGGCGTTCACGTCACCAACCTACCGTGGGGCATCGACGGCGCGAGCGGCGGGGACTAGCATTCGACGACCGGCCCTTCCGAAGACGAAAGGCGCGAGCCATGGGCGTTCTCCGCACCAAGTCCGTCGAGCAGTCGATCGCCGACACCGACGAACCGGAATTCCGACTCAAGAAGTCCCTGACGGCCCTGGACCTCACCGTCTTCGGCATCGGCGTCGTGATCGGCGCCGGCATCTTCACCCTCACCGGCCGTGCCGCGCACGAGGTCGCGGGCCCCGCGATCGTGATCAGCTTCGTGGTGGCCGCGATCGCCTGCACGCTCGCGGCGCTCTGCTACGCCGAGTTCGCGTCGACGGTGCCCGTATCGGGGTCCGCCTACACGTTCTCCTACTCCTCGCTCGGCGAGCTGTTCGCCTGGATCATCGGGTGGGACCTCATCCTCGAGATGTTCCTGGGCGCCAGCGTGGTCGCGCAGGGATGGAGCGCGTATCTCGGGACGCTCTTCGAGCAGCTCGGGATGCCGATCCCCGCCGAGATCGGATACGGCGGCACCGTCGACCTCATGGCGATCCTTCTCGTCCTCGTGCTCGGCGGCCTGATGACCTTCGGGATCAAGGAATCGCTGCGCGTGAACATGGTGCTCGTCGCCGTGAAGCTCTTCATCGTGCTGTTCGTCATCGTCGCGGGCCTCTTGTTCGTGAATCCGGCGAACTGGTCGCCGTTCGTGCCGGCGCCCGCGCCGAGGGAGACCGCGACGGGACTGAGCCAGCCGCTGCTGCAGTTCTTCTCCGGCGTCGAGCCCACCGCGTTCGGCGTCGGGGGCATCTTCGCCGGCGCCGCGCTCGTGTTCTTCGCCTACATCGGGTTCGATGTCGTCGCGACCACGGCTGAGGAGACGCGGAACCCGCAGCGCGACCTGCCGATCGGCATCATCGCGTCGCTGGTGATCTGCACGCTCCTGTACTGCGCCGTCGCGCTCGTGGTGACGGGGATGGTTCCCTACCAGGACCTCGACCCGGCGGCCGCTCTCGCCAACGCCTTCGCCTTCCACGGCGCGACGTGGATGGCGACGCTGATCTCGGCGGGCGCCGTGGCCGGTCTCACCACGGTCGTGCTCACCCTGCTGATCGGGGCGACGCGCATCATCTTCGCGATGTCGCGCGACGCGCTCCTGCCCGTTCGGCTCGCGAAGGTGCACCCGCGGTTCCGCACGCCGTGGGTCATCTCGATCCTCGTCACGATCATCGTCGCCGTCGTCGCGGGCTTCACGCCGATCGGCCTGCTCGAGGAGATGGTCAACATCGGCACCCTGTCGGCGTTCGTGCTCGTGTCGATCGGCGTCATCGTGCTGCGGCGCAAGCGCCCGGACCTGCACCGAAGCTTCCGCGTGCCGCTCAACCCGTGGCTCCCGGCGCTGTCGGCGGCGATCTGCGTCTACCTGATGCTCAACCTCACCGTCGAGACGTGGCTGCGATTCCTGGTGTGGCTCGTCATCGGCTTCGTGATCTACTTCGCGTACTCCCACCGGCACTCGAGAATCGGCCAGCCCGGCTATGAGGAGTTCGCGCTGCCGCACGTCGTCTCGCACCAGCGCGACGACGGCGATCGGGACGGAGACGCCGATCCGCGAGTGGATCGGTCCTGAAGTGAGTTCGGTGGGCCCTGCCGGGATCGAACCGACGACATCCACGGTGTAAACGTGGCGCTCTACCAGCTGAGCTAAAGGCCCTCGCGGCCAGTCTACGAGGTGCGTCCGGACCGTCTCGAACTCGCTAGGCTGGCAGTTGGTGCGTTTGTGCAGGGCAGACAACGCCCGCGCCGCTCCGGTAGCGATTACCTGGCACGATCTGCCAGACGACGAAAGGTCTTCTGTGACTGTCAACGATCAGGATCCGTACTCGCAGGAACCCCTCGACAGCGATCCCGATGAGACCTCCGAGTGGCAGGAATCCCTCCAGCAGCTCGTGCAGGCGAAGGGCCACGGACGTGGCCGCGAGATCATGCTGAGCCTGCTGCAGACCTCGCACGAGCTGCAGCTCAACGTTCCGCAGGTTCCCACGACGGACTACATCAACACGATCGCCCCCGAGAACGAGCCCGAGTTCCCGGGCGACGAGGAGCTCGAGCGCCGGTACCGCCGGTGGATCCGCTGGAACGCCGCGGTCACGGTGCACCGCGCCCAGCGCCCGGGCATCGGCGTCGGCGGTCACATCTCGACGTACGCGTCCTCCGCGTCGCTGTACGAGGTCGGCTTCAACCACTTCTTCCGTGGTCTGGACGACCCGACCGGCGGCGACCAGATCTTCATCCAGGGGCACGCCTCCCCCGGCATCTACGCCCGTTCCTTCCTCGAAGGCCGCCTGAGCTCCGAGCAGCTCGACGGCTTCCGCCAGGAGAAGTCGAAGGCGCCCCACGCGCTGCCGTCCTACCCGCACCCGCGCCTCATGCCGGAGTACTGGCAGTTCCCGACGGTCTCGATGGGTCTCGGACCGATCAACGCCATCTACCAGGCGATGTCGAACAAGTACCTCACCAACCGCGGCATCAAGGACCTGTCGGACTCGCATGTCTGGGCATTCCTCGGCGACGGCGAGATGGACGAGGTCGAGAGCCGCGGACAGCTGCAGGTCGCGGCGAACGAGGGCCTGGACAACCTCACGTTCGTCGTCAACTGCAACCTGCAGCGCCTCGACGGCCCGGTGCGCGGCAACGGCAAGATCATCCAGGAGCTCGAGAGCTTCTTCCGCGGCGCCGGATGGAACGTCATCAAGGTGGTCTGGGGCAGCGGGTGGGACGAACTCCTCGCCAAGGACACCGACGGCGCCCTCGTGCACCTCATGAACACCACGCCGGACGGCGACTTCCAGACGTATCGCGCGGAGGACGGTGCGTTCATCCGCGAGCACTTCTTCGGGCGCGACGAGCGCACGGCCGCTCTCGTGAAGGACTGGTCGGACGACGACATCTGGGGCAAGCTCCGCCGCGGCGGCCTGGACTATCGCAAGGTCTACGGCGCCTACAAGGCCGCGACCGAGCACAAGGGCCAGCCCACCGTGATCCTCGCCAAGACGATCAAGGGCTACGGCCTCGGGCATCACTTCGAGGGCCGCAACGCGACCCACCAGATGAAGAAGATGACCCTGCAGGACCTGAAGTACTTCCGCGACTCGATGCGGATCCCGGTCTCGGACGCGCAGCTCGAGGAGAACCCCTACCTGCCGCCGTACTACAACCCCGGATCGAACGACGAGACGATCCAGTACATGCTGGAGCGCCGTCGCGCGCTGGGCGGCTTCCTCCCGGAGCGTCGCTCGCACCACGTCGGGCTGCAACTGCCGGGCGACGACGCGTACGCGCTGCCGAAGAAGGGCTCGGGCACGCAGGAGATCGCCACGACGATGGCATTCGTCCGTCTGCTCAAGGACCTCCTCCGCGCGAAGGACTTCGGCCACCGCATCGTGCCGATCATCCCCGACGAGGCCCGCACATTCGGCATGGACGCGTTCTTCCCCTCGGCGAAGATCTACAACCCGCACGGCCAGAACTACACGTCGGTCGACCGCGAGCTGCTCCTGGCCTACAAGGAGAGCCCGCAGGGCCAGATCGTCCACGTCGGCATCAACGAGGCGGGCGCGGTCGCCGCGTTCACCGCTGCGGGCACCTCGTACGCCACGCACGGCGAGCCGCTCATCCCGGTGTACGTCTTCTACTCGATGTTCGGGTTCCAGCGCACCGGTGACGCGCAGTGGGCGGCGGGCGACCAGATGGCGCGCGGCTTCATCATCGGCGCCACCGCCGGACGCACGACGCTGACCGGTGAGGGCCTCCAGCACGCCGACGGACACTCGCTGCTGCTCGCCTCGACCAACCCGGCGACCGTGTCGTACGACCCGGCGTACGGGTACGAGATCGCGCACATCGTCCGCTCGGGCATCGAGCGCATGTACGGCGGCAACCACCCCGACCCGAACGTCATGTACTACCTCACGGTGTACAACGAGCCGCTGGTGCAGCCGGCCGAGCCCGAGGGCGTGGACGTCGACGGCATCGTGCGCGGCATCCACCGCGTCTCGACCGCCGAGGGCGAGGGCCCCAAGGCCCAGCTCCTCGCGTCGGGCGTGGGAGTGCCGTGGGCGCTCGAGGCGCAGCAGCTGCTGCGCGACGACTGGGGTGTGCAGGCCGACGTCTGGTCGGTCACCTCGTGGAGCGAGCTGCGCCGCGACGGCCTGGCCGCCGACGAGCACAACTTCCTCCACCCGGAGGAGGAGCCGCACACCGCCTACCTGACCGAGAAGCTGAAGGACGCCGCCGGCCCCGTGGTCGCGGTGAGCGACTTCATGCACGCGGTCCAGGACCAGATCCGTCCGTGGGTGCCGAACCGCTTCGCGACGCTCGGTGCCGACGGCTTCGGCTTCTCCGACACGCGCGCCGCGGCCCGTCGCTTCTTCAAGATCGACGGCCCTTCGGTCGCGGTCCGGACGCTTCAGGCTCTGGCGGAAGAGGGTGCGGTCGACCGCAGCCTCGCCGCGCAGGCCATCCAGAAGTACCGTCTGCACGACGTGACCGCCGGTACGAGCGGGAACGCGGGCGGCGAGAGCTGACCTGCGGATGGGCAAGTCCACCGAGGTGATGGACAAGGTCGAGACGCTCGCCTGGCTGCGACGCATCTCCGGCGACCTGGCGACCGTCACCATCAAGCGCCTCGAGGAGACGCTGCCCTGGTACGCCGAGATGCCACCAGCCCGACGGTCCGCCGTCGGGCTGGTGGCCCAGGCCGGAATCACGTCGTTCATCCAGTGGTACGAGGACCCCGCCTCGACGCCGTGGATCGCGTCCGACATCTTCGCGGCCGCCCCCCGCGAGCTGCTGCGCAGCGTCAGCCTGCAGCAGACCCTGCAGCTCATCCGCGTCACCGTCGAGGTGACCGAGGAGCGGGTCGCGGGCAAGGGCGAGCACCTGCGCGAGGCGATCCTGCTGTACTCCCGCGAGGTGGCGTTCGCTGCAGCCGACGTCTACGCCCGCGCCGCCGAGGCGCGCGGCCTCTGGGATGCGCGCCTCGAGGCGCTCGTCGTCGACTCGATCCTCACGGGCGAGGCCGACGAGGAGCTGCCGAGCCGCATCGCCGCCCTGGGCTGGCACGGCCACGGCGAGGTCGCGGTCCTCGTCGGCACGACTCCCCCGCAGTTCGACGTCGATCAGCTCCGTCGTACGGCGCGCAAGCTGGGTGTCGACGTCCTGATCGGTGTCCAGGGCTCGCGCCTCGTACTGGTCGTCGGGCGCTCCGAAGCGTCGACCGGCGCGGACGACCCCGTGGTCGACCTTCCCTTCGCCGAGATCGCGCGCCGCCTCGAGCCCGGCTTCGGTGCCGGGTACCTCGTGCTCGGCCCCACGGTGCCGGCGCTCGTCGACGCGAGCCAGAGCGCGCGCGCCGCCCTCGCCGGGTTCGCCGTCGCGCGCGCCTGGCGTCACGCGCCCCGCCCCGTTGAGGCTGACGACCTCCTCCCCGAGCGCGCCCTCGCCGGAGATCCCCTGGCCAAGCTCACCCTCGTCGAGCGCATCTACCGCCCGCTCCAGGCCCACAGCGCCGACCTCGTGTCGACGCTCTGGGCCTATCTCGACAACGGCCGTTCGCTCGAGGCCACCGCACGCGAGCTGTTCGTGCACCCGAACACGGTGCGCTACCGCCTCAAGCGGGTGTCCGAGGTCATCGGCTGGGACGCCACCGGCCCCCGCGAGGCCCTGATCCTGCAGACGGCGCTGATCCTCGGATCGATAGGGACGGATGCCTCGCGCCGCCGTCCGCCGCCTCGACGCAACCCCGCGTGATCTGTCCGTCGGTGTGGGCCACGCACAAAGGAGCGCGTGATTCTTGTGACGGTGTCGCCAGAACGACCTTCCTGATCCTTGACAGGATGGAACGGTGAGAATCGCGGTCTTCCCGGGGCAAGGCTCCCAGTCCCCCGGCTTCCTGACTCCCTGGCTCGAATCGGACGGCGCGGCGGATCGCCTGGCTCAGTACTCCGAGTGGTCCGGCGTCGACCTCGTCGCCGCCGGCACCGAGTGGGACGCCGACCAGATCCGCGACACCCAGGTGGCGCAGCCGCTCATCGTCGCGGCCAGCCTGCTGTCGTGGAACGCGCTGCCCGACCGTGAGCGCATCGGCGGTGTCGCCGGGCACTCCGTCGGCGAGTTCGCCGCCGCCGCGGCGGCGGGCGTCCTCAGCGAGGAATCCGCACTCACCCTCGTCGGCATCCGCGGCCGCGCGATGGCGGAGGCGGCAGCTGCCGCCGACACCGGCATGAGCGCCGTGATCGGCGGGGACGAGGCATCCGTCCTCGCCCGCCTCGCAGAGCTCGGCCTCTCCCCCGCGAACTACAACGGCGGCGGCCAGCTCGTCGTCGCCGGCGCGCTCGACGCCCTTCAGGCCCTCGCGGCCGAGCCGGTCGCCGGGACTCGCGTGATCCCGCTGCAGGTCGCGGGCGCCTTCCACACCCAGTACATGGCGCCGGCTGTCGAGGCTCTGCGTGCGGCCGCAGCCGACCACGACGTGTCCGATCCGGGGGTCACGCTGTGGACCAACCGCGACGGCTCCGCCGTGGTGTCCGGCCGTGCGTTCGTCGACCTTCTCGTCGACCAGGTCGCCTCGCCGGTGCGCTGGGACCTCTGCATGGCGTCTTTCGCCGACGCCGGGGTATCGGGCATCGTGGAGCTGTCCCCCGCGGGCACGCTCGTCGGGCTCGCGAAGCGCGCGCTCCGCGGAGTTCCCGCCGTCGCCGTCAAGACGCCCGCTGACCTGGAGGCCGCCGCCGCGCTGGTGGCCGCCGACGCCTGACCGGAGTACCCCCGCATGACCCGCAGCCTCATCCAGCCAACCGGTGCCGCCCACACGCGCATCTACTCCTACGGCGCCGCCCGTGGCGAGATCGCGGTGCCGAACGACGACCTCGTCGGCCCGATCGACTCGAGCGACGAGTGGATCCGCCAGCGCACGGGCATCGTCACGCGTACTCGTGCGGTGGCCGAGACGGACGCGATCGACCTCGCGACCGATGCCGCCCGCGAGGCGATCGAGCGGTCCGGCGTCGACGCGTCGCAGGTCGACGCGGTCATCGTCGCGACCATCAGCAACCCGAAGCAGACCCCGTCGGTGTCGGCGATCGTCGCCGATCGCGTCGGCGCCAACCCCGCCGCGGCGTACGACGTGAACGCCGCATGCGCCGGCTTCGCCTACGGCGTGGCCCAGGCCGACGCGCTCATCCGCGCCGGCGCCGCGCACTACGCCGTCGTCATCGGCACCGAGAAGCTCAGCGACATCGTCGACCCCGCCGACCGCAGCATCTCGTTCCTGCTCGGCGACGGTGCGGGTGCGGTCGTCGTCGGCCCGAGCGAGACGCCCGGCATCGGCCCCACCGTGTGGGGCTCCGACGGGTCGAAGGCCGAGGCCGTGGGCATGAACCACACGCTGACCGAGTTCCGCGACGGCGTCGCGCCGTGGCCGACCCTGCGCCAGGAGGGCCCCACCGTCTTCCGCTGGGCGGTCTGGGAGATGGTGAAGGTCGCACGCCAGGCGCTCGAGGCCGCCGGGGTCGAGGCATCCGATCTCGCCGCCTTCGTGCCCCACCAGGCGAACATGCGCATCATCGACGAGTTCGCCAAGCAGCTGGGCCTGCCCGACACCGTCCTGATCGGCCGCGACATCGAGACCACCGGCAACACCTCGGCGGCCTCCATCCCGCTGGCCACGCACCGACTGCTCGAGGAGCACCCGGAGCTCAGCGGCGGCCTCGCGCTCCAGATCGGCTTCGGCGCCGGACTGGTCTTCGGCGCGCAGGTGGTCGTCCTTCCCTGACGCGGCGAACCGCGACCCTAGACTGATTCCCGGCCCGCTCGGGCACGCCTACCCCTAACAAACAGGAGAATCCCATGGCATTCACCAACGACGAAGTCCTCGCGGGACTCGCGGAGCTCATCACCGACGAGACCGGTATCTCGGCCGACGAGGTCGCGCTCGAGAAGTCGTTCACCGACGACCTCGACATCGACTCGATCTCGATGATGACGATCGTCGTCAACGCCGAGGAGAAGTTCGGCGTCACCATTCCGGACGACGAGGTCAAGAACCTCAAGACCGTCGGCGACGCCGTCACCTTCATCACGTCGAACCAGGCGTAGGACCATCCCGGTGGGGGCCGCGGGCCCCCACCGGCCATCATCACGAGGACTCTGATCTCCATGAGCACACCCCGTATCGTCGTCACCGGCATCGGTGCATCGACCCCCATCGGCGGCACCGCCCCCGAGAGCTGGTCGGCGCTGATGAACGGAGCATCCGGCACGCACACGATCGAGCAGGAATGGGTCGCGGAGTACCAGCTCCCCGTCACCTTCGCCGCGCAGGCGCTCGTCCGGCCCGACTCCGTGCTGGAGCGCCCCGTGGCCAACCGCCTCGACCCTTCGGCGCAGTTCGCGCTCGTCGCGGCGTTCGAGGCCTGGGAGGACGCGGGCAAGCCGGAGGTCGATCCCGAGCGGTTCGCCGTGGACTTCGCGACCGGCATCGGGGGCCTGCAGACCACGCTCGCGGGCTGGGACACGCTCAAGACCAAGGGACCTCGCCGCGTCATGCCGATGAGCGTCCCGATGCTCATGCCGAATGCGCCGGCCGCGGCCGTCTCGATGCACCTGAACGCCCGCGCCTACGCGCGCACCGTGGCTTCGGCGTGCGCATCGAGCACCGAGTCGCTCGTCAACGCGTTCGAGAGCCTTCGTGCCGGTCGCGCCGACGTCGTCATCGCCGGTGGCGCCGAGGCGGTCATCCACCCGCTCACCATCGCCGCTTTCGCCGCGATGCAGGCGCTGTCCAAGCGCAACGACTCCCCCGAGACCGCGTCGCGCCCGTACAGCGTCGACCGGGACGGGTTCGTCATGGGCGAGGGCGCGGCAGCGCTGGTCCTCGAGACCGAGGAGCACGCCAAGGCCCGCGGCGCGAAGATCTACGGCGAGGTCGTGGGCGGCGGCGTGACGGCCGATTCGTACCACATCACGGCTCCGGAGCCCGAGGGTCTGGGTGCCTCGCGCGCCGTCCGCCTCGCGCTCGAGCAGGCGGACGCCACGCCCGACGAGGTCACGCACATCAACGCGCATGCGACCTCCACTCCCACGGGCGACATCGCCGAGTACAAGGCGCTCCTGAGCGTCTTCGGCGACCGCGTCCACGAGATCCCCGTCTCGGCGACGAAGGGCGCGACCGGTCACCTGCTGGGCGGCACCGGCGCGCTCGAGGCGATCTTCACGCTCCTCGCGCTGCGCGAGCGCCAGGCGCCGCCGACCATCAACGTGAGCACGCAGGACCCCGACATCCCGCTGCGCATCTCGGACGCCCCGATCGCCCTCGGTGCGGGCGATCAGCTCGCGATCAGCAACTCGTTCGGCTTCGGCGGTCACAACGCCGTCGTCGCCTTCCGCTCGGTCTGACGACCCGCGACGCGAAGACGCCCCCGGCGATGCCGGGGGCGTCTTTCGTGTCAGGCGGCGGTTCGCGGTCCCAGGGCCCGGGATTCATGGCCTCCGAGCCTCGGTAGTGGCGCCTCACGCCGCCTGCGGCTGTGGGGTTGTGGGCGTCAGCCGACCTTGTGCAGCCAGACGACGGGCGCATCGTCGCTCGCGTGGCGGAACGGCTCGAGCTCCTCGTCCCATGCGGCGCCGAGCGCGACATCGAGTTCGCGCTGCAGCTCGAACGCGTCGCCGCCGGCGATCTCCATCGCGTAGCGGATGCGGTCCTCGCCGATGACGACGTTGCCCGCGGAGTCGGTCTGGGCGTAATGGATGCCGAGGCCCGGCGTGTGCAGCCAACGGCCGCCGTCGCTGCGGGGCGTGGGATCCTCGGTGACCTCGAAGCGCAGGTGCTCCCAGCCGCGGATGGCGGTGGCCAGGGCCGAGCCGGTCCCGGCGGCGCCTTCCCAGTAGAACTCGGACCGCCTGCTGCCGGTCAGCACGGGCTGATCCGCCCAGTCGAAGCTGACGGCGCGGCCGAGGGCTCGCCCCACAGCCCACTCGAGGTGGGGGCACAACGCTCGTGGCGCGGAGTGGATGAAGATCACCCCACGCGCCTTTTGTGTCGCCATGATCTCTCCGTTCGTCAGGTGCGTCTTCCCCTACGACCTGCGACGGTGTCACGACGTGCTGTTCGGTTGTGCTGCCGCCATTATCGCGGAGAGGGCCCGGGAATCACAAGACTGTGATTCCCGGGCCCCCTCGGATCAGGCGGGCGGTGCTCAGGCCTCGCTCATGGCCTGGACCTCGGCCTTGCCCTTGGCGGCGTAGTACGCGGCGCGCGCGGCGTCACGGCGGGCCTGCTCGGCCTGACCGGCGTCGAGCACCTCCTGCGCCACCTCGAACTGCGGCGCGGTCGGCACGGCGTGATACTTCTCCATGTAGGCGTCGAGCTCGGGGCCCGACTCCCAGGAGGTGATGAGGCAGTAGCGCGGCTCGGTGCCGTCGTGGTGCACGGCGTGCCACAGGCGCTGCGTGTCGACGATGAGCTGGGCGCCGGCGGGCAGCGCCACGCGGTACTCGATGCTCGGGTCGGTGCGGTTCTCACGCAGCACGAAGTAGGTGTTCTTGTCGTCGGTGAGGTTGAAGAAGCCGCGCACGACCCAGCCGGTGCCGTCGGGGTTGAGGCGGTTGTTGTCGTCCTGGTGGAGGTTGTACAGCGCGTCGGCGTAGGTGTTGGGCTGCAGCTCGATGATGCGGCAGCGGCCGACGTTCGCGCCCGGCTCCTGCGCGCGACGCGTCAGGGTCGGCGCCTTCTCGGTCTGCTCGGGGATCCAGACGCCGTCCTTGTCGGTGCGCGGCGGCGTGTGGTTCCAGAACCCGTTGCACTCGATCTCGCCCTTGGCGGACGCGAGCGGCGCGAAGCGGGTGTCGCCCGACGACTTCCAGTCGACGTACTCGATCGACAGCCACTCCTGCGGGTCGATCTCCTCACCGTAGGAGTCGAGCACCACGAAGCCGGTCTCGTCGAGAGCGGCGGACTTGATGTAACCCATGACGAATCATGCCTTTCGGTCAGTGAGCCAGCACGTTTTAACAGGCTCAACTTAGGCAAGCCTACCTCGGGGGTCTGGACGCCCCCCAAGCCCGCGCCGTGAATAACCGGCGGCCGTCGTGCGCCCGATTCGAGGCGGGGAGCCCGGCCTAGACTGGACGGGCCATGGTCACTGCCACGAACGTCGATGCCACTGCTGTCAACACCATCGGCTGGCTCTCCGCCGCGGACTGGACGATCGTCGTTCCGGTGTATCAGCGGCAGTACCGGTGGGACATCGGCGGGTGCGAACAGCTCCTCTCCGACATCCGTGCGGTGGCGGATCTCGACGATCGGCAGATGCACTTCATCGGCTCGATCCTCTCTTCGGCGAGCGGCGAGGGATCCGACGCCGAACTCGTGCTGATCGACGGGCAGCAGCGCACGACGACGCTCATGCTGCTGGTCGCCGCCCTGCATCACACCGTGCGCGAGGCGGATCCGGACCTCGCCGATCAGCTGCAGCGCGTGCTCGTCCATTCGCACGACGCGACGCGCACGAAGCTGCGCCCGCACCGCGCATGGGCCTCGGTGTTCGAGCGTGTCGTGCTCGATCTCCCCCTCGCGGCGGGCGAGCACCGAGATTCGCGGTTCGACGACAACTACGCGTTCTTCCGCAGCCAGATCAGCCTCGAGGAGGCGCCCCACATCTGGCGAGGGCTCCAGAAGCTCGAGCACGTGGCGATCACGCTCGGCGCCGGCGCCAACGCCCAGCAGATCTTCGAGAGCCTCAACTCGACCGGGGAGCCGCTGCGCGACCACGAGCTCATCCACAACTACGTGCTGATGGGGCTCAACCACTCGGAGCAGCGGGAGATCGAGGCCGACTACTGGCAGGCGATCGAGCAGAACACCGGCGAGTCGATCGCGGAGTTCTGGCGGCAGTACCTCGTCATGCGGACAGGCCGAGAGGTCACCGTCGTCGGCGGCCGCGGCGTGTACGACGCCTTCCGTCACGAGTTCCCGCGGCTCGATTTCGAGGCACTCCTGAGCCACGCCGACGAGTGGCGAGAGCTCTCCCGCGTGTACCGCATCCTGCTGCGGCCGAAGGAGGCGCCGGATGCCGAGATCACGCGTCACCTCGCCTACCTCGGCACCTTCGGCACGGGCATGTACCCGCTCGTGATGCGGGCGTACCGCGACTTCGAGCTGGGGTCGCTCGGGCGCGACGAGCTGATCGACACGCTCGAGATGGTGCAGTCACTGCTCGTGCGCCGCGCGGTGGTCGGCACCGGGGTGGATCGCCTGGTCGCGCGCCTCTGCCGCGCGCGCGAAGAGGGTGCCGGCGCGCTCGTGGCGGCGATCTCGCGCATCACGCCGTCCGACGAGCGGATCGCGGTCGCCCTGAAGTACTCGGAGCTCCCCCACGCGGCCTACGTCCTCGGCCGCATCTCCGGTGTGGACGGCGCGGGCGGGCTCGACGTCGAGCACATCTTCCCGCTCGCCCCCGGCGACGGCTGGTCGGGTGACGGCGTGCGCGAGTGGGCGTCGTACACGGACGACGAGCAGAACAGCCATCGCGCCCTCGCGAACACGATCGGCAATCTCACCGTCCTCGAGGAGGATCTCGCCCTCCGTGCTCTCGATCGCTCGTTCCCCGAGAAGCGGGCCCTCTACGCGCGCAGCGCCGTCGCCACCACCGCCGAGCTCGCCGCGCTCCCGTCCTGGGGCACGGCGGCGATCGCGCACCGTTCGGCGCAGCTCACCGGCCGGTTCGTCGAGGTCTGGAAGCGTCCGGGCGGTCCGGCGATCGACGACGACGGCCTCACCCCGATCCTCGACGCCGTCCGCCGTCGCGGATGGCCTCCCGGATGGCACCGGGAGTGGTCGTATGTCGAGTACTGCGGCGAGCACTGGGAGGTGCCCGACGTCAAGTACCTCTTCAACCGCGTCTTCAAGCGGCTGTGGGCGGATTCCCGCGAGTCGGTCGTCGCGTACAGCGCGCGCCGGGGTGGTCCGGTCTACACCGCGCAGTCCTGGAACGGTCAGTGGGACCGTCTCGACGACGAGCACTCGCTCTACATGGGCTGGGACTCCAGCTACATGCTCAGCGCCGTGCAGGGCGTGCTCGAAGAGGCAGGGCTGGCCCCCGAGGTCTTCGTGAAGTACTCCTACATCGGCAACGCGATGTGAGAGCGGGACGGATGCCTCGCCACGAGGCATCCGTCCCGTTCATCGCTGGGACGCCGGCATCACTCGAAGGTGACGGTCGCGTTCTCGTTGTTGAGCACGATCACCGGCGTGATCGAGGGGTGTCCGGCGGCCTGGATCTTCGCGAGGTCGAAGCGCAGGAGCGGCGTGCCCGCCGTGACCTTCTGCCCCTTCTCGACGAGAGTCTGGAAACCGTCGCCCTTCATGCCGACCGTGTCGATGCCGACGTGGATGAGCAGCTCGGTGCCGTCGTCGAGGACGAGCGCCACCGCGTGGCTGCTGTCGAACGTGGCGCCGATGGTGCCGTCAGCGGGCGCGACCACGGTGTCGCCGGTCGGCTCGATCGCGACGCCCGGGCCCATGATCCCCTGCGCGAACGTCGGGTCGGGCACCGCCGTCAGGGCCACGACCCTTCCCTCGAGCGGCTGGCGGAGCTTGACGGTCGTCGTGGCGGGAGCGTCGGTCAGGACCGCGGTGCCGGCCGCAGCGGGAGCGATGGCCGGCTCGGGCGCAGCACCGGTCGGGGCTGCCACCTCGCCCGCGATGATCTGCTCCATCGCGTCTTTGACGAACTGGACGTTCGTGCCGTAGACCACCTGCACCGATTTGCCACCGGGCTTCATCGTGCCCGCCGCGCCCGCGCGCTTGAGGGCGGTGTCATCGACCTTGCTGACGTCGTCGATCTCCATTCGCAGGCGTGTCGCGCAGTTCTCGAGCTCGAGGATGTTCTCTTTGCCGCCGAGTGCGTCGATGAAGCGGCTGCCGGTGATGAGGTACTTGTCGTCCGCGGCGTGCGTGTCGTACTCGGTGCCCTCGCCGAGGATGTCGTCGTCCTCGCGGCCGGGCGTCTTCAGGTTGAACCGCTTGATGAAGAAGTAGAACACCCCGAAATAGATGAAGAACCAGAACACGCCCATCACGGGGATGAGCCACGGGTTCTGGGCCATCGGATTCATCCAGTTGAGGACGAGATCCACGAAGCCGCCCGAGAACCCGAAGCCCATGCGCACCGGCAAAAGCTGACTGATCGCCATCGAGATGCCGGTGAAGAGCGCGTGGGTCACGTACAGCACGGGCGCCAGGAACATGAAAGCGAACTCGAGCGGTTCGGTCACGCCCACGAAGAAGGACGAGACCGCGCCGGCGAACAGGATGCCGTAGGCGAGCTTCTTGCGCGTGGTCTTCGCGGTGAGATACATGGCGAGGGCGGCGCCGGGCAGACCGAACATCATGATCGGGAAGAACCCGGTCATGTACTGACCGGTCACGCCATACGTGCCTTCTCCGGAGAGGAAGTTGTTGAGGTCGTTGATGCCGGCGACGTCGAACCAGAACACCGAGTTGAGCGCGTGATGCAGGCCGACAGGAATGAGGAGCCGATTCAAGAAGCCGTAGATCCCTGTGCCGAAGGCTCCCAGCGTCACGATCCACTCACCGAATGTGACGAGTCCGCCGTACACCCACGGCCACACGAAGTACAGCGCGATGGCGACGACGAGCGAGATGCCCGCGGTGACGATCGCGACCGAACGCTTGCCCGAGAAGAACGACAGGGCGTCGGGCAGCTTGGTGTCCTTGAAGCGGTTGTAGCAGAACGCGCCGATCAGGCCGCAGATGATGCCGACGAAGACGTTCTGCACCTTCAAGAACGAGGGGTCGACCTCGTTGACGTCCGCCACGCCCGTGTACAGCGCCACCGTCTCCGGCTTGAGGAGCGTCGTCACCACGAGCCACGACACCAGCCCCGCCAGGGCTGACGTTCCGTCGGACTTCTGCGCCATGCCGAGCGCGATGCCGACGGCGAACAGCAGCGCCATGTTGTCCAGCAGCGATCCGCCCGCTGCGCCGAGGAAGGCTGAGGCGATGTTGGGACTCTTCCCGCCGTCGCTGATCCAGTACGAAATGCCGGACAGGATCGCAGCCACCGGGAGCACAGCCACCGGGAGCATGATCGATCTGCCGAGCCTCTGCAAGAACTTCATTGTTCGCCTCCAAAAGGCGCGAGGGACAGTTGCTGCCGCTGACGCTACAGCCAAACCACGGCGCGCGTCACTGGGTCCCCCTCCGAAAGTTAGGGGTATGAACGAATTTCTCATCGACCCGTGATCCGCACCAGGAGAGAAGTGAGGTCCGTCGCAACCCGGTGGGTTGCGACGGACCTCGATACGTAGGGCGGGTGGGACTTGAACCCACGATCGTCGGGTTATGAGCCCGCTGCCTTGACCAGCTTGGCCACCGCCCCGTGCGCGTCTGGCGCGCGGAGACGAGCCTACCTGCCCGCCGTGCCCCCGGGCTCGTCCGCGCGGTCCTTCACGGGCGGTTCGGGCCACACCTTGGCGACGGCCTCGGTCACCTTGATGGATCCCGTGCGCGGGTGTGCAGCATCCGCCGCCCCTCCGGCACTTCCCCGCTGGATCGGGAGCTCCTGGCTTTCGCTCAGCACCTGGGGATGATGGCGGGCGAGCTGGAATACGCCCCACACCGCGACCGCGCCGACCAGCGCGAACGAGATGTAGACCCACAGCGGTGCGCCTGCCGCCTCCTGCAGCACCGTCAGGCCGATGAAGATCGCGACGATCGGGTCGATGACGGTGAGGCCGGCGACGACGAGGTCGGGCGGCCCGGAGGCGTACGCGTTCTGCACGAAGTACGCGCCGACGATGGCGCCCGCGATGAGCGCAGCGAGGCACGTGAACGTGAGCCAGTTGAAGTCCTGCGACTGGATGCGCACGATCACGACCTTGGCCAGCGTCGCGACGAAGCCGTAGATGACGCCGGCGGCGATGATGTAGAAGAGCGCGCCCATGCGCGAGCGCAGCCAGATCCACAGGCCCGCGAAGACGACGGTGACGATCCCGAGCATCACCAGGATCGTGATGAGCTGGCCGTTCGACACCGGCTTCTCGGTCGCGAACAGCGCCGCGATGGTCACGAAGATGAAGATGCCGCCCACGCAGGCGCCGATCGCGGTCAGCGAGCGTCTGGTCGGTTTGTGCCCGCTGATCTGGGCGTTCAGCAGCGTCGTGATCACGAGGGCGATCGCCCCCAGAGGCTGCACGACGATGAGCGGCGCGAACGCGAGCGCCGAGAGCTGGCACACGATCGCGAGCCCCAGCATGACGGTCCCGATCACCCAGGACGGTCGCGAGAGCAGCTTCACCAGGTGGTTCGCGCCCAGCCCGCCGCTCCCCTGCGAGCCGTAGAGACGCTCGACCTTCGTCACGCCGCGGTGCTGGTACTGCGCGCCGAACGACATGAAGATCGCGCCGAGCAGGGCCAGCGGGATGCCGATGAGGATTCCGGGATTCTGGAACGCGCCGACGAGCTGATCGCCTACGTCCTCGAGCTCAACCGCCGTCCACACCACACATCGACACTAGCCGCAGGCACCGGTCGATAGGCTCAAGGCGTGGCTGTTCTCCCGATTCGCATCATGGGCGATCCCGTCCTGCACTCCCCCGCGTCCGCCGTCGAAGAGATCACGGACGAGATCCGCACCCTGGTCGCCGACATGTTCGAGACGATGGATGCGGCCCCCGGCGTGGGCCTCGCGGCCCCTCAGGTCGGCGTGCCGCTGCGCATCTACACGTACAACTACGCCGACGACGACGGTGCGCCCTGGCGTGGGGTGATCATCAACCCCGAGCTCTGGATGAAGCCGCTCGAGCCGGGTGCGCCCGACCCCGACGAGGAGTCCGAAGGATGCCTCTCGTTCCCCGGCGAGCGGTTCCCGCTGCGCCGGTCGGACGAGGTGCTGGTGACCGGAACGGACCTCGAGGGCGATCCCGTCCGCGTCCAGGTCGACGGCTGGCGGGCGCGCATCATGCAGCACGAGTTCGACCATCTCGACGGAATCCTCTACGTCGACCGTCTCGACGACGGCGACTGGAAGACCGTGCAGAAGCTCGCGCGCAAGCGGGGATGGGGGCGTCCCGGCAGCTCGTGGACGCCGGGCGTCGACCAGATCGACGCCTGAGTCGTCGCTCTCCTCTATACCCTCTAGGGGTATGCCGCTAGACTCGTCGAGACGCTGAGACCGCGTCCCGATGTGGAGGGGTGAACGGATGCCGCTTCTGCAGCCTGAACCTCGCCCGGCGCGGATCGGGCTCGGTGTGCACGCGATGATGATCGCGGCCATCGTGCTGGGACTGCTGGGGATGCACGTGCTCGCGTCCGAGGGACCTCACGCGGGGCACGGACCGTCGATGGCCGTGATGTCGGCCGAGCCCGACCCGGTGACCCATCACGGGCACGACGGCGCGATGACCGAGAAGGTCGGCACGCCGGCTGGGACCACCGTGCCGGGTGTGTGGGCGGTGATCTGCGTCCTCGCCCTCCTCCTCACCGTTGTTCTCGTCGCCCCGCTCGGCTCTTCGTGGCGGCTCGGTCGACGCGATGCGTCCCGGAGGGCGGCGGCCCTGGGCGCGCCCGACGACGCGCCGCGGCATCCACCCTCCCTTGCTCTTCTCTCGATCAGTCGGACGTGAGCGCCTCGGCGCCCGACCCGTCGGGCGCTCACGCGCCGCACCCTCACGACAGAGAGAAGAAGAGATGAACAACCACCGCAAGCGCGCCCTCGTCACCGCACTCCCCCTGGCCGTCGCGCTCGGACTGGCGGGGTGCGCGAATGTCACCGCCGGCCCGGGGTCGATGCCCGGGATGGACCACGGATCCCCGATGCCCTCGAGCTCGGCGACCTCCGTCTCGATGGCCGACCAGATGTTCGTGACCATGATGATCCCCCATCACCAGCAGGCGATCGAGATGTCCGAGCTCATTCTCGAGAAGGACGGGGTCGACACCCGCATCGTCGAGCTGGCGGAACGGATCAAGGCCGCCCAGGGGCCGGAGATCGAGCTCATGCAGGGGTGGCTCGACGACTGGGGCGTGCCGCACGACCCGGACGCATCGGGAGGCATGGATCACGGCGACGGGATGATGTCGGAGGCCGACATGACCGCGCTCCGCGAGGCCGCCGGCCCGGAAGCCGGTCGCCTGTTCCTCGAGCAGATGATCGCGCACCACGAGGGGGCCGTCGAGATGGCGGAAGCGGTGCTGTCCGACGGACAGGATCCGGACGTGCTCGCCCTCGCCGAGCGGATCATCGACCACCAGACCGCGGAGATCGCGGAGATGCAAGGACTCCTGGCGGGCGTCTGACGCGCGCGCAACGGCGTCGTGGTCCGCATCGTCCTTCGGTCCGGACCACGACCCGTCTGCGGTCAGGCAGAGGTCGCCGTGCTCCGGCGGTTCTGGCGCTCGACCCACCGGCGCAGCTCCGCATCTGCGCCGGGAGGCGCCTGGGCGATGACGTTCATGCCCTGCCGCACGAGGGTCGTGCCGATGCGCATCGGGCCCCACACGCGAGCGGTGGAGAGTTCTCCGGTGTCGACGTCGCGCACCTGCACCTGGGTGGTGTCGGTGCGCTTGCGCGCACCGGGCTTGCCCGCGACATGCTGCACGACGAGCACCGGAAGGTCGTGCGCGGCGGCGGTGGCGATCACCGAATCGAGATCGTGGGCGGCCCACTGCCGGCGGATGCCCCGCACGGTCCAGAGGGCGATCAGGACGACGGTGATCGTGGCGATGCCCGTGGGAACGAGCCAGAGGCTCGCCACGGCGGACAGCAGCGACCACAGCGCGATCCCCCGAACGGCGAGCAGGATCGCGATGATCGACGGCACGAGCGCGAGGAAGAGCCAGGGCGCCGGTGCGGAGACCGGGAACATCCAGGGATCCCCGCCGAACAGCACCACGAGCCCGACCCACAGCACGGCGCCGCCGAAGACGGCGAGGGCGATCAGAAGGGGGACCGAGCGATAGACGGGCGCCGGCGCAGGGACCCCTCCTTCGATGGCCAGACGCGGCGAAGGCTGCGCGCGAGCCGCCATGTGCACTCCTCGATGTGTTCCCCGGAGACGAAGAAAGCCTCGGGGGTGGAGCCCCGAGGCTTTCGCTCCCCCACTTGGACTCGAACCAAGAACCTATCGGTTAACAGCCGATTGCTCTGCCAATTGAGCTATGGAGGAATGTTCCGCACTCTCGTGCGGGCAACCAGTCCATACTAGCAAAGCTCGAGCCGTGCTCATGACCACGCGGGCCCGATCAGGAGTTGACGACGCGTCGATCGGCCTGCCCGTCGGGCGTCCACAGCAGATCCTCGGTGCCGTGCCCGAAGGCGACGGCGTGGCCCGCGCGCAGCACCAGGACGTCCGCGTCCAGCTCGTTCACGACCTCCGGCTCGTTGGTCACGACGAGGGCGGCCATGTCGAGCTCGCGTCGACGGCGGAGCACAGCTTCACGTGCGGCCTTGCGCACCTCGACGTCCATGTTGGCGAAGGGCTCGTCGGCGATCAGCACGCGGGGCTGCAGCACGAGGGCTCGGGCGAGCGCCACGCGCTGGCGCATGCCCGCGCTCAGTTCGTACGGGTACTTGGGCGCCGCGCCGAGGGGCAGCATGAGCTCGTCGAGCAGTGACGCCACCCGCACCGCGAGTGCTCGCGCGCTGACGTGCCGGTCGCGACTGGTGATCGGCTCGCCGATCACCTCGGCGACAGTGAGGCGGGCCGGAAGATGGGCGCCCGCGGCCTGTGGGACGTAGCCGGCGTAGTACGTGAGGTAGCGGTGGGCGCGGCCGGGACGGCGCACCGCGACGCCTTCCACGATGCCGCGGCCCCCGACGACAGCGAGGCCGGGCTCATCGGCGCCGGCCAGTACTGCGGCGAGCGACGACTTGCCGGAGCCTGTCGGGCCCATCAGCGCCAGGATGCCGCCGTGCGGCAGTCTGAACGACACACCGTCGACGACGCGCTGCGACGGACCGCCGCGACCGGAACGGGCGATCGACAGATCCGAACAGTCGATCGCGACATCCGCATCTCGCCGGTGAGCCATCTCCTCATCCTGCCTGCTGACAGGCGTCGACGCCAGCCGACGGCACCGGATCAGGAGGCCTCGTCCGCGAGGGCCTGACGCTGGGCGTCGAGCTCGCGCAGGCGCAGCCTGATGGTGCGGCCTTCCTCCGACTCCGCGGGCACGCGCTGGATCGCGCCGAGCAGCTCCGCCTTCTCGCGGTCGAACCCGCGCATCACCAGCCTGCGTGCGAGGTCGCTCGCCGAAGAGACCGCCTCGTCGTCGCTCAGCGCCGGGAAATCGGCGGCGAGCAGCTCCGCTGCGAGCGACCGGTAGGGCTCGCGGACGGTGGCGACGGCATCCACGGCCCAGCCGGGCCGCTGCATGCCGGCGGCGTCGCGCACGGCGATGCGCACGGCATCGAGTGCCGGGTGCCGGAACGGCAGGTCGAGGGCGCGCGCGACGAGCGACGGGTCCATGCGATGGCCGAACTGCAGCACGCCCATCACGGCGCCTCGCTCCAGCCCGACCTCCGGGGTGCGTGGCAGGGTTGCGAGCGTCACGCGCAGAGCGCCGTCGTCGACCGGCGGCTCCGCAGGCCCGGCCGGGCCGGGCGCGGCGTCGCGCCGGCCGCCCCCGCTGCTGCGACCCGCCCGCTCGACTTCACGGCGGACGTCCTCGGTGTCCATGCCGAGTCGCCTGGCCAGCACCCGCACGTACTCCGGCTGCAGCAGCGGGTCGCGCAGTTCCGCGACGACGGGTGCGGCGGTGCGCAGCGCGCCGACACGCCCTTCGACGCTGCGCAGGTCGTAGCCCGAGATGCGCTGGTCGAGCACGAACTCGACCATCGGCACCTTCGTCTCGAGGAGCGCCCGCACTGCGCCGTCGCCGCGCGCGAGGCGCAGATCGCACGGATCGAGTCCTTCCGGACCCGTGGCGACGTAGGTCTGCGCGTTGAACCGCTTGGCGTCGGCGAAGGCGCGCAGCGCCGCCTTCTGTCCCGCGGCATCCGGGTCGAAGGTGAACACGACCTCGCCGGCCGTGGAGTCGTCGCCCATCACGCGCCGGAGCACAGTGATGTGGTCGGAGCCGAATGCCGTGCCGCAGGTCGCGATCGCGGTCGTGATGCCCGCGAGATGGCACGCCATCACGTCGGTGTAGCCCTCGACCACGACGACCTGGTGCTGGCGGGACACCTCGCGCTTGGCGAGGTCGAGCCCGTAGAGCACCTGCGCCTTCTTGTAGATGGTCGTCTCGGGCGTGTTCAGGTACTTGGGGCCGTTGTCGTCGTCGAAGAGCTTGCGCGCCCCGAACCCGATCACCTGCCCGGTCACATCGCGGATGGGCCAGACCACGCGTCCGCGGAAGCGGTCGTACACGCCGCGCTGCCCCTGCGACACGAGGCCCGCGGACGAGAGCTCCTCGTCGGTGAAGCCCTGGGTGCGCAGCGCCTTGGTCATGCCCTCCCAGCCCTTCGGGGCGAATCCGACGCCGAAGTGGGCCGCGGCGCCGGCGTCGAAGCCGCGCTGACCGAGGAAGCGTCGCGCGATGTCGGCCTCGGGCGTCATGAGCTGCGCGCGGAAGAACTCCGCGGCCGCGGCGTTCGCCGCGTACAGGCGGGCGCGACCCGTGTGCTCGGGGGCGGCGCCGCCGTCCTCGTAATGCAGGGCGTAGCCGATGCGTCCGGCCAGGCGCTCGACGGCCTCGGTGAACGTCACATGGTCCATCGCACGCAGGAACGAGTACACATCTCCGGACTCGCCGCAGCCGAAGCAGTGGTAGAAACCGGCCTGGGGGCGCACATTGAAGCTCGGACTGCGCTCGTCGTGGAACGGGCAGAGCCCCTTCATCGAACCCACGCCGGCGGACTTCAGGGCGACCCGTTCTCCGATGATGTCGGCGATGTTCGTGCGCGCCTTGACCTCATCGACGTCCGCCTGGCGGATCCGCCCCGCCATCAGTGCGCCTCGGACGCGCGGAAGGCGCGGGAGGCCGTGTCCATGGGTCGTGCGCCGGGAGCCCATACGCCGACGGATGCCGCGTCCACAGGTCCTACGAGCGAACCGTGCCACGCGATCGCGAGCTGATCGGTGAGGCTGGCGACCTGGTCGACGATCACACGGCGGCGCGCCGCATCCGTGTCGGCCGCTGCGAAGTCCTCGGCGTGGAGCGCGTCGAGCGCGTCGGGGTGCTCCCACAGGGCTGTCGCGACGCGCTTGAGGACGCGTCGCTGCTCCTTGTAGAGGTCCTTGCGACCTTCGATCGACACGACCGCGGCGCCGATGATGCCCTTGAGCACTGCCATCTCGGCCTCGACGATGCGGGGCACGATGAGGTGGCCGCGGTAACGGGTGAGCACGGATGTCGCGTACGACTCGCGTGTCGCCGTCGTCGCGGCGCGCGCGAAGCGGCCGATGAGGTCGGAGGTGAGGTTCTTCAGCCGCGCGAGCGCGGCGCGGGTGCCGTCGAAGGAATCGATCCACTCGGGCATGCGGGTGAGGCGGAAGAGCGCGTCCTCGAGTTCGTCGCGGGCGAAGTCGAAGCCGACCCACGACTGGATCGCGGTGAGGAGCCATTCGTGCTCGCGCGGGTCGACCAGGCGCGCCGGGTCGAGGTAGCCGTTGACGACCGCGTCCTCGAAGTCATGGACCGAGTAGGCGATGTCGTCGGAGAGGTCCATGACCTCGGCCTCGATGCAGCGGAGCCGGCCCGGTGCGCCCTCGCGCACCCAGCGGAACACCTCTTCGTCTTCGGGGTACACGCCGAACTTGAGCCGGCCGCCGGGATCGGGCAGCGGGTGATCGGCCGTCCACGGGTACTTGCAGGCGGCGTCGAGGCTCGCCCGCGTGAGATTGAGTCCGAAGCTGCGCCCGTCGGCGTCGACCACTTTGGGCTCGAGCCGTGTGAGGATGCGCAGCGTCTGCGCGTTGCCCTCGAAGCCGCCGACGTCCTCGGCCCACTCGTTCATGGCCCGCTCGCCGTTGTGGCCGAAGGGCGGGTGTCCGAGATCGTGGCTGAGGCAGGCGGTGTCGACGACATCGGCGGCGAGGTCGAGGGCCGTCGCCAGCTCGCGGCCGACCTGGGCGACCTCGAGCGAGTGGGTGAGGCGGTTCCGCGCGAAGTCTGCGGGACTGGCGGGACTGAGCACCTGGGTCTTCGCGGCGAGTCGGCGCAGCGCGGCCGAGTGCAGCACACGCGCGCGGTCGCGCGCGAAGTCGTCGCGCTGTGAGCGGTGGCGCTCGGCATGGAAGCGGGCGGCATCGGCGTCGTCGTAGCCCATCGGGCGCTCGGACGCGCCGGCCAGATCACCCGCCACTGTGGTCGAGTTCCGCTTCGGCGATGGCGGTGGTGGCCTCGGCGCTGAGCTCGCGCGATTCGAGCCAGCGGTCGGGCAGAGCGGGGCGCTTCGGGGTTCCGGCGCGACCTCGCTGCCCTTCGGCCGCCGCGCCCGGGTACGGGGCGTCGGCATCGAGGGTGGCGAGCAGGTCGTCGATCTCGGCGAGGCTCGATGCGGTGGCGAGGCTCGCGCGGAGCTCTCCGCCCACCGGATAGCCCTTGAAGTACCACGCGACGTGCTTGCGGATGTCACGGCAGCCGCGGCCCTCGTCCTCGAAGAACTCGACGAGCAGCTCGGCGTGACGGCGGAACGCGCGCGAGACGAAACCGAGGGTCGCGTCGACCGGCTCGGCCGGTGCGGCGCCGGGGCCGCCGAGCGCGCGGGCGAGATCGCCGAACAGCCACGGACGGCCGAGGCAGCCGCGACCGACGACGACGCCGTCGCACCCGGTCTCGTCCATCATGCGCACCGCGTCGTCGGCCGACCAGATGTCGCCGTTGCCGAGCACCGGGACGCTGGTGACCGTCTCTTTGAGCCGGGCGATCGCGGACCAGTCCGCCTGGCCGGAGTAGAACTCCGACGCGGTGCGGGCGTGCAGGGCGACGGCAGCCACGCCGGCGTCCTCCGCGATGCGTCCGGCGTCGAGGTAGGTGAGGTGGTCGGCGTCGATGCCTTTGCGCATCTTCACCGTGAGGGGGATGTCCCCGGCGGCGCGGGCGGCGCGCGTCACGATGTCGCGGAACAGGCCGAGCTTCCACGGGAGGGCCGCTCCCCCGCCCTTGCGGGTGACCTTCGGGACGGGGCATCCGAAATTCAGATCGATGTGATCGGCGCGATCCTCTTCGACGAGGAGGCGCACAGCGGCCTCCGTCGTCGCAGGATCGACGCCGTACAGCTGGATCGAGCGGGGCGTCTCGGACTCGTGGTGGGTGATCAGGCGCATCGTCGTCGCGTTGCGCTCGACGAGGGCGCGCGTCGTGATCATCTCGCTGACGTAGAGACCGGCCCCGTATTCGCGGCAGAGGCGCCGGAATGCGGTGTTCGTGATGCCCGCCATCGGCGCGAGCACCACGGGGGCGTCGAGTTCGATGGGCCCGATGCGCAGCGTCGGCGCAGGGGCGAGGGCAGTAGTCACGCGTTCCATTCTCTTACAGGAATCCGTCCCTTGGCTGAACGGCCGCGCCCCTGTGCACAGGGCTTAGCCTGGGGGGATGACCGAGGCCACGATCACCGACCTGCGCGAGATCCCCTTCACCACCGCCGACGGCGGCACCGCGACCCTCTCCGAGTACGGCGACCAGGTGCTCCTCGTCGTCAACGTCGCGTCCAAGTGCGGCCTGACTCCGCAGTACGAGCAGCTCGAGCAGCTGCAGCGGGCGTACGCCGACCGCGGCTTCACCGTGCTGGGCTTCCCCTGCAACCAGTTCATGGGGCAGGAGCCGGGGTCGATGGAGGAGATCCTCGAATACTGCTCGGTCACGTGGGGTGTGACGTTCCCCGTCTTCGACAAGGTCCGGGTGAACGGCCCCGGCGCCGCTCCGGTCTACAAGGCGCTGAAGAAGTCGCGCGATGCCGAGGGCAAGAAGGGCCCGATCGTCTGGAACTTCGAGAAGTTCGTCCTGACGCCGGAGGGCGGCATCCACCGCTTCCGCCCGAACGTCAAGCCCGACGACCCGGCGATCGTCGAGGTCATCGAGGCGAACCTGCCTCGCTGACCCGCAGACATCGAACGGGCCCGCCGCGACGAATCGCGGCGGGCCCGTTCTCGATTCGGAGGTTCAGGCGTCGACGTCGGCGGGCTCGCGGTGCTCGGACCACACCTGCCGCACGATCTGCGCGAAGGCCTCAGCGGGCTGCGCACCCGACACTCCGTACTTGCCGTCGATCACGAAGAAGGGCACCCCGTTGATGCCGTAGGCCGTGGCCTGCGCCTGGTCGGCACGCACCGCGTCGAGGTAGCGGCCGCTCTCGAGGGCCTCCCGGGCGGCGTCGGCGTCGAGTCCGGCATCGGTGGCGAGGTCGACCAGTTCGTCCTGTCGCCCGAGGTGGCGCCCCTCGGTGAAGTACGCGGCCATGAGGCGCTCGGCCAGCTCGTGCTGGCGGCCGTGCTCCTTCGCGAAGTGCAGGAGCTCGTGGGCCTTCACGGTGTTGGTGTGCTTGAGGAGGTCGAACCGGTACTCCAGCCCGGCGTCGGCGGCGACGCCGGTCACGCGCTCGAGCATCTGCTGCACCTGCGCGCGCGGCATGCCCTTGTGCTTCGCGAGGAAGTCGAGCTCATCGCCCTCGAAATCGACGGGCGTGTCGGGCGACAGCTCGAACGAGTGGTACGTCACCTCCACGGCGGGGGCGTCGTCGTCCGCGGATGCCGCGGCCAGTCCGTTCTCGAGGTTGCGCTTGCCGATGTAGCACCAGGGGCAGGCGATGTCGCTCCACACGTCGATCTTGATGGCGTCCGTCATGCTGAGGACAACCGCGCGCGTCCGCGCATCTATTCCGCCGAATGCGTCGGTCCGGTGCGGATGCTCAGGGAACGGGCGGATCGGCGTCGGGCACGAACCGGAACCGCACCCGCACGTCGTCGTACGGCACCACCAGGGTCGAGGCATCCGGCGACCAGGCGTCGGGCACGAGGTAGAGGCGCCCGCCGCCCTGCGCGAGCAGCCTCAGCCCGAAGTATCGGTATGCGAACGTCTGCGGCGAGGCCGCGGGATCTTCGACGGATGCCTCGTCCCCGAGCTGCTGGAAGGTGATCGCGTCGTTGCCCGGATAGAGCCGCTCGGGGGTGTCGAGCACGACGGCGGGGAGCGTCGTGAGGTCGGCGGCGAGCGAGCGGGCCTGCCCGAGGCCCCACCACTGCGCGATGGTCGCTGTTGACCAGAACGTGCCGGCGATCATCACCAGGACGAGGAGCACGACGACGCCTCGCCCGCCGCTCGAGCGGTCGAGGGCGCGCACGGTGGCCGAGGCGTAGGCCGCGAGGCCCGCGCCGATCGCGAGGAACAGCGGGGTGAGGAGCCGGCCGTACGTCCATCCCGGCAGGAACGGCACGAGGAAGGCCAGGACGAGGCCCGCGAGGATGAAGCCGATCCCGGTCCAGGCGAGGATGCCGATCACACGCCGTTGCGCGGGGCGCTCCTGGGCCAGCAGCCCTTTCCGCAGGGCGCGATGGCCGAGGATCGCGGCGGCGGCGAGCAGGGTGAGGACCATGACCGGGATGAACAGTGCGCCGGGGCTGCGCATCACGAACTCCTGCGAGCTCAGCCCGATGATGTCGACGTCGACGCCGAAGTACCGGAAGAACTCGCGCGTCGACACGTAGCCGAAGTAGAAGAGCAGCGCGGTGACCAGGGTGAGCGGAGCCACGAAGGAGGAGAGGAAGCCCATCCACTTCTCGAAGCCGAGCCCGGGGTCGACCCGGAGCGGCTCCTCGGCCGTCGGCGCGGAGGGCCCGGCGGGTGCGGGGGCGCCGTGGCCCGCGGCATCCGCTGCTGTCGGGGCCGGAGGTTCGGGCGATGCTGCGGCAGGCGGGTGAGCTGCCATCAGCCGTCCACCTCTGTGGTGGGCGTGTCGGAGGGCTGCGGCTCCTGCTGCTGATCCGGGTCGTCGACCTGCTCCTGGTCATGCTCGGCGGTCGGTTCCGGGTCGTTGACGATGATCGGGGGTCCCGGGTCGACCTCGCGCGCCGCGACCTGGTCGCAGATCTGGGCGGTCGGGCACTCGAGAGTGCCGCGGAAGGTGATCGTGGTGCCGTCCTGGAAGTCGCCGCCGGGGCGCAGGACGAGGCTGCAGAAGATGCCGGACTCGTTCGCCGCGACGGGCATGCCGAGGCAGGAGCGGTCCGCGCCGCGGGTTCCGCAGACGCCGCCGTCGACCCGCAGGCCGGGTCGATCGGTCACCGCGTTCTCGAACGTGAAGCTGACGCCGTCCGGCACCGCGTCGCCGCCCCAGAACACCGCGATCGTCTTGCACCAGACCCCCGGCTCGAGGACCTCGGCGGTGCCCTGGTCGCCGTAGGCCGGTCCGCCGTACTGGGCGACGGGGCCGGTGCGGACGCGGTCCTGGGCGGGATCCTCTCCGCCGTCGGAATCCGCCTGGCCCTGGTCCTCACCGCCGGTGTCGGTCTCCCCTTCGGCGGTGGCCTCTTCGGTGGCGTCGGTGGACGGGGAAGGGCTTGCCGTCGTCGTGCGTCCCGCGTCCTCGGTGGTCACCGGCGTCCCGCACCCCACCAGGGCGAAGGCCGCGACAAGGCTCAGGATCGCGGCGAGGCCCACCCGAGGCCCTGACAGCGCCATGACGCGCCTCCTGACCGGCCGCATGCGCGGCTCACGTCAATGATGAGGGCGCAAGGGCTCGCTGGATACCCCGTCGGACGCAGACGTGAGATCAGGATGTGGCGGCGTCGGGGGCGTCCACGGCGCCGCCGAATCGGCGATCACGTCCGAGGTAGGCGTCGATGCCGTGCCACAGGTCCTCCCGCGTGAAGTCAGGCCAGAGCGTGTCGAGGAACACGAACTCCGCATACGCCGATTCCCACAGCAGGAAGTTCGAGGTGCGCTGCTCGCCGCTCGACCGCAGGAACAGGTCCACGTCCGGCATGTCCGGGCGGTAGAGGCGTCGCTGGATCAGCTTCTCCGACACCGCCGAGGGCTTCAGCCGGCCCGCCGCGACGTCGTCGGCGATCGAGCGCATCGCATCGACGAGCTCGATGCGGCCGCCGTAGTTCACGCACATCGTGAGGGTCAGTGCGTCGTTGCCGGCGGTCAGCTGCTCCGCGAACTGCAGCTCCTTGATGACGCTCCCCCAGAGGCGCGGTTTTCGGCCGGCCCACTGGATGCGGACGCCCCACTCATTGAGCTGATCGCGCCGACGGTGGAGCACGTCGCGGTTGTAGCCCATGAGGAAGCGCACCTCTTCGGGCGAGCGCGACCAGTTCTCGGTCGAGAACGCGTAGACCGACAGGTGCTTCACGCCCGCCTGGATGGCGCCGGCCACGACGTCCAGCAGCGCGGCCTCGCCCGCCTTGTGCCCCTCGATGCGGGTGAGACCCCGGCGATTGGCCCAGCGGCCGTTGCCGTCCATCACGATGGCCACGTGGTTCGGCACGGCACCGCGGGGGTACTCCGGCGGGTAGACGCCGGTCCAGTCGAGCGGGCGGTACGGCACCGCGTCGCGGTGCGTGTAGGGCTTCGGGGTCACCTGGTGCCTTCCTGCGGGGCTGCCGAGACATGGGAGAGCGAACGGATGCCGCGCTCGAGGTGCCACTGCGCGTAGGCCGCGATGAGACCCGAAGCGGCGGCAGTCGACCCCGGCGCCGCGGCATCCACCGCGTCCCACTCCCCCGCCATCAGCGACTGCAGGAGCGACACGGTGGCGGCGTCGACGCGTGCGGCCCCGGTCGGAGCGCAGTCGCGGCAGACGATGCCGCCCTGCTGGGCGACGAACGTGTCGTGGGGGCCGCGGCGACCGCAGAGCGCGCATTCGCCGAGGCCGGGCGCCCAGCCCGACAGCGCCATCGCACGCAGCAGGTAGGAATCCAGCACGCTGCGCGAGGCATGCTCGCCGCGCGAGAGGGCGCGGAGCCCTCCGACGAGGAGCAGGTACTGCTGGGGCGTGGCCTCGGCCTCGTTGAGGCGATCGGCCGCCTCGACCATCGCGTGCGCGGAGGTGTACCGGTCGTAGTGGGCGACGATCTCGGCGCCGTAGGAGCCGAGCGATTCGGCCTGCTGGACGATGTCGAGCGAGCGCCCCTGGTACAGCTGCACATCGGCGACCATGAAGGGCTCGAGGCGTGCGCCGAACCGCGACGATGTGCGCCGCACCCCCTTCGCGACGGCGCGCAGCTTGCCGTGACGGCGGCTGAGCATCGTCACGATCCTGTCGGCCTCCCCCAGCTTGTGGGTGCGCAGGACCACGACTTCATCGCGGTAGGTGGGCACGGGTCAATTATCCCTGCGCACCCGTCCGATCGGGCGGCACGGCCCGCGGGTGGCGCGGGCCGTGCCGCCGGCCATGCCGCTAGGCTCCGCAATGTGATGCTGCCGCGTGCCGCCGCCGTCCTGGGCCTGGTCGTGCTGCTCTCCGGGTGCACCGCCGCGGAGACGCCCGGACCGACGCCCACCGAAGACACCCGTGTGGCGGAATGCGACGCGGCGGCGGCCGCCGTCTCCGACGCGGTCGCGGACGTCGTGGCCGGCTACGAAGGGCCGTTGGGGCCTGACGGATCGATGACGGCCTCGCCAGAGCCGCTGCCGAGCGCAACCCCCGACACCGACGGGTCCGGCGACCCGCTCTCCGCCGCGGTCGCCGCGGCGCGCGAGACACGCGAACGCCTCGGCTGCGACGCCGACCGCTTCGAGGACGAACTGCAGACAGGGCTTGACGAGGTGCGTCCTGAGGGCGCGATCGCGACCGCCGTCTGGCGCAGGCTCTCGGCGACGCTCCTCGGGCGGATCCCCACGGACACGACGGAGCGCACGCTGGAGGCGGGCGAGGATCTCGCCGAGGTCATCTCGCAGATCCCCGAGGGCGGAACCCTCGTGCTGCCGGCGGGGACGGTGGAGGCGGACGACACCGTCGTCCTCCTCGACGGCGTGACGCTGCGCGGCGCCGGTCGGGACGCCACCGTCCTGCGCTCCTCGGCGTCCGATGCCGCCGTCCTGATCGCCGCGACCGGTCTGGTGAAGGTCGTCGACATGACGGTCGAGGTCGCGGGTCCCGATCCCGCATCGGCCGTCGTCGCCGGTCCGTGGGCGTCGCTCGTGCTGAGCGGCGCGCGGGTGGCGGGCGCCACCATCGCCGACGGCATCGGCGGTGCCGGCGTGTACCTGTCCGCCGGCGCCGACGACGTCACCGGCGAGCAGACGACGCTCGAGGTGACCGACACCCTGTTCGAGCGGAACGCGTGGGCAGGCCTCGCGGTGACCGGCCGGCACCGCGTGAGCATCGAAGCCTCCCGGTTCGCCGGCAACGGCGAGGTGGGCCTGCTGTTCATGGACGCGACCAGCGGCTCGGTGCGCTCGAGCACGTTCGCCGACAACACGGTCGGGGTCGCGATCGCGGGCACATCATCGCCGACACTGTTGTCGACCACTGCGAGCGGTGGGTCGGTCGCGTTGCAGACGGACGATTCCGCGGCTCCCACGGTGGACGGGATGGACATCGGCGGCGCGACCACCGCGGCCGTGATCCTCGGGGGCGAGTCGGGGGGATGGATCGGCGGCGTGGCCTGCCATGACGTGCCGTTCGGCATCGTGGTCTCCAGCGGCGCCGCACCGACGATGGGACCGAATTCCTGCGCGCTGAGCCAGGGCGGCTCCTGAGAGCCAAGACCCCGGCGACAGCTTCGCGACACGCCGGCGAGCTTTCGCGACACGCCGTAGAAGTCCAGATGTTTGAGGATTTTGCTTGTACGCGATCCGAGGTCGGTGCCATACTCGGCGACGTCGACCCCACTTCGGGTGGTGGGGTCAGGCGTGGGGGGAATCGTGCCGTCGGGGGCCGCTGAATCGAGTGCGCGCAAGAGCGCCGCTCTGCGGCGCGCGCACGGTGCCGGCTCCGCCGCCATCGCCGCCCTCGTGAGCGTCGCACTCGTCGTCGCCGGCGTCGCACCCGCACATGCCGCCGCCCCGGAGCCCCCCGCGGTCGAGCGAGCGCCGGCGGCGCAGACAGCTCCCGCAACGACTCCCGCGCAGACCCCGGCCGAGATCATCCACCTGCGCGACGCCGAGGTCGTCGTCGTCCAGGTGCTGCCCCGCGACGAGGCTCGCGCAGCGCTGGATTCCGTCTTCGCCGCTCAAGAGGACCGGCGCACGGAGGCGGCTCGTCGCGAGCGCGTCGTGCGTGCGCAGCAGAGCGCGTACGTCACGGAGCTGGCCGTGGCCCAGCAGGCCGCGCAGGCCCAGGCGGAAGCGGATGCGAAGCTGCAGGAGGCGCTCGCGGCGCTCGCCAAGGCACTCTCGACGAGCCAGTGCACCACCGTCGGCGGGACCAACGGGCAGCCCGCGTCGATCTCGTGCCCGATGGAGAACGGCGATGCGACGATCTCCGGCGACGACGGCGCGGGAGTGACGACGCCCCCGCCCACACCGACGCCGACCCCGCCGCCTGCGGCCGAGGAAGACGACGCCGCGCAGCCCATGACCGCGTCCAGCGCGCCCGGCGACCCCGTCGGCCCCGACCAGTTCCTCGGCGCGGGCGCGCTCGCAGGCGCCCTGGCGCAGGTCCTGGGCGAGTGGGCGAACACCGGAGCGGACGTCTCGGGCATCACCGCGTCCGTCGGTTCGCTGCCGGACGGCCGCCTCGGCGAGGCATCCGGTCGCACGATCGTGATCGACGATGACGCCGCCGGCTGGGGCTGGTCACGCATGGACCTCCTCACCGTCGTGCGGCACGAGGTCGGACACGCGCTCGGCGCCGGCCACGGCGGCGGGCTCATGGCCGAGACGCTGTCGCCCGGTGAGAGCCGGGGCGTCGACGCGTCGATCCTCCCCGCGCCCGAGCCCCCTGCACCGGCGGAGCCCGCCCCGGCGGAGCCCGCACCGGCGGAGCCCGCACCGGCAGAGGTGCCCGCGCCGGTGGTCGAGCCGACGGCAGAGGCGCCGGCCGCGCCCCACACCGTGGAGCCGTCCGCCGACACGCCGCCCACCGACGCGACGACGCCGGAGATGTCGGCGCCGCCGACCGCGGCCGGCCTCGGCTGGACCGTCGCCGACGGCACCGCGACCCTCGCCCTGACCGCGGCCGAGGCCGCAGCCGGCGGCATCGCCCTCGTCGGAGGGCGGATCGTCTTCACCTCCGGCTCCGGCGCGACCGTCGCCGTCGAGGCGCAGGGGCTGACCCACGTCGTCGTGCGCGGCGTCGACGGCGCTGCGTCGTTCACCGTCGACCTCACCGGCATCGCGGGACTCGCGCTCGCGATCGACGGGGCGCTCGACGCTCTGCTGGTGAAGGGCCTCCCGGCTGCTGTCGTACTGTCGGGCGCGCCCGCCCGGCTGCGACTGGACGCCGTGGTCGCGAGCCTGACCTTCCTGGCCCCGCGTGTGGCGGCGCTGATCACCGGCCGCAGCGCCGTGGCGGTCGACGGTGCCGTCGTCCTTCCGGGGGCCGACCTCACGATCCAGGCGCGATCGATCACGGTGCGCTCCGGCGCGTCGGTCGACACGACCGGCACCGACCGCGACGGAGCGATCACGTTCCTCGCGAGCGACACGAGCACGCACGGAGAGGATGCCGCGGCCTCCATCACCGTCACGGGCGCGCGGCTCTCCGGCGGCGAGGTGACGCTGCGCGCCGACTCGACGGATGCGACAGGCCCGTGGTCGTCGTCGTCCGCAGGAGTCGCGGTGGTGGACTCCGCCATCTCGGCGACCGGCGACGTGCTGCTCAGCAGCTCCTCGACGACCGCCTCCTCCGCGAACGGCCTCGCAGCCCTGGTGAAGAACCAGTCGTCGGCCGTGACGCGCCTGGGCGGCAGCACCTCGATCACCACCCCCGGCAGCGTCCGCATCGAAGCGCGCAACGCCGCATCCGCGAGCGCGATCGCCGCAGGCGGCGCCGGGATCGGACTCGCCGAGGCAGACGTCGTGCGGCTCACGCATGCCGTCGTCGAGGGCGATCAGTCGATCACCGCGGCGCGGCTCTTCCTGCTCGCGACCGCCGCGGGATCGCTGCGCGTGGTCGCGGCCGGCACCGGTGGCTCGACCCCCGCGCAGTCCGAGCTCAGCGGGGCGGCGCTCGCGGCGAACCCGCACGCGGGAGCGGTCGCCGTCGGCCGCGCGTTCCTCGAGACAATCGCCCGCTTCGCCCCGTCGGCCAAGGTCGTTCTCGACGAGACGCAGGCGACGGTCCAGGCGGACTCGTCCATCGACGCGACCGCGGAAGCAGCTGACGGCATCACGGCTCTCGTCGTGCGCGAGGTGTCAGGCGCCGCGGTCGGCGAAGGAGCCGAGCTGAGCGGCGTCTCAGATCTCACCGTTCGCGCCACCGCGCGCCACGCCGTCGCCGCTGACGGCGGCGCGGGATGGGCGCTCGTCTCGTCGACAGCGCTCACCTCGGCCTCGATCGACGGCGGCTCGCCGCTCACGGTCGCCGGCGACCTTTCGCTCCGCGCCGAGCAGACGGCGACCGTCCGCGCCACCGGCGCGGGTGCCGCCCTCGCCCTTGGTGTCCACGACGCCAGCGTGCGACTGGCGCGCGGCGCCGATGTCGCCGGGGCGGTGGAGCTCGCCGCGGTCGGGCGGTCGGACGCCACGGCCATCGTCGCGACAGGTCGTGCCGGTGCACCATCGACCGCGGTGTCGGTGCTCGCAGGCCTCGGCGGGGCGACGGCGTCGCTGCCCGCGCTCGCCCCGACCGCTGTTCCCGTCCGCGCCTTCGGCGGCGTCGCGATCGCCGCGACGGTCACCACCTCGCTCGGCTCACTGGGTGCCGGGTCGGCGCCGCTGCGCTCCGGTGGCGGTGTCAGCCTCGCCGCCGTGAGCGGCGGTACGACGACGACCGGCGGCTCCGGAGCCCTGGGCGGCGAGACGTTCCTGCTCCCTTCCCCCGTGCGCGCCGGCACGGTACGCGTCAGCAGCCACATCCTGTCGGGCGGCGACGTGGTGCTCCACGCCGGGCGCGGCCCCCCGGGGGCCGACGGACCCGTCTCCCTCCGCGTCGACGTCGACGCCGCCATCACCCTCCTCGACCCCACCGCCACCCTCGAGGTCTCGCCCTCCGAGCAGACGCCGGCGATCACGCCGCCTGCCGGGGCCGTCCTCGTCTCCGCCGCCGCAGGCGGCACCGTCGCCCTCGGCCGCGCCACCCTCTCGTTCGCCGCCGGCGCACTGCCCGCCGATGCCTGGGTCTCGATCACCGCACGGGATGCTGCGGTCCCCGGCATCCTCACCCGCTCCGCCGTCTTCGACCTGCGGGCGTACGACGCCCGCACCGGCGCCCTGATCTCGACGTTCCTGATCGATCCGGTGCTGACCATCGCCGTCGCCAGCACGATCGGCCAGCCGCGCATCTGGTACGTCGCACCGGACGGCTCGGTGCAGGCGATCGCGACCACCGCGGATGCCGCAGCAGGCACGCTGACCGCCGCGCTCCCCCACTTCTCGGACTATGTCGCCGGTTCCCCGCTCGCCGGCATCGTCGGCGTCATCGTGCAGCAGCTCGAGGCGTACATCGCGAGCCACCCGTACGACCAGGACCTCGACGACATCGTGCTCGGCGACGCGCTCTCGCTGACCGGCATCCACCTCTCGATCGCGCTGAGCGGGCTCACCTCGCCGTACACGGGGACGGCGAGCTTCACCGCGACGCTCCAGCTCGACCTCGCGGTCGGCGCCCTGCGCATCCGGGCGAGCGCCGCGGTGACTGCGACCTACACGCTCGCGGGCGCGACGACGCTCGACGCCGGGAGCCTCCTGATCACCCTGGGCCCGGCGGCCCCCGACACGTCGTTCGGCATCTCGGTGTCGTCGGGCGGCACCGAGATCGCGGAGCTGGCGGTGTCGTCGGCCACGCTCAGCCAGGACGGCTCCGACCTCACGATCACGGCCACCGGGGTCTCCGCCGCGTTCGGCGATGCGGTCGAGATCACCGGCGGGACGCTGCGCCTGGTCTCCCGCGACGACACCGGCGACGTCGACTTCACGCTCACTGGCGGCACCGTGAGCTTCACCGCCGGCGGATCCGGACTGACGGTGTCGAACGCCACGCTGAGCTACAACGGCACCGACGGGCTCTCGCTCGCGGGCGACATCGAGCTGAACATCGCCGACACCACGCTCACCGGCAGGGTGCGCATCACGCACGCGGCGGGCGTCACGACGCTCATCGTCAGTGAGCTCCGTGCCACACTCGCCTCGGGCAGCGCGCAGACCCTCGACCTCGCCGACGGCGGCGGCACCCTCGTGCTCGCGCCCGCCGGCGTCAGCGGCGTGCTCACCGCGACGGTCGTCGCGACGGGCCTGGTCACCGCGACGCTGGCCGGACGAGTCGAGATCGACACGGCGACCGGCACGACGACCGTCGCCATCGCGGCCCGGAACCTCGGCATCGACCTCGGTGGCGGCCTCGCGCTCACGGGCGCCGTCGTCGGCCTGTACGTGGAGTCGTCGGCCACCGGCACGGCGATGGCGCTGGACGCGAGCGGCACGGTCTCCCTCACCGGCTGGACGGACGTCTCCGTCAGCGGACTCTTCCGTGCGCGCGTGAACGGGTTCACCGGCGTCGTCGACGAGGTCGTGGCGCTCGGCGACGGCTCCGGAGACGTCACCATCTCGTTCGCCGCGGCCGAAGGCGACACCTACAGCGGGACCGGACTCACGATCACGGTGCTGGGACAGGCGATGACGGGCGACCTGGCGTTCGCCACCACGGCCGATGGATTCACGGTGACCGTCGCCAATCTGTCGCTCGCGTTCGGCGCCGGCGCGGCATCCGCCCGCTTCGAGAACGCCGGAGGCACCCTCACCCTCGACGGCGGAGAGGCCACCGCCACGCTGACCGGCGACCTGCGGATCTCGGTTCCCGGTCTCGCCCTCGACACGTCGCTCGACCTCGACCTCAGCACTGCCGCCGCGGATCGCCACGTGCGGGTGAGCGGAGCGGGAGTCGTCCTGGCGCTGGCCGGACAGCAGGTCACGTTCGACGAGTTCACGGTGGAGAGCGCTGTCATCGACGGCGCGACCCAGACGCGGATCACCGTCGCGGGCGGCGCCTTCGCGATCGCGTCGGGCACGACCGACCTCCTCGCCCTCTCGGACATCACCGGATCCCTGACGATCACATCGACGGGCGTCGCCGGGCGGCTGAGCGCGGGCATCTCGTCCGAGGTCACCGGCTTCTCGTTCGCATCGCTGGTCGGCGTCGCGGTGAACACCGGATCCGCCGCCGTCGGAGATCTGCCCGCCGGACCGTATCTGCGCATCGAGGCCACGGGCACGGTGATCACGGTCGCGGGTCAGGAGCTCACCGCCGACGTGACCTTCGAACGCGGCGTCGACGCCGCCGGCGCGGTGGTGGTCCGGGCGGGGATCGCAGGCGGCCGGCTGGTGTTCTCCGCGGGCGGCACGCCCGTCGTCACGCTGACGAAGGGCGCTGGGGCGCTCGTGATCTCGGCTGCCGGCGTCGCCGCCTCGTTCACCGGCGTCGTCGCGGTCGCCCTGCCGGGCGTCTCGTTCACGGGCGGCCTGGCCGTGCGGCTGAACACGACCGGCGCGGACGTCGACACCACCGTCACCGTGGGCGGGACGGACGTCGCGCTGGTCCTCCCGGCCGGAGGCGCGAGCTACCTGCAGCTGTCGGGCACCGGCATCGTGCTCACCGTCGCCGGCCAGCGCCTCACCGGGTCTGTATCGGTGGAGCGCACGGGTGGTGTGACGACGATCGGCATCACCGACGGCAGCCTCGCCTTCGGTGACGGGATCCTGACGGTCACCGGTGTGACGGCGACGCTCGGCGTCGGCGCCGGCGGTGTCTGGGGCTCTTTCACCGGCACGCCGGCCCTCGTCCTTCCCGGAGTGAGCATCAGCGCCGGCTCGCTCACCGTGGAATTCAACACGGACACCGCGGCACACAGCGCGATCGCGCCCGGTACGTTCCGCGTCGGCGCCTCCTCCCTCGTGCTCACCGTCGCCGGGGTGTCGATCACCGGCGCCGTCTGGTTCGAGCGGACCGTCGCGTCGGGCTCGGCCTCATACCGCGTCGCGGTGACCGGCGGCACGGCGAGCCTCGGTTCGTTCGTCTCGGTCTCAGCCATCACCGGGGCGTTCCTGATCACCCCCGCCGGCGTCGCCGGCAGCATCTCGGCGACCGCGAACCTGAGCGTGCCCGAGTTCCTCTCCGTGACGGGAACGACGGTGGGCGTCGCGGTGAACACGACGCCGGGGCCGCTCGACCCGGGAAGCGGCGTCCTGCCGGCAGGACCCTATCTTCGTGTCGACGTGTCGGGGCTCACCGCGGAGATCCTGGGGGCGGGCACGATCGAGGGCTCGTTCTCCTTCACCCGATCGACTGCGCCGGGTGGAACGGCGGAGACGATCGTCGCGATGACGGGCGTCGCCGTGACGCTCGACGGCGATGCGGACCCGTCGCTGTTCGACGGGTCGGGTGCGCTGATCCTCCGCGCCGACGGTGTCGCGGGCTTCCTGTCGGGGTCGGCGTCGCTCGGCGGCGGAGGCGTGTCGGTCGACGGCACCGTGCTGCTGCAGATCAACACCACAGCGGCCGCCATCGACACGGTTCTGCGCGTCGGCGGCTCGGACCTGGTCTTCAAGCTCCCGGCGCCGGCGAGCGGCGACATCATCTTCAGCCTGACCGCGTCGGACCTCACCCTGACGATCGGCGACTTCGTCACGATCGAGGGCAATCTCACCTTCAGCGACACGGTCATCGGCGGCGTGCCGGTGCGCGTGGTCGCCGCATCCGGTCTCACGATCTTCCTCGGGCGAGGCCCGGCGTTCCTCGAATCCGGGGCGCTCAACCCTCTCGCGATGGGAGTGCTCCTCACCGACGCCACGATCGGCCTCGTGGAGATGGGCGGAGGCCACGCGTTCGTCGCGACGGGCACGGTCAGCATCATCGGCGTGCCCGGCGTCACGATCACCGGCACGACCAGCGTGCGCGTCAACGACACCGGCCTGGCGGTCACGCAGACCATCGAGATCCCGGGCAGCACCGCGCCGGGCGTGCTGGTCGATTTCGCTACGGATGCTGCGATCGCCGAGTTCGTCGTCACCGGGGCGACGCTCGCCTTCGGCGGGCAATCGCTGAGCGGCACGTTCTCGTTCGGCCGTGACGGCACCGATCTCACCCTCTCGGTCAGCGGCGGGGCGATCGCCCTCGGAGATGCCGTCGCCGTCACCGGTATCCAGGGCGACCTCGTCGTGCGCTCCGGTGGCGTGGCGGGCACACTGAGCGCCACGATCACGATCGCCGCCCTCGGCGTGAACGCCGTGCTCGCCGAGCTCGCGATCAACACGTCGGCGGCAGCCGTGACCGTGGGCACCGCGGCGCTTCCCGCCGGGCCGTACCTGCGGGTCGCGCTCACCGGCCTCGACCTCGCCGTGCTCGGACAGACGATCCGCGCCGACATCGCCGTCGAAAGGGTGACGGCCGACGGCGTCGCCACCACGGTCGTCGGGCTCACGAACGTCGCGCTCTTCCTCGGCGACGACGGCGGTACCCCTGGTGACACCGGCACCGCTCTCGACGACGACCTGGGCGTGCGGCTGAGCGCGGGATCCGGCCTCCTCGTGCTCACGTCGGCAGGTTTCGCCGGACGCATCGACGGCACGATCTCGGTGCGCCTCGGCGCCGACGCGAGCCTCGAGGGCGAGTTGTCCCTCGTGCTCAACACCACGGGAGCGCGCGTGCAGGCGTCGGTGGTCGTCGGAACCACGGCGCAGGTGCTCGACGTCGCCGCTGGTCCGTACCTCCGCTTCGAGGGAGCAGGCCTCACGCTCCAGGTGCTCGGCCAGTCGCTCACCGCGAACCTGGCGATCGAGCGGGTCACGCCGCTCGGCGCGGGAGGTGCGCCGGACACCACGAAGACGCTCCTGCGGATCGCCGCCACGGACGTCGAGCTGCGGCTCGCCGGCGACGCCCTCGTGCTGTCGCACGGAGCCGCGCTGATCCTGCTGTCGTCCGCGGGCGCCTCCTCGACCTTCGCCGGCCGCATCACCGGTGATCTGACCCTCGACGTCCCCGGCGTCGCCATCTCGGCCGGACTGGCCGTCGAGTTCAACACCGGAACGGATGCCGTCGACCAGACGTTCCTCGTCCGCGGCCAGACCCTGACGCTCGCGCTGCCGGCGGGCGGCGCGACCGGCTACGTGCGGGTGGCCGGCACGGGAGTCGCGGTCACGATCGCCGGGCAGACGCTGACCACCGACATCGAGGTCGTCGACGACGGCGGCACGCTGACCCTCACCCTTCGCAACACGCGGATCGTGCTCGGCGGAGCGGCCCCGCTGCTCACGGTGAGCCAGCCGGCATCCGGCACCGGCTCGACGGCGACGATCGTGCTCGCACCCGAAGGGGCATACGGCGCGATCACCGTCGCCGTCGCGTTCGGGGTCTCCGACATCGCGGTGACGGGCACCATCACCGTCGCCTTCAACACGACGGGCACGGCGCAGACCGTCGCGGGGTGGTCGGAAGCCTTCCCCGGCGGCCTGATTCGCGTCGGCGGCGAGAACCTCACGATCACCGTGCTCGGCCAGTCGCTCAGCGCCGACGTGACCTTCGAGCAGGTGACCGGCGCGACCGGGACGGTGGTGCGGGTCGGCGTCGCGAACGTCGCCCTCGCCCTCGGCCCGCTCACGGTGAGCGACGGCTCGGGGCTGTTCGTCATCACCCCGAGCGGTGTGGCCGGCTCGCTCGCGCTCACGGTGGATGTGTCGGGCTCGGCCTTCTCCCTCGAGGGCGCCTTCGACCTGCAGGTGAACACGACCTCGCTCGCGGTGAACGACACGCTCCAGGTCGGCGCCGGCATCGTGACCATCGACGTCCCCGCCGGGCCGTACCTGCGCATCGCGGGGACCGGGGTCGTCCTGACGGTGCTGGATCAGCGGATCCGCGCGGATGCCGCGTTCGAACGCGCGACCTCCTACGGTGCCGACGGCGTCGCGGGCGGCACCGACGACTCTGTGGTCACCCGCATCGCGCTGACGAACGTCTCGGTCTCGATCGGTGCGGGTTCCGCGGCGCTCTCACTCACGGGTGGCGAGGCGCTCTTCGTGCTCCCGTCGACCGGCGGACTCGCGGGCCGCGTCACGGGCACGGCCGCGCTGACCGGTGTGCCCGGCGTCAGCATCGCCGCGACGTTGACGATCGAGATCAACACCACCTCCGCGGAGGTCGACGAGACCGTCCGGGTGGGTGCGGGCACCGTGTCGGTGAACCTCCCCGCGGGCGGATCGGGCGGATCGGGCGGGTATCTGCGGGTGGTGGGCGACGACGTCGCGATCGTCATCGCGGGCCAGACCCTCGCCGGGGACATCGAGGTCGTCACGCAGGGCACCGCGCTCACGCTGACGGTGTCGAGCGGCGTCATCGCGTTCGGGACCCCGACGTCGCCCCTCGTGCGCGTCACGGGCATCCAGGGGTCCTTCCGGATCACGGCCGCCGGCATGGCGGGGTCGCTCGAGGCCACGCTGGAAGTCACGGTGCCCGGGCTGGCGGTGAGCGGCGACGTCGCGGTGCAGGTCAACTCCGGCCTCGCCGCGGTGACCCTCGACCCGGGTGGGCCTGCGGAGGTCGTCGTGCAGCCGGGCCTCAAGATCGAGGTGACCGGCGCGAGCATCACGGTCGCGGGCCAGTCGCTCGGCGCCGCCCGCGTGCTCGTCAGCCGCACCCCGACCGGCGAGGTCGCCTTCGCGGTGACCGACCTCACGCTGCAGCTCGGGACGTTCGTGAACGTCACCGCGGCGCACCACTGGTCGGGTGCCCTGGTTGTGACGCCGGGCGGTGTCGCTGCCGGCTTCTCAGGCAGCGTGACCGGGATCTTCTCGCTCCCCGCAGGTCTCACGCTCGGCGGCGACATCGAGTTCGCGATCAACACGTCGACCGCGGCGGTGCGCCGCACCGACCTGGGCATCGACGTCCCCGCCGGACCCTTCCTGCACTTCGCCGTCACCGGCGGCGTGCTGGGCGTCGCAGGCGGCCCGTCGTTCTCGGGGAACTTCCTCCTCAGCCGTACCGCGACCGGAGTCACGACCATCGCGTTCAGCGACGTCTCGGTCGCCCTGACGCCTGAAGGTGGCGATGGGCTCGAGATCGTCGACGGTCGCGGTGCGTTCCTGCTGACGACCGGCGGCATCGTCGGCACGTTCTCCGGCGCCATCGCGGCCGCGGCGGGCGGGCTCGAGGCGGAGGCCACCGTCGCTGTCCGGTACAACGGCACGACGCAGCCGCTCAACCAGACGATCGCGGTGGGCGGAGTGGACGTGCCGCTCGTCTTCGCGGCCGATGAGATCGCCGACGCCGGAGGCGCCTTCATCGCCCTGGCGGTATCGGGCTCGATCAAGCTCGGCGACTTCGTCGAGATCATCGGCAGCGTCGACTTCAGCGGCGCCGAGCTCGCCGTGTCCGACCTCACGGTGTTCGTCGGGCAAGGTCCTGGATTCGTCGAGGACGACGCACGCAACCCCTTCGCCGTCGGCCTCTACCTCACCGGCGTCAACGGCTTCGTCAAGGGCACCACCGGGAGCCGCGTCGTCGCGATCTCGGGAACGGTCGAGCTCGTGGGCATCCCGGGCGTCACCATCGCGGGCACGGCGTGGATCTCCTACAACGAGACCACCACCGAGCAGGTGCTCGGCACGGGCGACGATGCCGTCACGGTGGCGGAGGGCGCGGCGGGAGCGCCGCATCTGCTCGTGGTCGGCGACCTCACCCTCGCAGTCGCCGGGCAGGAGCTCACCGGCACGTTCGCCTTCGAGACGCTCGCCGGAGGCGGGCTGCGCGTGCGTTTCGGGGCCGACGCCCGCGACGGCGGATCGCCCCTCACCCTCAGCCTCGGAGACGGCGTCGCCATCGCCACCGTCGCCGCCGGGACGCTCGAACTCACACCGCAGGGCCTCGCGACGGTCCTGGTCGCGAACCTGACGCTCAACGCGGGCGACGAGGTCGACTTGACGGGCGACATCGGCCTGCAGCTCAACACCTCGACGGCGGCCCGCACCGTCGGCGGAGTGGTGCTGCCCGCGAGTTCGCTGCGCGTTCAGGTGGGCACCCTCGCGACGCCGGCGGCCCTCACCATCGCGGGCCAGACACTCTCCGGTGTCTTCGTCTTCTCGCAGGTGCGCGGGCCGGTGCTGCCGAGCGCTCCCCCGGGAACCCCGGCACCCAGCACCACCGTGATCATCGCTTCGGCGCTGACGCTGTCGCTCGGCACCGCCACTGCGGGGGTCCGGCTCACCGACGGCTCAGCCGTGTTCCTCATGCGGGACTCGGGGCTCGCCGGACGCGTCACCGGCACGGTCCGATTCCTCGTCCCCGGGGACGCCGTGCAGTTCAGCGGCACGTTCACCGTCGCTGTCAACTCCGGGCCCGGGGTAAACGAGAGCTTCCAGCTCGACGGAACCACCGTCGCACTCGACCTGCTTGCCGGCCCCTTCCTCCGCGTCGAGGGCGCCGATGTGGCGATCGTCGTCGCCGGGCAGCGACTCTCGGGCGACTTCACCTTCACCCAGTCCGGGAGCGGTCCGTCGGCGACCACGGTGATCACCATCGCGGACGCGACCGCCGGGTTCGGCGACGGCACCACGGACTTCGTGTCGCTCACCGGGGGCGAGGGCGAGTTCGTCCTCAGCGCCACCGGCGTCGCCGGGAGGGTGAGCGGAACCCTCGCGGTGACGCTTCCGGGGATCCTCGTGAGCGGGGACTTCGCGGTCGTGCTCGACACGACCGATCCGGCGGCGAGCTCGATCTCCGTGGCCGGTGAGAACATCACCATCGACATCGGCGGATTCCTGCTCACCGAGGGTGAGGTCGCCTTCTCGCAGCGCACCGTCGGCGGCGTCCGGATCGTCGACGTCTCGATCGCCGCGGTCGCCGATTTCGGAGCGCCGATCGGAGAGCTCTCGCTGGCGGGGGCTCTGCAGATCGGCGCCACCGGGCTCGCCGGAATCCTCGCCATCGAAGGTGCGAGCATCTCGCTCGGCGGCGGCGTCACCGTCTCGGCGTCCGCGCTGCGGTTCGAGATCAACCGGTCGGGCCAGGCTGTCGTGCTCGCCGATCCCACGCACACGCGACTGGAGGCCGGGCCGTACCTGCGGATCGCCGGCGAAGGCATCGCGGTCGTGATCGGCGACGTGACCCTCACCGCGAACCTGCTGTTCCAGCAGGCGACGTCGAGCGGCGGGGCGGCGCGCACCGTCATCGCCGTGGCCGGAGGCGCCGTCCAGCTGGGATCCGATGCGCCGATCCTCACGGGTGTCGAGGGGATCATCGTCCTGACGCCGGCGGGCATGGCGATGCGTCTGGGGGGAACCCTCGACCTCGGCGCGCTGCTGCCGTCCGGGGTGACGATCGCCGGCTCCTTCGCGCTGGCGATGAATCAGTCGGCCACCCCGGTCACGGAGTCCGTGACCGTCGGCGGACGCACGGTCGCGCTCAACCTGCCCGGCAACCTCGCCGTCCGCGTGAGCGGCACGGGCGTCGTCCTCGCGATCGCCGGCCAGTCGCTCACCGGCGACTTCGCGTTCGAACGCTCCGGGACGACGACCACGATCGTGCTCGTGAACGTCGGTCTGCGGATCGGTGACGGCGGGACGGACATCCTGATGCTCGCGGGCGGCACGGGCACGCTCGAGCTCGGGGCGACGGGAATGTTCGGCTTCGTGTCGGGCACCGTCGCGCTCACCGTGCCCGGCGTGGCCGCCTCCGCCGCGATGACGCTCTCGATCGACACCCGACCGGCAACCAAGGCCTTCGCCCTCTCGGTGAACGACCTCGCCCTCGACCTCGCCGGTCAAACCCTCACCGGTGACTTCACCTTCGAGCAGGCGGGCGTCGGCGCCTCCCGCGTCGTCAAGGTCACCGCATCCGACGTCCGGCTCTTCCTGGGCGACCCGAAGGGCGCCGGCGACGCCGATGACGTCGGGCTGCGCCTGACCGGAGGGACCGGTGCGTTCCTGCTGACCTCCGCCGGCATGGCGGTCGACGTCTCGGCGAATATCGACCTCGTCGGCCTCGACACCATCCCGTTCTCGCTCGGCACCGGGCTCGCGATCCGGCTGCAGATCAACACCGCGCCCACCGCCGTGAAGACGACGCTCGGCGCGCTGAGCCTCGACCTTCCGGCCGGCCGATTCGTGCGCGTCGAGGTGACCGGTGGGGTCACGGTGTTCGGCCAGTCGCTGTCGGGGACCTTCCTGTTCGAGCAGGTGCGTGGCGGCGGAGCCGACGGGCGCGCGGGCACGTCCGACGACGTGAACATCCTGCGCATCGCGGCGACGAATGTGGCGTTGTTCGTGGGCGACGACGGCGGAACCCCCGGCGACTCCCCTGCCGACGTCGCGGACGACATCGGCATGCGGCTCACGGGCGGCACGGCTCTCGTGCTCGTGACGAGCGCCGGCATCGGCGCGTCGATCACCGCGACGGCGTCGATCCGCCTCGGCCCTGGCCTCCAGGCCACCGCGACGGTAGGCGTGCAGATCAGCGACATGCGCCGGACCGTCGGCACCAAGATCGTCCCCGTCGCGGTGGACGAGGAGTTCGTGGTCGGGGGCCAGACGCTCACCCTCGAGCTTCCGGCCGGTCCGTACTTCAGGGTCGGGGTCACCGCGCTCACACTGACGATCGCCGGTCAGCAGCTCACGGCCGACATCTCGTTCGAGAAGTCCACGGCGATCGGCCCGGATGGCAGCGTGGGCACGCCCGACGACGTGACCACCCAGAAGATCCGCTTCGCCAACGTGTCGCTGCGCCTCGGGACGCCGGATCGCGACGTCGTCGTCGTGCGCGACGGCTCCGGCGCCTTCGACATCGTCGGCAAGAGCGGGCCGGTCGCCGGCGGCATCGCGGGGCGCATCCAGGCGACCGTGGAGCTGTTCATCCCCGGGGTGTCGTTCTCCGGAACGCTCGAGGTCCAGATCAACACCCTCGTCAACCCGTACCCGGTCGACGGCGCGACGATCGCGTCAGGGCTCAAGGTCGCGGGGCTCGACATCTCCCTCGAGGTGATGGGGCAGCGCCTCACGGGCGACTTCGCGTTCGCGAAGGAGACCCCGAGCGGCCGGATCACCCTGGCGCTGTCGGACGTGGTGCTGGAGCTCGGCGACGGCACCCGCACCTACGTGACCGCCACCATCTCCGCGGGGATCATCGAGGTGACCCGCGGCGGCATCGCCGGAGCGCTCGTCGCCGGGATCACGCTGAACCCCGCAGTGCTGCCCGGCGTCTCCGTCGACGCCGACATCATCGTGCAGGTCAACAACACACTGATCGACGCGAACCCGTCGCTCGAGGTCGGCGGATCGACGGTCGCGTTCTCCATCCCGAAGAACACGCTCCGCGTGCAGGTCGGCCTCGTCGGCGACCCGGCCGCGATCGGGATCCTCGGCCAGACGCTCAAGGGCGTCGCGGTCTTCGAGCAGACCAAGACCGCCGCCGGCGCCAAGATCGTGCGAATGGCCTTCACCGACGTCGAGCTCTTCCTCGGCGACCCGGGGACGGACCTCGCGTCGACCGCTGACGACGTCGGGGTTCGGCTGACGAACGGGCGCGGCGCGTTCATCATCACGCCCACGGGCATGGCGGGCGAGATCGCCGGCAGCGTCACCACCCCGGGACTGCCCCTCACGATCACCGCCGACCTCACGCTGCAGCTGAACACGCTCGTCACGAACGGCCAGGGGGTCGTCGTGAACGAGGTGTTCCAGTTCGCCGGCGTCTCGGTGGCGACGGTGGCCGACGGCAAGGCCGGCTCGGCCGAGGTGCAGCGCATCACCGTGTCGGCGCCCAGCGGCAGCTTCACGCTCGCGATCGACGCCGACAAGGACGGCGTGCTCGAGGCGAGCGAGATCAGTGCTCCGATCGCGGTCGGGGCCGCAGCATCCGTCGTCGATGCCGCGATCGAGGCGCTCCTCGACTCGGATGCCGCCACCGATCGGGTGACGGTCGCCCTCGCCGGCAACCAGTACACCGTCACCTGGAACGCGAACGGCAACCAAGCGGCCCTGCAGGCCAATGTCCGCGTGCTGCGGCTGCCCAAGGGGCCGTTCCTGCGCGTGGCCGCCGAGAACATCGAGATCGGCATCCAGAACGGCGCCGAGACCCTCACGATCACCGCGGACTTCGCCTTCGAGCGGATCGGCTCGGGCGTCAACCAGGTCAGCAAGATCGCGCTCGCGAACGTGACGCTCGATGCCGGCGAGGACACCGGCGACGACAACCCCGGCATCGTGGAGGGCTCCGGCTTCTTCGTCGTCTTCTCCCCCGGCGCCACGACGTCGACCAGCCCGGTCAGGACGACGACCACCGGAGGCATCGCGGGCATCATCACGGGCAAGGCCGCGGTCGCGGTGCCGGGCTTCTCGGCGTCGGCCTCGCTGGGGTTCACCGTCAACACCACGGGCGCCGAGGTGACGCAGTCGATCGTCGTGGGCGGCGAGACCCTCACGCTCGACGTGCCCGCGGCGCCCGTCTTCCAGTTCATCGTGCAGGACCTCGACTTCAGCTTCGGCGACGTGCTCGAGATCCGCGCGGGTCAGTTCGCGATCAGCGGCGATGCGTTCTCGGGATCGGGCCTCGAGATCTTCATCGGGTCGGGGCCGTCGAAGCTCGCGGGCGGCGGGCTCAACCCCGCCGCGGTCGGCGTGCTGATCCGCAACGCCTCCGTCGACTTCAAGCGCGACGTCACCGGGTGGGCGCTGCGCGCAACCGGCGAGCTCGCGCTGCTCGGGCTCGACGGGCTCAACATCGTCGGCACGGTGCAGTTCCAGGTGAACACCTCCGACGCCACCACGTTCACCTTCTCGAGCGCCACCGGGTCGGGCGCGAACGCCATCGCCGCGGGCTCCGTCGCGGCGGGTGCCTTCAGCTTCGCCGCGACCGGCATGGAGATCCGCGCGGGCGACACGGTGAGCCTGCGCGGCTCGCTCCGCATCAACCGTCAGATCGACGGAACCCTGGCGCTCGCGCTGTCCAACGCCTCGATCTTCGTGGGCTTCAGCGCCACGAGCGTCGCGAGCATGAGCGGCCTGGCGAGCTTCACGATCTCGCCGGTCAACGGCTTCCAGCTGGTGAACTTCAAGCTCACCGCGTTCTCCATGCTCTCGGCGATGCCGGTCGCGCAGACCGCCTGCGTCGCGGCGGATCCGCGGCCGATCTGCTCCCAGCCCGCTCCGGTGGTGACGGCGGATCTCGTCAACCCGGTCCGCGGCTCGGTGTTCAACGGATCGAGCATCACGACGCTGCGGGTGCGCTTCACGCCCTCGAGCGGCACGATCCTCGCGACCTCGGTCACCGACGTCGACCCCGAGTTCTCCATCAGCGTCGCCGGCGCCTCCGGCACCTGGACGCCCGGCACAGCGGTGGCGGTCGCCGGGATGCCGAACACCTGGGACTACGCGATCACCGGCCCCGCCCTGCCCGGCGCCGCGATCGTCACGATCACCTTCATCGACGGCAGCGTGACCGCGGGCGGCGCGTCGCTGGTCGGCGAACAGGAGCAGTTCTTCCGGCTGGCGCCCGTCGCGCCGGGCGGCGTATCAGCCCCGGTCGCGTCGATCGCCACGCCGGCGATCAGCCTCGCCCAGCTGAACGCGCAGGGCTACATCGACATCACGTTCACGAACCTGCCGAAGCCCGATGGGGCGGGCGGCACGCTGCCGGCAGACCCGATCAGCAAGGGACCGATCGAGAACGCGACGGTTGCGCCGTTCACGATCAGCGGCCTCGTCGGAGACCTTGAGATGACGGGGTCGCGCCCCACGATCGTCGGAGCGCCGCTCCTGATCGCCGGCGCCGCCGCGAGCTCGACCAGCGTCACCTACCGGTACTTCCTCAAGGACAAGAACCCGAACAACACGCTGGGCCTGTTCACCGGCACCGGCACGATCTCGATCGTGCTCGACCGCGACGCGATCGTGCAGTCCGGCGGACCGACGCAGGGCACGCAGAGCCTGTCGGTCACGGTGTCGCCCGCGGCGGCCGGTGAGATCACCACCGGCGGTCCGCTCGCGCTCGGTCCGCTGACGCTGCAGGGCCCGACGATCGGCCTCGGCGGCTTCGGGTTCGCCGACGGCAAGGTGCTCGTCTCGGTGATCGTGGGCGTCCAGCGGGCATCGCTCGCCTTCGGCGGCAACCCGACCACGGGTCAGCAGTCGGCGGCGCAGACGAGCTCCGGCGTCACGGTCGACCTCATCGGCATCCAGGGCTCGTTCGAGCTCGCCGTCGACGTGTTCGGGCTCCTCGGCGGCGACGTCGACATCCGCCTCACCGGCAAGTGGGGTCTGCAGGTCGCCGCGCTCGATGCGCAGATCCCCGGGGTCGCACGCCTCCAGGCGACGGGCATCAAGATCGGCTACGACCCGAAGGGCGCCATCGACCAGGAGATCGTCAAGATCAACACCGCCACCATCACGCTCCCGTCCTTCGGGATCACCGGGTCGCTGCGGCCCTACAACCCGGCCGCGTCCTCCAACATCAACGCCAACAACGACGTCGCACTCGGGGCGGGGCTCATCCCCGGCCTGACCGTCTACGGCAACGGCTTCCGGCTCGGCACGGCCGAGCTGGCCTACGGCATCGCCCCGACGACCGGCGGCACGCCGGATCCGGGCAATACGCTGGCGCCGACGGCGGCGGACCGGAAGATCACACTCGGCGGGATCCTCGAGCTCGACGACATCCGTGTCGGCGTCTCCGGCCTCGAGGTCCGCTTCCCGCCGGCCGGCGCGCCGAGCTCCGAGACCGCCGGGTTCACCGGCCAGATCTACATCGCGACCGGTGGCGCCAGACTCTTCCCCGGCCGCGCCTACGGCGCCACCCTGACAGACCGTCTGACGGCAGACGACCGCCGGCCGGACGGCTCGCCCGACGACGAGGCGTTCCGCATCGCGCTCACCTTCAGCGGCGGCAAGGTCGACGCGTTCCAGCTCACCGTCGACACCCTCGAGATCCGCCTCGGCACGTACGTGACCCTCACGGCCCGCGACTTCCGCCTCGACACCGGCGCCGAGGGCGCCGAGTACATGGTCCAGCTGCAGGCCGTCGGGGCGAAGGTCACGATCGGCTCGCTCGTGATCGCCGGCGAGGGCCGCAACTTCGCGATCACCGGTGACGGTTCCTTCAAGGCGCTGCCGGGCTTCGGAGTGTTCCTCTCGGTCGGCTCCGCGACCGGGGACTCCTTCAAATGGCCGGCGTTCCTCCCGGTGCGCATCGACGCGATCGGCATCCAGTGGGACGACGTCGAGAACCGCCCGGGCGACTTCGTGCTGATCCTTTCGGCCAGCGTGACCGGCATTCAGGGGCTGCAGGGCCTGCAGATCACCGGCGCCATCCAGGGCATCCGCATCCAGCCGTCGCTGCTGCTCGAAGGCAAATTCCCGATCATCGGCATCGACTCGATCGGCGTCACCGTCAAGGGCAAGATGTTCGGCGGCGAGGTGTCGGCAGGGCTGGTCGGCGGCATCCTGAAACTCGATTCAAACTACTCGATCATCGGCGTCTTCGACACGACGACGGCGGTGCATCAGCGTGTGTTCTACCTCGGCCTCGAGGGGACGATCTCGATCGCCGGCCTCGCCGGGTTCGGCCTGCGACTGGGCCTTTCCGAGCTCGGTCCGCTGCAGGTCTACATCACGGCCAACATCCCGGGCGGCATCATGCTGGTGCCGCAGATCGGCCTGGTGCTCAACGACTTCGCCGCCGGCGTCGAGTTCTTCAAGACGCTGCCGTCGATCGAGGATCCGTTCGCCCTGCGCTCGTCGGCCTTCCAGCTGCCGACCGTGCTCTCGGCCGCCGAGTGGCTGCTGTCGCTGCAGAACCAGGTCGCCCTGCAGGCCCGGACGATCTCGACGAACCCGGGCCAGAGCGGCTTCGCCGCCGCGTTCACGTCGCCGATGGTGATCACCGGGTCTGCCCGCATCTATTCGATCTTCACGTCGCAAGCGGTCTTCAACGGTCAGGTGATCGTCAAGATCTCGACCGACGGCAAGATCCTGATCATCGGCAAGCTGAACTTCGCGCAGGACAACATCTCCATCAGCGGCCGCCTCTACGCCGATCTGTCGAAGGTCGCCAACGGCGACGCCACAGTGCTCTTCCTCGCGGACTTCCCCGACCAGGTGCGCCTGCTGACCATCTACGGGAAGCTCAAGATGGGCTTCCGGGACTCGTCCGGCAACGAGGTGGCCTTCGACGTGGTCGAGGGTGCGGACCCGATCGCCACCGGCACACCGCCGGTGATCGATCTCGGAGGTCCGACGAGCGACGGCGGCACGATCGACGTCGGCGTCGTCAACGGGGCAGCCGGTTCGACGAAGTACCTCGACATCTCGTACAGGCCGGCCCCCGGTGCGAGCCTCGACCTCGCGAGCGTCCTGACCGACCAGGTGAAGTTCACCCTGACCCGGGGGTCCGACCCGCCGCGGGTGTTCACCTTCACCCGCCCTGTGCCGATCCTGGCGGTGACGACCGCGGGTGGCATGACGCTGGCCGAACTGCAGGTCGACAGCACGGGTGCCTTCTACATGGCCGACGGGGCACGCGTCGACGTCCTGACACGCGCCTCGCTCGCCGAGACCGAGGGAGTCGAGGCCGACGCCATCACCGACTCCCAGCTGCTCGCCGCGGCAGTGCGGATCAGCGGCACGACGCGCTTCCGCTACGCGATCGGCACGGACGACCTCGGCATGGGGCGCTGGGTGATCGACTTCGCGCAGGGCGCGGTCAAGAACGCCGACCTCACGACGGCCGCGGGGACGACGGCCGGCGCCCCGAGTGCCGCCACGCAGCTGTCCTTCACCGTGACCGGTGCGACCGCGGTCATCACGAACCCGACCCCGGGCGCCTCCGTCGACATCAACGTCGTGAACGGCCGAGCGTGGATCACGGTCACGTTCACCAAGCCGACGCTCTTCACCATCGACCAGGCGTCGATCACCGATCTCGCCGCCGAGTTCCAGCTGTCGGGCCCAGGCCTCGGCACGATCCAGCTCGACGGCACGCAGGCGCCGCAGCTCGTCGACACGACCACGACCACCCTGACGTACCGCTACTGGCTCACCGGCCGCTTCGCGACCACCGGCGCGGTCAACCTCACGTTCCTGTCCGGCAGCTGGTCGTACCTGTTCACGCTCAGCGGTGCGCTCACCGTCACGGACGAACCCACCGAGACGGGCGCGGGCAGCGTCGGCATCCTGTTCCCGACCGGTGGACAGTTCGGGCTTCCCGCCGGCTTCACCGTCGACCCCGACTCCGTCATCAGCCGCCTCGCCGGCTTGACACTCGGCGGCACGGGCTGGGCGCTGACGCGCGACGCATCCGCGCCGATCACGGCGACGGGAACGCCCGGCGAGTTCCGCATCCCGGTCATCGTCACCACCGTCGGCAGCGGCGCGCTGACCGCCACGCTGGCCGCGAGCCCGCTCGGCTACCGGGGCACCGTCTCGGCGGGCGCCCAGCCGGGACAGACCCTCACCGTCACGCCCACGGCGTACGTCGACGTCGATTTCGACGCCGCGGTGAACGGCCGGAACCTCGACATCGCCTCGATCCTCGACCTCGCACCCGAGTTCGAGCTCTTCGGCGAGGGCCTGGGCACGATCGTGCTGGACGGCACCCGAGCGCCCGCGCAGATCACCGGCGCGCCGGCCGGCACGCACCGCTTCCGCTTCTGGCTCACGGGACAGTACGAAGCAGGCCTCTCGGTGCAGCTGACCCGGCTCGCGGGCGGCTGGTCGTACCTCGCGGCGGTCGCCCCGACGGCGTCCTCCGTCACGGCGCCGGCACCGGCACCGCAGCCGCCGCTCGCGTGGAGTGCGGAGATCACCGTGACGTTCCCGGATGCTGCGGGCGCAGGGCTTCCGTCCGGCTACGCGGTCGATGCAGCATCCGTGATCAGTCGTCTCGGCGCGCTCGTGTTCACCGCGTCGGCCGACGGCTGGACCGTGGTGCGCGACACGTCGCGCGCCATCCGCGCGGGCGCGGGCGCCTTCGAGTTCATCGTGCCGGTCGTGGTCGAGCGCGAGACGGCGGCCGCCTCGACGTCTTCCGTCACGATCGCCGCGGTGCAGGTCGGGTACTCCGACACCACGACGCCGGTTCCGGATGCCGCGTACACGGCGCCCGCGCGCGACTACATCGACGTGCCGTTCGCGGTTCCGACGGGACTGCTCATCGACACCGCCACCCTCATCGCGGGCCTCCCCGAGATCACGCTGGAGGTAAACGGCGCGATGGTGACGCTCGGAGCGCGCACCCTGCTGTCCATCGAGGACGGGGTCGTCTGGGTGCGGTACCAGCTGGCCGAACCGCTGGCGGCGGGCGACGACGTGGAGGTCACCTTCCTGGCCGGCGGCTGGTCGTACACGCTCCCTGACGGCACCACCGCCTACACCGGCGCGCAGCCGTCCGCGGGCACCCCGGCGGGGGTCCCGCAGGCGGTCACGATCGACGCGGCGGACCGCCAGGTCACCTACCTCGACGTGACATTCATTCCGCCCGTGTCGGTCGGCGGGATCACCTACGCGATCGTCCCGGGCTCGGTCGACGGCGACGAGTTCGTGCTCAGCGGCCCCGGGGCGAACGGGGTGCAGATCACGGGCGTGGTCCCCCTCGGCGGCAACACCTGGCGGTTCCTCCTGCGCGGCACCTTCCTCCCGGGCCGTGTGGATGTGGTGTTCGACCTCACGGCGTTCACCGTGAATCCGGACCGCGGGCCTCCGGCCGGGACGACCCTCACCCAGTCCTTCCAGGTCGTGGGCGCCACCGGCGATGTCGTGCAGACGGTGCCGGACAACCCGTCCACGCCGACCACGAACGAGGCGACGGTCCGCCAGATCGCCGGCGCCACCATCGGCCGAGACCTCGTCAACGGCCTCAAGTACTTCGAGATCCGCTTCCGCGGCGCCTCCGGCTCCGGGATCGACCACTCGACCATCAACGGCGATGAGCTCGAGTTCCGCGACGCCGCAGGCAACCTGATCACCCTCTCCGCACCGGTCCGCGTGGGCACGAGCGACACCTACCGCTACTCCTTCACAGCGAACCTGGCGGTCGGCTCCTACACGATGACGTTCCGGGCCGGCAGCTTCGCCGACATCGGCGGGGTGCTCAACTCGGCCGAGACCGAGGCCTTCACGGTCACCGCCCCCACTGCGGCGCTCATCGACCCGACGCCGGGATCCGTGCTCGACGTCGGCGAGCTCGCGCAGCGCGGCTGGGTGGACATCACGTTCCACACCCTGGGCGGCCTCCCGGTCGACGGCGCGACCATCGCCGACGCCGACTCCGAGATCGTCGTCAAGGTCGGCACGACCGAGCTCGACGTCATCGGCGCGGCGCTCCTGGTGACCGGCACCGCGTACCGCTACTTCTTCTCGGGCCACGTCGCGGGCGACATCACCGTGGCGTTCGTCGACGGGTCGTGGAAGAACACGCAGGGCGTCATCTACTCGGCGGCGAGCCACCCCGCGGCAGCGTCCGCCGAGGCGAACCTCACCGACGCCGTGATCCGGCCGCGCACATGGATCGGGGTGCGTCTCACCCCCGTCGCGGGCGCGGCCGTCGACACCACGAGCCTGGGCGCCGACGACCTGACGCTCACCGGCGGCGGGACGCAGGCGATGACGTACGCCGGGGTGCAGTTCGGCGACGGCATCGCCCGCTACTCGTACACGCTGGCATCCGACCTCTCCGCGGGCACCGTCACCGTGACGTTCGCGCCGGGGGCCTGGCGCGACACGGCGGGCAACCTCGCCGACGGCGGCGTGCAGACCTTCAAGCTCATCGTCCAGGGCACGTCGTTCTTCATCGAGCTCTCGGGCGGCATCATGCTGCAGGCGGGCGACTTCCTCGACGAGCCGCTCCTGCACATCCACGCGGAGGTCGTCCTCGAGATCGACACGACGCGCAACCTGTTCATGCTGACGTTCGTCGGTCAGATCGAGGTCTACAAGCTCGGGACCCTCGGCGCCACCGCCGGACGCTTCGTGCTGCTCGTCGGTGACGAGTCGACCAACCCGATGCACCCGATCCCGCAGTTCTGGGGCGTCGCGTCCGTCGAGATGAACTTCGAGTTCCTCGAGCAGTTCGGCATCCACCTCGACGGCTCGGCGCAGCTGCGCATCAACCTCACGAACGAGGTCAAGACCGAGGTCATCACGCTCCCCGGTGTCGGTCCCGGCGGCTCCGATCTGACCGAGACCTTCGTCCTGCAGCCGTTCAGCTTCGGGTTCCAGATCCTCGGTCAGCTCATCGTCGCCCCCGGCGGGACGGAGCTCATGCGGGTGCAGGGCGGGGTGTACCTGAACATCTCGCTGGATCCCCCCACGCCGAAGATGGACATGTTCCTGACCGGGCACCTCTCGTTCGGCTACGGCTCGGCCAGGCTCGAGTACGGCTCCGTCACGGGTCTGCTGATGATCCGCACGGACGGCCCGCTGCCCGGCGTCGCCGGCAGCATCCGCGTCGCCACCGGCGTCGGCATCGGACTGCCCAACGTCGGCTCGCTCTTCTCGGCCACCGGTTCGGTGAACGTCGTCTTCAACACGACGCTCGCCGATCAGACCTTCGTCGTGCCCAACGCGTTCCTGCCGCTGCTGCTGCCGGGGCAGGCGCCGGTGTTCTACATCCCGGCCGCTCCCCCGGGGATCGACGGCCAGCCCGATCCGTCGGCGACCGGGCCGAGCATCTACGTCGTGGCCGCGATCCAGGCCGAGCTGACCATCGGCGGAGCGTTCACCCTCACCGGCTTCATCGGCATCACGGCGGCGATCGACCCGACGGGCACCGCCTATCTCAAGGTCGACGGCATGGTCGGCACGACGATCCCCTACCTCGGATCCCTCACCGGCGCGCTGAACCTCGCCGTCTACGTCGGCGCGCAGACCGGCGTGGTGGGGCGCGTGCAGCTCACCCTCGGGGTCAATGCGATCCCCGGTCTGTCGCTCAACGGCCAGTTCCTCCTCGAGATCAACACCTTCTCGAACGCGCGTCAGATCCGCACCTTCGTGGTCGAGACCGAGACCGTCAACGGCAGCCCGGTGTTCGGCGGGTTCGCCCGCGACGCGCAGGACCGGCTCATCGTCGAGAACCAGACGATCAACGTCATCGCCGGCTTCCGCCTCGAGATGTACGGGTCGCTCAAGGTGCTGAACGTGCTCGAGATCACGGGACACGTCGTGCTCACGATCAGCGCGTCCGAGCTGTCGCTCCTGGTCAACGGCCGCGCTGCGCTGGATCCGTTCGGCGAGCTCACGATCGTCGACTCCGGCTTCTCCATCACGAGCCAGGGCGTCGTCGCCCGGTTCGCGATCGCCCTCGACGTGGGCTTCGGCGAGGACATCGGCATCGGCTTCTCGGCGAGCGCGGTCATCCAGCTCAACACGACCGGGTCGGCGAAGCTGATCGGCTCGACGAGCGTCGCGCCCGGATTCCTGCTCCGGCTCGACGGGGCGATCGACTTCCTCGGCTTCGCCCGGGGCTCCGGCTTCGCCGAGATCCGCATCGCGGCCGGCGCCTTCGAGATGTCGTTCGGCGTCGACTTCAACCTCGCCGGGCTCACGTTCCGGGCCACCGGCCGGGCGGGGGTGTACGACGACGGCTTCGTGATGGCTGTGGCCGTCAGCGCCTCGGCCGATGCGTTCATCTTCAGCCTGAGCGCGAGCGGCGAGCTGCGCATCAACACCGTCGGCGAGCGCCGCAACGGTGTCGATCCTGGATTCAAGCTCCAGCTCACCGGCTCGGTCACGCTCCTGCGGCTGTTCAGCTTCGACGCCGGCTTCACGATCGAGGTCGGCAAGACGAGTGCGACCGACACGACGTACTCCTCCGGCGACTGGTATCTCGATGCCTACGCGACGCTCAACTTCTTCATCGCCGACCTGTCCGGCTCGATCTTCCTGAACTCCGACGGCAACTTCAGCCTCAAGCTGTCGGGGCGCATGCAGCTCGGGGGCTCGTTCATGGGCATCCGCGGCGAGTTCCACCTCGAGGTGTCGTTCCTGAAGCACGAAGACGACGGCATCGTCTGGTACACGCTGTTCATCGGCGGCGGCGCCAGCGTCGAGGTGTACTTCGACTTCAAGATCTTCGAGATCAGCCTCGGCGTCGGGCTCGACCTCTCCGTCTCCGCAGATTCCCGCGACGGCGTCGACAGCGACGGAGACGGCTTCGGCGAAGTGCCCTTGCGCTTCAAGATCACGGTGCGGTTCAAGATCCTGGGCACCTGGTATTCGCGCAGCGACACCTTCACCATCGGGACAGTGTCGTTCCCGGTCGTGCCCTACCTCGCCAGCAACGGCACCACGGGCAACCCGGATCCGTACCACGACCTGCGCGCGTGGCGTTCGACCGATCGCGACCTCTACGTCAACGTGGGCGGCAGTCCGCAGCGCACCGCGAGGAACGTCGCCACCTCGGTGACGAACGAAACCGTGTTCATCGAGCAGATCGGCAGCCTGAACAACGGGCTCGCGACCATCCGGATCACGGCGTTCGGGTACTCCCGCACCTACGCGAACGTGCAGCGCATCCACGCGAACTTCGGCGACGGCGTCGACAACCTCGTCATCGACCCGAGCGTGGAGATCCCGGTCACCATCGACGGCGGGTCCGGCGACGACACGATCCTGCTGCAGGGCTCGAGCTCCGGCAGCGTGCTCAGCGGCGGTTCCGAGAACGACACGATCACGGTCACCGGCACGGCGAGCGCGACCGTCAACGGCGGCACGGGCAACGACATCCTGCGTCACACCGGCTCCGCCACGGTCACGCTCAACGGCGACGACGGCAACGACCAGCTGTTCGGCAGCAGCATCACCGACATCCTCAACGGTGGCGGCGACAACGACACGCTCTCGGGTCTGGCCCGCCGCTACGACGGCGGGTCCGGCGACGACTCCATCACAGCGACCGTCGCGGTGTTCACGTCCGGCGACACGCAGGTCGTGATCGGCGGGTCCGGCACCGACTCGCTCACACTCTCGCTGAGCGGCGGAGCGGACCTGCTGACGGTCGCCAACCCGGCCACGAGCACGCTGAGCCTCGACCTCGGAGGCGTCGTCAAGACGACCTCGGGGATCGAGCGTCTCATCGTGGACGCCGGCGCGGGAGCCGACCAGATCACCCTCGACGACATCACCGGCAACTCTTCGGGCCTGACGCGGGTCGACGTCGCCCTCGGTACCGGCAGCACGGATCTCGTGACCGTCCGTGGCTCGAACACGGCGGGTGACACCTTCGCGGTCACGACCGACAGCGGCCAGACCAAGGTCACACGCACGTCTGGCGCCGCGTATGCGGTCTGGATCTCGGGCGGCGTGCGCGGCCAGGGCGACGCGCTTGTCGTGGAGGGTCGTGGCGGCGCCGACTCGATCTCCGCGGCCGGCGTCACGGCGAACCAGCTCGCGCTGACACTGCGGGGCGGCACCGAGAACGACACCCTCGTCGGCTCGATGTTCGATGACGTCATCGACTCCGGACTCGGCGACGACACGGTGACCGGTGGGGCCGGTCAGGACCAGTTCTTCGACGAAGGGGGCAGCGACACGCTCGTCGAGGCCTTCGCCACCGGCGATTTCGGTCTCTACGGCAGCCTGTTCGTCGTGGGGCTGGCCGTCGGCACCGACTTCGGCGTGGGCTCGATCGCGGAGGATCTCAAGGGCATCTTCGAGACCGCGCGCCTGACGTCCACTGGTGGCGGGGCGACCACGATCATCGTCGGCGACGCCGACGGCACGGTCACGGTCGCCGGGTCCGCCCGCGCGGCCACGCCGTGGACCGGGACCGCGTACCTCGACGCCGGGCCGGGCGCCGACCTGGTGCGCATCGAGCTCACCCGCTCGACCGGCCTGGCCGTGCACGTCGTCGACACATCCGGCGCCGACCGGCTCGAAGTCTGGGGCTCTACCGCTCCGGACGATCTCATCGTCGACGTGGTGGCCGCGCCACCGGCGGGGACGCAGGCGAACCGCATCCGCCGTGTCGCGTTCGACGACGCCGGCGTGATGACGACGCTCGGAACGATCACGCACTCCGGCGTGGAGCTCGTCGAGCTCCGCACGCTCGCCGGCGGCGACCGCGTGGCCGTGCAGGCGATCCAGGTCGAGCACCGCATCTTCACGGGTGAGCACACCGACCGTGTCGCGGTGGGCTCGCGGGCCGCCGGCGCCGGCAGCACGAACACCACCTGGACGAACACGGGTGGAACCGTCAACGCGATCGCTGCGCTTCTGGTCGTCTCCGGCGGCTCCGGCCCGGGCGCGATCCTCGGTGCCGACCTCCTCGCCGTGGATGACACCGGCGACACCGCGCCCAACACCGGCGAGCTGACCGCCGATCGCATCACGGGTCTCGGCATGACCGCCGGCATCACCTACTCGGGCTTCGAGGCGCTGACGATCGACCTCGGCTCCGGCGGCGACACGTTCACGATCCACTCCACCCACACCGGGACGACGACCCTCACCACGTGGAACGGCGCCGACACCGTCATCGTGCGCGGCGTCGCGGGCGCCACCGCCATCAGCACCGGGGAGGGCAGCGACACCGTACGCGTGAGCTCGACCCTCACCGGCATCGGCGGTGTCCTGACCGGCATCACCGCGCCCCTCGCCATCTCGGGCGGCTCGGGCACCGACACGCTGTTCCTCGACGACGCCGCGACCGTGCTCGATCGCATCGGGGTCGTCAGCAGCACGTCGGTGGCGGGACTGGGGATGACCGGAGGGATGCCGCGGCCCAGCCTCGTGCAGGTGGTCACCGTCGCGGGTGCGGTCGACGGCCGGTTCGCCCTCGCCGTCACCGGCCTCGGCACGACCGGGCAGCTCGCCTTCGACGCGACCGCAGCGCAGGTGCAGGCGGCGATCGCCGCGCTGGTCGGCGCGGGCAACGTCGTCGTCACGAAGGCCGGCACCCGCTGGACCGTCGCCTGGACCGGCGCGCTCGCGGGAGCCGCGGGGTGGGCGCGTCTGCTCACGATCACCGCGGTCGCAGGACACCCCCTCGTGCCGGCGGGTGCTTCCGTCACCACCGGGACCCTCGCCATGACCGACGGCCGCGTCGACTATGCCGCGTTCGAGACGCTCGATCTCACGCTCGGTGCGGGCTCGGACGTGCTCAACGTCGACTCCACCCACGCGGCCGCGACGACGGTCCGGGCGGCAGACGGCGACGACCGGGTGTTCGTGGAGGCGCTCTCGGGTCCGACGACGGTCCTCGGCCAGAACGGGGCCGACTGGCTGGTGGTCAATGCCGCGCCTGGGCCTGTCGGCATCAACCCGATGGACGGACAAGTCCTCGACCTCGACGGCGGCGCGCACTCCGACCACTTCGTCATCGACCTGTTCGGCGTCGGCAACAGCCGGATCAACACGCGCGACGTGGCCGACGGCGGCACCAACGTCCTCATCGTCAACGGCTCGTCGCTCGACGACACGTTCCTGTTCCGCCGGAACGCGACCCGCGCCCTCGTCGCGGCGCTCTCGCAGCCCGCTGCGACCTCCGGGCAGTTCGGCTCGGCCGAGAAGGTGACCTACGGCACCGAGATGACGGGCGGCGTCCTCGTCAACGGCCTGACGGGCGACGACACGTTCGCGTTCGACGACACCGCCTCGGTGCTCACGGTCGACGGCGGGTCCGGCAACGACCGCTTCCGCTTCGGCCAGCTCTACACCGCGTACGTGCCCGACAGTGAGTTCCCGGCATCCGCCTTCTTCTCCTCCACACGCGGCCTGCTCACGCGCGGCGTGTCGTTCACCGCGAACGTCTACGGCGGGACGGGCGATGACACCTTCGAGGTGTTCCGCAACGTCGCGACGCTCAACCTGTACGGCGACGCGGGCGACGACACGTTCGTGATCCGCTCGTTCGTGGGCGAGTCGGAACTGACTTCCCTCAACGCCGGCGAGGGGCGCAACTTCATCCAGTACGCGTCGAACGCCCCCGTCAACATCGACGGCGGCGCAGGCTACGACCTCGTGGTGATCATCGGCACCGAGTTCGGCGACACCTTCGTGATCACGTCGGGCGGCGTCTACGGCGCCGGCCGCGTCATCCGGTTCGTCAACGTCGAGCGGGTCTCCATCTACGGGATGGAGGGTGACGACGTCTTCCACGTGCTGTCGACCAACCCGGCCGTCGAGCTGTCGATCTTCGGCGGGCTGGGCTCCGACCGCATCGAGGTCGGCAGCGCCGCTCCGGCCGTCCAGGCGAACGACCTGCTGGGCCACACCGGCCTCATCCGTCACGAGGTCGAGAGCACGGTGGCCAACAGCGCCTGGGCGCTGTTGCCCGTGGACGGCATCTCCACCGAGATCATGGACAACGATGAGCCGACCGTCGTGGTCGCGCCCGTCAGCGGTTCGCTGGTCCTCGCCGAGGGCGGAGCGACGGGTGCCGTGACCGTGCGTCTCACGCGCACTCCGAGCGTCGCGGTCTCGGTGACGCTCTCCGGCCCGGCCGTCGACCCGAGCTCGACGAGCCGTGCGCGGGCCATCGAGCTGTCGCTCGACGGCGTGTCGTGGAGCACGTCGGTGACCCTCACGATCGGCGACACCGCTCAGCGCACCGTGTTCGTGCGGGCGACGGCCGACCTGGCTGCCGAGGGTGAGCGGTTCGCTCCCATCGACGCGATCGTGGTGGGCGGCGAGTACAGCGGAGCGCTCGTCGCGACGACCTTCGTCCGCGTCATCGACGACGACGCACCCGAGGTTCCTGTCGTGCTGCCCGACGGCGGCATCCGTGTCGTCGAGCCGGTCGATGCCGCAGGCACGGGGGGCACCACCGCCACCTACGAGGTCCGCCTCACCGCGGCGCCTCAGGGCTCGGTGACCGTGCGCGTCTCGGCGCCCGTCGGCCTCCTGCTCTCGACGAACGGCATCACCTGGTTCTCGACGCTCGACCTCGTGTTCGTCGCCGCCGGCGCGCGCACCCTGTACGTGCGGGCAATCGACGACACCGCCGTGGAGGGCCAGCATGTGCAGGCCCTCACTGCAGCGATCCTGTCGAGCGACCGCCGCACCGGCACCGTGGCGGGGGCAGGCGGACTCGCGAACGAGTTCGCCTTCTCAGGCCTCGTCGCGGCTGCCGGCTCGCTGAAGGGCCACCTCATCACGATCACGAGCGGTCCCGCCGCGGGCCAGGTGCGCCGCATCTGGAACAACACCGCGACCACGATCGAGATCGAAGGCGAATGGGATGCCGCTCCCGGCGCGGGCGCTTCGTTCACGATCGTCGGGTACGCGGCACCGCTCACCGACAGCGAGCTCGTCGGCACGGTCGTCGCGATCTCGGCCGATCGGCGCACCGTGACGCTCTCGGGCGTCACGCTGCCCACCGCGGCAGGCGGTCTGAGCGGCTCGCTGCTGCGTCTCGTCGACGCCAACGGAACGGCGGCCTACCGCACGATCGCGGGCAACACCGCGACGACGATCACGGTCCTCGATCCGTGGGGTACCAGCCTCGCGGTGGGCGGACGGGTCTACGTGGCGGAGCTCGCGGGCACCGTCGTCGATCGCGTGAGCGTGCTCGTGCACGACGGCGACTCGGCGGGCGTCGTGATCACGCCTACGGGTGGCGACCTCCGCCTCGTCGAGGGCGCGACGACCGGGCAGTTCGGCGCGACCGCGTCGTACACCGTACGACTCACCAGGGCCCCCGCGCCCGGCGAGACCGTGCGCGTGACGCTCAACGCGATCGCCTCGTTCACGCTCGACATCGGCGGCTCCGACTGCGGGCTGCCGAACGGCTGCCACGAGCGCCAGCTCGAGATCTGGAACGGCAGCGCCTGGGTCTCGTCGCTCACCCTCGCCTTCACGGCCGCGAACTGGGCATCGGCCGTCATCGTCACGGTGCGCGCTCTCGACGATGCGCGGGTCGACGGCGACGATGTGCAGGAGTTCGCCGATGCCGCACGCCGCGTGCACCTCATCCAGGGTCCGCTGTACGTGTCCGGCGGCGACGACCCGAATCCGCCGGTGTCGCTCGAACTCGACGACTACCTGCCGATCGTGCTGCCCGGCGAGAGCTCGGGCCACCCGACTCCGATCACCGCGAGCACCGGGGAAGCGATCGAGTCGGCGCAGGTGGACGTCCTGGTCGTCCACAACGAGGACAGCCCGGCGAGCGACACCGGCACTCTCACCGGCGACCGCATCACCGGCCTGGGCATGGCGGGCGACTATTCCCTCGCCGGCCGCCCCGTACTCGGCGGCATCCGCTACGCCGATTTCGAGGACCTCACCATCCGCCTCGGATACGGTGACGACCGGTTCACCGTCGAGTCGACGCACGCCGGCACGACGACGATCGACGCGGGTCCCGGCGACGACCTCCTCACGATCCGCACGATCGACGGCCACACCCGCGTGATCGGAGGTCCGTCGAGTGCGGCCGCGCCGCTGTACGGCAACACCGACGACGACACGTTCGCGGTGGGCACAGCATCCGGTGTCCTGGATCTGCTGGCGGCCCTGCTGGTGCTCGACGGCGGCGTGGGGACGGATGTCGCGAACCTGAGTGACGCCGGCGACGCGAACGCCGACCTCGGCTGGCTCACGCAGGACACCCTCACCGGGCTCGACATGGCGCCGCGCACCGCCGTCGACGCGCTCGGTCGTCCGCTCGACCGCCTCTACTCGGTCACGCCACGCGGCGGCGCGTTCACCGTCATGCTGTCGCAGGTGCAGGGAGGCGTGGCCACCGGCATCGGCGCGATCACCTTCGCGGCCGGCACGTCGGCCGAAGCCGTCCGCTCGGCTCTGCAGTCCCTCCTGTACCCGCACACCGCCGGAGCAGATCCTGGCGTCTCGATGAGCTGCGGCGAGCAGGATCGCACCCGCTGCGCCGGGAGCGTCTACGTGTGGCTCGTGGGCGGCACGTACCTCATCGGCTTCCGCGGCGAGGTCAACGAGGACCCGGCCGACCCGATCACGATCCGGCTGGCGGCCCTCGGCGCAGCAGTGGCTGCGCCGGCGACGGATGCCTCGGCGCAGGCGGGCATCCGCTACATCGGGCTCGAGACGCTCAACCTGGCGCTCGGCTCGGGCAGCGACGTGCTCAACATCCGCGGCACGCTGCCGATCACCAACGTCTCGTTCGGCCTCGGCGACGACCGCGTGTACATCTCCTCGCGGGCCGACGTGGGCGTCGCCCAGAAGCCGCAGTTCCTCGCCGGCGACCTCGACCTCATCCAGGGCACGCTCAACCTCGACCTCGGCGCCGGCCGCCACACTCTGCTCCTCAGCGACGAGGGCGCGGGCGCCGGTGACACGAACGTTCTCATCACGGATGCTGCCGCCGCCGGCATCGCCCGGGACGCGGCGCTCGCCCCGAACGGCGAGATCTTCGTCACCGGGCTGGCGCCGGCCGGGATCTCGTGGCGCGCCGCGGCCGACGGCACCTTCGCCGACGGCATCCGCATCTGGTCGGGCGGCTTCGCCGACACGATCCTGATCGACGGCACCCACGTGCGCGCCGGCGTGCGGACGACGACGTGGCTGAACACCGGGCTCGGCAACGACACCGTCACCGTGAACCTGTCCGCGGCGGAGGACGACTTCTTCGTCCTGAACACGCAGGGCCCGAACGACAACGTGATCGGGCTCGGCACCGACGTCGACGACGGCGACGAGCCGCTGCGCGCCGACATCGTCGCCGGCATCACCGTCACCCGCGCGGGCGTCACGACGACGATCGACCCGAGGCTGTATGTGGTGTCGTCCCGCCTCGACACGGCGGGGCTGTTCGACTCCTTGCTGCCGGGCGACGTGGTGACCGTGCTGCTCCACCTGACGACGTGGGCGGTCCAGTCGACCGGCACCTACACGCTCGGCGCCATGGGCGACCTCGTCGGATACCGCGTGTGGGTGAACGGCCGCCTGCTCACGGCGTCCGAGCTCTCCGTGAGCGGCGGGATCCTGTCGTTCGCCACGGCGCCGCAGCGCGACGGCTCGGCGGCGCATGTCGTGATCGAGGTCACCCGGTCGTCGACCGTCGCCGCGGTGATGCCCGCGTCGGGCGCGATCCTTCCCGCCGGCACGACCGACGACGACGTCGTCAACGGGCACGCGTCGACGCTGCCGCTCGTCATCTTCGGCGGCATCGGCGCCGACACGCTCCACGGCGGCACAGGCGGCGACATCGTGTTCGGTGACCGCGGGGTGGTGCGGTGGGTCGACGCGGCCGGCAACGTCGTGGCGGAGTCCGGCCACGGCGGGGTCGGCGACGTCACCGACGGCGCCGTGCGCCCGCTCGGCTGGCTCGCCACGGTCGACCCGACGATCGGCGGCGCCGACGTCATCTCGACCGGCCTCGGCGCCGACATCGTCCTCGGCGGCGCGGGCGGCGACACGATCACGACGAACCGCGGCGAGACTCCCACCGCCTCCGACGGCACCGGCATCGTCATCGGCGATCACGCCTCGATCGACTGGGCGATCGACGGCGCTCCGGCCGACATCGACCGCGTGTGGTCGATCGCCCCCGCTCTCGGCGGCAACGACACGATCACCACGGGTCGAGGCGACGACCTCGTCATCGGCGGCACCGGCGGCGACACGATCGCGGTATCGGACGGGCGCAACATCGTCATCGGCGACAACGGACGCTTCACCGCCGACAGCGGACCCGCCACTTCGCTCTGGAGCGGCGTGCCGCTCCCGGCGGGCCGCATCGAGACCACCGACCCGGCGATCGGCGGGGCCGACACGATCACATCGGGCGCCGGCATCGACCTGGTGCTCGGCGGCGCCGCCGGCGATGTCGTGGCCGCCGGAGCGAGCGCCGACATCGTGCTCGGCGACCACGGCCTGCTGCAGCTGGCCGTCCGCGCGAGCGCGCTCCACGTGATCAGCCTGGGCATCACCGACAACGCGGTCGGCGCGGGCGACACGATCCGCGGCGAGGCGGGCGACGACATCCTCATCGGCGGCACCGGAGCCGATCGGATCGACGGCGGCGCGGATCGCGACCTGATCTTCGGCGACAACGTCTCGCTCGACCGCTCGCTCACGTTCGGCAACCACACGAGCCCGCGCTTCCGGGTGCTGAGCAACGGCCAGATCTACAGCACGGATGCCTCCACCGCCGGCACCGCGAACGTGACGGCAGACTGGCAGAACGACCCGGCAGGTCCGACCGCCTGGAGCGACTTCCGCATCACCCTGCTCGATCACGAGCTCGGCACCGCGGCGGACCGGTTCGATGCGGACGACATCGCCGGGGGCGCGCACGACGACACGATCTTCGGACAGCTCGGCAACGACATCATCCAGGGCGACGGATCCATCGACGAGGCCGTGAGCGCTTCGCGCAACGCCGCCGGTGATCTCGTCCTCGACCCCTCGGTCGAGGCGGCGAGCGACGGCGACGACTACATCGAGGGCGGCGGCGGCTCCGACGTGATCTTCGGAAACCTGGGCCGTGACGACATCGTCGGCGGCAGCTCCGACCTGTTCTCGCTCGCCACGCCCGACCGGCGGCCGGACACGGGCGACATGATCTTCGGCGGCGCGGGCACCGACGTCGGCCGCAACGACGACACGGCTCTGCACGGCCGCGACTCCGACAACATCGTGGGCGACAACGGCCGCATCCTCCGCCTCGTCGCGGCCGGCGCCGGCGGCGCGACCCAATACCGCACCTTCACCTATGACAACTACACCGGCGTCGGCGAGATGCGCCTGCTCCCGCGCGCCGTCGTGATGCTCGACTACACGCCGGGCGGACCGGACTTCGCCGCCGGGGCGCTCGCGAACGACATCGGCGGCGCCGACGAGATCCACGGCGAGTCGGGCGACGACACCGTCTACGGCGGCCGCGACGGCGACGTCATCTTCGGCGATGCGGGCGACGACGACCTCGTCGGCGGATGGGGCCACGACTGGATCTCGGGCGGCACCGGCGTCGACGGCATCCTCGGCGACGACGGTCGCATCTTCACGAGCCGCAACGGCACCACCGAGCCCCTCAACGGCGTGACCACCGCGAGCGTGCAGGTGGAGATCACCACGCCTGGCCGTGTCCAGGTGGCGACCCTGTTCCCGACCGGACAGCTCACCAAGCGCGTGGACCTCACCCCCTTCGCGGCCAACGGCGACGTGTTCGACGTGGACTTCACGCCGCTGTTCGCCAACGACGTCATCTTCGGCGGCTGGGACGCCGACTTCATCCACGGCGGCTCGGGCGACGACGCGATCTCCGGCGCGGAGGCGCTCACGCTCGGCTACGGCGTGGGTGGCAAGCGCAGCGACTTCGCCCGGCCGTTCAACGACGGCACACTCCTCGGCTTCGACCCCGTCACGGGCGAGTTCGACCGGTACGACGAGTACTTCCCGATGCGGAAGGTCCTCATCAACGGCGGAGAGTGGTTCCTCAACTTCGTCCACACCGAGGGCCGCCTGGTCACCGGCTGCTCCGCGTCGAACAACCAGGGGACGTGCACGGCGACCAGCACGGTGGCCTCCGACGGCGACGACATGCTGTTCGGCGACAACGGCAACGACTGGATGGTCGGCGGCACCGGCCGCGACACGCTGTGGGGCGGCTGGGGCAACGACCTGCTCAACGTCGACGACGTCCTGACGACCGCGGCCGGCGAGAACACCCAGCCCGACACGCACGGCACCTACGAGGATCGCGCCGTCGGCGGCGCGGGCCTCGACGTGCTCGTCGCCAACACCGGCGGCGACCGGCTGATCGACTGGGTCGGTGAGTTCAACAGCTACCTCGTCCCGTTCGCGCCGTTCGGCCTCGGAACCGTGAGCCGCCAGGTGCCGCCCGCACTGTTCGACTTCCTGTACGCGCTGTCCGCGGCGCAGGGCGCGGACTTCACGGTCGCGCAGCTGTCGGGGCCGACCTACATCCCGCGCAACGGCGAGCCGTACGGTGAGATCGGCCTCGTCACGCAGAAGGACCCGCAGTGGCAGGACCAGACCGGCGGCCCGCGCGATCCGCAGCCCGGAAACGTGCCGGGCGGCAAGCGCGACGTGCTGCGGTCCGCCGGGTTCACCGACGGCGCGGAGGACTTCTTCGCCGACTCCGGCGTGTTCCAGGTCCAGGGCGGCGCCCTCACGGTCACCGCGGCCTCGACCACCGGCGACGCCGTCGCGGTGTACTACATCGACCAGTACCTGCCGATCTACTTCGAGATCCACGCGCAGGTGTACCTCACCAAACCGACGGGCGGCTGGAAGGCGAATGCCTACGTCATCTTCGACTACTTCTCCCCCACCGACTTCAAGTTCGCCGGCGTCGACCAGTCCACGAACAAGCTGGTCATGGGTCGTCGCACGTCGGCAGGATGGATGGTCGACGTCCAATCGGTCGTCACCGGCGGGGTGAAGTCGAACAAGTGGTACACGATGATGGTGGCGGTCAACGGCACCACGGTGAGCGTCGTGCTCGACGGCACCACCGCGTTCACGCACACCTTCGCCCCGCGGATCATCGACGGCGAGGCGGTCGGCCTCAACAAGGGCTTCGTCGGCGTCGGCTCCAGCCAAGCGCGCGGGCAGTTCGACAGCGTCTCCGTCCAGGTACTGCCGCCCACCATCACGTACGACGTGACCGAGGACTTCACGACCGGCCCCGGAATCGTCGGCCAGGTGCCGAGCGGCGCACTCGTACCCGGAACCGGAACTGTGAACGGCGCCGTGGCCGACGGCAGGCCCGTGGTCGGACTCGCCGGCATCGGCGGCACGGTGTCGCCCAACGCCTACCTCGAGATCACCCAGGCGGTCACCCTGACGGCGGGCTCGCGCGCGGGCCTCGTGTACGACTACTACAGCATGTCGGACTACAAGTTCATCGTGCTGGATCTCGCGGCGCAGGCGGTCGTCTTCGGACACGTCGCCGGCGGACGCGTCGTCGTGGACCAGACGGTCAGCCGGGCCCTCACCGCCGGCACGAAGTACACCCTCTTCGTCACGATCAAGGGCGCCTCGGTGTCGCTGACACTCAACGGCGTCTTCATCGCGTCGCGCGCGTACAACGCCGCCCTGGCCGACGGGCGGTTCGGCCTCCTCGTCGCCGTGGGCTCCGCGCAGTTCGACTCGTTGCGAATACGCTCCGACGGGTATGCGCCGGGCGCGGGCATCACCGCAGCCGCGACGCCGGTCACCCCCACTGCCCCGATCCCGGAGACATCGTCTCCGCCTGCGGAGCAGACGGTCACCCCCGCCCCTACGCCCGCACCGGCGCCGGAGCCCGCACCCGCACCTGAGCCCACCCCCACCTCACCCGGCAAGGGCAAGAAGAAGTAGCGCTCGCAGTCGCCGAGCGAAGTGGCGGACATCCTTGATCATGTACCATGTTCACTATGTCCGGCACTCAGATTCTCGACACGCTTCTCGCGCTGTCCGGGGTGCTGAGCGCCGACCAGGAGCGCGAGCTCGACCGCCGAGGCCTCACGCCCGCCCGCACGCACATCCTCTGGCTCGTCTTCCACGAAGGCCCGCGCACCCAGGCGGAGCTCGCAACGGCGCTCGGTGTGACGCCCCGCAACATCACGACCCTCGTCGACGGGCTCGAGGCGACCGGTTTCGCACGCCGCGAGCCACACCCCCACGATCGCCGGGCCGTGCTCGTCACTTTGACGCCGCGCGGCGAACAGGCGATGCGCGCCATGGATGCCGAGCACACCGAGCTCGGCGCGCAGCTCATCGACGGCCTCGATCACGCGACGGCCGAGGCGACGCTGCGGGGGCTGACGCATGTCCTCGACCGGCTGAACCGGCTCATCGCGGAGCACGAGGCCCGGTCCACCGAGGAGGGTCCGTGATGAGCGCCGTCGACACTCCACGCGACAGCCCCGCTCGACCCGAACGATCGCCAGCCACCCCGGCACCGCGCGGATGGCGGACGAAGCTGGCAACCTTCGCGCGGCGCGCATGGAACATGGAGCTCGGGGTCTATCAGAGCGTCTACCGGTTCGTGTTCCGCAGGCCCCGCGTTCCCGTGGGCGCCAGCGCGTTCCGCTATCACTCCCCCGTGCTGACGCTTCTCGTCGTCTTCATCGTGCTGTCGGCCGTCGAGATCCCGATCGTCGATCTCATCGTCCACCGCTGGACCTGGGTGCGCATCCCGCTGCTCGTCCTCGGCATCTGGGGCGTGACATGGATGCTCGGCCTCCTGCTCGGCTACCTCACCCGACCGCATGCGGTCGGTCCTGCCGGAATCCGCGTGCGACAGGGTACGGAGCTCGACCTCGACCTGCCGTGGGAGGTCGTTCGGTCGGTCGAGCGCTCACCACATCGGGTCGACAAGGCGCCCGCCGTCGTGGACGAGCCGGAGGGCCGCACGTTCGCCGCGCGCATCGCCAACGAGACCAACGTGCTGATCCGTCTCGAGCATCCGCTCGACGTGCGGCTTCCGCAGGGCCGCGACCGCGTGGAGGCGGTGCGGCTGTGGACAGACGATCTCGACGGATTCCTGTCGGCGGTGCGCACCCACATCCCCTGATCCCCGTCGACAATGGAGGGGTGGACGAGCCGGTCTTCGTGATCCCCCTGTGGGCCGACCTCATCGCCGTGGGTCTCGGCGGCATCCAGGGCGCGCTGTTCGCCTCAGGCTTCCGCGGTGAACGCCGGCTCGACCTGCTGGGCGTCGCGATCATCGGGATCGTCATGGGCATGGGCGGCGGTCTCATCCGCGACCTGCTGCTCAACGTCACGCCCACCACGCTGCAGAGCAATTGGTACCTGCTCACCGCGGTCGGCGCGGCACTGTTCGGGATGCTGCTCGCCGGCCTCTTCCAGCGCCTCAACGCCGTCATCGTCGGCCTCGACGCCCTGGTCATCGGCCTGTTCGGCGCGTTCGGGACCAGCAAGGCCCTCGTCCTCGGACTCCCGCTCGTGCCCGCCGTCTTCGTCGGGGTCTGTGCGGCGGTCGGCGGCGGCATCCTCCGCGACGTGATCATGGGCCTGCCGGTCGCGATCATGCACGTCGGCTCGCTCTACGCGGTCGCCGCGGGCGTCGGATGCCTCGTCCTCGCCACCTCGGAAGAGCTCGGCGTGAACGTGGTCATCGCCGCCGTGATCGGCATCGTCGTGACGACGGTGATCCGTCTGCTCGCCGTGATCTTCGACATCTCGCTGCCCGAGCAGCGGGCGCTCTACCGCCGCAAGGTGGCCGTGGAGACCTCGACGATCCCGATCGTCAAGCCCTGAGGCATCCGCGTTCAGACCCTGCGTCTCGACTCTGCGTTTCGACTCGTAAGCTCGCTCAACGACCGTGCTCCGCTCTCGCTCAGCGACCGGAGCTGCGAACACCGACGGGCGCGCGCGGGGATCACCCGCGCACACCCGTCGACGGTTCGCGCTCAGACGCCCGCGAGGGCCCCGGAGCGCTGCCGCGTACGGATGGCGCGGTTCACGCCCGACACGATCGCCTTGAGCGATGCGGTCGAGATGTCCGAGTCGATGCCGACGCCCCAGAGGCGCTCGCCATCGACCTGGAGTTCGATGTAGGCGGCCGCCTGCGCGTCGCCGCCTGCGCTCAGGGCGTGCTCGACGTAGTCGTAGAGCGTCACGTCGAATCCCTGTGCGCGGATGATCTCGAGGAATGCGGCGACCGGGCCGTTGCCGCGACCGGATGCCTCGAACCGGTCGTCGCCGTCGCGCAGGGTGATGTCGAGCGCGACATCGCCCGACAGGTCGCTGCGGGTGCTGGTCGCCAGCAGCTCGAAGCGTCCCCAGCGCTCGTCGGCGACCTCCGACGGCAGGTACTCGTCGGTGAAGATCTTCCAGATCTGGTCGCTCGTGACCTCGCCACCCTCGGCATCGGTCTTGGCCTGCACGACGCCCGAGAAGTCGATCTGCAGCTTGCGGGGCAGATCCAGCGAGTGGTCGGTCTTCAGCAGGTACGCGACGCCGCCCTTGCCCGACTGCGAGTTGACGCGGATGACCGCCTCGTACGAGCGGCCGAGGTCCTTCGGATCGATGGGCAGATACGGCACGGCCCACTCGATCTCGTCGACGGTGACGCCGGACGCCGCGGCGCGGGCCTCCATCGCCTCGAAGCCCTTTTTGATCGCATCCTGGTGCGAGCCGCTGAAGGCGGTGAACACCAGGTCGCCGGCCCACGGGCTGCGCTCGTGCACGGGCAGCTGGTTGCAGTACTCGACGGTGCGCTTGACCTGGTCGATGTCGCTGAAGTCGATCTGCGGGTCGATGCCCTGCGTGAGCAGGTTGATGCCCAGCGCGACGAGGTCGACGTTGCCCGTGCGCTCACCGTTGCCGAACAGGCAGCCTTCGATGCGGTCGGCGCCGGCCATGTAGCCGAGCTCGGCGGCGGCGATCGCCGTGCCGCGGTCGTTGTGCGGGTGCAGCGACAGGATGACGTTCTCGCGGTGCGCGAGGCGACGGCTCATCCACTCGATCGAGTCGGCGTACACGTTCGGCGTGGCCATCTCGACGGTCGCCGGCAGGTTGATGATGACCTTGCGCTCGGGCGTCGGCTCGAAGATCTCGATGACCTGGTTGCACACGCTCAGCGCGAACTCGAGCTCGGTGCCGGTGTAGCTCTCGGGCGAGTACTCGTAGAAGACCTTGGTCTCGGGGATGCGCTTCTCGAACTCGCGGCACAGGCGCGCACCCTCGAGGGCGATGTCGATGATGCCCTGCTCGTCGGTGCGGAACACCACCTCGCGCTGCAGCACGCTGGTCGAGTTGTACAGGTGCACGATCGCCTGCTTGGCGCCGGCGATGGACTCGTAGGTGCGCTCGATGAGGTGCTCGCGGGCCTGCGTCAGCACCTGGATCGTGACGTCGTCCGGGATGAGGTCCTCTTCGATGAGCTGACGCACGAAGTCGAAATCGGTCTGGCTCGCCGAGGGGAACCCGACCTCGATCTCCTTGTAGCCCATCTTCACGAGGAGGTCGAACATGATCCGCTTGCGCTCGGGGCTCATCGGGTCGATGAGCGCCTGGTTGCCGTCGCGAAGATCGACGGCGCACCAGCGGGGTGCGGTCGTGATGCGCTGGTCGGGCCAGGTGCGGTCGGGCAGATTCACGGTGATCTGCTCGTGGAACGGCCGGTACTTGTGGGTCGGCAGGCCCGAGGGCTTCTGGGTGTTCTGCATGATGTCGTCGCTTCTCTCGTCTGTTCCGAGCTGCTGCCCGATCGGGGCGGCTCGATGCCTGATGATGCGGGCCAACGAAAAGCTCCGCGACGAGGAAGGCCCTAGAACGAGGTCTCGTCGCGGCGGCTAAGAAGGAGAAGCCGGCCGAAGCGCATGGATTCAGGCTACACCCCGTGACGAGCGGAGAGCGAACAGATGACGCACGGATGCCGCGGCATCCGTTTCTGAGACGATCGGCGTCGATGCGACACCATCCAGACATGAGAGGTCTTCGCCGCCCGCTCGGCATCGCCGCCACCGCCGCCGTCGTCCTGCTCGCCGCCTCCGCGTGCGCGAGCGGGAGTCCGGGCGGGACGCCCGCGCCGGCCTCGCTCGGGGCGGTGACGCCGATCCCGCCCGAGGGCGAGGTCGCCGCCACCGGCACCGTGCTCGACACCGGAGGGGCCGCGCAGCTGTGCCTCGGTGCGGTGGCGGAGTCGTATCCCCCGCAGTGCACCGGGATCCCGCTCGAGGGCTGGACGTGGGACGGGGTCGACGGCGCGGAGTCTTCGGGTGAGGTCACGTGGGGCGCCTACGCGGTGCGCGGCGCCTACGACGGCGAGACGTTCACCTCGACGCAGCCGCCGATCCTCCTCGCCCTGTACGACCCGATCCGGCCGGAGGACCCGACGGGTGGCAGGCCCGGCGCGGGCGACGAGGCGACCCTCACCGCCATCCAGGACGAGCTCCCCGACAAGCTCGGCGACGCCTACCTGGCCTCCTCTGCGCAGGACGGGTGGCTCTGGGTCGACGTCGTCTGGGACGACGGGAGCTGGCAGGAGGCCGCGGACGCGGAGTACGGTGCCGATACCGTCATCATCCGCTCGGCGATCACCGAGACCGGTGGGTGAGCGACGCCGTCAGAAGCCGAGGCGCCCCAGCTGCTTGGGGTCGCGCTGCCATTCCTTCGCGATGCGCACGTGAAGCTTCAGGAACACCTTGGTGCCGACGAGCGGTTCGATCTGCGCGCGGGCGCGGGCGCCGACGTCGCGCAGCCGAGAGCCCTTGTGGCCGATGATGATGCCCTTCTGGCTGTCGCGCTCGACGACGATGTCGGCGTAGATGTCGGTCAGGTCGGAATCCTCGCGGGGCTGCACCTCTTGCACGACGACCGCGATCGAGTGCGGCAGCTCGTCGCGCACGCCGTCGAGGGCGGCCTCGCGGATGATCTCGGCGATGCGGTCCTCGGTCGACTCGTCGGTCACGACACCCTCGGGGTACAGTGCGGGGCCCTCCGGCATGAGGGCGAGCAGCTCGTCGCTCAGGACCTCGAGCTGGTCGCGCGTGAAGGCGGACAGCGGGATGACGGCGGCCCAGTCCTCACGAAGCTGGTCGACCTCGATGAGCCGCTCGGTGATCTCGTCGCGGGTCGCGGCATCCGTCTTCGTCACGATCGCGACCTTCTTCGCGCGGCCGTACCCGCTGAGCGACTCCGCGATGCGGCGGTCGCCGGGGCCGACCTTCTCGGTCGCTGGCACGCAGAACCCGATGACGTCGACGTCGCCGAGCACCTGCTCGACGAGGTCGTTGAGCCGTTGCCCGAGCAGGGTGCGGGGCTTGTGGAGTCCGGGGGTGTCGACGATGACGAGCTGACCGCCGGGCCGATTCAGGATCCCGCGGATCGCCCGGCGCGTGGTCTGGGGCTTGTCGCTCGTGATCGCGACCTTCTCGCCGACCAGGGCGTTCGTCAGCGTCGACTTGCCGACGTTGGGGCGCCCGACGAACGTGACGAAGCCGGAACGGCCTTCATCGGACGCGCGGGTCGATTCCGCCTCGGATGCCGGCGTGGGGTCGTTCTCGGTCATGACGTCTCTTCCTTCCGAGGCAGCCGGATCTCGCCGGTGCGGGGGCTCACGATGCGGATCTCGCCCGTGCGCGGTGAGCGGCCGATGTCGAGAGCAGGATCGCCGCGCTCGACGAACACCGTCGAGATCCCGCGCCCGCGTCCGCGCGACGCACCCCCGGTGAGCACGAGGCCGGCGTACTCGGCCGTGGCGCCCGGCTGCGGCACGCGGCCCAGGGCCTTGCCCAGCAACCCGCCGATGGAGTCGACGTCCTCGTCCTCGAGCTCCAGACCGAACAGGTCGCCGACCTCGTCGAGCCCGAGGCGGGCGCTCACGCGGTAGTGACCGGGCTCGAGCTCGGTCACCTCCTCGGCGCGCGGGTCGTACTCGTCCGAGATGTCGCCGACGAGCTCCTCGATGAGGTCTTCGAGCGTGACGAGTCCGGACACGCCGCCGTACTCGTCGACGACGAGACACACGTGCACGGCATCGCGCTTCATCTGCTGCAGCAGCGTCTCGGCCTTCATCGACTCGGGGACGAACACCGCCGGCCGCGCGATCCGGCTGATCGGGGCATCCCGCCACCCGGTCTCGTCGCGGAAGCCGAACTGCACCAGGTCCTTGAGGTACAGCACTCCGACCACGTCATCCGCGTCGTCGTCGACGATCGGCATGCGCGAGACGCCCTTCTCGAGGAACAGAGTCATCGCCTCGCGCGTCGAGGTCGAGGCATCCACTGTCACCATGTCGGTGCGCGGCACCATCACGGCCCGCACGAACGTGTCGGTGAAGTCGAACACCGAGTGGATCAGCTCGCGGTCGTCCTGTTCGATGAGCTCGTTCTCGGCCGCCTCGTCGATGATGCTGAGCAGCTGCTCCTCCGACGCGAAGGACGATCCTCGCGACGCGCCCGGCGTGATGCGCGTGCCGAGCGCGACGAGCCCGTGCGCGAGCGGCCCCAGGATGATGCGCACCCCGCGGACCACCGGAGCCGCCCCGCGCAGCAGTCCGCGCGCGTGCAGCCGTCCCACCGACCGCGGACTGGCGCCGACGACGACGTACGAGACGCCGGTCATGAGCAGGGCCGCCGCCAGCATCGCCCACCAGATGCTGTCGAAGAGGTCGACGAAGGCGACGGTGACGAGCACGGCGGCCGTCGTCTCGGCCAGCACGCGGATGAAGATCACGGCGTTGGCGTGCGCGTCGGGGTCGTCCGCGATCTTCCGCAGCGACGCCGCGTTGCGGCCGCCTGCTCCGAGCTCGGCGAGGTCCGCGCGGGAGGTGACGCTGAGCGCCGCGTCGATCGCGACCATGAGGGCGCCGAACGCGAGCAGGAGCGCTGCGGCGACGAGAAGAAGGGCGGCGGTCATGCGCGAGGTCGTCGGCGTTCGGATGCCTGGAACGAGGTGATGAGCTCGCGCTGCAGTCCGAACATCTCCCGCTCCTCCTCCGGCTCGGCGTGGTCGAAGCCGAGGAGGTGGAGCAGGCCGTGCGTGGTCAGGAGGATGAGCTCGTCGAGCGTGGAGTGCTTCGCGGCCACCGCCTGGGTCTCGGCGACCTGCGGGCACAGCACGATGTCGCCCAGGAGGCCTGGAGGCGTGGGAGCGTCCTCCGTGCCGGGACGCAGCTCGTCCATCGGGAAGCTCAGCACGTCGGTCGGGCCCGGCTCGTCCATCCACTGGACGTGCAGCGCCTCCATCGCGCCCTCGTCGACCAGGAGGATCGCGACGTCGGCGTCGGGGCTGACGTGCAGTTCGGCGAGGTTGTGCTCCATGAGGCGCAGCAGGACCGTCTCATCGACGGCGATCCCCGATTCGTTGCCGATCTCGATGGTCATGGGCGTCCTCGCTTCGGAAGGTGGTCACGGGGTCCTCCGCCGCGCACGGTGGCGGTGCGGCGCTCGGCGCGGTTGGCGAACTCGGATGCCTCGTCCCGTTCGCGACGAGCGGCCATCCGGCGCTCGTCGTATTCGCTGTAGGCGTCGACGATGCGGCCCACCAGGGTGTGGCGCACGACGTCGTCGCTGGTCAGGTACGAGAAGTGGATGTCGTCGATGTCGCCGAGCACGCGGGTCACCAGCCGCAGGCCCGACGCGCCCTGCGGCAGGTCGATCTGCGTGATGTCACCGGTCACCACCATGCGCGTGCCGAAGCCGAGACGCGTGAGGAACATCTTCATCTGCTCGGGGGTGGTGTTCTGCGCCTCGTCGAGCACGACGAACGAGTCGTTGAGGGTACGGCCGCGCATGTAGGCCAGCGGCGCGACCTCGATCGTGCCGCTCGCCATGAGCTTGGGCACGAGCTCCGGGTCCATCATCTCGTTGAGTGCGTCGTACAGCGGGCGCAGGTACGGGTCGATCTTGTCGGTGAGCGTGCCGGGCAGGAAGCCGAGCCGCTCCCCCGCCTCGACGGCCGGCCGCGTCAGGATGATGCGGCTGACCTCCTTGCGCTGGAGCGCCTGGACGGCCTTCGCCATCGCGAGGTACGTCTTGCCCGTACCGGCCGGACCGATGCCGAACACGATGGTGTTCTCCTCGATCGCGTCGACGTACGCCTTCTGGCCGAGGGTCTTCGGGCGGATGACCTTGCCTCGCGACGACAGGATGGCCTCGCCCAGCACCTCGGACGGCCGCGGGCCGCCCTCGCTGCGGAGGATGCGGTTCGACGACGCGACGTCGTCCTCGCCGAGCGAGTGACCCGCTCGGGTCATCGCGACGAGCTCGTCGACCAGCGTCCGTGCCGCCGCGACGGCCGGCGCCTCGCCCGTGAGGGTGATCTCGTTGCCGCGCACATGCACGTCGACACCCGGGTGCTCCTTCTCGACGACCCGCAGCAGCCGGTCCTGCGGACCGAGAAGCTGCACCATCGCGACGCCGTCGACCTCGACGTGGTCGCTCACCGTCTCATGACCGGGGTGATCAGGCACCGACACTCTTCTCTTCGAGGCCTCCCGCGAGCACATGGGCGTGCACGTGGAAGATGGTCTGGCCCGCGTTCGGGCCGGTGTTGAAGACCAGGCGGAAGTCCCCGTCCGAATGATCGGCGGCGACCGTGTTCGCGAGTCCTACGAGCTCCGCCATGAGGTCCGGGTCGCCGGCGGCGAGCTCGACGACGTTGCGGTACTCGTCGGTCTTGGGGATCACCAGCAGGTGCACAGGCGCCTTCGGGGCGATGTCACGGATGGCGAATGCGTTCTCGGTCTCTGCGATGATCTCGGACGGGATCTGCCCGTCCAGGATGCGCGTGAAGATCGAAGGCTCACTCATGTCGCAAGTCTACCGACGGGGCCCTGCGACCGGCTCCGGGAGCGGTCGGTGACCCTGTCGGACCGTCACCACCGCCCGAGCGCGGTGCTGACGACGGCCAGCGCCGCGGGACCCGCGGTCGACGTGCGCAGCACCGTGTCGCCGAGACGCACGCCTCGCGCGCCCGCGGCCGCGAGGGCATCGAGTTCTTCGGGGGCGATGCCGCCTTCGGGCCCGACGACGAGCACGATGTCGCGCTCCTCACCAGGGTCGACCGCGAGTGCACTGAGCCGCTCGGTCGCCGTCGGCTCCAGGATCAGGACGACGGATGCTGCCGCCCGGCGCACGAGCGCCGCGGTCGTGGTGAGCTCCGCCACCTCCGGCACCCACGCGCGGTGGGCCTGCTTCGCGGCCTCCCGCACGATGGTCGCCCAGCGGGCGCGGCCCTTCGCGGCCTTCGCCGCGTCCCAGCGGGACACGCTGCGCGCGGCCTGCCACGGCACGATCTCGTCGACGCCGAGCTCGGTCGCCGCCTGCACGGCGAGCTCGTCCCGGTCCCCCTTGGCGAGGGCCTGCACGAGCACGATGCGCGGGCTCGGGGGCGCAGCATCCGTCCGTCTGTCGATGCGCACGACCACCTCGCGGGGCGCCACCGACTCGACCGAGCCCGTGAGCCACGCTCCGCGGCCGTCACCGACCGTGACCTCCTCGCCGACGCGCACCCGGCGCACCGTCGAGGCGTGGTGGGCCTCCGCGCCGGTGAGCGTCACCGCGTCGCCGGGAGCGGCGTCGACGGGCTCGTCGAGGAGGAAGTGCAGTGCCATGGGTCAGCTGTTCCGGAACCGATCGCGGAGCTTCGCGAAAAGGCCCTGGTGGAACTCTGCGAGCTTGGGGGCCGGCGCCTTGGTGCGCTTCGCGAAGTCCTCGATGAGGGCGCGCTCCTTGTGGTCGAGTCGCGTGGGCGTGACCACGTGCACGCCGACCTTAAGATCGCCGCGCTGCGAGCCGCGCAGCGGCGTGATGCCGCGGCCCTTGATCGTCAGGATGTCTCCCGCCTGCACGCCTGCCCGCACTTCGAGGTCGACCGGGCCGTCGAGGGACTGGATGGTCGTCGTCGTGCCGAGGATGGCGTCGGGCATCGACACCTCGAGCGTCGCCAGCAGGTCGTCGCCGTCACGGCTGAACACCTCGTGCGGCTGCACCGTGACCTCGATGTACAGGTCGCCGTTGGGGCCGCCGGCCGGGCCGACCTCGCCCGAACCCGGCAGCTGCAGGCGGAGTCCGGTCTCCACGCCGGCCGGGATGTCGAGCGACACGGTGCGGCGGGCGCGCACGCGGCCCTGGCCCTGGCAGGTGGCGCACGGGTAGGGGATGGTGGTGCCGTAGCCCTGGCAGACGTTGCACGGCTGCGTCGTGACCACGTTGCCGAGAAGGCTTCGCACCTGGCGCTGCACGTTGCCGGTGCCGTGGCAGATGTCGCACGTGACCGGGCTCGTCCCGGGCTGGCAGCACGAGCCCTGACAGGTCTCGCACACGACGGCCGTGTCGACCTCGATGTCGCGGTGGGTGCCGAACACCACATCGCCGAGCTCGAGGGTGACGCGGACCAGGGCGTCCTGCCCGCGCTCGCGGCGCGATCGCGGCCGGCCGCCGCGTGATCCGCCCGCCGCACCGAAGAAGGTCTCGAAGATGTCGTTGAACCCGCCGAAGCCGCCGGCCCCGCCGCCGAACGGCGAGTCACCGCCGCCCATGTCGTAGCGGGCGCGCTGCTCGGGGTCGCTGAGGACGTCGTACGCGTGCGTCACGAGCTTGAAGCGCTCGGATGCCTCCTCGCCCGGGTGCACATCCGGGTGCAGCTGACGGGCCAGCCGCCGGTAGGCCTTCTTGATCTCGTCGGTGGAGGCGTCGCGTGAGACGCCGAGGACCTCGTAGTGGTCAGCCACTTTCGCCTTCCTGCCGCGGCCGCGCCGCGGGATCGTGTGTGCGCGCGTGCGTCAGCGGGAGCTGTCGTCCTGCTCGAGCATGCGCGTGAGATAGCGCGCGACGGCGCGGACCGTCGCGAGGTTCGTGGGGTAGTCCATGCGCGTCGGGCCCAGCACGCCGACGCGGGCGAGGGAGCCCGTCGCGTCGTAGTCGCTGGCGACGACGGATGCCTCGGCCAGGCCGAACGCCTCGTTCTCGCGTCCGATGCTCGCCGCGAGGCCCTGCTCGTCGGCGACCATCTCGCCCATCAGCCGCAGCAGGGTCACCTGCTCCTCGATCGCCTCGAGGAGCGGATAGATGCTGCCGCGGAAGTCGGATTCTCGGCGTGCGAGGTTGGCGCTGCCGGCCATCACGAGCTTGTCCTGGCGGAACTCCTCGAGCTCCTCGGCGACGGCGCGGACGATCTCGTCGGTCGCGCGCTCGTGCGCCGGAGCCTGCGCATCCGGTCCCTCGAGGCGCTCGGCGATGCGCTGGAGCCCTTCGCGGACAGGCCGGCCGACCAGCAGGGTGCCGAGCCCGGCACGGATGTGTGCGAGGTCGACGTCGTCGAATTCCTCGCCGACGAACGTCAGGCGCTGCGACACGCGTCCCGTGTCGGTGACCACGATCACCAGCATCCGTCCGCCGCCGAGCTGGACCAGCTCGACGTGCGTGACGGTCGCGCGCGCGAACGACGGGTACTGCACGATCGCGACCTGGCCGGTCAGCTGCGTGAGCGCGCGCACGGTGCGCACGAGGACGTCGTCGAGGTCGCCGGAGCCGTCGAGGAACGCGGCGATGGCCGCCCGTTGGGCCGGCGAGAGCGGCCGGAGCTCCGCGAGATGGTCGACGAAGACGCGGTAGCCCTTGTCTGTGGGCACGCGGCCCGACGAGGTGTGCGGTGCGACGATGAGCTCTTCGTCTTCGAGCAGCGCCATGTCGTTGCGGATCGTCGCGGCCGACACTCCGAAGGCGTGCCGTTCGACGATCGCCTTGCTGCCGACCGGTTCGCGCGTGTCGACGTAGTCCTGGACGATCGCCCGCAGCACCTGCAGACCTCGTTCGCTGACCATCCCGCCTCCCCACGCCACAGCTGGCACTCGCATGACTGGAGTGCCAATTCTATCCGATGCCCCCGCCAGGATCGTCGAGCGACGCCGGGATGGATTGCGAAGCCGTCCGACGCACGATCGCGCCGGGGCTAATCGGTGAGCGCCCGCACGACCGCGTCGGCGAGCAGCCGGCCGCGCCGCGTGAGCACGACCCTCCCGCGCAGCGCGGCGGGACCCTCGATCAGCCCGTCCGCGATCAGCGCGGCGACCGCGTGACGGCCTTCGCCGAGGAGCTCCTCGACGGGGAGGCCCTCGCGGATGCGGGTGCGCAGCAGCACGCTCTCGAGGTTTCGGGCCGCGGCATCCGGGATCTCCCGCCCAGCGGCAGGCGACTCCCCCGCGGACAGCCGCTGCGCGTAGGCGGCAGGGTGCTTGACGTTCCAGAACCGCACGCCGGCGACGTGGCTGTGCGCGCCGGGGCCGAAGCCCCACCAGTCTGCGCCGACCCAGTACGCGAGGTTGTGGCGGGAGCGGTGTGCGTCACCACGCGCCCAGTTCGACACCTCGTACCAGTCGAATCCCGCGCCCGCGAGCAGGTCGTCGGCGAGCTCGTACATGTCGGCCTGCACGTCGTCGTCGGGTGCGACGACCTCACCACGGCGGATCTGGCGAGCGAGCTTGGTGCCGTCCTCGATGATGAGCGCGTACGCCGAGATGTGGTCGGGCTCGAGGGACACCGCCGCCTCCAGCGACGTGCGCCAGTCGTCGAGCGATTCACCCGGCGCGCCGTAGATGAGGTCGACGCTGACGTCGAGCCCGGCCACCCGCGCCGCGGCCACCGCGGTGCGGACGTTGTCGGGATCGTGCGTGCGATCCAGGGCCGCGAGCACGTGCGGGACGGCCGACTGCATGCCGATGGAGAGGCGCGTCACCCCGGATGCCGCGAGCTCGGCCGCGACCGCGGGCGTCACCGTGTCGGGGTTGGCCTCGACCGTGATCTCGGCCCCGTCCGCGACACCGAAGGTGTCGCGGACGCCGGCCAGCATGCGTGCGAGGTCGCCGGGCGGGAGCAGCGTCGGCGTGCCGCCGCCGAAGAACACCGTGGACGCGGGACGGTTCCCGCCGGCGCGCTCGAGCACGGGCGCCGCCAGCTCGATCTCTCGAAGGAGCGTGTCGGCGTACTCGTCCTGGCGGGCGCCGCGCAGCTCGGAGGACGTGTACGTGTTGAAGTCGCAGTACCCGCAGCGGACGCGGCAGAAGGGGACGTGCAGATACACGCTGAACTCTGCGGCCGGATCGATGCGCGTGCCGGCCGGCAGCGAGCCGTCCGAGGGAACGGGCTCGCCGAGGGGAAGAGCGGAGCCCATCAGCGCCTCACGCGGGAGTCGTGTACAGCGGCGAGATCGCGCGCAGGTACCGCGTGAACAGCTCGCGACGACGGCGCTTCGTGAGCCCCGGAAGCATCCGGTACAGCATGGCGCGGGGCGCGTCGAACGCGCGGACCGTGAACCAGACCTCGTCGTTGTCGTACCAGTCGAGCATGAACGACTCCTCGCCGCTCACAACGGAGTCGCTCACGGTCCCGAGCGCGAAGCCCACCCGCCGAGGCTCCTCGACGGCGAAGATGACGCGCAGCTCCGCGTCGGCGCGGAGCCCCCTGACGCGGCCGTCGACGCGGATCGTCGTGCCGGCGCCGACGAACGGGGTGCCGTCCGCGTCGAAGCGCTGCTCGGCCTCGGAGCGGCTGGGCCCCACGGGGTTGCCCTCGGCGTCGAAGCTCACCCCCGAGTACATGGGACCGGAGGCGGGCCGCACATCGGTGACGTCGAGCCCGGCACCGCGCTGCGCGGTCCACGACATCAGCGCCTCGCTCGCGGCGCGAAAGCGCGCTTCTCCGCTGCCGATCCGCCACGACTGCTCTGCCGGGATGCTGCGCTCCGGCGGATACTGCATCAGATCCGGCGCTTGGGTCGCCCCGACAGCGGCATAGTCGACGGTGTCGTCACGGAAGGTTCCTCGACGCATGGATTCCAGCCTACTTCGCGAGTCGCATCACTTCTTGGCAGGACCCTCGACGTCGCCTGAGAGCGCGGCGATGAACGCCTCCTGGGGGACCTCGACGCGACCGACCATCTTCATGCGCTTCTTGCCCTCCTTCTGCTTCTCGAGGAGCTTGCGCTTGCGGGAGATGTCGCCGCCGTAGCACTTGGCGAGGACGTCCTTGCGCATCGCGCGGATGTTCTCGCGGGCGATGATGCGGGCGCCGATGGCGGCCTGGATCGGCACCTCGAACTGCTGGCGAGGGATGAGCTTGCGCAGGCGCTCGGTCATCATCGTGCCGTAGGCGTACGCCTTCTCGCGGTGCACGATCGAGCTGAACGCGTCGACCTTGTCGCCCTGCAGCAGGATGTCGACCTTCACGAGGTCGGCGGTCTGCGAGCCGGCGGGCTCGTAGTCGAGGCTCGCGTAGCCCTGCGTCTTGGACTTCAGCTGGTCGAAGAAGTCGAAGACGATCTCGCCGAGGGGCATGTGGTAGCGCAGCTCGACGCGGTCCTCGCTGAGGTACTCCATGCCCAGGAGCGATCCGCGGCGCGACTGGCACAGCTCCATGACGGTGCCGACGTAGTCCTTGGGGAGCAGGATGCCGACCTTCACGACGGGCTCGGACACCTCGGCGACGCGCCCGTCCGGGTACTCGCTCGGGTTGGTCACGACGACGGTGTCGCCGGTGTCGGTCGTGACCTCGTACGTCACCGAGGGCGCCGTCGTGATGAGGTCGAGGTCGAACTCGCGCGAGAGGCGCTCGGTGATGATCTCGAGGTGCAGCAGGCCCAGGAAGCCGCAGCGGAAGCCGAAGCCGAGCGCCACCGACGTCTCGGGCTCGTACTGGAGGGACGCGTCCGACAGCTTGAGCTTGTCGAGGGCCTCACGCAGGTCGGCGTAGTCGCTCTGGTCGATGGGGTAGATCCCCGAGAAGACCATCGGCTTCGGGTCGGTGTAGCCGGCGAGGGCGTCGGTCGCGGGCTTGCGATGGTTAGTGACGGTGTCGCCGACCTTGGACTGGCGGACGTCCTTCACGCCGGTGATCAGATAGCCGACCTCGCCGACGCCAAGCCCCTTCGTGGGGACGGGCTCCGGGCTCGACACGCCGATCTCGAGGAGGTCGTGCGTCGCCTTCGTCGACATCATCTGGATGCGCTCGCGCGGCTCCAGCTTGCCGTCGACCATGCGGACGTAGGTCACGACGCCGCGGTAGGAGTCGTACACCGAGTCGAAGATCATCGCGCGGGCAGGGGCATCCGCGTTCCCCTTCGGAGCGGGGATCTGCTCCACGATGCGGTCGAGCAGCGTCTCGACGCCCATCCCGGTCTTGCCGCTTACCCGCAGCACGTCATCGGGCGAGCCGCCGATGAGGCCGGCCAGCTCTGCGGCGTACTTCTCGGGGTCGGCGGCCGGCAGGTCGATCTTGTTGAGCACCGGGATGATGTGCAGGTCGTTCTCGAGCGCGAGGTACAGGTTCGCGAGGGTCTGCGCCTCGATGCCCTGCGCGGCGTCGACCAGGAGGATCGCGCCCTCGCAGGCGGCCAGCGAACGCGAGACCTCGTACGTGAAGTCCACGTGGCCGGGGGTGTCGATCATGTTGAGCGCGAAGGTCTGGTCGGCGGTGGCCCAGGGCATGCGCACGGCCTGCGACTTGATCGTGATGCCGCGCTCGCGCTCGATGTCCATGCGGTCGAGGTACTGCGCGCGCATGTCGCGGTCGGAGACGACGCCGGTGATCTGCAGCATGCGGTCCGCCAACGTCGACTTGCCGTGGTCGATGTGGGCGATGATGCAGAAGTTGCGGATCAGCTCGGGCGGCGTGGCAGAGGGCTCGAGGGGCTTCAGGGCGCGCGGTGACATGTCCAGACGATTGTACGGGTGCGCGCTGCTCGGCGAACCCCGGCGACGGCGTCCGGGTCAGGCAGGAGCGGGGATGCGGCTCAGCCCGTCGAGCAGCTCGTCGCGGTCGCTGGCCACGCACACGCGGATCCAGCCCTCGCCCGAGGCGCCGAACGCGCTTCCCGGGGCGACGGCGACACCCTGCTCATCGAGGAACCGCTCGCACCAGGCGACGACATCGCCGCCGGAGACGTGCGCGACGTCGATCCAGAGATAGAACGCCCCTGTGGGGTCGAGGTAGCGCAGTCCCCGGGCGTCGAGGAGCGCCGTCGCGGCGGCGAGGTTGTCGCGGTAGTGCGCCGCACTGCGGGCGACGGCCACCCGGTCGCCGGTGAGGGCCTCGGCGGCCGCCCTCTGCGACGGCTCGTCGACGCAGCTGACCACGGACTCCTGCACACGCAGCATGGTCTGCCGCCATCCCGGGGGCGTGACCAGCCACCCGACCCGCGCGCCGGTCATCGCGTAGGTCTTCGACATCGAGAACACCGACAGCACGCGGCCGTCGTCATCGAGCGTCGCAGGGCTCACGTGCGGCTCGCCCCATGTGAAGCGCTCGTACACCTCGTCGCTGATGAGCCACAGGTCGTGGCGGCGCGCCAGGGCGATGAGCGCCTCCAGCGTCGGGCGGTCGAACGTCGACCCGAGCGGGTTGGAGGGGGTGTTCACGATGATCGCGCGCGCCCGCGGGGTGACCAGCGACTCGAGCTCGGCGAGATCGGGCTGGAACGCGCGTCCGGGGCGCAGCGGATACGGCACCGGCGTCGCCTGCAGGAGATGGGCGTTCATCGTGAACGTCGTGTACCCGGGGTCGGGCACGAGGACTTCGTCGCCGTGCGAGAGGGTGAGCGCCATCGCCAGGTGCAGCGCCTGGGTCGCGCCGACCGTCACCCAGATCTGCTCCAGGTCGACGTCCAGGGCGTTCTCGCGGGCGAGCTTGTCCCGGATCGCTTCCCGCAGCGCCGGGATCCCGCCGTTCGGGGTGTAGCGGATCGCCCCCTCGCGCCACGCCTCGGAGGCGGCATCCCTGATCCGCTCCCCCGCGACCTCTGCGGGCTCGCCCACCGCGAGGATGATCGTGCCGGGGCGGCGCAGGGCGCGCTCGAGGATGTGACGCACACCGGAGCCCGGCATGCGCGCGATGTGCGGGGCGATCTCGGGCATGCCGCCATGCTAAGCGGGCGTGCACGGCTACCCTGGCGTCATGGTCGTCCAGGTCGTGCTCGTGCACGGCATCCGGACGTCCGCCACGATGTGGCGCGCGCAGGTCGAGTACCTGGCGGCCCGCGGGAACCCCGTCACCGCTGTCGACCTGCCCGGCCACGGCTCGCGGATGACCGAGGCGTTCACCCTCGAGGCGGCGCTCGAGACGATCGATTCCGCGGTGCGTGCCGCCGCGGAGCGCGGCCCCGTGCTGTTGTCGGGGCACTCGATGGGCGGCCTGCTGTGCATCGAGTACGTCGGTGCCGAGGACCCGCCGCCCGTCGCGGGATTCGTCGCGGCGTCCTGCACAGCGATCCCTCGCGGCGTGGGGCTCGCGACGTACCGCGTGCTCGCCCGCGGCTTCGATTCCCTGCCTGATCGCGGGATGTGGCTGACCGACCGCATGCTCGATCGCATCCTCCCCGACGAGACCCGCGCAGACTTCGGCGCCGGCGGCTACGCGCTGGATGCGCAGGACATCGCGCTGCGCAGCCTCTCGGTGCTCGATCTGCTCGCGGCCCTCCATCGCATCGACGTGCCGCTGTGGTTCGTCAACGGGCAGTGGGACCAGCTGCGCGTGAACGAGAAGCTGTTCATGAGGGTCGCGCAGCACGCAGAGCTCATCGTCGTGCCGCGGACGACCCATCACGTGACGGTGATGCGTCCGCGCGTGTTCGACGCGGTGCTCGAGGTTGCGCTGACGACCCTGGAGGCGTCACACGGCTGACGGCTGCCGCTCGCGGCTGCCGATCGCGTACGTCATGAAGCCGCCCGCGATCGACAGGACGCCCCCCACGAGGAACAGCAGCCAGAAGCCGCCCACGAGGGCGACGAGACCGGCGCCGAGGAGCGGGCCGATGAGCTGGCCGAGGCTCGCCGAGACGTTCACGAAGCCGAGGTCGCGGGCGTGGTCCTCGGGGAAAGGGAGCAGGTCCGTGCCCAGGGCGAGTCCCACCGACATGTACGCGCCGTAGCCGACGCCGAGGAGAGCCGCCGCGATCATCGCGGTGGTGAGCGACGGCGCCACCACCAGGATGATCGACGCGAGACCCTGGACGACGGCCGACCACACCACGAACGGGATCCGTCGCCCGGTGCGGTCCGAGATCCACCCCGACGCGATCGAGGAGCCCACCACGAACACGGTGTAGACGAGGATCAGGAGCAGCAGCTCGTCCTCGGCCGTCGCGGGGTCGCGGTGCAGGCCGTACAGCAGGAAGAACAGCAGCAGGCCGGTTCCGAGCGCATTGCCGATGTTCACGGTGAGGCGCCCGGCGAGCAACCACGCGAAGTCGCGATCGCGCAGCGCCGCGAGCCGTTCGCCGAGCGTGCGCACCTGGCGGGCGACGGCGACGTCCGAACGCGCGGGCGGATCGGGCAGCAGGAGCGCCGCCGCCGTGCCCACCACCGCGAGGAAGCCGGCGAGAACGAGGTACCCGACCACCACGCCGAGCTCGAGCAGCACGATCACGCCGACACCCACGACGATGCCGAGGGCCTGCGATGAGGAGACGGCGGCGGATGCTGCTCCCCGCTGCGTCGTCAGTTGATCGGCGATGAGGGCGGTGAAGGCCGCCGACGCGACCGCGACGCCGACGGAGACGCCGACCCACGCGAGGCCCACGCCCCACGGACCGGACGCGAACGCGATTGCGGCGAGCGACGCGGTGCCGAGCCACACTCCGCCGAGCGCCCAGGGGCGTCGGCGCCCCATCCTGCCACGGGTGCGGTCGGACAGACCGCCGGCGACGGGGGCGGCGATCACGCCGGCGACGCCGCCCATCGCCAGCACGAGGCCGGACGACACCACGCCCGACACCCACCCGTCGGCATCGTCCGGCGTGTTGAGCTGCAGCGGGATGAGCAGCTGCAACGGCGTGAGCTGCACCGTCCACAGCGCGAGCCACGCGAGCGTGAAGAGCGCGAACCAGCCCGCGCCGACCCTGGCGCCCGGCCGGGCGCTCACGCGCGTGCCTCCGCGATGAGGGCGCGGTACCAGTCGAACGACGCCTTCGGCGTTCGTGCCGAGGTGTCGAAGTCGACGTGGACGAGGCCGAACCGCTGGGACCAGCCGTCCGCCCACTCGAAGTTGTCCAGGAGCGACCACACCGTGTACTCGCGCACATCGACGCCCGCAGCGGCGGCCGCGCCGACGGCATCGATGTGCCCCGCGAGGTACGAGATGCGCTCCGCGTCGGGGACGGGTCCGTCGACGTGGTCCGGCTCGGGGAACGACGCCCCGTTCTCGCCGATGACGAGCGATGGCAGGCGGTCGCCGTAACGCTCGCGGAGATCGAGCAGGAGGCCTGTGAGGGCCGCGGGCACGATCGGCCACTCGGAGCCGAAGCCCGTGACCGGCGCGCCGGGCGTGGGCACGATCTCGAACGGGACGGGGCTGCCCTCAGGCGCGGCGGCGACCGTGGTCGGGTTGTAGAAGTTGATCCCGTAGAAGTCCCCCGGCGCTGAGATCAACTCCAGATCGCCCTCCTCGACGGGCATCGGCGGGATGCCGAACGCTTCGAGGTCGGGGTAGGCGCCGGTCAGTACGGGGTCGGCGAAGACGCGGTTGTGGAGCAGGTCGTACACGGCCGCGGCCGCGAGGTCGGGATCCGTCTGCCTCGCCGGGAGCACGAGGGTGTGATTGTTGACGATCCCGACCTCCTCGGCGCCCGCCGCGCGCAGCGTGCGGAGGGCGAGGCCGTGCGCGAGCAGCTGGTGGTGCACGGTCGGCAGCGCGCCGAACAGCAGCTGCCTGCCCGGCGCGAGAGTGCCGACGGCATAGCCCTGCAGCGACGTCGAGACCGGCTCGTTGAGCGTGTACCAGTGACGGATGGTGTCGCCCAGCGACTGCGCGACGATCTCGGCGTACTCGCCGAACCGCAGAGCCGTGTCGCGGTCGAGCCACCCGCCGCGCTCTTCGAGGACGCTCGGAAGATCCCAGTGGTACAGGGTCGCGAAGGGCGTCACGCCGGCCTCGAGCAGATCGTCGGCGAGTCGTCGGTAGTAGTCGAGTCCGGCCCGGCTGACAGGGCCGCCGGGCTCAGGCTGGATCCGCACCCACGAGATGGAGAAGCGGTAGCGATCGACGCCGAGCGCGGTCAGCAGCGCGACGTCCTCGCGATGACGCCGGTAGCTGTCGGGACCCGGGTCCGCCGTCGCCCCGTCGCGCACCGCGCCAGGCGTCGCGACGAAGTCGTCCCAGATCGACCGCCCGCGTCCGTCAGCGGCACGCGAGCCCTCGATCTGGAACGCGGCGGTGGCCGCCGACCACCGGAAGCCCGGCGGGAACGGCGAGAGATCGACAGACGGATGCTGCGGCACGGCGGACTCCTTCGTCACGGAGCGCGCATCCCCAGCGGTGCGCGCACCCACGCGTAGATCATGCATCATCGAAGGGGTCTGCCGTGCAGGCCTGTGGACGTCCATGAGTGATCGGTTCACCTGGTAGAATCCTTGTTTGGCTTGCGTGTGGGTTCGCCCTCACGACCGCCGCGAAGCGCCCCTCTCTCGCTGACCGGCACATAAATCCGATTCACCTTCGAACGAAAGAACGTCGACACGTGGCGAACATCAAGTCGCAGATCAAGCGCAACAAGACCAACGAGAAGGCGCGCGAGCGCAACAAGGCCGTCAAGAGCGAGCTGAAGACGCACGTGCGTCGCACCCGCGAGGCCGTCGCGGCCGGCGACAAGGCCGCGGCCGAGAAGGCGCTGGGCACGGCGACCAAGAAGCTCGACAAGGCGGTCAGCAAGGGCGTCATCCACAAGAACCAGGCGGCGAACCGCAAGTCGGCCATCGCCAAGCAGGTCTCCGCTCTCTGAGCCTCTGACAAGCTCCGCGACCCTCGAGTCGCGTGAAGGCCCGTCCCGCGAGGGGCGGGCCTTTCGCTTGCGTTCGCGGGCGCCGCGTCAGGCGCCGTACGGTGCACGCGTGGCGATCACCGTGATCATGCGCTCGAGGGCGAACACCGCGTCGCGCGAGCCGCCTTTGACCTCAGCATCCGCCCGTGCCGTCGCCTGGATCGCGCGGCCGAGGCTCTCTTCGTTCCAGCCGACCAGGTCGCGGCGCGCGCGATCGATCTGCCAGTCCTTCATGCCCAGTCGCGAAGCGAGGGCCTTCGCCGGCTCGCGGTTGCCCGCGACCCGCGCCATCGTGCGCAGCTTCATGGCGACGGCCGCGACGAGCGGCACCGGGTCGGCGCCCGAGGCCAGGGCGTGCCGGAGCGCGATGAGCGCCTCGCCGTAGCGCCCCGCGATCGCGGTGTCGGCGACCGCGAAGGCCGACGTCTCGACGCGGCCACCGTAGTAGCGCTCGACCACCTGGTCGGTGATGTCGCCGGGGACGTCCGCGATGAGCTGCTGGCACGCCGCCGCGAGCTCGGTGAGGTCGTCGGCGAACGCGGAGACGAGCGTGCGCAGCGCGGTCGGCGCGATGCGCTTCTTCGCAGCCTGGAACTCGCCCGCGGCGAAGTCGAAGCGGTCCGAGTCGCGCTTGACGGCCGGGCATGCGATCTCGACGCCCGAGCCCTCCCCCGCACGGATCGCGTCGAGCAGCTTCTTGCCGCGCACACTCGCACCGGTGTGCCTGAGCACGACCGTCGCGCCGTCCTGCGGCGCGGCGAGGTAGGCGACGGCCTCGGCGAGGAACGTGTCGGAGCACTTCTCGACGCCGCTCACCCGGACCAGCCGAGGCTCGCCGAACAGCGACGGCGACGTGACGCCGAGGAGCGTTCCGGCGGCGTAGTCGTCCGCGCGGACGTCGGACACCTCGAGCGTCGGGTCTTCGGCGCGCAGGTAGTCGCGCACGCCCGCGATCGCCCGTTCGGCGCAGACCTCCTCGGGCCCGGAGACGAGCACGATCGGCGCCGGCTGCGGAGCCCGCCAGGACAGCTGGGGAATGGCGCTGCGCGCGGCCTTCGCGGGTGCTCGGCGTGCGGGGGAAGCCATTGCCCCAGCCTACCGACGCCCACCGACGGCGGCCGCCCTCCCCTCATCCGCCGCGGTCGCGCCAGATCGCCACGGAACCGGCCTCGGCGCTCCACAGCGCGATCGCGCCGTCGCGGTCGGTGCGTGCGATCGTCGCGTCGACGTCGGCGAGGATCTTGAGCGCCTCGTCGCGCGGATGCCCGTAGTCGTTACCGGCGCCCACTGTGACGAGCGCGATCGACGGCCGTGCGGCGGCGTAGAGCCCTGCGTCCTGATCGGCGCTGCCGTGATGAGCCGTCTTGACGATCGCGTAGGGCGGATCCAGCACCCCCGACGCCGTCAGGAGCCGCTGCGGCGAGGCCGAGAGGTCGCCGAGCAGGAGTGTCGGAGGGATGCCGCCGCCTCGGACGTCGAGCACGACGCTGGCGTCGTTGCCCGACGGGAAGGCGCGGCTGCCGGCCTTGGGCCAGAGCACCCGCCACCGTGCACCTCCCAGCGACCCGCTGAGGCCGGCCGACGCCTCGGTCGCCCGGGCTCCCCGCGCCGTCAGCGATGCGATCGCTGATTGCCCCTTCGCATCGCCTGGTCCGTGGAGCACCGTGCCGATACGACCGCGCACCGCGTCGAGCCCGCCGACGTGGTCGAGGTCGGAGTGGGTGAGGACGAGCAGGTCGATGCGATCGATGCCGGCTCGCGAGAGACAGGCGGCGAGCGCTTCAGGGTCGGGCCCGGTGTCGATCAGCGCGACGGCGCCCTCCGACCGGAGCAGGACCGCATCTCCTTGGCCGACGTCGCACGCGAGCAGCGCCCAACTGCCGGGGAGGGTCCATCGGCCGGCGAGCGTGGTCAGGGCTGCGGCGCCGAGCCCGCCACCGGTGAGCACCGCGACGACCACGATCGCGATCCCGCGTGTGGCCCGTCGAGCCCTCGAGCCGCCACGCTCGAGCGCGATCGCGAGCCCGATCGACAGGCCGACCCCGGCGAGGGCCACCGCGCCCGGGATGCCCTCCAGCCAGGCCAGCGCGTCGGCCGGAAGCGTCGACGCGGTCGTCGCCGTCGCGGCGATCCACGATGCCGGCAGCCAGGCGAGCGCCGCGAGACCCGACTGCAGCCACGGCAGCGGTCCGCTGAGACACGCCGCGAGCCCCAGCACGGTCGCGGCCGGTGCGGCGGGTCCGGCGAGAAGGTTCGCGAGCACGCCGTAGACGGGCACCGTCGGCTCGATGAGGATCAGCAGCGGGCCGCACGCGAGCTGGGCGGCGAGGGGCACCGCGAGGGCGAGTGCCAGCGGCCGCGGGACTGCTCTGGCGAGGCCGGTGGCCAGCGGGCGCGCCCACAGCAGCAGCGACCCCGTCGCCACGACCGAGAGCGCGAATCCGAGCGAGGCTGCAAGCCATGGATCCAGCACGAGGAGCAGGGCGACGGCGACCGACAGCAGGGCCATACCCGCACCGGCGCGGCCGAGCAGCACGGCGAGCATCGCGATCGCGGCCATCGCGGCCGCGCGCACGACGCTCGGCTCCGGCGTGACCAGCATCACGAAGCCGGCGAGGACCGCGACCCCGCAGGCGACGCGGAACCGCCGCGATGCGCCGAGCGCGGCGGCGAGGGCGAACGCGATGCCCACGACCAGCGCGCAGTTGGCGCCCGACACGGCCGTGAGATGCGACAGCGAGGACTCCTTCATCGCCGCGTCCAGGGACGGCGACACGGCCGACGTGTCGCCCACCGCGAGCCCCGGGATGAGCCCTGCGCCCTCGCCGGGCAGACCGTGCACCGCCGCGACGAGCCCTCGGCGCAGCCCGCCGGCGACGGCTGCGGCGCCGCTCGGGGCCTTCACCACCTCCAGCCCGCGCGAGGCCCACACCTCGAGCACCGCCCGCTCCCCCGGGCGCCCCGGCTTCGCCGTGCCGCGGGCGTCGACGGTCGAGCCGACGTCGAGCTGCCAGGGGCGGTCGACGTCCTCCGCCGAGACGCGCACCGTGATCTCGACCGGCGTCGCATGCGTCACGTCGCCGATCCGCACATGCGACGCCCGGGCATCGAAGGCGAGCGATCCGTCGGCGCGTCGCTCGATCTTGCCGATGACGTCCGCGCGGATGTCGACGGCCCGGCCGCCGGTGAGGGCGAGATCCTCGACGGCGGTCCGGGCGGGCTGCGCCAGGGCGACGTGGGACGCGGCTGCCGCCGAGGCCGCCCCTGCGAGCACGACGACCACGAGCGCACGGCGCACGGCGGCTCGAGGCATCCGGATTCGCGTCGGTGCGCCGCCGTGGCGAGACGGAACGCCCTCGCGTGTGCTGAGGCCCAGCACAGCCGTCGTCAGGCCGAAAACGAGCACCCACAGGGTCAGAGCCATCCAGGGCGCTGCCGCAGGAGCCAGGATCGCGGCGGCGGCGACCGCCCAGCATGCAGCTGCGACCGGTACCAGCCGCAACCCGAGTCGGCGGCGCACGTCACACCGTCACGAGGTCGCGCAGCGACTCGAGCATCTTGTCGCCGATGCCGGGGACGGCGAGGAGATCCTCGACGCTCGTGAACCCGCCGCTGTCGTCGCGCCACGCGATGATGCGCTCGGCCAGCGCCGGCCCGATGCGTGGCAGCGTTTCGAGGACAGTCGCGTCCGCGGTATTGAGATCGACCCGTGTGTCGGCCGGTGCTGCGGGTCCGGGTGGTCCCGCGGTCGGCGGTGCCTCTCCTTCGCGCGGCACCGGCAGCTGTTCGCCGTCGTCGAGCGTGCGCGCCAGGTTGACCGCGTCGCGGTCCGCGTCATCGGCGAACCCGCCGGCGGCCGCGATCGCATCGACGACGCGGGAGCCCGCCGGGAGCATGTAGAGGCCGGGGGTGCGCACCGCTCCCGAGACGTGCACGTAGAGCCGGGATGCGGGCGTCGCCGCGGCCGCGGGCGTCTGGTCGATGACGACCTCGTCGACAGGGGCGATCGCGGCCCGAAGGATGCCGATCCCGACGGTGATCGCCAGCGCGGCGATCACGAGCACGACGACGGCGCCGACCCCGAGGCGGCGGCGTGCGGCGAGGCGTTCGGACGACGCGCCCTCGGAACGGTCGCCGGCTGTCACGGACCCACGGTAGGAGGCGGGAGGGGACGCAGACGCAGCGGGTCCCGGGGATGTGCATATCCCCGGGACCCGGTCCTCCTGTGGAGGAGGCTCAGTGCGTGCTGAAGCTCACGACCTTCGGCGGGCGGACGACCACCCGGGTGATCTCCCGTCCTGCGAGCGAGCGCACGACCTTCTCATCGGCCCGGGCGAGTCGCTCGAGCTCTGCGGCGTCGATGCGGGCGGGCACCCGGAGGGTGCCGCGCACCTTGCCGTCGACCTGCACGACCGCGGTGACGCTCTCCTCGACGAGGAGGGTCGGGTCGGCGGTGCGCCACGGCACCAGGCCGACGAACCGGTCGTACCCGAGGATCTCCCACATCTCCTCCGCCAGGTGCGGAGCGAACAGGTCGAGGATCATCGCCGTGGCCTCAGCGGCCTCGCGGACGGCGGGGTCGGCGGGCCCGGCGCCGGTGTCGATGGTCTTGCGCGTCGTGTTCACCAGCTCCATGAGGCGCGCCACGACGACGTTGAACTTGGTCTGCTCGACGAGCCCCGGAGCGTCCGCGAGGAGGCGGTGGGTCACACGCCGCAGCGAGACGTCGCCCTCGGCCCACACCACGTCGGGATCGCTCGTGACGTCCGAGGCGACTCGCCAGGCGCGGGCGAGGAACTTCTGGGCACCCGTGGTCGACACGTCCTCCCAGTTGATGTCGTCCTCGACAGGTCCGGCGAACGCGATCGCGGTGCGCACCGCGTCGGCGCCGGGATCGACCATGCTCGACGCGAACTCGACCAGGTTGCCCTTCGACTTCGACATCTTCGAGCCGTCGAGGAGCACCATGCCCTGGTTGATGAGGCTCGAGAAGGGCTCGGTGAAATCGATGAGCCCCATGTCGAAGAGGACCTTGGTGATGAACCGCGCGTAGAGCAGGTGCAGGATCGCGTGCTCGACGCCGCCGATGTACGAGTCGACGGGGGCCCAGCGGTCCGCCTCGCGCGACGGGAACGCCTCGTTCGGGTCCTTCGGCGCCAGGAAGCGGAGGAAGTACCACGAGCTGTCCACGAACGTGTCCATCGTGTCGGGGTCGCGCAGCGCCGGCTTGCCCGTCTCGGGGTCCGTCGCTCTCATCCACTCCGTCGCGCCGCCGAGAGGCGACGTGCCCTTGGGGGCGAGGTCGAGTCCGTGCGCTTCGGGCAGGCGCAGCGGCAGCTGGTCCTCGGGGACGGGCACGATACGGCCGTCCTCGGTGTGGATCATCGGGATCGGCGTGCCCCAGAACCGCTGGCGCGAGATGAGCCAGTCGCGCAGGCGGTACGACTTCGCGGCGCGCCCGGTACCGCCGGCCTCGAGCTGCTCGATGATGCGCGCGATGGCGTTGCGCTTGGAGAGTCCGTCCAGCGAGCCCGAGTTGATGAGGCGTCCCTCGCCGGTCAGCGCGATGCCGGTCGTCGCGGGGTCGAGCTCGGACAGCGTCTCGAGGGGGCCCGGATCGATCGGCACACCCTCCTCGTCCAGCTCGATGACCGGGATCGCGCCCGTGATCGGCGCCGTGGTGTCGACGACGACCTTGACGGGCAGATCGAACGCCCGCGCGAAGTCGAGGTCGCGCTGGTCGTGTGCGGGCACGGCCATGACGGCGCCGTGGCCGTAGTCGGCCAGCACGTAGTCCGCGGCCCAGATGGGCAGGCGCTCCCCGTTGACGGGGTTGACGGCGAAGCGGTCCAGGAACACGCCGGTCTTCGGGCGATCGGTGCTCTGGCGCTCGATCTCGGTCTCGCGCTGCACGCTCTCGAGGTAGTCCTGGAAGCGCATGCGCACGTCGGCCGACGAGCCGGCGGCGAGCTCGGCTGCCAGGTCGCTGTCGGGGGCGACGACCATGAAGGTCGCGCCGTGGAGAGTATCGGGTCGGGTCGAGAAGACGGTGACCTTCTCGGCGCGGCCTTCGATCTCGAAGTCGATGTCGGCACCCACCGAGCGGCCGATCCAGTTCCGCTGCATGCGGATGACCTTCTGCGGCCAGAAGCCCTCGAGCTGGTTGAGGTCGTCGAGCAGCCGGTCGGCGTACTCGGTGATCTTGAAGTACCACTGTGTGAGCTTCTTCTTGATCACCTCGGCGCCGCAGCGCTCGCAGTGGCCGTCGACGACCTGCTCGTTGGCGAGCACGGTCTGGTCGTTGGGGCACCAGTTGACCGGGCTCTCCTTGCGGTAGGCCAGGCCGCGCTCGTAGAGGCGCTGGAACAGCCACTGGTTCCAGTGGTAGTACTCGGGGTCGCTCGTGTGGAGGATGCGGCTCCAGTCGTACGACGAGCCGTACTCGCGGAAGCTCTTCTTGTGCTGCTCGATGTTCGCGTAGGTCCACTCGCGCGGGTCGGCCCCGCGCTGGATCGCCGCATTCTCGGCGGGCAGGCCGAACGAGTCCCACCCGATCGGGTTGAGGACGTTGTAGCCGCGGTGACGCCAGAACCGCGCGACGATGTCGACGTAGGCGTAGCTCTCGGCGTGGCCCATGTGGAGGTCGCCGGAGGGGTACGGGAACATGCCGAGCACGTACTTGCGGGGGCGCGTGTCGTCGGCGCCGCCGGCGCGGAACGGGTCGGCCTCGGCCCAGCGCGCCTGCCACTTCTGCTGGATCGAGTAGGCGTCATAGCCCTCTGTGGGCGCAGAGGTGTCGGGGGTTTCGGTCTGACTCACGTGGAAAGTGCCAATCATGGAAGCCGGAAAGCGCGCGCAGCGCGCGAAGCGCGTCTTCCAGGTTAGCGGAACGGGCGGTTCACCAGCCCGGCGGCAATGCGGCGCCCAGCGCGGCAAGCGGCCCGCGCGCCTTGATCCCGACCTCGGCGACCTCGGCCGCGGCATCCGATCGCCACGTGATGCCGCCGCCGGCACCCACGTACGCGCGGTCGGGCCTGACGACGATCGAGCGGATCACCATCGCGAGATCGAGCGCGCCGTCGTCGCCGATCCAGCCGAAGCAGCCCGAGAACACACCGCGCGGGGCACCCTCCAGGCCGTGCAGGATGGTCATCGCAGACAGCTTCGGCGCCCCCGTCATCGAGCCCGCCGGGAATGTCGCCGCCAGCAGATCGTCGAGGGTCGCGCCGGTCGCGAGCGTGCCCGACACGGTGCTCACGAGCTGGTGCACCGCGGGGTACGACTCGACCTCGAGAAGCGCGTCGACGCCCACGGTGCCGTCAACGCAGACGCGCGAGAGGTCGTTGCGCATGAGGTCGACGATCATGACGTTCTCGGCGCACTCCTTCTCGCTCGCGCGCAGTTCCGCGGCCAGCGCGGCGTCCTCCCCGGCGTCCGCGCCGCGCGGCCGGGTGCCCTTGATCGGCCGCGTGTGCACGACCGCACTGCCGTCGGGTGCACCCTCGACGTGGAGGAACTGCTCCGGGCTCGCGCTGAGCAGAGCGGTGTCGCCCGAGCGGATGAATCCCCCGTGGTGCGCGGGCGTGGCCGCCCGGAGGCGGGCGTAGACCGCGACGGGATCGACGGATGCCTCGACCTCGAAGCGCGTCGTCAGGCACAGCTGGTACGCGTCGCCCTCGCGGATCGCGTCGCGACAGCGTTCGATGAGGGCGGCGTACTCGTCGGGGCGGTGGCGGGCGCGGGCGACGGTGTCGCGGCCGGCGGGTGAGGGCAGGACGGGCTCGCCGGTCACCGCGGTGACTGCAGTGGCGAGCTCATCGACGTCTGTCGCGGAGCCGTACACGCGGACGCTCTGACGCGCGTGGTCGAATGCGACGAGACGTTCCACCCGCAGCCACAGGTCCTGCGGGACTCCGTCCGCCTCGCGGGACGCAGGCGCGCCCGCGCGCGCCGCTGCGTCGTCGTAGCCGGTCCAGCCCACCCAGCCGCCGCGCAACGGGCTCTCGTCATGGGCAGCAGTGACGGCCGTGCAGGTCGTCGCCTTCACCTGCGCCGGGTCGTCCGGAGACCCCGCGCCCATCCAGCTCCATCCCTCACGCGCGTCGGGTCCGGCATCGAGCCAGAAGGAGTGCGGCTCGTCCGCGAAGACGGCGCTGAAGACGGATGCCGGATCCACCCAGTGCTCGACGTCCGCGGCGGCGAGGGGCTCCGTCATCTTCCCAGGTTAGAGGGATGCGCAGAGCTCTAGGCTCGTGGCGTGAACGAGTTCCTGACGTGGCTGCTCGACGCCGTGCAGAGCGTCGACCCGATCGTCAGGACGCTCCTCGCCGGATTCGCGATCATGCTCGAGACCAGCGTGCTGATCGGGCTCGTGGTTCCCGGCGACACTGTGGTGATCGTCGCCGGAACCGCCGTCTCGTCCGTGCTGGAGGGCGTGATCCTCGGGATCGCGGTGGTCATCGGCGCCCTCATCGGCGAGAGCATCGGCTTCTGGCTCGGACGCTACCTCGGCCCGCGCATCCAGCACTCGAAGCTCGGACGCCGCATCGGCGAGGAGAACTGGGCGCGCTCGGAGAGATACCTGCGACGTCGCGGCGGGCCCGCGATCTTCATCTCGCGCTTCCTGCCGGTGCTGCACTCGCTCGTGCCGCTCACCGTAGGGATGAGCGGCTACCCGTATCGGCGGTTCCTCGCATGGACGATCCCGGCGTGCGTGATCTGGTCGACGCTCTACATCTCGGTCGCGGCCGTCGCCGCGGGCACGTACCGTGAGCTCGCGGACCAGCTCCACTACGCGGGCTATATCTTCGTGGGCGTCATCGTGCTGTTCCTGGTGCTCGTCTTCGTCAGCAAGAAGGTCATCGAGCGGGCTGAGCGCAAGCACCTCGAGCACGACGGCACGGACGAGTCCCCCGTGGCGGACGTGAAAGACTGAAGGGGTGCCCCACACCGATCCTCAGCATGTGCGCGCGAAGGTCCTGTGGCTCGCACGCCTGGAGTACCGGTTCCACTCATGGCGCGAGCGGCGCGCGCGCCGTCGGGGCCAGACGCCCACCGTCACGCCCTTCCCCGGCTACGGAGGCCCCGGTTGGGTGCGCGTCCTCGGCCGCGTGATGATCGTCCCGCCGGCGAAGCAGACGACCACCGGCGAGTACGCCGGAGTGCGCGGCTGGCGCAGCTTCGCGGCCGTCCCCATCGGGTACGCGCAGGTCACGGTGACGATCGCGGGCGTCGACCACGATGTCGTCGCCGATCGGGGCGGTGTGATCGACACCAGGCTCCCGGCGGACCTCGAGCCCGGCTGGCAGACCTTCACGGTGTCGGTGGAAGGCGGAACGCCGGTCGAGACACGGGCGTACATCGTCGCGCCGGATGTGAAGTTCGGCATCGTGTCGGACGTCGACGACACCGTCATGGTCACGGCCATCCCCCGCCCGCTCCTCGCGGCGTGGAACTCGTTCGTGGTGAACGAGCACGCCCGCCAGCCGGTCCCCGGCATGGCGGTGCTGATGGAGCGTGTCGTGCGAGAGAACCCCGGCGCCCCGCTCATCTACCTCTCGACCGGTGCGTGGAACATCGCGCCCACCCTCATACGGTTCCTCAGCCGCCACGTCTTCCCGCCGGGTGCACTGCTGCTCACCGACTGGGGTCCCACCCACGACCGCTGGTTCCGCAGCGGCAAGGCGCACAAGCTCTCCAACCTCCGCCGCCTCGCCGAGGAGTTCCCCCACATGCGGTGGCTCCTCATCGGCGACGACGGCCAGCACGACGACGCGATCTACACGACCTTCACCGACGAGCACCCGTCACGGGTCGTGGCCGTCGCCATCCGCCGCCTCTCCCCCGCGGAGGCGGTCCTCGCCGGCGGCCGCACCGCCGTCAACGACCACGCGGCCGCCGAGGTGCCGTGGGTGAGCGACAGCGACGGCGCCGGCCTGCTCGAGCGGCTGGAGGATGTCGGCGTGCTCGGTGCCGCCGGCGCGCTCGAGGGCTGACCGGTCCCCACTGCACCGATGTCGGTGGCCCCGCGTAGGCTGGCGCCATGTGCGGACGCTTCGTAGTGGCCAGCGCCGGCTCCGATCTCGTCGGGGTGCTGCGCGTCGACGTCGAGGGTGACGATCTCCCGGCTCCGTCCTTCAACGTGGCCCCCACCGCCAGCGCCGCGATCGTGCTCGACTCGGCGAAGACCGAGCCGCCGACCCGCCGGCTCGAGGCCGCCCGCTGGGGACTGATCCCTTCGTGGGCGAAAGACACCAAGATCGGTGCGCGGGCGTTCAACGCCCGGGCGGAGGAACTCGAAGACAAGCCCATGTTCCGCAGCGCTCTCGAGAAGCGCCGCGCGGTGGTGCCCGTGTCGGGCTACTACGAGTGGAAGAACGTCGACGGCACCAAGATCCCCCACTACATCCATCCCGCCGACGGCGAGCCGCTGTTCCTCGCCGGGCTGTACGAGTGGTGGCGCGACAAGACCAAGGGCGACGACGACCCCGAGCGCTGGCTCCTGAGCTTCACGATCCTCACCCGCGACGCGATCGGCCACCTCGGCTCGATCCACGACCGCATGCCGCTCTTCCTCGACCCCGACCATGCCGATGCCTGGCTCGACCCGACCACCGACAACGTGCGCGATGTGCTCGACGCGGCGATCGACGCGGCTCCCGCCCTCGCCGACACCCTCGACGACCACGAGGTGTCGAAGGACGTCGGCAACGTCCGCAACAATTCCCCTGAACTCATCGAGCCCGTCGAGGCCTGACCCGCGCCCAGCGCTCACCGGGGCGCGCCCGCGTATCCTCGAACGGTGACGATCGCGCCCCCTGAAACCCCGGTGCTCGCCGGCGGCGTGTGGCGCGAGCGCGAGGCGGCGCACGACGAGCGCGCGCGAGCACTCACGGCCGCGCACCGCGTCCGGGCCGCGCGCGGTGAGAAGCACCCTGTCGAGGACTTCCTCTTCACCTACTACTCGTACAAGCCCGCCGTCCTGCACCGCTGGCATCCCGGTGAGGGCATCGAGTTGGCGGATGCCGCCTCCGACGCCCGCGCCGAATGGCGCTGGTACCGGCCCGGCACCGTGCCCGGCGCTCTCGCCGTCGACGGTGAAGGTTTCCGCGCCGAGCGGGGCGCGCTCGTGGCGAACGTGGGGCGGATCCTCCGGGCCACGGCCGGCCGCACTCCCGGCTTCGGGTGCTTCGGTCTGCACGAGTGGGCCATGGTGTACCGGCAGCCGGAGCACCGGCATCCCGTTCCGCTCCGACTGGGGCAGGACGCGACCGACGCGGTGGTCGAGGCTCACGATCTCCGGTGCACGCACTTCGACGCATTCCGGTTCTTCACGCCCGCCGCCGTTCCGCGCAACCGCAACGTACCCACGCGCGAGACCCAGTCCGCGCTCGAGCAACCCGGCTGCCTCCATGCCGGCATGGACCTGTACAAGTGGGCGGTCAAGCTCGGTCCTCTCGTGCCAGGCGAGGTGATGCTCGACGCGTTCGAGCTCGCCCGCGACATCCGCGTCCTCGACATGCGGGCGTCGCCGTACGATCTCGCGGACTGGGGCTACGCCCCCGTCCCGATCGAGACCGCGGAGGGCAAGGCGGCTTATGTCCGCGCGCAGCGCGGCTTCGCCGAGCGCGGACAGCTCCTCCGGGCCCGACTCATCGAGATCGCGGGCGCCTGACTCACTCGACCGGATCCGTGCACGTGGTGCACGGCAGTTCTCCGCCTGCGGCCTCGGCGACGGCGAGCCGAAGCTCCATCACGCGCGTCGCCGCCTCCTCCAGACGCTCGGCCGGGACCGCGCCCGACTCCACCGCGGCGACGATGCCGTCGACGATCTGCGGAGCCGTCTCGGGCGTCGACGAGACCACCGTCAGCAGCATGTCGTTGCCGGCCGCGAGGGCGTTGACGGCATTCGCCACGGGGTCGGCGTACTCGGGGAGGCCGGAGCTCTGCAGCATGCCCAGGTCGTCGGTGATCGTCACGCCCTCGAAGCCCAGTTCATCGCGCGCGATCCGGTGCCATTCGGGCGACAGGCTCGCGGGCGCCGGATCGACGGCGGTGTACGCGAGATGGCCGAACATGAGAAGCTCGGCGCCGGCGTCGACTCCCGCCTGGAACGGGAGGGCGTCGGTGGCGCGCCACTGATCGAGCGGCATCGCGGTCGACGGGATCGAAGAGTGGGAGTCGCCGGGTGCCGCGCCGTGGCCGGGGAAATGCTTGAGCGTGGAGAAGACCTTCCCCTTCTCGCCGTTCACCGCGGCGGCCACGTGGGCGGCCGCGATGTCGGGTGTCGTGCCGAGGATGCGACGATGGATGAAGGAGTCGGGGTCGGCCGTGACGTCCGCCACGATGCCGAAGTTGACCGGGATGCCCGCCTGGCGCACCAGCGCCGAGCGCCCCGCGTACGCGGCCTCCACCGTGGCGGGATCGGCCTGCTGCAGCTCCAGCGGTGACGGAAGATCGTCCCACGGCAGCCGTGACACGTCGCCGCCCTCCTGGTCGATGGCGATGAGCGGCGGGTGCGCGGGGTCGACAGTGAGCGATGCGGTGATCGCCTCGAGCGCCGCCCCGTCCGCGGGGATGTTCGCGCCCATGAGCAGGAAGCCACCGGCATCGGTGGATTCCATGTACGAGCGCAGGGCTGCGGCATCCGTCGTCGGAATGTGCCCCATCACGACGCTCGCCGCGCGCTCCCGCAGCGACATCGACGAGACGGCCTGCTCGGCCGGCGAGAGACCTGTCGCATCGGGCGTCGGGGTCATCGTGACCGAGGGCGACGAGGTCGGCGACGGCTTCGCGGTGGGGGTCGCGGCACACGACGCGAAGACGATCGCCGCGGCTGCGACGACCGCGGCGAGCAGGAGGGAACGTCGCGCCGCAGTCACCCGAACAGCCTAAGCTCGGACGGCGATCAGTGGCGCGCGACGATGGCCGCGGCATCCGTCCCCGAAGGCAGCACACCATACTGCGCGCCGCGTTCCTCGCCCAGCCGGGCGGCGATGAACGTATCGGCGTCCTGCCCCGGTGCATGGCGCAGCATGAGGGACGCCTGGAAGGCGAGCGCGAGGTCCTCGCTGAGCCGGCGGGCCTGTGACGGCGCCTCATCCGGATCGGCCGCGAGACGCCGCAGCAGGGCGAGGGTGCGTTCCACGTGCCGATCGAGGACCGCCGAAGCGCCCGCTGTGGCGGCGAGCTCGTCGGCGAAGGCCTCGCCCGACTCGCGGTCGCGCGTGAGCGCCCGCAGCACGTCGAGGGCGATGACGTTGCCCGATCCCTCCCAGATCGCCATGACGGGCTGTTCGCGGTACCGACGGGCGAGCGGGAAGCTCTCGGTGTAGCCGTTGCCGCCGAGGCACTCGAGCGCTTCGTAGGCATGGTGAGGGCCGCGCTTGCACACCCAGTACTTCGACACCGGCGTGGCGAGACGGCGCAGCGCGATATCGCGATCGGATGCCTCGGCCTCGAAGAGCTGCGCGAGGCGCAGGCCGGTGAGCATCGCGGCTTCGTACTCGAGGGCGAGGTCCGCGAGCACGCCGGTCATGGCGGGCTGATCGACCAGGAGAGCGCCGAAGGCCTCGCGTCCGCGCGCGTGCCAGAGGGCCTCGGCGACCGACTGCCGCATGCCCGCGGCGGTGCCCAGCACGCAGTCGAGGCGCGTGCGCTGGACCATCTCGATGATCGCCCGGATTCCACGGCCGGGCTCGCCGATCAAGAACCCGACGGTCCCGTCGAACTCGACTTCCGCCGACGCGTTCGAGCGGTTGCCGAGCTTGTCTTTGAGCCGCTGGATGCGGAACGCGTTGCGCATCCCATGCGGCAGGATGCGGGGCACGAAGACGCACGTGAGGCCCTCTTCGACTCCTCCGCTGCGCGTGTGGGCGAGCACCAGGAAGCCGTCCGACATCGGGGCGGAGCAGAACCACTTGTGCCCTGTGAGCTGGTAGGCGTGTCCGCCCATCGACTCGCCGACAGTGGTGCCGGCGCGGACGTCGGAGCCGCCTTGCTTCTCGGTCATCGCCATCCCGATGAGGGCGCTCGCCTTGCCCCCGTCGACGATGAGCCGGGGGTCGTACTCGCGCGAGTACAGTCGCGGGAGCCACTCGTCGGCGACCCACGGTGATCCCTCGATCGAGGCGACAGCGGCGTGGGTCATCGACACCGGGCACGCGTGACCCGGCTCGACCTGCGCGAACAGCATGAACATCGCCGCGCGGGCGACGTGCGCCCCCGGCCGCGGTTGCGCCCATGCCGAGGTGTGCGCGCCACGCGCGACCGCCTCGGCGATCACGCGGTGGTACGACGGGTCGTACTCGACCTCGTCGAGGCGGAAGCCCCACCGGTCGTGGGCGTGGGCGGCCGGGGTGTGGACGTTCGCGAGATGCGCGTCGCGCTGGAAGGGTCCCGAGCCGACGAGCGCGCCGGCTTCGCGGAGGCCGTCCTCCGCCCACTCGGCACCGAACGCGCGCACCGCCGCGCCGAGGGGCGCGTTCAGTGCGTATTCGTCCACGTCGACGCGCCAGGGCGGCTGGTTCTCCACGTAGTGCGTCGCCGCACCGATCACCCGCTGCCCCCGCGCGAACGAGGTCATGACGTCTCCGTCTCCCCCGCCCCGGCGCCCGCCATCGCGAGCGTGTACTGCTCCCCCGGGCTGAGCGGCGCGCGCGTCACGATGTCGTGGACGAAGGCGAGCTTGTGCCGCACCGGCGTCACGATCGTGAACGGATACAGGTCGCCGAAGCCCATCGACCGGTTGATGCGGTTGAACGCCTGCGACAGCCACTCCCAGTCGGTGAGCAGCCTCTGGATCGGCTCGTTCTCGTACGACTCGAGCGGGACGACATCCGTGTCGCGGAGGTTCGTCACGGACGCATCGAGATGGATGCCGATGACCGCGGCCGTCTGCAGGGTGCCGGTGATGTGGAGGTAGTGGGCGAATGTCTCGGCGAAATCCTCCCACGGGTGCATCGTCGCGTACTCGGAGATGAAGGCCTCGTGCCAGTCGGAGGGCGCCCCGAACGAGTAGTGGCGCTTCAGGGCGTCGCGGTAGCTCGTGCGCTCGTCGCCGAAGAGCTCGCGACACCGCGCCCAGAGCTCGTCGTCGGTGAGGAGGACGTTCTGGTAGTAGTGACCGACCTCGTGCCGCAGATGGCCGAGGATCGTGCGGTACGGCTCGCCGAGCCGCACGCGCAGCGCCTCGCGGCGATCGTCGAGGCTCTCGGCCAGGTCGATCGTGATGATGCCGTTGGCGTGTCCGATCGTGACCGGCTTGCCGTCGGAGAGGCTGGAGATCAGGTCGAACCCGAGCCCGCCCTTCTCGACGTCCCACCCGACGATCGGCAGGCCGAGATCGGCGAGCTGCAGGAGGAGCCGGCGCTTCGCCTCCTCGGTCTTCGCGAGCTTCTCGAGCGCGACGGTGTCGTCCGCCGCCGGACGGCGGCGCGTGAGCCGGCAGGAGAAGCAGCGGCCGGCGGGCGCGTTCTCCCACACCAGCCAGTTGCACGCCCATTCGCGGTTCGAGCAGGTGTACCAGGTCTCGCCGTCGATGACGGCCTGGCCGTGACGGAGCCCGAAGAACTCGCGTGTCGGGATGTGGTAGCCGATCTCGGCTTCGCAGTTCGGACACTGCAGGGTGTCCAGGTAGACGAAGTGGCGACAATGCGGACAGCGGGGCTGCGAGGTCACGCTCTCACCGTAGCGTGCCGGGGTGCGCGCGGACGCACGCGTCACGGCGCCTCGACGAGCTCCACCCGCAGGAGCAGATCGTCGCCGGGTCGCGGCGAGCCACGACCATCGGTGTTGTTGGTCAGGAGCCACAGCGACCCGTCTGTCGGCGCGACCACGTCGCGCAGTCGCCCGTACTCGCCCACCAGGGCGCCGACGGGCTCGCCGCGCATCTTGCCGGCATCCGTGTCGATCTGCCAGAGTCGCTCGCCGCGGAGCCCCGCCATGAAGACCGTGTCGCCGCGGGCGGCGATCCCGCTGGGACTCGCATCGCTCGTCGGCCATTGCGCCACCGGATCGGTGAAGCCCTCCCGGTCGGAGATGCCCTCGACGGCCGGCCAGCCGTAATTCGCGCCGGGTTCGATGCGATTGAGCTCGTCCCAGGTGTTCTGACCGAACTCGCTGGCCCACATCGTGCCGTCCGCCGTCCAGGCGATCCCCTGGACGTTGCGATGTCGGAAGGACGTTTTACGGCACGTCCGCTCCTCCGTATACATAGGAAGTGGAAGCGATGAGCGTAGTAGATGTGTACCTCCGACTCTCAGAGGACAAGGACGGACTGGGTGTGGCCCTGGACCGCCAGGAGCATGAGTGCCACCAGTACGCGGCATCCCACGGCCTCACCATCCGGACAGTGCACGCTGACAACGACATCAGCGCCACGAAGGGTAAGACCCGTCCAGGCTTTGAGGCGCTCCTGAAGGCCAAGCCTGAGGCCATCCTGGTCTGGCATCAAGACAGGCTTATCCGAGTCACTAAGGACCTGGAGCGAGTCATTGAGCTTGGCGTCAACGTCTACAGCGTGACTGGCGGCACCCTGGACCTGTCCACTTCTGATGGCCGCGCTATGGCACGTGTGGTGGTTGCCTTCTCCACCAAGGAAGGTGAGGACAAGGCCAGCAGGATTGAGGCCAAGAACCGCCAGAGCTTCCGTAACGGTCTTCCTGTGGCCGGTAAGCCTAGGTGGGGCTACCTGGCTGGCAACCTCGCTCTGGACCCTGTGGAGGCTCCGAAGGTCAAGGAAGCCTTCTTGCGCATCGCCGCTGGTGAGTCTGTCCTTCGGGTAGCTGAGGACTACAACCAGAGCCGTATCAACCTCCGTCGTGCTCTCATGAATCGCTCTTACTGTGGCTGGGTCAACTACAAGGGTGAGTGGACGGAAGCGGCACCTGAGGTTGAACGCCTGGTGTCTCAAGAACTCTTTGACCAGGTACAGGCCATCCTGGGAGACGAGACCCGGAAGCCTAAGAAGGGCAACCAGGTTGCCAACCTCGCTAGTGGGCTGGCCTACTGCCACTGTGGAGCCAAGCTCCGTGCCAAGAACGGGTACTACATCTGCACTTTTGCGCGTGGCTGTGCCTCCATCCAGAAGAACAAGTTGGACCAGGCCATTGAGACGGCTCTGGTTCAGAAGGTCATGGCACCTGATTTTCAAGAAAAGGCTGACCCATCGGTAGAGAACCTGGCCAAGCTGAACCAGGAGCTTGAAGGCATCCAGGCTGACATCAGTGACCTGATGAGCGGCATTGCTGACGGTGCGAGGATGGCAGACCTGAAGCCATTCCTGGAGCCTCTGTACGCCCGTAGGAGGGACGTAGAAGCCAGGAAGGCACAAGTACTGGCTGAGAGCATTCAGGCGCGTCTGGTGGCGTCTATCGTCCGTGCCACGGACATGAGTACTGCCTTCGGTATCGCTGTGGCTCTGGTGGAGTTCCAGGCCCTTCCGCTGGAGCAGAAGCGCGAACTGGTCAGAGGACTTCTCACCATCACCCTGTATCCGGTCTCATCTGACCAGAGATTCACCATCGGGTGATAGAAGATGCCCGCCTAGGGAGGAAGAACAACTCAACCTAGGCGGGCATCTGATGGGCTTGTCAGTATCCCGTACTTCTATTCTGACAGATTCGTGGCCAGTTACAGCCGTAAGGTTCGGATTATCTGTCAGTCTTGATGTAGAGGGATTGTCAGCCCTCAGAAGGACTTGTCATGATTGCAACAACTAACACTATCCATAGAGATAGCTATAGCTCTGAAGCTGTGCAACAACTAACACATAACCATAGAGAGAGTGAAGAAGAAGCATGGCTGAAACTCTACGAAGAGGTAAGCCAGAGCAAGAAGCGTACTGACTTCACTAAGGAACCTCTCAAGGTAGATGACAAGCTGAGCTTTGCTCAGAACTACTACAGAATCTTGTTCTCACTTCTCATCAAGGCTGGGATGAGGGAGCTTGGCCAGAAGTCCCTTGAAGGGATGGCTCTGGCTGATTACCTCTGGCTCTTCGTCTACCAGGATGCAGAACGTCAGGCATTGGCCATGTTGGGTGTTACTGAGTATGGAGGAGCAGACCTGAAGGAAGCTGTCTTCCAATGCACCAGGGCCGCAGAGAAGGCTATTGCTCAGTTCGATGAGGATAAGTACCGGAAGCTTCAGGAGAAGGGCCGTAAGGCTGGTCAGGCCTATAGCACCTACACCCTGGATGATTATCTCGAAACCGCACACATGACAGCCAAGGAAGCTTCAGCCCATCTGGGCATCAAGCTTCGCACCGTCTACAACATGAGGAACAAGTTCAAGAACATCAATCTTGAGACAGGAGAAGTGGATGAGTAACACCTGGCCATGCACCCAGAAGCAAAGAAGCTACGGCCTGTCTCTTGAGAACCAGCTTGGACTGGATGAGAGCGAATGGCACAAGATGACTGTGAGTGAGGCATCTAGTCGTATCTCGATGTTGGTTGCACTGAAGGAGTACGGCTTCAACCCTGAGGCCGCGCTTGATGGATTGATTCAAGAGACGTAAGGATATGACTATGAAGAAGATTCTTGCCGCTATCGGCATCGTGGCCGCTCTTGGCCTCACGGCCTGTGCGGCACCCAGCCTGTATGACCAGGCGTGGGAGAACTGCACCACGTTCTACGCAAGTGCCTTCCCTGAGGAGTGGACGAAGAACCATCCTCCTGAGAGTGAGTGCAAGTACGAACGTGAAGACAAGGGTGAGAGCTTCAGTGAGTTCTGGACGGACCCTGACCAGTACAAGGCCTATCAGGATGAACTGGTTGAAATGGTTGAAGGCTTCACAGACTGAGGTTCGGGACGCCTCATAGGGCCATGGGATTCATATCCTGTGGCCCTTCTTCTTTGCCCATGGAGACATTCTCACTTTGAACGATAGTAAAACTGAGGCCCTCAGATAGAGGGTCCAGAAGTGAGAAGAACTAATGTCCAAGATGGGACGACCACGAAGCGAGAACCCAGGCTATAAGGCAGTACACGGACGCCTAAGGACTGACAGAGGTCCAGCACGTGAGTACTACTGCCAGTGTGAAGGTGGATGCCCGAACATGGCTACACAGTGGGCCTACGACCATTCAGACCCACACCCGATGTGGACAATGGAGAACGGGTACCGCGTGCCATACACAACAGACCTCACGCGCTACAAGGCTCTCTGCCACTCCTGCCACAAGGCCATGGACTACCAGAGGTCTCTAGAGAGGAAGTACGCCTGATGGGCCTTGTAGAGGCTCTTGAGGCCACTTCTGAACTTATCCGTAACCAGATGGCTGAAGGACTCACCTTCGAAGAGGCCATCACCCAGCTACTAGAGAAGAACTAGAAAATGACTACTGAACTCATCGCCGCTATGAACGTATCCCTCATCATCCATGCATTGGATGTACCTGAGGATAAGAAGCAAGAAGCACGTGACCGACTCATGCAGGAAGTCACCAGTTGGGGCCGTGCCATGGAGAATGACGACTAAACTTAGACCGTGGCCACAACCGTGGTCATAAACGAATCTGGGTAATACCTACTACTATCGCTCGATTCCGCTAGGACGCCAGCAATGGCAACTGGACCAGGCATCCAGAACTAAGAGAGGCCCAACTACGGAGAAGGTAGTTGGGTCTTTCGCTGTCTATAAAGAAGAAATTGCAAGAGCCGTCCCACCTTGAATTTCTGGGACAATTGATATATGGCAAGAGAAGCATTCATCTACGTAGATTCGTCCGACTGGACGCACGTAGTTGTATGCACTATCTGTAACGAGAACTTCGGGCCATTCACCAGCGATACGAGGATTCACGGAAGAGCCAGAGCATCCAAGTTCGCAAAGGCACACAGGAACTCCATGCACGCCAATAAGGCTCTAGGAGGTTCTGATGACGAGTAGGCACCAAGACCCGACATGGAGAAGGACAGTCACCCTCATCCGTGCACAGACAAGGGTGAAGTGGGCAAGAGGAGAAGAAGTCTTCTGTTGGCGTTGTGGCCGTCTAATCCCAGAGCAATCAAAGTATGACGTTGGCCACATTGACCGGCTGTCAGATGACAACACACCAAGCAATGCACATCCAGAACATGTGCGTTGCAACAGGTCACACGGAGGCAAGGTAGGTGCCGCCATCACCAATAGGGCAAAGGGCACACCCAACACATTCAAGGCTCCTAAGTGGGCTTGAGGAGAAGAACAAGAAAATGAGTAATGACAACGCAATCCGTGTACTAACGGATGCCATCAACGTAAGCCAGAACATCCTAGGTGCACTCGATAAGACGAAGGCTGACTACCTAGCCAAGAAGGCAACAGCTGAGTCAGAGCTAGTGGGACTAGATGAGAAGCGCATGGAGCATGTAGCCGCTATCGCTGAGTACCAGAAGGTACTGGACACACTGACACCACAGGATGTGACACCTGATGTGTGAGTGTGGCGCTCCTGTCTTCATCAAGAAGAGTCAGGAATGTAGGCGTTGCTACTTGGCACGTTGGCGCGAGGAGCACCCAGGGAAACAGAAGGAGTACGACAAGAACCGTGCGCCTTACACGCCTAGGCCTATCAACCTGGGTAAGTACCCGGCCATGCCACCTACTACACCTGTGAGCTACGCCGGGGCACACCAGCGAGTCAGGGCATACAGAGGTAGGGTAAGTGACTACACCTGTCCATGTGGTGCACCCGCTCAAGAGTGGGCTTACGTGAATGCCAGTAGCCATGAACAGTCAGGCCTAGTCGCAGATGGCAAGAAGCTGAAGCACATGGCATGGTCACCCATGGTTATGGACTATGACGCGCTATGTCAGACCTGCCATCAGATTAGAGATGGCAGATTCGAAAACCGAATGGCCGACGTTTTTTAAGTCGGATCGCTGGAACCCCCGCCTTCGGCTCCAACTCCGCTCTCTCCCTCCGAGTTAGTGAGTTGTAACTGAAACCAAGAAGTAGAAAATGACAGACCTACCAGTAGAAGTGACAGAACATCCCCTGAGGGAGGAATCCGCATGGATCGCCCTCAGGGACTCTGGCATTTCACCAAGAGACTCATCCGAGATGCTGACCACCCAGCGTGCCCGTGATGAGTTCCTTACTGGTGCCTGGCTTCTGAATGCCACCACGCGCAATGGTCTTCTGAACTCCATCACTCCTCAGATGCTCCAGGCCGTGGATGTCCTGACAGCCGCTCAGGAGTCACAGATTCTCATCAGCGCTCTACTCATGCCTAGGCGCTCTGGAAAGACCACAGTGGCCTTCTGTGTGCTTCTGGGTAGGTGCTACCTCAACCCTGTGCACTATGCAGGCTTCGCGCTCCTCACCACGCAGAAGAAGACCTCTGAGCGCTACAGGCTGGATGTGTATGGACCCATCGTCCGTCAGTGGCCGGATGAGGAGACCAGGCCGGTAAAGGTCATCCGCTCCAACGGTAATGAGCGCGTGGAATTCAAGAACGGCTCTAACCTCGCTGTGCTGTCTCCTGAAGGCGATGCCATCCGCTCTGGTGCCTATGACACTCTCCTACTAGACGAGGGTGGAGAGGCCAGCCCTGAGCGCTGGGAAGATGTCATCTCCGCTGTCATCCCCTCCTTCGACACCAGGCCTGAGGGTCAGCTAATCCTGGCCGGTACCGCTGGTGACTACCGGGAGGGTTCCACCTTCTGGGACACCCTCAACGATGAGAATGCAGGACGGCTCAACTTCTCGATTCCGGATGACACGGACCCAGAGCTACTGGAGACCTGGGATACAGCAGAAGCTCTCATCCTCTCCATGCATCCTGGTATCGGCACCCTGACGACACTGGAGCGCATCAAGAACAACTTCAATCTCCTTGGAGTGAAGAAGTTCACGCGTGAGTACTTCAACCTCTTCGGTGCTGAGGGTTCCAACGTGGCTCTCATCCCTCAGCCAAAGTGGCTGGAATCCATCTCTGAGACAGCCCTAGATGATGTGGAGCTACCAGAGGTCTTCGCGCTGTCCACATTCGTACACCCAGACGCGTTGTACGCCTCTGTAGCGGCCTCATGGCTAGACGAAGAGGGTAAGACACACGTGGCTCTCCTGTGGCACCAGGAAGGCGTACAGGGCTTCTCCAAGAAGCTCCTCCTACTCGCCAGGAAGCACAAGCGCGCCATCATCTTTGACACGGCATCGAACTCCACACAGGTGGAAATGGGACAGATTCGGGAGTCCACTCCTCGCCCATCCGAGAAGCCACAGCTTGCCAAAGACATCAGCCGTGCCGCAGTGCACTTTATGAACACCCTGAATCAGGGAAAGCTTGTGCACTACAACCAGGAAGAATTGAATGGCGCGGTAGAGATTGCCGTAAAGCGCACATGGGGAGACTCTGGCTCATGGGCCTTCGGTATGCCGAAGAAGGCCAACCGTATCCAACGTGAGTCAGACATCACTGGCCTTGAAGCTGTAGCTCTTGCCGCTTATGTAGTGAAGGACGAGAAGCCAACTTCTACTGGTATCTCTATTGACTTCTTCTAAGCCAAAAGAAGTCTTCAGTTAGGGCCGTCACAAACTGTATATACCCTAAACTTGAATGAGGGACATAATCCCTTTGACGAAGTAGGGCATTTATGGGTGTATGGCAGTTTCTGACAGGTGGAGTTAAGTACACTCCCGAGTCATTGCCAGCCAACCTTGTCTCTCCATTTTCTACTAATTCGCTCCAAGAAGCCATCACAGTTGACTTCTGGCAGGAAATTCCGGCTACGGTCATCACGCCTGAGCTAGCTCTCAGGGTTCCGGAAGTGAAGCGCGCTCTTCAGGCCCACACTTCTCTTGTCGCTCCTCTCAAGTTCGAAGTCTTCAAGGATGGCGAGAAGCTGACCACTCAGCCTTATTGGGTAAGCAACTCTTCTGTCTTTGGTGTCTCTCCGTACGTCCGTCAGGTGGGAATGGTCAAGGACCTATTCCTATTCGGTCAGTGCCTCCTAGGTGCCACGGTCAACGAGGATGACACGGTTAACGACTTCCTCCACATTCCACGCTCTCTGTGGGACCACAACGGAGAAGGTGGCTTTGAGGTCAACGAGTCCATCCCGCTCAAGTTCCGTCAGCGCCTCATCTGGGTGCCACTGGGTTCTAACGGTCTCCTAGTAGACGGCATCGATTCTGTGCGCCAGGCACGCAAGCTGGAGCTTGCACGCCAGGCCCGCCTGGACGCTCCTCCAGCCGCTACTGAACTCCACATCACGGACCCTCAGAAGGACGAGATGACGCGTGAGGAGAAGGCCGCGCTGGTCAAGTCCTACGTGGAGAACCGCGCTAAGCACTCTGTCTCTGTCACTCCATCCTCCATTGAGGTCATCGAGCGTGGCACTACCGGCCAGCTTGACCTCTTTGAGGCAGGCATGAACAGCCTTCGCCTCCAGCTTGCCAACCACTCTGGTGTTCCAGCCTCCTTCATCGAAGGTGCCAAGGAGGGTGGCAACGGTGGCCAGATGAGCTACACCAACGAGAACAACAAGGCCTCTGAACTGTGGGTCTTCGGTTCCTCTGCATATGCGCTAGCTATCGCTTCTCGCCTGTCTATGGATGACGTGGTTGGAGAAGGTGCAGAAGTTCGCGCTGACCTTTCCCTACTGGGTCCGGCTCCTGTAGCCGTTCTGGACCCTGAGCCTTCCGAAATCACGGAGTAACTCATGACTGATTCAACCGAGAACACTTCTGACCGACTGATTGAGGAATCCCAACCAGTCGTCATTGACGCAGGAACGCTGGAGTTCTCTGCCGAAGACCTCACGGCCACTGGCCTCCTCATCCCATTCGGCGTGAAGAGCCGTTCCAACCTGGGTGAATTCACGTTCGCCTCAGGTGATGTGGTCCTTCCTTCTGACCTCACTGGCATGTCGCTCAACGTCGAGCACAAGAGGGAAGACGTAGTTGGCGCGTTCTCCAAGGTCTGGGAACAGCCCGAAGGCGTAATGGCCACCTTCAAGTACGCGGATACAGACGCAGGCCGTAAGGCCTTTGAAGAGGGCAAGTCCGGTAAGCGCAAGAACCTTAGCGCTGAGGTTGCCAAGGTCCGTATCCGTGACGGTAAGGCCCTTCCTGGTGCCGCTCTCTTCGCCGCCGCACAGGTTGAGAAGCCCGCCTTTGAGGGTGCCACTCTCCTTGCCGCTGAGGACACACCAGACACGGTGTCTGCCACTGAGACCTCCATCACCTGGAGCACTCGTGAAGTCTCCGAAGCCATCAAGACGGCAGTGCAGGAAGCACTTGCCGCATTCCAGAACTCCCCTGCCGAAGAGGCAGAGGTAACCGAACCTCCAGCTAACCCGGCTGAGGAATCCATCAACACAGATGAGGAGCCAGTTATGGCTACTGAAAACGAGGCCGGGGCAGTTCCGGCAACCCTTCTGGCTGGTGCCGCACCAGTGAAGAAGGCACAGGACGTGGACCTAGGTACGGTCTTCGCCGCAATGTCCGCAGTCAAGAACAGCGGAAGCCAGGAGGCTGAGACTCTTCTGGCCGCACTGGCTGACATCAAGGTTGAGGCCTCTGGTGGTCTCACCACGGCTGGCTCTGGTGTAATCCCAGCTACCTTCACGGGCAAGCTGTGGCAGGGCAAGCGCTACCAGCAGAAGTACATCTCGCTTCTGAACCACCAGTTCGGTGGAATCAACATCGCTGGCCGTAAGGGCTTCAAGATCGCTCAGGGTACTGCCCTGGTATCTGAGGTTGCCAACGCCGGTCAGAAGGTAGAACTCCCTACCGGTACGGCTACCACTTCGCTGGTTAGCTCCACCCTTCGTAAGTTCGGTTTCGCCGCTGACTACGCACTTGAGTTCCAGTACCTCGACGGTGGAGAAGCTGTCCTTCAGGCCTTCTTTGAGGGTGTTGTTGACTCTGGCGCAAAGGTCATCGATGAGGCCGCACTGAGCACCATCTTCACGGTTGCATCCAAGACCACCACGGCTCTTGACCGTCTGGTAGCTCCAGGCACCTACCCAACGCAGTACACCGCCGCAATGGGTCAGCTTATCCAGGGAATCGACCTGGTATCTGACAACGGTGATGACGCTACTTTCGCCATCGTCAACCCATTCGCATGGAACCAGCTTCTCTACACGCCTAAGGACCTTGTTCCTGAGTTCGTTGAGTTCGGTGTTGGTATCGGCACTGGTGAGGCTACGGCTGGCAAGGTTCGCGTTGTCAAGGCTCCTGCCTCCTTCTTCACGGGTCTGGGTGCTGGAAAGCCTCAGGTCATCGTAGGTGCCAAGAACGCCATTGAGTTCCGTGAACAGCACGTAGAGATTGACGCCCTTGAGGTTGCAAAGTTCGGTGTTGACCGCGCAATGGTCGCCTTCCTGGAGACCTTCATTGTCCGTCCGGAGTCCGTCTCCATCATCGGCGCTGTCTAAGCACTAGGGAACGCGTAGGACAAGACCAATGACCACTTCAACATGGTTCGCCTCAGATACACCTGACGCCCAGGAACGCCTGGTTCAGGTGTGGTCTGACGCGCCCATCGAGAACGAAGAGCTATGCGGCATGTTGCTTGACGTAGCTCAGACACAGGTCTTGTCCTACGCGCCACCAGTCGAGACGGAAGAGGAAGCGGAAGACCTCTACGAGAATCCGCCAGTCCGTTACGTCTATGCCCAGCTAGAGCAGGCTAAGCGCCTCTGGAATGCGGGACGTGCTGACGAGAACGGCAACGTAGGAACCGAAGGCTTTAGCTTCGTTCCTCGCCCTCTGGATAAGACCGTCAAGGCCATTATCCGTCCACAGAGCGGAGCGGCTGATGTCTTCTAGTTTCGAATCCGTCACGGCAGACCTAGAGGCCTACCTGAAGGCAGAGCTTCCCACTACGTGGAAGGTTCTTGACGGCTCAGTAGGCCTGGGTAACACCACTGGTCTGGTCCTCACTTACGGCCTCACAGGATTCTCCAACAAGTCCTTTGGTGGCCAACTCCCTCTAACTCAGTTCGCCGCTGAGTTTGACCTAGTTCTTTCAACACCTGAGAGGGATTTGGTGAAGGCACAAGCCCGCCTTCTCCCGGCCCTCCCGCTCCTTCTCAAGGCCCTGGATGAAGCCATTGGCATCTCCTGGGAGAACGTCGAGAAGGCCATCACGGACGCAGGCGAAACCTGGTTCCGTATCCCAATTCAAGTACTCGTTTCTACTGCCAACTCTGAGGAGTAATCATGGCAATCATCAATGCACAGCCTTACCTCTTCAAGGCCACCTTCAAGGTTGGCGCTGACGAGTACACGGCACACGTCAACAAGGCAGAGTGGGCACCTACTCAGCCAACAGCATCCGTTACTGACATCTCTGGCAAGGTAACCAGCTTCGGTGGTTCTTCCGCCTGGGTTCTCAACCTTGACGGTTTCCAGGATTGGGCCACGGCTAACAGCCTGACCTCTTTCCTGACAACCAACGAGGGTGTCCAGGCATCGGTTAACCTCACGGTTCCTGGAGGCTCCTGGACCGGCACTGTAGTACTGGCGGCTACCACTATCGGTGGAACCATCAACACTCCTGCCGTCTTCTCTGTGGCTCTCCAGACGGTGGGTAAGCCGATCTTCTCTGGAAGCGTTGTCAACAAGGACAACCAGTGGGCTATTGCCATCACTGGTACTCCTACGGGTGGCACGTACGCGCTGGAGTTCAACGGCTACAAGACCGCTCCACTGGCCTACAACGCGGCTACTTCCGCAGTTACAGCCGCCATCAACGCTCTGGCTGGTGTCACTGGCTACGGTGCCGCAACCATCACAGGTGGTACGGCATCCGCGTACACCATCGTCTTTGACCGTGAAGTAACCATGGTGCCTACTCACGCTCTCACTGGTGGTACCGCTCCTAACGTCACAGCCACGGGAGTCTGACATGGCTAAGGGAGTGGGTTCTATCTCGCTCCTGATTGACAGCCCTCTTCGTGATCTTGCCATCGCTCTCAGGGCCGTTGGTCCGGAGACGCGTAAGCAAATCAACGCGGCTACTAAGGCAGAAGCACAGCCCATCTGGTTCCAAGAGACCAGAGGCCGTGGAATGACCAAGCTTCAGCAGACTGTCTTGGTTTCGTCGGCACGAGTAGGTGTGACCTCCCGGAACGTTCTCCTACGTTCCGGAGGTCTCACCCTCAAGGGTGGCAAGTCCTCTGACCGCATCACTGGAGCTACTGAGTTCGGTGGTGGTGCACAGAAGATCATCACATCCCGCACCAAGAAGGGCACGACGTACAAGCGTCGCCTAGGTGATGTCTTCGGACCTCGCTACAGGAACGGTGCCGTGGTCTACCCAGCCGCTTCTGACTCCATCCCACGCTTCGCCTCCCTCTGGGTACAGACGGCAAGGCGCACCATCCATGAGGCCATTGAGGAGGCTTAGCCATGGCACGCGGTCCAATTGAGATTCCCGTAGGTATCGATACGGGACCCTTTGAGAAGGGTGTCAAGAATGGCCTCATCGAGCCTGTAGAAGACGCTCAGGAGGCCCTTGAGAAGCTGGGTGATACCAACTTCGGTAAGGACATCGATAAGGAGCTAGACAAGGCTCAGGACGCAACCAAGGACCTGGATAAGGAACTTGACGAGACGCGTAAGTCCCTGGACAAGCTGAGTTATGCATCCAAGGACGTTGGCGACGGTGCCAAGAAGGGCTTTGGCAACGCCAAGGATGCTTCCAACGAATTCAAGGAAGAAGCTCTTTCCAACCTGTCTGAGGTCACTTCTTCTTTCGATGGCTCCATGGAGTCCGTGGGTGAACTCGTTCAGGGCACCCTGGGTGGTGTTACTGCCGCAATCCCTGGAATCGGTATTGCCGCCGCAGGTGCCGCCGCCGCAGTAGGTGTAATCACTGACACTTGGTCAAAGGTGGAAGAAGCCACTAATGAGGCCAAGGAATCCGCGTATGACTACGCGTTCTCCGTCATTGAGTCTGGTGAGATTATCGCCCAGTCGGAAGCCATTAAGGACTACACATCCGACATTGACAAGATGAAGCAAGCTCAGGATATTGCCGCTGTATCCGGCTGGGACCTGAAGGACGTAGTTTCCGCTCTTGCCACAGGCGATGGCCTCCCGGCCCTGAATGCCGCATTCAACGAAGGTGCCAACAACACAATGACTTCGGTGGCCCGAGTCAATGAGCTTCAGGGTGCATTGACCGGTACCGCACAAGGTCTAGAGGCAGGTGCAGTAGGTGCTGACATCTACACATCGAAGCTGTATGAGATGGCGATTCAGTCAGGTACGGCAACGGGTGAAGTAGACGACCTAGGTAACGCCATCTATGAGCTTCCTGGCGGTAAGGAAGTCGTGGTTAATGCCAAGACCCAGACCGCTTACGAAGACCTTGACGCACTGGAGCGTAAGAACCTCACGCCTAAGACACAAACAGTGAAGTTCGCTATTGACACTTCCGCTTATGACAACTGGCGTCCGAACCCGAAGAGCGCCATTATCCGTGGTGTTCCGCAGGCCTGGTGATAGATCATGACCTACACAATCACAGCAACCAATGGAGCAGGTTCTACCGCTCCAATCTCAGTTGAGGGCTACACACCTTCCCGCCAGTCCAGGAACATCATTCATGACCTTCTGGACGGCTCTATTGGTGTGTCTTACATCGCTCCACGTCCACGTTCTGGAAGCCTCCGACTTCTTTACACGTCGGAAGCACTGGCTTTCACAGCGCTCAACCTCTTCGCCGCTGAAACCAGCTTCATCTTCACCAGCACAGATAACCCAGCCGTGGGCATGACGTTCGCCCTGGATGGCTCCATCGACATGGAGCGCACAGCAGATGTCAACCTCTGGTGGGTCAACGTCGGATACCAGGAGGTTTCATAATAATGGCCTTCGATAACCACCCAAACGCAACTGCCACCTTCGGTTCTGACTCCCTTCCAATCTCGGAAGGTGACATCACTCTTGATGAGGGCACGGCTCCATTCGGTCTGGGTCTAGTCACGGTCCCCCTCATGGATGAGGAGCTTCTAGAAGACCTGGACCCTAACGCCTACCCACCACAGCGCGTAACCATCAACGCTGAGGTCTCGGGTACCAACACCCGAACCTTCAACCTGGCGATGATGAATCGCAAGGTTGACCACAAGAACCGCACTGTAGCTATTGACCTTGCCACTGATGAGTACCTTCTTCAGTCCTACGCGGATGTTGTGGACGTTGACACCAGGAGCTATGAGGCCAACCTCAGGAACCTAGTCAACTTCGTTCTCAACAAGGCTATCCCTGGTGCCGCTCTCCAGAGTGGAACTACCAACGCCAACCTGACTGCCTACTGGGATGCCCGCAACATCATTACCGACCCAGGTACAGCGGCAACTGGTCAGCCAGCGGTAACTGGCTACCTCGTGAACCAGGCCTCATTGGACATCAATGACACTACGTGGTCTATCTCGGGTGACGGCGACAGTTACAACATTTATAACCCGACCGGTACTGACAGCTACCTGCAAGTTGGCGCGGGCACGGGAAGTATCTACCCCGGCTTGCAGGGTGGAAAGACCTACGTACTGAGCGCCACCGCAAACGTAAAGACTCTCTGCTCAGGTAGCGAGCATGCCCGCTCACGACGGGTGTATGTGGCATGGTGGCTCCCTTCCGGTACTTACCAGTCGGTTCAATCTGTGCAAGTACCCAACGTCCTCAACACGCCGACCCGCCTGTCTGTTGAGTTCACCCTGCCTAAGGAACTCACGGGAATTGAACTGAGGTTCTACCTTGGTCACACCGTTGGTCAGATTCGCTGGGACGGAATCACCCTGGTTGAGCGCGGTCCTGGCACTGCGGCTGAGGATGCCGTCTACTTCGACGGTGACACGGCTGACACGGCCAATTACGTCTACGACTGGGAAGGGTTGCAAGACCTCAGCGCGTCGAAGCGCACAGCCGTTCTAGAGCGCCTTCCAGAGCTTTTCAACTGGAAGGCAGGAGTGAGCGCGTGGGACTTCCTACAGCCGCTCCTAGGTGCCGCCAAGCTCCGCTTGTTCTGTGATGAACAGCGCCGTTGGTTCCTGATTGATCCAGCGGATTACAACGTCCCTGGTCGCGTCACGGCACGTACCAACAACACCACTGATGGCACCGACGATATGGGAGGCCTTTCCGGTCTCTACGCCACAGGCGTTGTTGTCCGCTTCTCGTGGGTGGACGAAGACGGCAATAACCAAGTGAAGGTTGACACCGCTGGTGTAGCTGGCCGCGTACATCTTCGTGAGGAGAACAGGCCTTATCCGGGTCCCGGTATGGCTCAGGCCATCTTGAACAAGATGAAGGGTCAGGGTCGCACTCAGACCGTTTCGGTTGCCACTGAATACACGGCAACACCAGGAATGGAAATTGGTATCTCCCTACCTGGAACGGCTGACCAGATTGGCCGCTTGACCTCTGTCAACTTCCAACTCAACACAGGCCTTATGGAACTCGAATCCGCAGGCCTCCGCACCACACCAGCGGGCGCTATTGACCTTCTGGTACCAATCATCGACTCCCTTCCGGGAACCATCGACAGTCTTTCTTAGGAGTTCTCATGGCAATTGGAGACACAGCCGCCGCCGCTGGTCTGGACCTCGTATCTGGTGCATCCCTGGCTAACACCCTGGACACCGAAGAGAACAAGACCCGTGACTACATCGGTGCTATCAAGCTCAACAACCCTGCCCGCATTCGTACAGGCACGGTGCTTCCAGGTACGTCTGGCAACACCGTAGGTGAGATTTTCGTGAGGTACGCATAATGCCAGCAGGAACAGGTGAACTAAACGGACCCGGTAACCAGCAAGTCTGGATTAACGTCTATCGCGAGTCGCAGAACTACGGTGGCAACTATTCGACGTTCCGTGTCCAGGTGGTCTACAAGGGCAACGGATATGGCTCTTTCGCCAACTCTGTTGACCAAGGTTGGAGTGCCAGCGCTCCTGGTGCTAGCTGGGGAGGAACCTTCCGCATCCTGTCCCCCGGTACCGGAGACATCTGGCTACTGGATACGACGTTCAATGTGGGCCATGACGGTAACGGCTACCTAGGTGCCTTCAACGTTTCGGCGTGGATTGACACCAGCCATGGCTCTATCGGTGACGGTGGAGTAACAGTCACGGAGGGTGAGTCTCCACGCATCCCGAAGGCTCCTGTTACCAACGGTCAGCCAACGGTCTCTGGCCTCCTGCCGACACAGGCAACTCTGACCTGGCCAGCCAACACCAACAACAACGGTGCCGGTATTGACCAGTACCTACTCAGGGTCAGGACCTCCAGTCCGGCTGACGGTGCTGGCTATGTGGACTACCCAGTTGACGGCTCAACGCTCTCTAAGACGATTACAGGCCTCACGCCTGGTCAGAACTACTACGCCGTTGTCTATGCCCACAACAGCCAGGGATACGCGCCCAAGAGCGCTGAGACCACCTTTAGGACTCCCTCAGGCTTCTACGTGTGGAACGGCTCTGAGTGGAAGCCAACAGAAATTTTCGTATGGAACGGAACCGCATGGAGGACTGGTGAAGTCTTCGTGTGGGACGGCACGGCATGGAAGGCCGCGACATGACTACAGCATCAGAACCAATCCGCTGGGACCGCACTATCTACCGTGGCACTGACCATGAGTGGACTCTTCGACGCCTGGACAGTTCAGGTAACCCCATCATTCCTGCCAGTGCTCAGGCACAGCTTCGCAAGTCGTATGGAGGCGCTATCTGGGTTGAGATGGACTCCGAGAACACCGTTGGCGCACACATCGAAATTGATGAAGTGACCGGCTGGGTAACCATCGTCATTCCGCGTAGCAACACATCCGGAAGTGACTGGGATTCCAGGAAGGAAGGCATCTGGGATTTGAAGGTCTTCGATGCTGACGGCAAGGCCACACGTTGGGCAGAGGGCCGTGTATCGGTAAGTCAGGACGTGACCCGATGACTACTCAGGTGAAGACCACTGACAGCGTTCAGGTTCAGGTGGTTTCTGAAGAGCGCGCTGAGGTCACTGTTCCTGGTCCACGTGGCCCTCAGGGACCAGCAGGAGCGACAGGCCCTAAGGGTGATCCTGGAGACCCAGGAGGCCCTGTAGGACCACAGGGACCAGCAGGACCAGCAGGACCTACAGGCCCCGCAGGAGCGACTGGAGCAACAGGCGCTACTGGTCCTAAGGGTGACAAGGGAGACACAGGCTCACAAGGTCTCCAGGGTATCCAGGGCCTTACTGGTGCAACTGGTCCTACAGGTCCAACAGGAGCTACTGGAGCCACAGGCCCAAAGGGCGATACCGGAGACACAGGCCCACAAGGTCCTACCGGCCCAACTGGTGCTACTGGTGCCGCTTCCACCGTCCCAGGACCGAAGGGCGATAAGGGAGACACTGGCGACACAGGCCCAGCAGGACCTACCGGCCCAACAGGTCCCACAGGTGCTACTGGTCCAGCAGGAGCGGATGGCATTGACGGTGCTGGTGGTCTGCCACCAATGATGATTGTTGGCTCTGACCCTGGCTTCATGGATACCACCCTCTTTGAGGATGACCCAGACGGCCATCTCAGCCGCTCCAGTGGTGCCATCTACGTATCTACGAGTGGCCGCGCACAGGTGACAGCCTCTATCTCCTTCGAGAACAGCATCAGCATTGGCTTGTCTCCCTACGCGCAGATTATGTACTACGACGCCAGCGCGGGAACTACTACAGGACTGGTCTACGCCTATGGCTACATCGCCACTTCCGGCAAGAGGGACACGGTTACCCTTCAGGCCTTCCAGTCTGTTGATGCTGGTGATTGCTTCTACGTGACCACAGGTGAGCACTCGGGAACGTCTGGTGTTCTTCCAACCACTGGTGGTGGAGGTTGGTCAGCAACCATGACAGTCCAGTTCTACGCTGGCTAATTCTTCTTTGGACTAAACATGAATTTCAAGAACATCCTCACTCCTACTGTTCGCCGCTGGATGTACGGCGTAGCTATCGCCTTCGTGCCCTTCGCTGTCCTCATGGGATGGCTGAAGCCTGAAGCCGTGCCCGTCATCATCCCTCTGATTACCGCAATCTTCTTCGTGCAGTCGGACGAGAAGCCCGATGCCGACACGGATACAGGTGATGGGCTATGACCGCAGTACCCGAGAACCCAACACAGCCTGTGCCTGTAGACCCACACGTAAAGGTGACCATGCACGACATCTATGGTCTCCTCCTAGGCCTCCAGAACGACGTAACAGAACTCAAGGGCAGGACCCCAACTGTGACAGACCATGAAGCACGCATCCGAGCACTAGAGAAGTGGGTGTGGGGAGCGGCAGGCATCGCCGGTATCGGCGCTGTAGTCCTCTCACAGGTGGTCAACGGTCTTCTCAACAAGTAGCTTCTCAAAGCCTTCTTCAGTTAAGGTGTTGGGCATGGCAAAGCGCATCATCTCCCAGACCCTCATCACTGATGACCTGACTGGTGAAGAACTTCCCGAGACCGACGCTGAGAACATCACCTTCACGTACGGTGGTGTCTCCTACGAAATCGACCTGAGCAAGAAGAATGCCAAAAAGCTGGATGACTTCATCGCTCCCTACGTCGATGCCGCACGGAAGGTAGGCAAGGCACCTGCCGCCAAGTCCAAGGCTGGTGGTCCTGCCTACGCACTGGAGGAAGTACGCCAGTGGGCCAAGGAGAACGGCTATGAGGTCAACGACCGTGGCCGTATCCCCAACAAGGTTCTGGAGGCGTGGCAGACCCGCTGAACAACACCCTCAAGAGGGCACTGGCTACGGCTGGTGCCCTCTTCTAATTCTTAGCTTGACCCCTGACTCAAAGAGACATTACGGTGTCCCATGGACCAGACGCGCGTGTTCCACGGGTTGCCGGGAGCGGGGTCGCCGTCGACGGTGACGCGCAGGATCTTGCCGCCGAGGTCGTCCGGGTCCTGCGCGGCGTCGCGCCGCTGCGCATCCCCTGTCGTGACGTACAGGTAGCCGTCCGGCCCGAACGCGAGGCGCCCGCCGTCGTGGGTGCTCGCCCGCGCGATGCCGTCGACGATGACCTCAGGCTCGCCCAGCTCGAAGGATCCCGGGTCGCCGAGCAGCGGCATCCGTGCCACGCGATTGTCGTCGCTCGCGCCGAAGTAGGCGAAGAGCGTGCGCGCGCCGTCGGCCTCGTGCAGGGCCAGGCCGTGAAGGCCGGATTCGCCGCCCGACACCACAGCGGGGATGACGCCGACCGTGCGGACCCCACCGTCCGCGGTGAGCTCGAGCACCGTGCCGTCGCCGCGTTCGGAGATGAGCGCGCCGCCTCCGTCGAGGGGCACGACCGACCACGGCGCCACCAGCTCCGACGCGAGGGTTCCCGTGACCGACCCGGCACGCCACCACGTCTCGGCTGCCGGAGCCGTGCTCGGGCCGATCGTGGGCGCCTGCGACGAGGGCGCCGGCGAAGGCGCCGGGGCGGTGCACCCGGCTGACGCGGTCAGCGCCAGGACGAGGCATCCGACCGCCGCCCACCGGGCGTCGCGTCTCATCCGGCTGCCACGGCAGCCTCGAGGGCCGCGAGATCGATGCGGCGCATGCGGAGCATCGCCTGCACCGCGCGGTGGGCGATGTCAGGGTCGGGGTGGCGGATCAGCTCGACCAGCCGGTCGGGGATGATCTGCCACGACAGGCCCCACCGGTCCTTGAGCCATCCGCAGGGCTGCTCCTGGCCGCCCTGCGCGGTGAGGGCGTCCCAGTAGCGGTCGACCTCGGCCTGGTCGCGGCAGGCGACGTACAGCGAGACAGCCTCGGTGAAGGGGAACTGCGGGCCGGCGTCCATGCCGAAGTAGTCGCGGCCGCCGAGCCGGAAGTGCACGTGCATGACCTTGCCGCCCATGCCCGGCACCTCGTCCGGGTACCGGTCGATCGTGACGAGCTCGGAGTCCGGGATCAGGGCGGTGTAGAAGGTGACCGCCTCCTCCGCGGCATCGTCGAACCAGAGGAACGGGGTCACAGCGCTCATGCGCTCCACCCTTGTCGACGCGCCGCACCCGCGCAATGGGCGGACTACGGATGCAGCGTGCCGAGCCGCACCGTGACGCGCAGGCCGCCTTCCGGCCGGGCCATGAGCGCGAGCGTCCCGCCGTGGGCCTCCGCGATGCTCCGGACGATGGCGAGGCCCAGCCCGACTCCGGCATGATCGCCGGTGCGGGCACGCTCGCTGCCACGCTGGAACGGCTCGACCAGGGTGGCTGCCCGCGCCGGGCTGAGCACCTCGCCGGTGTTCTCGACGACGAGCTCCACCGTGTCGCCGCGTGCGGAGGTGATCACGTCGACCGTGCCGTGCTCGGGGAGGTTGTGGACGATGGCGTTGTGCAGCAGGTTCGACACGAGCTGGAGCAGCAGCGCGTCAGAGCCGCCGGTCCAGGCGGCGACGCCGCTCACGTGGACGGTCACGCCTCGGGCCTCGGCGAGCGGCAACAGCGTCTCCACGGCCTCCTCGGCGAGGAGTGACAGATCGACCGCGTCACGGGCGAATGAGCCCTGCTCCGCCCGGCTGAGCACCAGCAGCGCCTCGGTGAGGTCGATCGCGCGCGTGTTGACCGCGCGGAGCCGCTCGATGAGCGCGTCGACGTCCCGGTCGGGGTCGGTTCGGGCGACGTCGAGCAGGGTCTGGGTGATCGCCAGCGGCGTGCGCAGCTCATGCGAGGCGTTCGCTGCGAACCGCCGCTGTTCGGCGACGTGCGCCTCCAGGCGCGACAGCATCGCGTCGAAGCTGTCGGCCAGCTCGCGGAACTCGTCGTGGCGACCGGGGAGAGCGATCCGATGCGACAGCGAACCGCTCGCGGCGAGGCGCATCGCCGCTGTGATCCGCGCCAGCGGCGCCAGCATCCGTCCGGCGAGGATCCAGCCGCCGAGCAGTCCGAACACGAGGAGGAAGATGAGCGCCCAGGAGGCCGCCGGCGTGAAGGCGCGGACGAGGTCGCCGCGATTCGGGACGAAGGGCCCCGGGCCCGTGATCTGCCCGTCCGGAACGTATCTCAGCAGGAAGACCCCCACCACGGCGAGGAGCAGCCCGCCGGCCACCATCAGGAATCCGGCGTAGCTCAGGGTGAGCTTGAGCCGCACGCTCATGCCGGGCGCCCTAGTCATGCCGCGCGCTGTCGTCGACGTCGATCCGGTAGCCGACTCCGGGGACGGTGGCGATGGCCCAGGGCTCCCCCAGTCGTTTGCGCAGGGCCGAGACCGTGATGCGCACCGCGTTCGTAAAGGGGTCGGCGTTCTCGTCCCACGCGCGTTCGAGCAGCTCCTCGGCGCTCACGACGCCGCCTTCGGCGCTCATCAGGACCTCCAGCACGGCGAACTGCTTGCGCGTCACGGCGATGTAGCGCTCGTCGCGGTAGACCTCGCGCCGGAAAGCATCCAATCGGAGCCCCGCGAGCTCCCGGACCGGCGGCCGGATGTGGCCACGGCGACGATCCAGCGCCCGCAGCCGCAGCACGAGCTCCTGCAGGTCGAACGGCTTCGTGAGGTAGTCGTCGGCGCCCAGCTCGAATCCGGTCGCCTTGTCGTCGATACGGTCCGCCGCCGTGAGCATCAGGATCGGGATGCCGCTGCCGGATCGCACGATGTGCGCGGCCACTTCGTCGCCCGACAAGCCGGGAATGTCGCGATCGAGCACGACGATGTCGTAGCTGTTGATGCTCAGCAGCTCCAGCGCGGTGTCGCCGTCGCCGGCGATGTCGGCCGCGATCGCCTCGAGGCGCAGCCCGTCACGGATCGCTTCCGCCATCAGGGGCTCGTCCTCCACCACCAGCACGCGCATGCCCTCGATGCTACGAGCCGGTGCATATCGTCCGCGTATCCGAAACTGCATACCCTCTCGCAACACGCGCGCACGTCAGCTGGGAGCATGAACCCCACAGCAACCGCCCCTGCGAGATCACGGCGCGCGCTCCGCGCCGTGCTCGTGTCGCTGCTCATCGGCGCCCTCGCGATCGCCGGTGCCGCGGTATATCGGTCGGCGTCGGCCACCGTGCCGACGGGCAGCATCGCCGATGGCGCGTCGCTCGCCGACGTGCCGCCGCCTCCCGACGGGGCGGTCACCGAGGAAGACGGGCTGCTTCCCTCCGGTGCGACGGCGTTCGACGAGGCCTACCCGGGCATCGCGGGTCTGTCGCAGGGTCTGCGAGATGCGCTCCAGCGCGCGTCGCACGATGCGGCCGCCGCCGACATCATCGTCCTTGTCAACAGCGGCTGGCGTTCCGCGGAGTACCAGGACCAGCTGCTGGAGGAGGCCGTGTCTCAGTACGGCTCGGCAGAGGAGGCCGCTCGCTGGGTGGCGTCGTCCGCAACCTCGGCCCATGTGGCGGGCGACGCGGTCGATGTCGGTTCGTACGACGCCGTGGACTGGCTGACGGCGAATGGCGCCGCCTACGGGCTCTGCCAGACGTACGGGAACGAGTCCTGGCATTTCGAGCTGCGTCCCGAAGCGATCGATCACGGCTGTCCGGCGCCCTACGCCGACCCGGCCCACGACCCGCGCATGCACGGGTGACGGCAAGCGCCGAGATGCCCGCGAAAAGCGAAAGGCCGCCCTGATCGGGCGGCCTTCTCGGTGGACCTGAGGGGACTCGAACCCCTGACCCCCTGCATGCCATGCAGGTGCGCTACCAGCTGCGCCACAGGCCCGGATGCTGTCCCCACTCTCGCGGGGCAACTCGTCTAGCTTACAACATTCTGAGGGGTGCTCCGTACCAGCGTCACTCCTCGACGGTGGCCCGAGCCGGCAGGGTGATGGGCACGACGGGGCAGTCCTTCCACAGCCGCTCGAGGCCGTAGTAGACGCGCTCCTGCTCGTGGAACACGTGCACCACCAGGTCGCCGAAGTCGATGAGGATCCACCGCGACTCGTCGCGGCCCTCGCGGCGCAGCCGCTTGTGGCCGGCTTCGAGCAGCTTGTCCTCGATCTCGTCGGCGATCGCCGCGACATTGCGTTCGCTGCGCCCGGTGACGAGCAGGAAGATGTCGACGAGCGGAAGGGGCTCGGACACGTCGAGCGCGACGAGATCCTCGCCGCCCTTGGCGTCGGCCGCGGCCGCGGCGATCTGGAGCATGTCGTGCGACTGCACGTTCGCCACCATCAGAACACTCCTGTCACGAAGGCGAGGATCAGAACGCCGACGAGGGCGAGGGCCAGCACGCCCGCGGTGATCGCGAGCGACATCATGAGCTTGCCGCCCTTCTCGGGCACCGGGGGCTTGATGACGTCGCCGGGCGCCTTCGCGGTGCTCACGGCGGCGCTTGCGGCGATCGGCGTCGGCGACGAGTGCGACGGCAGCTCGCCGTCGACCAGCGTGGCGTCGATCTCCTTGCCGTCGGCGGTGCCCTTCGCGTGCCCGGTCGAGCCGAGTCCCTCGGGCAGGTTGAAGGTGCCGGTGACGATGACCTCGCCGGTGGCGGTGACGGGCGCCACGAGGGGCCCCACCTCCGGCGCCTGCGACACGATCAGCGCGTTGGGGATCGCGATGGCACCGGTCGTGCGCGTGAGCAGCTGGTCGAACGACGGCGGGAACTCGACGGCCGCGGGCTGCCCGGCGGCGGGCGCATCGTCGAGCAGGCTGGCGCCGAGGAGCGGGCTGACGGCCTTCGGCGCGGCAGGGGCCGCTTCGGCCTCGGCCTCGGCCTCGTCATCGTCGGAGGCGCCGAACACGCTGTCGAACGGGCGGTCCTCGACCTCGGGCGCCGGGGACTGTTCGGCGAAGCCGGGAACCGGAACGGGGGCGACGGGCGCGGCCCGCTGCCAGACCGGTGCGGGGGCCGGCGCGGAGTCCGCCTCGCGAGGGATGCCGAACAGCGTGTGCATGCCGCTGTCGGTCGATACCGAGGACGCGTCGGTGGCAGGGGTGAACATCGACGGCGCGGGCTCGTCGAAGGGGGCCACGGGCGGCGGGGCGACGGGGAACGCGAATGTCGGGGCGGCGCCGCCGCTGGCGGCCGCGTGGGCGGCGACGACCTCCGGCGTGATCACGGGCACCGAAGCGGTGCGGATGCGCTCCTGCTGTCGCGCCTGGCGGCGGGTGAGCGGAGACACGCCCAGGTCCACGGCGGAGTCCGGAACGGGCGCCGGCGCCACGGCGGCCGGCTCGGACGGGCGCGGGAACGGCGCGACGGCGACGGTCGCGGGAGGCGGGGTCGACAGCGCGGCGTCGACGGGGGGCGCCACGACGGGCGCGGCCTGGGTCTCGATGGCCTCGTCGTCGGCGGGGATCGCCGTGATCACGGGGGTGGACCCCGTGTTGCGCAGTTCGCGGATCTGCTTACGCGTGAGGGCTGGCGTCGCCGGGTGCTCGGGTGTACTCATTCCTTGCTCCGGTAGAGATGGTGCTTCGCAATGTATTGGACGACCCCGTCGGGTACGAGGTACCACACCGGGTGTCCTCGCTGAACTCGATCGCGGCAGTCCGTCGATGAGATCGCGAGGGCGGGGATCTCGAGCTGGCTGACGTCGTCGCTGGGCAGGCCATCCGTGTTCAGTACGTGTCCAGGCCTGGACACCGCGACGAAGTGGGCGAGGTCCCACAACTCATCATGGTCCCTCCAACTGAGAATTTGCGCTATGGCGTCGGCCCCGGTGATGAAGAACAGCTCCGCGTCCGGCCGCTGGGCCTTGAGATCGCGGAGCGTGTCGATGGTGTAGGTGGGGCCGTCGCGGTCGATGTCGACGCGGCTGACCGTGAATCGGGGGTTGGATGCCGTGGCGATGACGGTCATCAGATAGCGATGCTCGCTCGGCGAGACGTCAGCCTTCTGCCAGGGTTCGCCTGTCGGCACGAAGACGACCTCGTCGAGGTCGAACCACTGCGCCACTTCACTGGCGGCGACCAGGTGCCCATGATGGATGGGGTCGAAGGTGCCGCCCATGACCCCGATCCGCGGGGCTGTCGCCAAGGACATACAGCAGCCTCAGTGGCCGTGCCCCGCTCGCTGGACGTCGTTCGCGTGGGCCTTGGCGTACGCCTCGGCCTTGTGCGCGTGGCGGTTCGCCACGTTGCGGTACGACAGCGTCACGATCGCCAGCGCGGCGAAGACCACGATCGCGGTGATGCCGTACCCGACGGTCTCGAGGGCGACGTTGCCGTGGTGCTCCGACTCTTCGGCGGCAAAGGCGATGATCGTGGCGAGTGTCATTCGGGCTCCGTTCGGATTCGCCTCTGGGGCGCGGGACGGGACAAGTCTATTCCGTTATGCGCGGACCTGCCCGGCACCCCGCGCGAGCCACTTCGAGCTCGTGAGTTCGGCGAGGCCCATGGGGCCGCGCGCGTGCAGTTTCTGCGTCGAGATGCCGACCTCGGCGCCGAAGCCGAACTCGCCGCCGTCGGTGAACCGGGTCGAGGTGTTGGCCATCACCACGGCTGAGTCGACCTCGGCGAGGAAGCGCGCCTCGTTGGCGGCATCCTGCGTCACGATCGACTCCGTGTGGTGGGTCGAGTACCGGCGGATGTGCGCCAGCGCGTCGTCGAGGTCGTCCACGACACGCATCGCCAGATCGAGGCTCAGGTACTCGGTCGCCCAGTCCTCGTCGGTCGCGGGTGTGACGCCCGCAGCCAGGCGCTCGACGGTCTCGTCGCCGTGGACGGTGACGCCGCTCTGCTGCAGGGCCTCGACGACGGGGCCGACGAGGCGGTCGGCGGCGCCGCGATGCACGAGCACGGTCTCGACCGCGTTGCACACGCTCGGCCGCTGCGTCTTGGCGTTCACCACGATGTCCCGCGCCCAGTCGAGCGGCGCCGTCTCGTCGAGGACGATGTGCACGACGCCCGCGCCGGTCTCGATGACCGGGACCGACGACTCGGTCACGACCGTCTCGATCAGCTGCGCGCTGCCGCGCGGCACGAGGACGTCGACGACGCCACGGGCGTGCATCAGCTCGCGCGCTCCCTCGCGGCCGAACTCGTCCACCGTCTGGATGGCCTCGGGGTCGATCCCTCGATCTGCCAGTGCGCCGCGCATCGCGCGCACCAGCGCCGCGTTCGTGTGCTCGGCCGCCGTGCCGCCCCGGAGCACGACCGCGTTGCCGGACCGCAGGGCGAGGGCCGCGATGTCGACAGTGACGTTGGGTCGCGCCTCGTAGATCGAGCCCACCACGCCGAAGGGGACGGCGATCTTGGTGAGCGAGACGCCGTTCGCCAGGGTGCGCTCGTCGAGGACCCTGCCCACCGGGTCGGGAAGCGCGGCGATCTCGCGCACCGCCGCGGCGAGGGACGCGACGCGCGGCTCATCGAGCCGCAGTCGATCCTGCAGGGCCGTCGACAGCCCGGTCTCAGCTCCACGCCGGAGGTCATCCGCATTCGCCGCCACGATCTCCGCCGCCGCAGCCTCGATCGCGTCGGCGATCGCGAGGAGCGCATCGCGCTTCGCTTCGTCGCCGAGGAGGCCGATGCTGCGTGCGGCGTCCTTGGCGAGCAGCATCCGTTCGCGTGCCGTCGTGGCGGTGGTGGTCATCCGCCCAGTGTATCGACCGCCGTGCGCACAGGACCGGTCGCGGCGGGCGCTGTGGGCTCGGGGTTGGGCTGGAACCACGTGCCGATCTCGTTGCCCGACAGCGCCTCGCCGACGAGGTCCGCGCTCGTGACGAGGACGCCGATCCCGGATGCTGCGGCCAGCCGTGCTGCGGACACCTTGGTCGCTGCTCCCCCGGTGCCGACGCTGTTGACGACGACCGAGCCGAACTCGAAGCCGTGCAGGTCGTCGCCGTACGTGACGCGCGGGATCGGCCGCGCTCCGGGCTCGTCGGGCGGACGCGTGTAGAGGCATTCGATGTCGCTCAACAGCACCAGGGCGTCGGCGCCGATCAGCTGGGCGACCATAGCGGCGAGCCGGTCGTTGTCGCCGAAGCGGATCTCGTGCGTGGCGACGGTGTCGTTCTCGTTGACGATCGGGAGGATGCGCAGGCCCAGGAGCCGTTCCATGGCGCGGCGCGCGTTGGAGCGGTGAGTCGCGTTCTCGAGGTCGCCCGCGGTGAGCAGCACCTGACCGGCGACGATGCGGAAGGGCCGGAGCGACTCCTGGTACCGGTAGATGAGCACGTTCTGGCCCACCGCGGCCGCCGCCTGCTGGGTGGCGAGGTCGCTCGGACGCTCGTCGAGGAGCAGATACGGCATCCCTGTCGCGATGGCGCCCGATGAGACGAGCACGACCTCGGTGCCGCGCCCGTGGGCGGCTGCGAGGGCGTCGACGATCGGCTTGATCTTGTGGGCGTTGTCGCCGCTGATCGACGAGGATCCGACCTTGACGACGACCCGTCGGGCGAGCGGGAGGTCGCTGCGCTCCCGCGTGCTCACTCCTCGTCCTCCCGGTCGCGGTAGCGCTCGGCGATCCGCTCGGCCTCGAGCTCGGCGCGCGCGTCGGCCTTGGCGTCCATCATGTCGTGGTAGCGCTCGCGGCGCTCCGAGGTGGTGCGACGGGTGTCGCGCAGCAGACGCGGGTCGGTGCCGCGCGGGGCGGTCATCAGCTCCGCGTTCGACGAGATCGAGGGCTCCCAATCGAAGACGATGCCATCGCCCTCGCCGATCACGACGGTGGCGCCCGGGGTCGCGCCGGCGCGGAACAGCTCGACTTCGACGCCCAGCTTCTCGAGGCGGTCTCCCAGGTAGCCGACGGCCTCCTCGTTCTGGAAGTCGGTCTGCTGCACCCACTTGAGCGGCTTGTCGCCGAGGATGCGGTAGATGTTCCCGTACGTGCCGCCTTCGACGCGGACCGAGAACTCCTTCTCCGAGCCCTTCGGCCGGATGACGATGCGCTCGGGCGCAGGAGCCGCCGCCTGCTCGGCGCGGTGCTTCGCGACGATGTCGCCGAGTGCGAAGGTGAGCTGACGCAGTCCTTCGTGGCTCACGGTCGAGATCTCGAACACGCGGAACCCGCGGGCCTCCAGGTCGGGGCGGACGAGGTCGGCGAGATCCTTCGCCTCGGGGACGTCGACCTTGTTGAGCGCCACCAGCTGCGGGCGCTCGAGCAGCGGCAGCTGCCCGTCGGGAACAGGGTAGGCGGCGAGCTCGGCGAGGATGACGTCGAGGTCACTGAGCGGGTCACGGCCGGGCTCGAGCGTCGCGCAGTCGAGGACGTGGACGAGCGCCGTGCACCGCTCGACGTGGCGGAGGAACTCCAGCCCCAGGCCCTTGCCCTCACTCGCGCCCTCGATGAGCCCCGGCACGTCGGCGACGGTGAAGCGCTGCTCCCCCGCCTGAACGACCCCGAGGTTCGGGTGGAGCGTGGTGAACGGGTACTCGGCGATCTTGGGCCGTGCGGCGGAGATCGCGGCGATGAGGCTCGACTTGCCCGCCGAGGGGAAGCCGACGAGCGCCACGTCGGCGACGGTCTTCAGTTCGAGGAGGACATCGCCCTCCCAGCCGGGGGTGCCGAGCAGTGCGAAGCCCGGCGCCTTGCGCTTGGGGTTGGCGAGCGCGGCGTTGCCGAGCCCGCCGAGACCACCGGGGGCGGCGACGAAGCGCATGCCCGGCTCGATCATGTCGACGATCACGTCGCCGGAGGTGTCCTTCACGACGGTGCCGACGGGCACGGGCAGCTCGAGCGGCTCGCCCGCGGCACCTGATCGGTGGTCGCCCATGCCGAAGCCGCCGTTGCCGCTGGAGCGGTGCGGCGAGTGGTGGTAGGACAGCAGCGTCGTGACCTGCGGGTCGGCGACGAGGACGACGTCGCCGCCGTGGCCGCCGTTGCCGCCATCGGGTCCGGCGAGCGGCTTGAACTTCTCACGCTTGACCGACACGCAGCCGTTGCCGCCCTTGCCGGCACGCAGGTGAAGCGTCACCCGATCGACGAACGTGACCATGCGGTCCCCCTGAGGTCTTGATGCTTCCCGGTGGTCCGGGAAAGGGATAAAGGGAAGGGGCGAGCCGAAGCCCGCCCCTTCCGGAAGTCTGTGAGACTCGCTGGATTACTCCGCGACCGCCACGATGTTGACGACCTTGCGGCCGCCCTTCTGGCCGAACTCGACCGAGCCCGCGGCCAGTGCGAACAGCGTGTCGTCGCCACCGCGGCCGACGTTGGCGCCGGGGTGGAAGTGCGTGCCGCGCTGGCGAACGAGGATCTCGCCGGCGTTCACGGCCTGGCCACCGAAGCGCTTCACGCCGAGGCGCTGAGCGTTGGAGTCACGACCGTTACGGGTGGAGCTTGCGCCCTTTTTGTGTGCCATCTCTGCGTCTCCTGTGGCTTTACTTGATGCCGGTGACCTTGACGCGCGTGAGGTCCTGACGGTGCCCCTGGCGCTTCTTGTAGCCGGTCTTGTTCTTGAACTTCTGGATCACGATCTTGGGGCCGCGCTCCTCGCCGAGCACCTCGGCGGTCACGGTGACCTTCGCGAGCTTGTCGGCGTCGGTCGTGACCGTGTCACCGTCGACGAAGAGCACCGCGGGGAGCTCGATCTTGTCGCCGATCTTCGCGGCCTGACGGTCGAGAACGACGATCGTGCCGACCTCGACCTTCTCCTGCCGGCCGCCGGCGCGCACAACTGCGTAAACCACTTCACACCTGTTTCTTCTGGGAGCGCGCGCACGCACTCGGGGACGTCAACGAAGACTTGGTGCGGATATCTCGACGCACCAAGGGTCTACTTTATCAGATGCCGGAACACTCCGCGAAAGCGCGCCGGGCCGTGTCGCGGGATCAGGTGCGTAGGATCTGGACGTGGCGATCCTCATCGACGATCCTCTGTGGCCGGCGCACGGTCGTCTGTGGGCGCATCTGGTGACCGACACCGACCTCGCGGAGCTTCACGCGTTCGCCGCCGCGAACGGCATCCCTGCGCGCGGCTTCGACCTCGACCACTACGACGTGCCCGAAGAGGCGCACGCGCGTCTGGTGGCGGCCGGCGCGCTGCACGTCAGCGGTCACGAGCTGGTGCGGCGCCTCATCGCATCCGGTCTTCGTGTGCGGGGGCGCGACCGCCGCTGACTCACCGGGCCGCCGCCGCCGACAGCTCCAGGACGTCTGCCGCGCGGCCGGGGCCGTCCATGGCACGGATCGCGTCGCCCAGCCGCTGCGCGCGCACGCGGGTGGGACCATCGGCCAGCGTCCGCCGGATCGCGCGCCGGATCGTGGCGGGCTCCGTCCGCCGCGACATCGTCGCTCCCACACCCGCGCGGGCCACGGCACGGCCGATACGCGGCTGGTCGGAGGTCGGCTCCAGGGGCAGCGTGAGCACCGGCAGGCCATGGGCCAACGCGGCCAGAGTGGTGCCGTGTCCGCCGTGACCCACCACGAGGGAGGCCTCCGGGAAGAGCTCGTCGTGCGGCATCCATTCGTGCACTTCGATGCCGCGGGGCACCCGCACCTCCCCTAACGTGACCGCCGGGCCGAGGGTGGCGATCACCCGCAGGTCGAGGCCGTCGACGGCGTCGAGCAGCCGCTGCCAGGTCGCGACGAGCTCGGAGAACCGGAAGGTGCTGAGGCTCAGCACGACCGTCGGCGCGGCGGGCTGTGCGGCGACGGCGCGCGTCATCGCTCCCGCGTACACGACCGCGCCCGGCGTCGCAGCGAGCTCGCGCTGGGAGGGGAACGGGATGTCGAGACCCGGGACGGATGCCACGACGATGGGCATCGCGTGCCGGCGGGGTGTCGCCACGCGGACCCCGCATGGCCAGACCATGGCGCCGAGCACCCGCGATCCCGACGCAAGGAAGTCGTGCATCGTGTGCTCGAGCACGGCGAAGCGCTGGTCCATCCGGTCCAGGACGTCGAGGACGGCGAGCAGCATGCAGTCGACGACCACGACATCGGCCGGGAAGGCGGCCAGCTGCGCGACCGTGTCATCGGCGAGGCCGTGGTCGGTGAACAGCCGGAGCATGCCCGCGGGGCGTGGATCGAGCACGAAGCCGGGTGCGCTCGCGAACGCCGTGAAGGGCAGACCGGCGGCGCGGTAGGCGCTCGCCTGGGAGTCGTGGCCGAGGACGCGGACATCGTGCCCACGCCTCACGAGCGCACGCGCGATGGTGATGGTGGGCATGCGGTTGCCGCCGCCGTCCCACGTCACGAACACGTAGCGCGCCATCGCGCCCCCGATCCCCAGTTCCCGGGACTCACCCTATCGAGGGGGCGTGAGGGCCGACAGAGGGGCGCCGTCCCGGCCTGGGGCCGGGACGGCGCGAGATGCTCAGTCCTCTGACGGCGTGTGGGGAACCGGGGTGCCCGTGAGTGCCGCGGTCGTCACGCGACGACGCGCGCGTCCCTGCCCCGGAGCCTTGGGCTCGGGAAGGGCGTTCAGCACCGAGTCGAGGAGGAGGTCCTTCTCGGTGCGGTTCTCCTTCTTCGCGCCGGAATCCTGACGCTTCTTGCGCGGCTTCTTCGGGCGCTCGGCCGGAGCCTGCTCGACGACGGGGGCCGCCTCGACGTGCGGAGCCTCCTCGCTGTGGTGGATCGTGGATGCCGCGATCTGTGCGAGCGCCGACTTCACGCCCTCCGTGATCACGTGCGTGCCGTTCGAGCCGCCGCCGGTCGTGGGCGCCGGCGCGCCGCCCCGCGGGCGACGGCCGGACGACGGCGCACCGCTCGCGGCGGGCACGCGATGCTTGACGACGGGGTCGTGGTGCACGATCAGGCCGCGCCCGGCGCAGACCTCGCACGCCTCGCTGAACGTCTCCAGGAGACCCAGTCCGAGCTTCTTGCGCGTCATCTGCACGAGACCGAGCGAGGTGACCTCGGCGACCTGGTGCTTCGTCCGGTCGCGGCTCAGGCACTCGACGAGACGGCGCAGCACGAGATCACGGTTGGACTCGAGCACCATGTCGATGAAGTCGACGACGATGATCCCGCCGATGTCGCGCAGGCGCAGCTGGCGGACGATCTCCTCCGCGGCCTCGAGGTTGTTCTTCGTGACCGTCTCTTCGAGGTTTCCGCCCGAGCCGACGAACTTGCCGGTGTTGACGTCGACGACGGTCATCGCCTCGGTGCGGTCGATGACCAGCGAGCCGCCGGAGGGCAGCCACACCTTGCGGTCGAGCGCCTTCTCGATCTGCTCGGTGACGCGGAACACGTCGAACGGGTCGTGCTCGCCCTCGTACCGCTCGACGCGCTCGAGGAGGTCGGGCGCCACGGACTCGAGGTACTTCGAGATGGTGTGGTGCGCGTCCTCGCCCTGGATGAGCATCTTCGAGAAGTCCTCGTTGAAGACGTCGCGGACGATCTTGACGAGGAGGTCGGGCTCCGAGTGCAGCAGCGCCGGCGCCTGGATCGTCTCGATCTGCTTCGAGATGTGCTCCCACTGGTTGGTGAGGCGCTGCACATCGCGCGTCAGCTGGTCCTCCGTGGCGCCCTCCGCGGCGGTGCGCACGATCACGCCCGACGACTCGGGGAGCACCTCCTTGAGGATCTTCTTGAGGCGCGCGCGCTCGGTGTCGGGCAGCTTGCGCGAGATGCCGTTCATGTTGCCGCCCGGCACGTACACGAGGTAGCGGCCCGGAAGCGAGATCTGGCTGGTCAGACGCGCGCCCTTGTGCCCGACGGGGTCTTTCGTGACCTGCACCAGCACACGGTCGCCGGTCTTGAGCGCGAGTTCGATGCGGCGCGGCTGGTTGCCGGTCTCGACGGCATCCCAGTCGACTTCGCCCGAGTACAGCACGGCGTTGCGGCCGCGCCCGATGTCGACGAACGCCGCTTCCATGCTGGGCAGGACGTTCTGCACGCGGCCGAGGTACACGTTGCCGATCAGCGACGCGTCCTGGTTGCGCGCGACGTAGTGCTCGACCAGCACGTTGTCTTCAAGCACGGCGATCTGGATGCGACCGTTGCGCGAGCGCACGATCATGTCGCGGTCGACGGCCTCACGACGGGCGAGGAACTCCGCCTCGGTCACGACCGCACGACGGCGACCTGCCTCGCGGCCGTCACGGCGGCGCTGCTTCTTGGCCTCGAGACGCGTCGAGCCCTTGATGCGCTGCGGCTCGGTGATGAGCTCGACGGCGCGCTGACGCGGCTGCGACGGCTCGGCGGGCGCGGATGCCTCGTCCCGGCCCTCCCCGCGACGACGGCTGCGGCGGCGCGAGGTGCTCGACGACGCTGCGGCCTCGGGCTCCGGCTCGGGCTGCTGACGGCCCGGACGCGCCGGAAGCGGCGCGATCTCGGGCGCATAGAACATGAGCTGCGTCGACACGGCGGACACGAAGACCTCGGGGAGAAGCCCCAGGGTCACCGCGGTCACGGCTTCGGGCTCGGCGGGCGCCTCCGGCTCGGCAGGAACGTCGGCCTCGGCGGACGCCTCGGGGGCGGACGCGGCTTCGGGATCGCCGTCGGCCGGTGCCTCGGCGTCGGCCTCAGCCTCGGCCGCGGGCTCGCCCTCGTGCTCAGGCGCCGCCTCGGCCGCGGGCTCAGCCGCGGGCTCGGCGTCGACCGCGGGCTCGGGCGCCACCTCGGTCGCCTCCGCCGGGCTCTCCTCGGACTCCGCGGAGACCTCGACGGTCTCCTGCGGCTCCTCGACCGGCGAGTCCGCGTCTGCCGCGGGTGTCGCCTCGTCGCCCGCTGTGGTCAGCGGCGCGTCCGGTTCGGTCTGAGAGGTGAATTCTGCATCTGTTCCATCGGCCATCACTGGCGTACTCCTAGCGGGGCGACACCGCGCGTCGCCCGGCGAAATCTCGTGCAGCGCCGCCCATGCCCCTCTGGACGGGGCGGTGCCGCGAACTCACTCGGTCTGCAGCGGTCGTCCGGCGCTAAGCGGATGCTCGCGCTGCCAAGGGCATTCGTCGCCCTGAAGTCTTCTGGTGATGATCGTCACGGCGCGGCCGTGAGTCATCGCCCCCCATTATCGCACTTACACCGCCAGAATGCCCATTCGCCCGACGACCGCGCCTTCCCCACGCCGCAGATCGGCGTTTTGCCACGGCGCGGGGGTGCGGCATCCGTGCAGAACTCGATGCCATAATCCGAGGCATGCCCGAGCAGCAGACCCACACCCGTCCGACCGGACTCGCCGTATGGCTCGTCATCGCGGGTGTGATCGGCTGGTGGGCGGCGTTCTCGCTGACGTTGGAGAAGTTCGAGAAGCTCGCGAACCCCGACGCGATCGCGTCGTGCGACCTGAGTGTGCTGGTGCAGTGCAGCGCCAACCTCGAGTCGTGGCAGGGCAGCGCGTTCGGGTTCCCGAATCCGGTCCTCGGACTCACCGGCTGGGTGGCCCCGATCGTCGTCGGCATGGCGATCCTCGCGCGGGCCCGCTTCGCGCGGTGGTTCTGGTGGTGCTTCTGGGGCGGGATCGCCTTCGCGTTCGGGTTCGTGATCTGGCTCATCAGCCAGAGCATCTACGCGCCCAATCTGCACACGCTGTGCCCGTGGTGCATGGTGACCTGGGCCGTCACGATCCCGACGTTCTACGCGGTGACGCTCCACATGCTCCGCGCCGGCCTCGTTCCGGCATCCGACCGGGTCCGCGACGTCGCCGACCGGCTGATGGTGTGGGTCCCGCTGGCGGCGATCGTGAGCTACGCGATCATCCTGCTGCTGGCGCAGCTCGAAATGAACGCCGTCGTCAACATCTGGCAGACGCTGTTCGGCTGACCCCGCAGGCGCGTCCGGGGCCAGCCGACTGAGCGATCAGCCGAACCAGATCTCGAGCTCGCGCGCGGCGGACTCAGGGCTGTCGGAACCGTGCACGAGGTTCTGCTGCACCTTCAGGCCCCAGTCGCGGCCGAAGTCGCCGCGGACGGTGCCGGGCGCGGCCGTCGTGGGATCGGTCGTGCCTGCGAGCGAGCGGAATCCCTCGATCACGCGGTTGCCGGCGAGCCGGATCGCGACCGACGGGCCCGACATCATGAACTCGAGCAGCGGCTCGTAGAACGGCTTGCCCTCGTGCTCGGCGTAGTGGCGCTCGAGCCTCTCACGGTCGGGCTCGACGAGGCGGATGTCGACGAGGGCGTACCCCTTCGCCTCGATGCGGGCGAGGATCGCGCCGGTGAGGCCGCGAGCGACGCCGTCGGGCTTGACGAGGACGAGGGTCTCTTCGATGGGCATGCGGGACCTTTCGTTGCTGATCAGGCGTGGGGAGGAGGATCCGCCGCGAGGCGCGCGTTGCGCCGGTCGAGAGCGGCCCCCTTGATCGTCGCATACCCGTACATGCCGCCGAAAATGAGCGCGACGATGGCGAGCGCCGGCACGAGGAAGGCGCCGAGCAGCACGACGACCTGCAGCACCCACCCGAGCACGATGCCCCACCGGTAGCGCACGACCCTCGTCGTGAGGATCATCAGCACGGCCAGTCCGGCCCCGGCGACGATGCCCCACCACGGCTCGATCGACGCGGGGAACGCCTTCAGACCGTAAACGGCCAGACCTCCGAGGAAGACGACGATCGACTCGAAGCCGAGCACGATCGTCGCGAGCGACTCCGCCGCACCGCGGGGGCGACGGGCCTTCGGCTGCCTCTCGCCGGTCACGCGTTCCACCCGGCCTTCCAGTCCTCGTCGGCAGCGAGCGCGAGGGCCTCCCCCGCGAGCACGACCGACCCCGCGATCACGACGCCACGTCGATCGGATGCCGCGGCCCACGCCCGCGCCGCCTCCGCGGCATCGGCGAGGTCGCTGTGAACCGAGACGCGCAGATCGTGCGCCTCCGCGAGGTCGGCGATGGCATCCGCGTCCTCCGCCCGCTCCGAGTCAGGGGCGGTGGCGAACACCTGGGCGGCGACGGGTGCGATCTCGGACACGATGCCGGCGGCATCCTTGTCGGAGAGCACACCGAGCACCACACCCCACTCGTCGAAGTCGAACGCCTCGCGCAGCGCGGTGACGAGAGCACGCGCACCGTGCGGATTGTGTGCCGCGTCGACCAGCACGGTCGGTGCGGCACCGACGAGCTGGAGGCGTCCGGGCGAGGTCACTGCGCCGAGGCCTTCCGCCAGCACGTCCCCGGCGATCGGCTGCGACGCACCGCCGACGAGCGACTCCACCGCCGCGATCGCGAGCGCCGCGTTGAAGCCCTGGTGGGCGCCGTAGAGCGGCAGGTACTCGTCCTCGTAGGTGCCGGCGAGGCCGCGCACGCTGATCTGCTGCCCGCCGACCGCGAGGCGCTGCTGGGCGAGTGCGAACTCGGAGCCCTCGAAGGCGATCGAAGCGCCGTGGGCGGCCGCAGCTTCGCGCAGCACCGCCTCGGCGGCGGGATCCTGCCGAGCCGACACCACGGCTGCGCCGTCCTTGATGATGCCTGCCTTGACGCTCGCGATCTCGGCGATCGTGTCGCCGAGCCGGTCCGCGTGGTCGAGGTCGATGGGCGCGAACACCGCGACGTCACCGTCGGCGGTGTTGGTGGAATCCCACGACCCGCCCATGCCGACCTCGAGCACGAGCACGTCGATCGGCGCGTCGGCGAACGCGACGAACGCGAGCACCGTCAGGAGTTCGAAGAACGTGAGGGGTGCATCGTCGCTCGCGGCGAGCTCCGCATCCACCAGCTCCACGAACGGTGCGATCTCGTCCCACGCGTCGGCGATCGCCGCGTCGTCGACCGGCTCGCCGTCGACCATGATGCGCTCGGTGAACCGCTCGAGGTGCGGACTGGTGAACAGGCCCGTGCGCAGGCCGTGTGCGCGCACGAGAGTCTCGATCATGCGGCTGGTCGACGTCTTGCCGTTGGTTCCGGTGACATGGACGACGCGGTACGTCTTCTGGGGGTCGTCGAGCAGCTCGAGCACGCGCCGCGTGCGCTCCACGCGCGGCTGCACCCACCGCTCTCCCTGGCGCTGCAGCAGCGCCTCGTAGACGGCGTCGGCGCGCTTGCGGTCGCGATCGCTCATGCTGTGGCCTCCGTCCGGCCGACCGAGACGGTGAAGGCGCCGCGGTTGGCATACGTTCCCGCGTCGACCACCGCCTCGAACTCGATGGGTGTCCCGGAGTCACCGGCTGCTGCGAGCTCGGCTGTCCGCGTGCGCACGCTGTGGGCGAGCGCGAGCGTCTCGCCTGCCACGTCGGCGATGTCGAAGGCCGCGGAAACCGCCTCGCCGTCGGCCTCGTCGTCGAACACGAGGCCGAGGCGGATGCGGTCGCTCACATCGAAACCTGCCGCCTTGCGGGTGTCCTGGACGGCGCGGATCACGTCGCGGGCCAGACCTTCCGCCTCGAGCTCGGGCGTCGTCGTCGTGTCGAGCAGGACGAAGCCCTCGCCCGCCAGAAGGGCGATCGCCGTGCCGTCGGCGACGCCGCCGGCCTCGAGCGTGAGGTCGTACTCCCCTGGCTCCAGCGCGATGCCGTCGACGACCACGACACCGTCGCGCTCCTCCCACACGCCCGCCTTCGCGCCCGAGATCACGTGCTGGACCTGCTTGCCCAGGCGTGGACCCGCGGCGCGCGCGTTCACGCTGAGTCGCTTGCTGATGCCGTAGCGCTCCGCGACGTCGTCGCCGAGCTCGATGAGCTCGACCGACTTCACGTTGAGCTCGTCGCGCAGGATGCCGTCGAACTGCGCGAGGGACGCAGCATCCGCAACCGCCACCGTCAGGGTGGGAAGCGGCAGGCGCACGCGACGGCCCTCCTTCTTGCGCAGCGCGTTCGCGACGCTGGATGCCTCGCGGACGGCGTCCATCGCGGCGCGGATGTCGTCGGCCGCGGGGAAGGCGTCGGCGTCGGGCCAGTCCTGCAGGTGGACGCTGCGTCCGCCGGTGAGGCCCTGCCAGATCTTCTCGGAGACCAGCGGGATGAGCGGCGCCGCGACGCGCGTGAGCGTCTCGAGCACGGTGTAGAGCGTGTCGAACGCCTCGCGGCTCTTGGCGTGATCGGGGCTGCCGTCGGCGGAGACGCCCACCCAGAACCGGTCGCGCGAGCGGCGGATGTACCAGTTCGTCAACGCCTCGGCGAAGTCGCGGACCTTCGCCGCGGCGAGCGTCGAATCGAGCACCTCGAGGTCGGCGGCGACATCGCGCACCAGGTCGCCGGTGAGCGCCAGGATGTAGCGGTCGAGCACATCCGTCGAGTCGGTGCGCCACGACGCCTGGTAGCCCTCGCCACCCGCGCCGCCGGCCGCATTGGCGTACGTCGCGAAGAAATACCACGCGTTCCAGAGCGGCAGCAGGAACTCCCGCACGCCGGCGCGGATGCCCTCCTCGGTCACGACGAGGTTGCCGCCGCGCAGCACGGAGCTCGACATCAGGAACCAGCGCATCGCGTCGGATCCGTCGCGGTCGAACACCTCACTGACGTCGGGGTAGTTGCGCAGCGACTTCGACATCTTGAGCCCGTCGCTGCCCAGGACGATGCCGTGGCACGACACGCCCGTGAACGCCGGGCGGTCGAACAGCGCCGTCGAGAGCACGTGCATCACGTAGAACCAGCCGCGCGTCTGCCCGATGTACTCGACGATGAAGTCGGCCGGCGAGTGCTCGTCGAACCACTGCTGGTTCTCGAACGGGTAGTGCACCTGCGCGTACGGCATCGACCCCGAGTCGAACCATACGTCGAACACGTCCTCGATCCGGCGCATCGTGCTCTTGCCGGTCGGGTCGTCCGGGTTCGGGCGCGTCAGGTCGTCGATGTACGGGCGGTGCAGATCGACCTCGCCGTCCGCGTTCGTCGGGAGACGCCCGAAGTCCCGCTCGAGCTCCTCCAGCGACCCGTAGACGTCGACGCGCGGGTGCTCCGGGTCGTCGCTCTTCCACACCGGGATCGGCGAGCCCCAGTACCGGTTGCGGCTGATCGACCAGTCCCGCGCGCCGTCGAGCCACTTGCCGAACTGGCCGTGCTTGACGTTCTCGGGCACCCACGTGATCTGCTCGTTGCCCGCGAGCATGCGGTCCTTGATGTCGGTGACGCGCACGAACCAGCTCGACACCGCCCGGTAGATGAGGGGGTTCCGGCAGCGCCAGCAGTGCGGGTACGAATGCTCGTAGCTCGCCTCGCGCAGCAGGCGCCCCTCCTGCTTGAGCAGGCGGATGAGCGGACGGTTCGCGTCCATCCACAGCTCGCCGGCGACATCCGTCACCTGCGGCAGGAAGCGCCCGCCGTCGTCCAGGCTCATGATGAGGGGGATGCCGGCGGCCTCGGTCACGCGCTGGTCGTCCTCACCGAACGCCGGCGCCTGGTGGACGATGCCGGTGCCGTCGCCCGTCGTGACGTAGTCGTCGACGAGCAGGCGCCACGCGCTCTGCGTGCCCCAGATCGAGGCATCCGCGTAGTAGTCGAAGAGGCGGTCGTACGTGACGTTCTCGAGGTCGGCGCCCAGCACCGTCTGCTCCACGGCTTCGCGCGCGGCCTCGACGGAGTCGTACCCGAGGTCCTTCGCGTAGCCCGCGAGCAGATCCTCGGCGAGGAGGTATCGGTGCGCGGTGGCGCCCTCGGGATCGTCCCCCGCCGGGACGTCGGCCGCCCCGTGGGGACCGCCGGGAACGACGGCGTAGCGGATGTCGGGACCCACCGCGAGGGCGAGGTTCGTGGGCAGGGTCCACGGGGTCGTCGTCCACGCGAGCGCACGCACGCCGGTGAGCCCGAGCGCCTCCGCCTTCACACCGGTGAGCGGGAACGTGATGGTGACCGACGGGTCCTGGCGCATCTTGTAGACGTCGTCGTCCATGCGCAGCTCGTGGGCCGAGAGCGGCGTCTCATCGCGCCAGCAGTACGGCAGCACGCGGTGCCCCTCGTAGGCGAGGCCCTTGTCGTAGATCGTCTTGAACGCCCACAGCACGGATTCCATGTACGTGAGGTCGAGCGTCTTGTACCCGCGCTCGAAGTCGACCCAGCGCGCCTGGCGGGTGACGTAGTCCTCCCACTCCCGGGTGTACGCCAACACCGACTCGCGCGACTTGGCGTTGAACGTGGCGATTCCCATCGCCTCGATCTCGCTCTTCTCCGTGATGCCGAGCTGCTTCATCGCCTCGAGCTCCGCCGGGAGGCCGTGCGTGTCCCAGCCGAAGACGCGATCGACCTTCTTGCCGCGCATCGTCTGGAAGCGCGGGAAGACGTCCTTCGCGTAGCCGGTCAGCAGGTGGCCATAGTGCGGCAGCCCGTTGGCGAAGGGCGGGCCGTCGTAGAAGACCCACTCCTCGGCGCCATCGCGCTGGTCGATGGACGCGCGGAAGGTGTGGTCGGCCTCCCAGAACGCGAGCGTCTGCTGCTCGATCTCGGGGAACCGGGGGCTCGGAACGACGGCGGCCGGCGCGGCGTCGGCCGCGGGCCCGAAGGCGGAGGGGCGGGGGTAGGTCATCTTCTCTCGCAGGTGCTCGCTCGTGTGCTTCCTGCGGGGACGACACTGCCTGGATCCCTGACCAGACGCACCGCGGTACCACCCTGCATTGACGCTCGGGCCCTTCGACAGGCTCAGGGACCGAGACGCCCTCTCTCACAGCGGCTATGACGGGCCTGACCCGCTCGGTTCTACTGGGGGCGCCACGTGCGTGGGGTCCTGTTCTTCCGAGAGCTCCCCGGTGATGGCCGGATCCGCGCTGGTCCGACGAGTCTACCGTGGCTGTGCAAGAGGGAATGCGGCACCCGCCGTCGGGGTTTCTGGACTCGTGCCAAGATTGACGCCCGTGACCGCAGCAGCACCCGAACCCGCGCTCGCCCTCGAGACCGCCCCGACGCGTCGCGTCGCGTGGGCGTCGATGGTGGGCACCTCCCTCGAGTCCTTCGATTTCTACCTCTTCGCCTACTTCTCGGCGTTCTTCGTCGGCCCTCTGTTCTTCAACCCGCTGGGTGATTTCGGCGCGACCAGCGCGGCCTTCCTCACCATCGCCCTCGCGTTCGTCGTGCGCCCGATCGGTGCGGTGATCTTCGGCTACATGGGCGACCGGCTCGGCCGCCGCGCGACCCTGCTGTGGACCGTCGCCATCATGGGTGTCGCGACCGGCGGCATCGGCCTTCTCCCCACCTATGCGCAGGCGGGCTGGCTGGGCGCCGTCCTTCTGATCCTCCTCCGCATCGTGCAGGGCCTGTCGCTGGGCGGGGAGTGGGGCGGCTCGATCCTCATCGCCACCGAGAACTCCGGACCCGTCAAGCGCGCCTTCTACGCCGCGGTCCCCCAGCTCGGATCGCCCGTCGGCTCGATCCTGTCCGCGACGGTGTTCCTCGTGCTGACGGCAGTCCTCCCGGCGGAGCAGATCGCGCAGTGGGGCTGGCGCATCCCGTTCCTCCTCGCCATCCCGCTGCTGCTGGTGTCGCTGTACCTGCGGTGGTCGATCACCGAGACACCGGTGTTCGAGCGCGTCGTCGCCGAGGGGCGCCGCGACCGCGTCCCCTTCCTCACGATGTTCGCGAAGCGCCCCGGCGCCATGGCCATCGCCATCGGCGCCGCCCTCCTCGGCATCGGGTCGTACTCGCTGATGAACACGTACACCGTCAACTACGGCGTGGACCAGCTGGGCTTCAGCTTCCAGGACCTGCTCATCGCGACCACGATCGGCGGCCTGCTGCAGCTCGTCACCATCCCGCTGTTCGGCGCGTGGGCCAGCCGTGTCGGCTCCGCGAACGTCGTCGCGTGGGGCGCCCTGGGCACACTCCTCATCACGTTCCCGATGTACTTCCTCCTCCAGTTCGCGACCTTCCCGATCCTCATCGCGACGATGCTCGTCGGCGGCATCCTGCCGACGATGGCCTGGGCCGCGCTCGGGGGTCTCATGAACGACCTCTTTCCCGATCGCTTCCGCTACTCGGCGCTGTCGTTCGCGTACGCCCTGGCGGCGACGATCAGCGGCTTCGTGCCCTACCTCACGTTCGAGCTCGGCGTGGCCACGGGCTTCGCGTGGTGGCATCCCGGGGTGATCCTCGCCATCATGTCGGTCATCACCCTCGTATCCGCGTGGCTGGCCTCCCGCCGCAGCGTCGAGCCCGAACTCGCGAGCGACCCGGCGACCGCGACGACTGGCGCCTGAGCGAAGACGAATGAAAGCGAGCGGATGCCGGAACCTCCGGCGTCCGCTCGCTTCTGCCGGTGCACGGGCACCCGGGTAGAATCGAGCGACATCCCACACTCAGGCACGCTCACACAGTGCCGCACATATCGCCTCGAGGAGACGCCATGACCGACGCCCGCCCCGCACAGGGTCAGATTCCGGACAAGCCCGCGCTGGAGGGCCTCGAGGAGAAGTGGGATGCTGCCTGGTCCGGGCAGGGCACGTACCTGTTCGACCGCGCTCGTGCCGCACAGGTCGGTCGCGCAGGCGTGTACTCGGTCGACACTCCCCCGCCCACGGCGTCCGGGAGCCTGCACATCGGGCACGTGTTCTCGTTCACGCACACCGACCTCAAGGTGCGCTACGAGCGCATGCGCGGGAAGACGGTGTTCTACCCGATGGGCTGGGACGACAACGGGCTCCCCACCGAGCGCCGCGTGCAGAACTACTACGGCGTTCGCTGCGACCCGTCGCTGCCGTACGACGCCGACTTCACGCCGCCGTTCGAGGGCGGCGACAACAAGTCGAGCCGCGCCGCCGACCAGGTGCCCATCAGCCGCCGCAACTTCATCGAGTTGTGTGAGAAGCTCACCGTCGAGGACGAGAAGCAGTTCGAGGCGCTCTTCCGCCAGTTGGGCCTCAGTGTCGACTGGACGCAGACCTACCGCACCATCTCCGACGACACGATCCGCACGAGCCAGCGCGCGTTCCTGCGCAACCTCGAGCGCGGCGAGGCGTACCAGGACCTCGCGCCGACGATGTGGGACATCGACTTCCGCACCGCCGTGGCCCAGGCAGAGCTCGAGGACCGCGAACAGCAGGCGTCGTTCCACACCATCGACTTCCCGTTCGCGGACGGCTCCGGTGCGATCACGATCGAGACCACTCGTCCCGAGCTGCTTCCCGCGTGCGTCGCGATCGTCACCCATCCCGAGGGTCCCCACAAGCACCTCATCGGCACGAAGGTGCGCAGCCCCTTCTTCGGCGCCGACATCGAGATCCACGGCCACCACCTCGCGCAGCCCGACAAGGGCACGGGCGCGGCGATGGTCTGCACCTTCGGCGACGTGACCGACATCGTGTGGTGGCGGGAGCTGCGCACCACCGACGGCCGCCACCTGCCGAACATGACCACGATCGGACTCGACGGGCGCTTCCTGCCCCAGGCGCCTTCGATCGTCGCGAACGCGGAGGCGAGCGCGTGGTATGAGGCGGAGATGGCGGGCAAGACGGTCTTCTCCGCCCGCAAGGCCCTGGTCGAGAAGCTGCAGGAGACCGGCGACATCTCCGCCGTCGGCAAGCCGTTCAGCCACGCGGTGAAGTTCTTCGAGAAGGGCGACCGTCCGCTGGAGATCGTCTCGACGCGCCAGTGGTACATCCGCAACGGCGCGCGCGACGCCGAGCTGCGCGACAAGCTCATCGCGCTCGGACAGCAGATGTCGTGGCATCCCGATTTCATGCGGGTCCGCTACGAGAACTGGACCAACGGTCTCACCGGCGACTGGCTCGTGTCGCGCCAGCGCTTCTTCGGCGTTCCGATCCCGCTGTGGTACGGGCTCGACGAGAACGGCCAGCGCGACTACGACCGCGTGCTCACCCCTGACCTGGCGTCCCTTCCCGTCGATCCGTCGACCGACGTCCCTCCCGGCTACAGCGCCGACCAGCGCGGCGTCGCGGGTGGCTTCGACGGCGAGAACGACATCTTCGACACGTGGGCGACGTCGTCGCTCACGCCGCAGCTCGCGGGCGGCTGGGATCGCGATCCGGAGCTCTGGAGCCTCGTGGCACCGTTCGACGTGCGCCCGCAGGGCCAGGACATCATCCGCACGTGGCTGTTCTCGACCATGCTGCGCAGCGCCCTCGAGGACGACCGTGCGCCCTGGTCGGATGCCGCCATCTCCGGCTTCATCGTCGACCCCGACCGCAAGAAGATGTCGAAGTCGAAGGGCAATGTCGTCACGCCCGCCGACATCCTGGCGCAGCACGGCTCGGACGCTGTGCGGTACTGGGCGGCCTCGAGCCGTCTGGGCACCGACGCGGCCTTCGACCCGCAGAACCCGACGCAGATCAAGATCGGCCGCCGCCTCGCGATCAAGGTTCTCAACGCCGCGAAGTTCGTGCTGTCGTTCCCGGTGCCCGAGGGCGCCGAGGTGACCCACGCCCTCGACGCATCGATGCTCGCGACGCTCCACGGCGTCGTGCGCGACGCCACGAAGGCGCTCGAGAACTACGACCACGCGCGTGCGCTCGAGGTGACCGAGTCGTTCTTCTGGACGTTCTGCGACGACTACCTCGAGCTCGTCAAGGAGCGCGCGTACAACCAGACCGACGCCGGGCAGGCCTCCGCCGCACTCGCGCTGCGCCTGGCGATGTCGGCGCTGCTGCGGCTCCTCGCCCCTGTGCTGGCGTTCGCGGCCGAAGAGGCCTGGTCATGGTTCAACGACGGTTCGGTGCACACCGCAGACTGGCCCGTGGCGCCTGAGGAGGAGTGGGGCGACCCCGCCGTGCTGACCGCCGCGAGCGCGGCGCTCATCGGCATCCGCCGCGCGAAGACCGAGGCGAAGGCCTCGCAGAAGACCGCGGTCGCCCGCGCCGTCCTCGCCGGACCGGCCGCCGCGCTCGATGCGCTGCGTCTCGCGGAGGGCGACCTCAAGGCGGTCGGCCGGATCGCCGAGATCGAGTACGCCGACGCCGATGCCGTCTCCGTCACGGAGATCGAGCTCGCCCCTCAGGAGGTCTGACATGCAGCTCGGAACACGCTGGACCTCGGGCGACGAACCGCCGAAGGCCGTCCCGGCCGCGCTGGTGCGCGGCATCCGTTCCGTCGATGAGACGATCCCCGCCGACCAGCTGGGTCAGCCGCGTCCGCGCTGGACGCTCACGTGGCTGGAGGGCAAGCCGATCGCAGAGCTCGACACCGGCGTGATCGTGTCGCTGGACGCCGACGGCGAAGCCGTCGTCCGGCATGATCCGGACGACGGCTTCGCGTAAGCCTCAGCGGCTCATTCCTCCGGTGCGTCGTGATGCGACGCCGAGAGGAGCAGCCGGACGGCGAACAGGGTCGCGACGAGAGTCACTCCCGCGGCGATGAGGAACGGCAGCCGCAGATCGATGCGGGCGACCCAACCGCCCAGAAGCGTCGCGAACGGGAAGATGCCCCACGTGAAGGTGCGGGTGATCCCCAGCACGCGTCCGAAGATGTGACCCGGCACGATCGTCTGGCGCAGCGCCCCCCACGGCACGTTCCACACGGAGACGGCCGCGGCCATGAGGCCGTACGCGATGGTTCCCGTGATCGCCTCGGGCGCCGCCCACACCGCCGCGAGGCTGATGGCCGCGACGACGTTGGCGCCGAGCATCACCGGGCCGCGGCCGAACTTCGCGACGAGCGACGAAGCCACCAGCGACCCCGCGAGTCCCCCGAGCCCGATCCCGGCGGTGACGACGCCGATCGCGGCCGCAGGCACGTGCTGCACGTCGAGGAAGTACAGGTACACGGGTGCCTGGGCGAACGCGAAGGCCGAACCGACGATCGAGGTGAAGATCACCATCGAGCGCAGGAACCGGTGGTTCCAGAGGTACACGAAGGCGTCGCGAGCCGAGACGTTCGAAGAAGCAGGGGCAGCAGCATCCGTCTCCGCAGCCTCTTCGGAGGCCGCCAGCGGGTCGCCGGCTGCGACCGCCGCCTCAGCCCGCACGGACGTGGCGCGAGCATCGCGCAGCGGACGAGCGGCTGAGAGCGGGAGCATCACCGCGAGCACGATCGGGATGAGGTAGCCCGCAGCGCCCACCCACAGCGGCAGCGCGAGGGAGATCGCGAACAGCACGCCGCCGATCGGCGATGAGATGAAGCTGTCGATCGTGATCTGCGCGGCCTGCATCCAGCCGTTCGCGCGATCCAGTGCCGGCCGCTTGACGACCGCCGGCATGATCGCGTTCGTCGCGTTGTCGAACAGCGTCTCGCCGAGACCGAAGACGAGCACGCCGGCGAACAGCCACCAGATGTCGAGCGCCCCCGAGACGGTGAGCACAGCGAGCCCGACCGCAGCGAGTCCACGGATGCCGTTGGCGATGGCCATGATCCAGCGGCGGTCGAACCGGTCGACGAGCATGCCGGCGGGCAGGCCGAAGACGAGCCACGGGAGGAACGCGAGCGCGGTGATCGCCGAGATGGCGAGCGGGTCTCGGGTCAGGGTGGTGGCGATGAGCGGGACCGCCACGCGACCGAGGCCGTCCGCGAGGTTGCTGAACGCGGCCGCGGTCCACAGCTTTCCGAAATCGCGGCCGAGCGGGACCCTGCGTGCCCGCCCGGCCGACGATCCGGTCCGCTCTGCCGTGTCGACGCTGTCGCTCATCGCGGCAGCAGCCCCATCGCGGCGCGGGCCTCGGCTTCACGTCGAGCCCCGATCGCGGCGGCCTGTGCGGTCAGTGCGCGACGCTCTTCGGCGTCGTCTCGCTTCTCGACGCGTGCGACGACGTACGCGTCGAGAGCGGATGCTGCGCGCAGCAGCGCGCGGTCGAATCGGGTGGCGGATGCCCGGAACCCACGTGCCGCGAGTTCGTCTGCCGTGATGGCGGTCATGACTGTCCTCCTATTTGCGGGAGCGGGAACAGGTCGGCCCGGATGGTGACGGGGCGGACGTTCTCGCCTGTCTGATTGCGGTAGTTGTCGACGGTCTCGTCGATGAGCGCCATGATCTTGAGCGCCAGGTCTTTGCTCTGCTCGGGGGTGAGGCGCGCGGTCGCGGTGGAGATCAGCGTGCCGTCCTGCCACATCTGGTCCTCGCCGCCGATCCCGCGGTTGACGAAGTCGAGCAGCTGGTCGTTGCGGTTGCGCAGGAACTCGTTCATCACGACCTGCGTCGCCGCACGACCGGCGGGCGTCGCCATCGCATCCGGGTTGGCGAACGACACGCCGCCGACGGGACGCTCCCACCACCGCTCGCGGCCGGTGCCGCGGTCTTCGGCCTCCCGGATGAGGTCTTGCTTGGCGAGCGCGCGGAGGTGATAGCTCGTCGACCCGCTGGACTCCCCCAGCCGCTCCGCCAGAGAGCTCGCCGTCTGCGGGCCGTACTGGCTGAGGATGTCGTAGATCTTCACGCGCAACGGGTGCGCCAGAGCGCGGAGCGCCCCGGAGTCGAGGACGCGATCCTGGTTGTGTCGCTCCTCGGTGCGGGCGGCGGCATCCGCAGTCTCGGGTGTGTCGTTCTCTGCCATGACCTCAGATTAGCGATGCAAAGAGTTCTTTGCAAGTACTTCTTTGCAATCAATTGTTTGCAAGTGGATCTTTGCAAAAGAGTCGCGGCATAGCCGATCCGCGTGACTAGGCTGGACGCCATGCCGAACGAGAACCCGCTCCTGTCTCCCAGCACGCTGCCGTATGGACTGCCCCGGTACGCGGTCATCCGCCCTGAGCACTACCTGCCGGCGTTCGAGCAGGCGTTCGCGGATCACACCCGCGAGGTGGCGGCGATCACGCGCGTGCGCTCGATGCCGACGTTCGAGAACACACTGGTGCCGCTGGAAGAGAGCGGACGTCTTCTGGGTGACGTCGCCCGCACGTTCTACACCGTGTCTTCGGCCGACGCGACGCCCGAGATCCAGGAGATCGAGGAACAGCTCGCGCCCCTCATGTCGGCGCACCAGGACTCGATCCAGCTCGACTCGGACCTGTTCTGGCGCATCAGGACGATCCACGAACAGCTCGATGAGCTCGATCTGTCGCCCGAGCAGCGGTACCTCGTGGAGCGCCACCACACCGAGATGGCGCACGCCGGCGCGGGACTGGACAACACGGCGAAGCAGCGTCTCACGGAGCTGAATCAGCGGCTTTCGACCCTGACGACACAGTTCGAGAAGAACCTCCTTGCCGACACCAACGACCTCGCGATCGTGTTCGACGACGCGTCCGAACTCGACGGGCTCTCGGAGGGCGAGCTGTCGGCAGCGGCGCAGGCCGCCGCGGACCGCGGACTCGATGGGAAGTGGGTCGTGACCCTGACGCTCTTCACGGGGCATCCTTACCTGTCGAGCCTGACGGACCGCGGATCCCGTGCGCGCCTGCTCGCGGCATCACGCTCCCGGGGCTCGCGCGGCAACGAGCACGACAACCGTGCCACCCTGCTCGAGATCGTCCGCCTCCGCGCCGAGCGGGCGGCCCTGCTCGGCTACGACTCTCACGCGTCGTACATCACGTCGGACGAGACCGCCGGCTCCCCCGCGGCGGTCCACGACCTCCTGCGCCAGCTCGCCGCACCTGCCGCACGCAACGCCCGGCGCGAGCAGGCCAAGCTGCAGGCCATCGTCGACGCCGAGCCGGAGCCGTTCTCGCTGGAGGCGCAGGACTGGGCGTTCTACACCGAGAAGGTGCGCGCGGCCGAGTACGACCTCGACCGCGCCGCGCTGCGGCCGTGGTTCGAGGCGGAGCGGGTGCTCCAGGACGGCGTCTTCCGGGCCGCCACCGATCTGTACGGCATCACGTTCGCCGAGCGCCCAGACCTCGCCGGCTATCACCCCGACACCCGCGTGTTCGAGATCCACAACGCCGACGGATCGACGCTCGGGCTGTACATCCTCGATCTGTACACGCGTGACACCAAGCGCGGCGGCGCATGGATGAACTCGATCGTGCTGCAGTCGCGGCTGCGCGGCACGCAGCCGATCGTGGTCAACAACCTGAACGTGCCGAAGCCCGCCGAAGGGCGGCCCACGCTGCTCAGCCTCGACGAGGTGACCACGCTGTTCCACGAGTTCGGACACGCCCTGCACGGACTGTTCGCGACCGTGACGTACCCGCACTTCGCCGGCACCAACGTCTACCGCGACTTCGTCGAGTTCCCGAGCCAGGTCAACGAGATGTGGATCTACTGGCCCGAGATCCTCGCCTCGTATGCCCGCCACATCGACACCGACGAGCCGCTGCCCGCCGAGATCGTCGAGAAGCTGCATGCGTCGGAGGCGTTCAACCAGGGCTTCGCGACGAGCGAGTACCTCGCGGCGGCATGGCTCGACCAGGCGTGGCACTCGCTGTCGGTCGACGGCGCCGCGGCGGACATCGACGTCGCGGACTTCGAGGCGGCCGCACTCGCCGACATCGGCCTCGACAACGCGGTCGTGCCGACCCGCTACTCGTCGACCTACTTCGCCCACGTCTTCTCGGGCGGTTACAGCGCCGGCTACTACTCGTACATCTGGAGCGAGGTGCTCGACGCCGACACAGTGGAATGGTTCCGCGAGAACGGCGGCCTCCGTCGCGAGAACGGCGATCGCTTCCGCGGCCGGCTGCTGGGGGTGGGCGGTTCGAAGGACCCGCTCGAGGCCTACCGCGACTTCCGAGGCCGCGACGCCGAGATCCAGCCGCTGCTCGAACGCCGCGGACTGGCAGGGTAGCCGACGCTCACAGCAGGTCGAGTCCGCGGGCGAAGGCGCGCACCCGCTCGGCCATCACGGCGGGCACCTCGGCGATCGCGAAGTGGCCGCCCTCGTCGAGCCGCTCGAACGTGCGCAGGTCGCGGTAGAAGCGTCGCGCCAGCGATTCGGGATAGTCGCCTTCGTGGCGCTGGATGTGTACGGATGCCGGAACCGCGACGGGCGGCATCTCGTCGGGCTGGTCGGCGCCCTCGTAATACGGCCGGAACGATGTGCCGATGCTCTGGGTCGTCCAGTAGATCATCGCCTCGGTCAGGATGCGGTCGCGAGAGATGCGTCGCTCGACCGCGCGCGGGTCCGCTTGTGGAGTGTCGCTCCACTCCACGAGCTTCTCGGTCAGCCAGGCGAGCAGACCCGCCGGTGAGTCGTTGAGGGCGGCCGCGAGCGTATCGGGCCGGGTCGCCTGCACGTGCCCGTAGGCGCCGTTGGTGCCACCCCATTGCTCGAGGCGCGTGAAGAAGGCGACCTCGTCAGGGGCGGTGAGCAGCTCGCGCTCGGCCATGGCGGGGAAATGCGAGTGGGTGACGACGACACCCGACACCGCCTCCGGGTACGATCCCGCGATCAGGTCGTTGACGTTCGCCGACACGTCCTCGCCGTAGGTCAGGTAGGTCCGATAGCCGAGCACGTCGGTCATGAGGACATGCATCGTCGCGGCGAGCCGGGTCTCGGTCATCGGGCCTTCGGCGTAGGCGGACGAGTACGCGAAGCCGGGGAAGCTCGGCACCACGACGTGGAAGTCCGGCAGCAGATCCGCGAAGTCGAGCTGCAGCGCGAACGTGTGCGGCCAGCCGTGCATCACCAGGAGCGCGGGCGCGTCGTCACGGGCGGAGCGCAGATGCGCGAAATGGATCGTCGTGTCGCCGACGTCGGCGAGGAACTGCGCATGCGCGTTCAGCCACGCCTCGCGCGCCCGCCAGTCCCAGTCGCGCCACGCCGCGACGAGGGTGGCGAGATAGCCGGCGTTCATGCCCGAGGGCGGTCGCCGCGGAGATTCAGGAAGAGGCCGGAAGCGCTCGAGGCGGTCCTGCAGATCGGCGAGTGCGGCGTCGGGCACGTGGATCGAGAAGGGGCGAACGGTCGGCATGGGCCGAAAGCTACCCGGCCCTTCCGACACCGCTTGCCCGGATCGCGCCCATCAGCTCGCGGACGCGCACGAAGGTCGGCACCTCGACGTTCGCGAGGCCGGTGACGGTGGTCGCCGTCGGCGGATGGTGCCGGCTCACCGCCACTACGCCGTGGTCACCGCCTGAGATGACGAGATCCTCGCCATCGAGCCACACGCCGCGGCCGTAGCCGAGGTCGTCGCCCGCGTCGGCGGTCACCCGCTCGGTGAGCAGCGCCACAAGCGAGGGAGCGATGATGCGCCCTGCGAGGAGCGCCGGCCAGAACCGGTGGAGATCGCCCACAGTGGAGTGCGCTCCCCCGTCGCCGGACCCGACGACCGGCAGTTCGAACACGTTGGTGCGGCCGTCATCCTTATAGCCGGTCGCGGTGCCCGGCGGGAGCAGATCGGAGCGGGGAAAGCCTGTTGATGTCATGCCGGCGGGCTCGAACACACGTGCCCGCACGAGGTCGGCGAACGGGGTGCCCGAGACGCGCTCGGCGATGATCGCGAGCACGACATAGCCGCCGTTGCAGTATGAGAACCGTTCGCCCGCGCGGAACTTCGTCGGAAAGCCCTCGAGCATCGGCAGATAGGCCGGTGTGGAGTCCAGGCTCTGCACCGGCACGCTGAGGGGCGCCAGCGCATCCACCTCCTCGTCGAGATAGTCCCCGATTCCCGACGTATGGCTCAGCAGGTGGTCGATCGTGACGTCGTCGGCGATGAGCGGCAGGTCGTCCTGGAGGATCTCACGCGCGGGGCTGTCCTGCCGCAGCAGACCGTCGCCGATGAGCGAGAGCGTGGCGACCGCGGTGAAGGTCTTCGTTCCGCTCGCGAGCCCGAATCGCGTCGCGGGGGTGTTCGGCGCACCCGCCGTGCGGTCGGCGAGCCCGACAGCCCACTCCCCCAGCACGTCGTCACCACGACGCGCGCTGATGACGCCGCAGAAGCCCTCGAGGTCCGGTACGACATCGCCCATGCGTGGGACTCCCGCGGTCGTGGAATCCGGTCAGGCGCTCTTGCGCTTCTCCCGCAGCACGAGAGTCGGCGGAGCGCCCTCGTCGACGGAGGCACGGGTCACGATGACCTTGTCGACGTCGTCGGTCGACGGGATCTCGAACATGATCGGGCCGAGGACGTCCTCGAGGATCGCACGCAGGCCGCGCGCACCGGTCTTGCGCGCCACCGCGAGGTCGGCGATCGCCTCGAGTGCCTCGCGATCGAACTCGAGGGTCACCCCGTCGAGTTCGAACATGCGGTGGTACTGCTTCACGAGCGCGTTCTTCGGCTCGGTGAGGATCTCCATGAGCGCGTCGCGGTCCAGCGGCGAGACCGAGGCGATGACGGGGAGCCGCCCGATGAACTCGGGGATCAAGCCGAACTTGTGCAGGTCTTCCGGCTGCACGTCGCCGAACAGGTTCAGGTCTTCGTCCTTGCGGTGCAGCGAGGCGCCGAAGCCGACGCCGTGTTTCCCGACGCGAGAGGAGATGATGTCTTCCAGCCCGGCGAACGCGCCGGCCACGATGAACAGCACGTTCGTCGTGTCGATCTGGATGAACTCCTGGTGCGGGTGCTTGCGGCCGCCCTGGGGCGGGACCGAGGCGACGGTGCCCTCGAGGATCTTCAGGAGCGCCTGCTGCACGCCCTCTCCCGACACGTCCCGCGTGATCGAGGGGTTCTCCGCCTTGCGGGCGATCTTGTCGACCTCGTCGATATAGATGATGCCGGTCTCGGCGCGCTTCGTGTCGAAGTCCGCGGCCTGCAGCAGCTTGAGGAGGATGTTCTCGACGTCCTCGCCGACGTAGCCGGCCTCCGTCAGCGCGGTGGCGTCGGCGACGGCGAACGGCACGTTGAGGCGCTTTGCGAGCGTCTGTGCGAGGTAGGTCTTGCCGCAGCCCGTCGGGCCGAGCAGGAGGATGTTGCTCTTCGCGAGCTCGATCTCGTCGGCGCGCTGCTCTGCGGACTGGATCGTTCCGTGGGCGCGGACGCGCTTGTAGTGGTTGTACACGGCGACCGACAGCGCGCGCTTCGCGTCGGTCTGGCCGACGACGTACTCCTCGAGGAAGGCGAAGATCTCACGAGGCTTCGGCAGGTCGAAATCGGCGACGACGCCGGACGACGACTCGGCCATGCGCTCTTCGATGATCTCGTTGCACAGCTCGACGCATTCGTCGCAGATGTAGACGCCGGGGCCGGCGATCAGCTGCTGGACCTGCTTCTGGCTCTTGCCGCAGAAGGAGCACTTGAACAAGTCGGCGCTCTCACCGATGCGTGCCATGCCGCTCCTCCTCGTACGTCGGGGGCGAGCCCCCAGCTGTTCTCCGAGCCTAATAGCTGACGCCGACATGCGGCGGCATTGCGACGCACGTTGTGGACGACCCGCGGTTCGCGGAGAGAGAACCCCTGCCGCACACGCGAGTGCCCCGCCGCCCGGTCATCCGGGCGGCGGGGCACTGAGCTCCGCGTGGAGCGACTACTTCGTCAGGGCCTGCTGGCCGCGCTTGCGCGTGGTCAGCACCTGATCGACGAGGCCGTAGGTGACCGCCTCCTCCGCGGAGAGGATCTTGTCGCGATCGATGTCCTTGTTGACCTCGGCCTGCGTCTTGTTCGAGTGCTTCGCGAGCGTCTCCTCGAGCCAGGTGCGCATGCGCAGGATCTCGGCCGCCTGGATCTCGATGTCCGACGCCTGACCGTGGCCGGCCTCGCCGACGGCGGGCTGGTGGATGAGGATGCGGGCGTTCGGCAGCGCCAGGCGCTTGCCGGGTGCGCCGGCCGCGAGCAGCACGGCCGCAGCGGACGCCGCCTGGCCCAGCACGACCGTCTGGATCTGCGGCGACACGTACTGCATCGTGTCGTAGATCGCGGTCATCGCCGTGAACGAGCCACCGGGCGAGTTGATGTACATGATGATGTCGCGGTCGGGGTCCTGGGACTCGAGCACGAGCAGCTGGGCCATGACGTCATCTGCCGAGGCATCGTCGACCTGGACGCCCAGGAAGATGACGCGGTCCTCGAACAGCTTGTTGTACGGGTCCTGGCGCTTGTAGCCGTAGGCGGTGCGCTCCTCGAACTGCGGCAGGATGTAGCGGCTGCCGGGCATCTGGAGGCCCTGGGGCGCCATCGGCGCTCCGCCGAAGGTGGGGGTCAGCATTGCGAGTTCTCTCTCTTTCGCCTTCGGGTCGTTCAGTTCGAGGAGCCGGCGGTGCCGCCGCCGCCGATGACGTCGCTCGCAGATTCGCGGATGTGGTCGACGAAGCCGTACTCCAGGGCTTCCTCGGCGCCGAACCAGCGGTCGCGGTCACCGTCGGCGTTGATCTGCTCGACCGACTTGCCGGTCTGCTTGGCGGTGATCTCGGCGAGGCGCTTCTTCATGTCGAGGATGAGCTGCGCCTGCGTCTGGATGTCGCTCGCGGTGCCGCCGAAGCCGCCGTGCGGCTGGTGGAGCAGGACGCGGGCGTTCGGCGTGATGTAGCGCTTGCCCTTCGTTCCCGCCGTGAGCAGGAGCTGGCCCATCGAGGCGGCCATGCCGATGCCGACCGTCACGATGTCGTTGGGCACGAACTGCATCGTGTCGTAGATCGCCATGCCCGCCGTGATCGAGCCACCGGGCGAGTTGATGTAGAGGTAGATGTCCTTCTCGGAGTCCTCTGCGGCGAGAAGCAGGATCTTCGCGCAGATCTCGTTGGCGTTGTCATCACGCACCTCCGACCCCAGCCAGATGATGCGGTCCTTCAACAGCCGGTCGAAGACGCTGGTCGCGACAAGTGGTTCGGCCATGTGTACTCCTGTTTCCTTGGGTCGCCATCGAATCTACCGGCGCCTCGCGAACGACCCGCCCGTGTTCGCCCTGGGCAGAGCGCGCAGAAGACGGAAGAGGACGGATGCCGCGGCATCCGTCCTCTTCGGTCAATCGGTCAGCAGACCGAAACGTGTCTCACTCGGCGTCGGCGGCCTTCTTGGCCGGAGCCTTCTTGGCGGCCGGCTTCTTGGCGGGAGCCTTCTCCGCGGCCTCGGCGTCCTCCGCGGCAGCCTTCTTCGCGGCGGGCTTGCGCGCGGGAGCCTTCTTCGCGGCGGGCTTCTCGGCGGCCTCGGCCTCTTCGGCCTCGATCACGGCGTCGGCGTCGGCTGCGGCATCCGCGATCTCCTCCGCCTCCTCGACGACCTCTTCCTCGTCCTCGGTGGCGACGAAGCCGCTGAGGTCGACGGGCTTGCCGTTCGTGTCGACGACCTTGACCTTGCCGAGCGCGACGGCGAGAGCCTTGTTGCGGGCGACCTCGCCGACGATGGCGGGGAGCTGGTTGCCCTCCTGCAGCGCGTTCACGAAGTCCTGCGGTGCCATGCCGTACTGGGCGGCCGACTGCACGAGGTACTGCGTGAGCTCGTCCTGCGAGACCTGCACGTCGACCGTCTCGGCGATCTTGTCGAGCAGCATCTGCGTCTTGAACTGCTTCTCGCTCGCCTCGGCGACCTCGGCGCGGTGGACGTCGTCCTCGAGACGGCCCTCGCCCTCGAGGTGGTTGTGCACCTCGTCCTCGATGAGCTGCGGCGGGACGGGGATCTCGACCTGCTCGAGCAGCGTCTCGATCAGCTTGTCGCGAGCGGCGGAGCCCTGCGTGAAGGCGCCCTGCTGGCCGACGCGCTCCTTGAGGCTGTCGCGCAGCTCGGCGATCGTGTCGAACTCGCTCGCGATCTGGGCGAAGTCGTCGTCGGCCTCGGGCAGCTCGCGCTCCTTGACGGCCTTGACGGTCACCGAGACCTCGGCCTCGTCGCCGGCGTGGTCGCCGCCGACGAGCTTCGAGCGGAAGGTGGTGTCCTCACCGGCGGTGAGCGAGTCGATGGCCTCGTCGATGCCCTCGAGCAGCTCGCCCGAGCCGACCTCGTAGGAGACACCCTCGGCGCGGTCGATCTCGTTGCCGTCGATCGCGGCGACGAGGTCCAGCTCGACGAAGTCGCCGGTGGCGGCGGGACGGTCGACGGTCACGAGCGTGCCGAAGCGGGCGCGCAGGCGGTCGAGCTCCTCGTCGATCGCGGCCTCGTCGACCTCGATCGCGTCGACCTCGACGGTCGTGCCCTCGAAGGACGGCAGGTCGAACTCGGGACGCACGTCGACCTCGACGGTGACCTCGAGGTCGCCCGAGAAGTCCTTCTCGTTCGGCCACGTGGTGACGTCTGCGGACGGACGGCCGAGCACGCGCAGCTCGTGGGCTGCGGCGGCCTCGCGGTAGAAGGTGTCGAGACCCTCGCTGACCGCGTGCTCGAGCACCGCGACACGACCGATGCGCTGATCGATGATCGGCGCGGGCACCTTGCCCTTGCGGAAGCCGGGGATCTGCACGTCCTGCGCGATGTGCTCGTACGCGTGCTTGATCGACGGCTTGAGCTCGTCGGGGCTGACCGTGATGTGCAGCTTGACCCGGGTGGGGCTGAGCTTCTCGACGGTGCTGTTCACCATGCCTGTACTTCTCCTCTTTCCGGCCGCACGCGGCAGCGTGCGGTTGAAGGTCTGGGTTCGAAAATTCCGAGGGCCGTGATGTCGGGGCGACAGGATTTGAACCTGCGGCCTCCCGCTCCCAAAGCGGGCGCTCTACCAAGCTGAGCTACGCCCCGGGCGGGTTCGCACGCGTGCGTGCGCCTTTCGGCCCCGAGAAGTCTAGCCGACGCGCCCGCGACGTTCCTGCGCGCCTACATCTGCTCGACCCAACCCGCGCGCCAGTCGGGGGCCGGGAACGGCTTCGTCCAATACGCGGTCTCTTTCGAGATGAGTCCGTCGCGCAGCTCGAAGACGAACACCGTCTGGTAGGGATCGCCGTCACCGTAGTCCAGATCAGCCTCCAGCACCCACAGGTCCCCGGCACCGGTGAGGCGGCGCGGCGAGATCGCAGGAAGCTGCGGAAATGCGCCGTAGATGGCGCGCCGGTTGTCTGCGCCCACGATGCGCTCGCCCGACTGCGGCCACTCGATGACGGCATCGTCGTGGAACACATCGTCCATGCCTGCGACGTCGCCCGCATTGAGTGTGGCGACGAGCGCCTCGACGACCTGTCTGCCCATGCGTTCCATGACCGGCCCCTTCGCTCGGCCGCGCGTCTGGACAGCGGGTCGGAACGGGAAGGCCGTCGCGATGTAATACGATGGACCGGTGCCCGTCCGCGGGCGCACGGGGATGTAGCTCAATGGTAGAGCCTCAGTCTTCCAAACTGATGGTGCGGGTTCGATTCCCGTCATCCCCTCCAGAAGCCCTTCCGCGGTCGGCCCCAGGCCGTCGACGGACGGGCTTCTCCCATCTGCGCCGCACGAATCCCCTGCGCGCCCTACTGTTCCCGGGTCGCCCTCTCGCGGCACACTGGGTGTGGAACTGTTCCATGCCCTCCAGGAGCCGCGATGAGCAGCCGTAAGCCGATTCCCGAGCCGGGTGAGCGCAAGCTCCCGCGGCGCCCTGCGTCGCAACTCGCCGAGAGGTGGACCCGCATCGACGGCGTCGACGTCTTCTACCGGGAGTCGCCGAATCCGACCAAGGACGAGCGCGTCATGGCGCACGTGCACGGCTTCGGACTCTCCGGCCGCTACCTGCTGCCGACGGCCGAGCGGCTCGCCGACGAGTTCCACACCTATGTCCCCGACCTTCCCGGATTCGGCCGCAGCGGCAAGCGCAAGGACATGCTCGACATCCCCGATCTCGCGCGTGCCGCGGTCGACTTCTTCGACGACCGCGGCGTCGAAAAGGCGACGCTCGTCGGCAACTCGATGGGCTGCCCCGTCATCATCGAGTTCGCGCACCGCTACCCCGAGCGCATCGACCGCGCGGTGCTGGTCTCGCCGGCGGGCGGACTGTTCAACCAGCCGCTGCGTCGGGCGATCAAGCAGCTCTCGCAGGATGCTCCGCGCGAGCCGGTGAAGATGGCGCGGGTCGCCGTGCCCGACTACGTGCGCTTCGGCGTGCCGAGCACGATGAAGATGTTCCGCTCGCTCACGCAGTACCCGTCACTGCAGCGGCTGCTCGAGATGCGCATCCCCACACTGGTCGTGCTGGGCCAGCGCGATCCGCTCCTTCCGCACGCGCACCGCGTCGACGAGATCGCCAGTCAGACCGACAGCCATGTGCTCGTCGTGATGCTCGAGGGCGCCGCCCATGCGATCAACTTCAGCCATCCGGGGCAGCTGGCCCACGTGATCCGTCACTTCATGGACGACCTGCCGATCGAGAACGATCCGGCCTGGCCCGGCCACGTGCGCCTGTACGAGGTGCACCGCGGCAAGCACCACCCGCCCGCGCAGCCGCGCGGCTGACACCTCGCGCCGCCTCAGCCGAGGGGCGTCGCGTCGCGGTGCTCGTCGATGTGCGCGAGGTAATGCTCGGCGTTGCGGAGAAGCCCTGCCCGCTCCTGCGCGGTGAGCTCCCGACGCACCTTCGCGGGCACACCCGCGACCAGGGATCCATCCGGGATGTCGGAGCCCTCGAGCACGACCGCCCCACCGGCCACGAGGCATCCCGATCCGATCTTCGCGCCGTTGAGCACCACCGCGCCCATGCCGATGAGCGAGCCGTCGCCGATCGTGCAGCCGTGGACGACGGCGTTGTGGCCGACGGAGACGTTCTCGCCGATCACGACGGGCCTGCCGGCGTCCACGTGGACCGAGACGTTGTCTTGGAGGTTGCTGTTCGCCCCCACGGTGATGGTGTCGCCGTCGGCGCGGAGCACTGCGTTGTACCAGACGCTGGCACCGGGGCCGAGGGTCACGCCCCCGACGACGCGTGCACCGGTGGCGACGAACGACGTGGGGTCGAGCGAGGGCGTCCTGCCCGCGGCGACGAGGACCGATGCTCCGGGTGCGACCGTCATGGTCCGACCCTAATCGCCAGCGCCTTCTCGATGGCGTCGGTGTACCAGGGCGCCAGCGTGTCGGCGAACGTGACCGTCAGGTGGTCCTGGTCGCGGTAGATGTTCGCCCCGCCGACGACCGGCGCGCAGGTGTCGGCGCCGCAGAACACGTCGGTGAAGTCGAGCAGCGTGACGGAGTCGAGACCGGATGCTGCGCCCCGGAGCGGATCGTCGTCCACCAGCACGTCCGATCGCGCGCCGTCGCACTCGGACATGTCGTGCGTGCGCAGGCACTTGTTGGGGTCGGTCTCCCACACGGGGTTGTCGACGACGGTGACGACGGGGATGCCGCGTGCGGTGACGGTGCTCCACGCGTCGCGGTAGCCGGCGACGGCCGCGTCGTAGGAGGAGTCGTAGCCGGCCGCCGAGTACGGAGTGGTCGCGATCGCCGCGGTGAACACGGCGTCGAGGTCGGCGTCGTCGATCGCGTTCTGCACGCGGTCGCGCCACTCGGTGCAGGCAGCGCCGAAGGCCCCCGGCGTAGCCAGCGGTGTGGCGTTCCAGGGGCACGCGCCCTTGAACCAGGTCACGAGCTGCCAGCCGTTCTCGTCCGCCATGCGCTGGAACGTCGACAGCAGCTGGTAGGCGTGGCTGTCACCGATGAGCGCGACGCGCGGGGCGTCGGGGTCGTCCGAGCCGAAGGTGCACGAGACCGGTCGCGAATCGGTGAGCTGCACGAAGCAGTCCGGATTCTCGGGCCGGTCGATGCCCGCGAAGCCGGGAGCGGGGAGGATCGTGTCGCCGAAGTCCGCGTCCGCACAGGAGGAGTCGAGGACCGACGCTGCGCCGAAGCAGTCGGGGGGATTCTGCTGCAGCTCCGCGATGTCGCGGGTGCCCTGGCTGTACAGGGGCGCGTTGACGAACCATGCGGAGGCGGCCACCAGGGCGACCACGATCATCGCGGCGAGCGACGACCACAGGGTCACGCGAGCGGGGCGAGAGGTGAGCACCTTCCAGCCGCGGGCGGGATCCTCGACGAATCGCTTCGTGAGCCATGCGAGAACGAAGCACAGCACCAGCAGCGCGACGCGATGGTAGATCGTGAGACCCCAGAACGGCACGGAGGGTGCGATGACGATCAGCGGCCAGTGCCAGAGGTAGAGCGAATACGAGATGTCTCCGACGAACTGCGCGGGACGGATCGCGAGGATGCGGGTGGGGTACCACCAGCGCTCGGTGTTCGAGGCCGCGATGACCGCGGCCGCGCCGAGAGTCGGCAGCGCCGCCATGTAGCCGGGGAACGGCGTCTGCCCGTCGAACGTGAAGGCGACGTAGACAAGGAGCAGGATGCCGCCCCAGCCGAGCACGAAGCTCCCGATTGCGCCCCGGACCCTGAGCATCGGGACGAGCGCGATCAGGGCGCCCACGCCGAACTGCCACATGCGGCCGAACGTGACGAAGTACGCGGGCGCGGGGTTCGTGATCGTGAAGACGACGCAGAACACGAACGAGACGGCGGTCACGATGCCGAGCGTCGTGATGATGACGCGGCGACGGGCGCCGCGGAAGAACTTCACGCCGATCCACGCGGCCAGCAGCATGATGAGCGGCCACATCACGTAGAACTGCTCTTCGAGCGACAGCGACCAGTAGTGCTGCACCGTGGTGGGCGAACCCGAGTGGTTGAGATAGTCGGCGGAGTTGAGCGCCAGGTACCAGTTCTCGACGTAGAACGTCGACGCGAGGATCTCGCGGACTTCGTTCGGCAACGCCGACGTGGGCATCAGATACGGCGACATCACCACTACTGCGCAGAACAGCAGGACGAGGAGGGAAGCCGGGAGCAGGCGCCGTGCGCGTCGCGCCCAGAACTGGCCGAGCTTCACCGAGCGGGTGCCGGTCAGCTCGCGCATGAGATGCGCGGTGATGAGGAAGCCCGAGATCACGAAGAAGATGTCGACGCCGATGTAACCGCCCGTGAGCCGGCCCGGCCAGAAGTGGTACAGCACGACGCACAGCACGGCGATCGCACGCAGGCCCTGCACATGCGGGATGAAGCGCGAGGGCTCGGCGTGTTCGGGCGAGCGGTCGCGGGGCTCGCGGGTCACGGTCTTTGCGGGAACGCTCAGATGCTGCGGTCCGAGGTCGTGATCGGCGGAAGGCACGAATCGACGTTAGCCGCTGTCGCACCGTCGGCCCGCACCGACGGTGCGGATTCCCCGGTTTAGCCCAGCCTTCTCTTGCTTGCGGAATGACTCCCGCTGAGTAGCGTTGCAGTCACCAGAGGCCGAAAGATGGAGACGAGCGACATGACGAACACCCAGACCACCCCCGCAACCGCAGCGAACCCCGACGTCGCCGCCGCGACGGCGCAGTTCCTCACCCCCGTCGTCCTGGGCCTGCAGGCCCTGGCTGTCAACGGAAAGCAGGCGCACTGGAACGTGCGCGGCGCGAACTTCATCGCGATCCACGAACTGCTCGACTCTGTCGTCGCCCACGCTCAGGCCGGCGCCGACCAGGCCGCCGAGCGCATCGTGGCCCTCGGGCTTCCGATCGACGCCCGCGTCGGCACGGTCGCCCAGAAGACCTCGACCGCGGTCCCCGCAGGCTTCACGCAGTGGGATGCGCTCATCCGCAACGTGATCTCCGACATGGACACGGTCATCGCCGACTCGCAGGCCGCGATCGACGGACTGGACGAGTTCGACCTCACGAGCCAGGACATCGCGATCGGCATCAAGGAGTCGCTCGAGAAGGACCGCTGGTTCCTCTTCGCGCACCTCGCCGAGTGATCGCCATCTGATGACGAAGGCCCCCGGGATCTCCCGGGGGCCTTCGTCGTGTCACGGATGCTGCAGGAAGGCGAGCACCGCGAGGACCCGGCGGTGCTCGGTGCCCGACTCCTCGAGCCCGAGCTTCGCGAAGATCGCGCTGATGTTCTTCTCCACCGCTCCCACGCCGATGAACAGCCGCCCCGCGATGCTCGCGTTGCTGCGTCCCTCGGCCATGAGTGTCAGAACATCGCGCTCGCGCGGCGTCAGCGTGGCGAGCGGATCGGGTCGCGCCGAGAGCAGCCCCTGTACGACGAGTGGATCGAGCACGGTCCCCCGCTCGCGGACGCGGCGGACGGCGTCGGTGAACTCGTCGAGGGACGTGACGCGGTCCTTCAGGAGGTAGCCGACGCCGCCCTCGCCGCCGGCGAGGAGCTCCTTCGCATACACGCCCTCGACGTACTGGCTGAGCACGAGGATGCCGACCGCCGGCAGCGCGGCGCGCACGGCCAGCGCCGCGCGGATCCCCTCGTCACGGAAGCCGGGCGGGAGGCGGACGTCGAGGATTGCGACGTCCGCACGCGCTTCGCGCACGCGGGCCACCACGTCATCGGCGTCGCCCCAGGCGCCGGCCGTGACGTATCCCGCCTCGTCGAAGAGCCGGACGAGGCCCTCACGCAGGAGGACCGAATCCTCGAACAGGACGACGCGGAGCGGGGCGGAGCGGAACGACGAGACCACTCCCTCAGGATAGGGATCGGTCATGGCAGGGCCGTGAGCGGGATGTGCGCGCCGACCGAGGTCGGCCCTCCGACCGGGCTGGTCACGACCAGCACGCCACGGAGTCCGGCGACGCGCTCGCGCAGGCCCTCGAGCCCGTGACCCGACGTGATGGCGGCGCCGCCGCGGCCGTTGTCGACGACCCAGACGTCGAGGTGCGTGGGTGTCCCGGCAGCCGTGCGTCGCAGCGACGCGCGCAGCGTGACCCCGGTGGCGCCGGAGTGCTTGACCGCGTTCGTGATCAGCTCCGCGACGATGAAGTAGACGGTACGGGCCACTTCCTGGCTGACCCCGCGGTCGACCGCGGGGTCGACCTCCAGCTGGACCCACAGCGGCGAGCCCGTCGCGAGCGCGTCGAGTGCGGCGGCCAGGCCACGGTCCTGCAGGAGGGGCGGCGCGACGCCGCTCGACAGCGCACGCAGCTCGTCGAGTGCGGCCTTCGCGTGACCCCGCGCGTCACGGGCGAGCTCGGCGGCAGCATCCGTGTCTCCCGACTCGGCGCGGCGCTCCAGCGCGGCGAGGTCCATCTGCAGCCGCACCAGGCGCTGCTGTGGACCGTCGTGGATGTCCCGTTCCAGGCGGCGCAGCGCCAGGTCTTCGGCATGGACGGCGGCACCGCGGGCGGCCGCCTCCGCACGGACCTCGGCGGCGAGCTCGTCCGAGTTCCACCGGCCGAGCATGCCCTTCGCGACCGCGTGGTGACCGCGGGCGAGGCCGCCGAGCACCCACGGCATCGTGAAGGTGAACACGATGCCCGCGACCAGGTACAGCGTGACCTCGACCGCCCAGCCGCTCCATCCGCCGAACAGCCCCGGCACGGCGTCCGCGACGAAGTGGCCCCAGTCGCCGCCGTCGCCTCGGGGCAGGAAGACACCCCAGAACCAGTACGTGAGTCCACCCAGCCCGACGCTCAGCCACACGGTCGTCAGCACGAACGAGATGGTGCTGATGATCGGGCTCACGATCATGCCGTGAACGAGGTACAGCCAGTAGTGGGCATTGCGGATGGGACGCGTGAGCGTCATCCAGAAGCCGGAGGTGTCGAGCTTGTCGCGGTTCCACTCCGGCTCGGCGATCTCGGCCAGACCCGTGAGCAGCAGCAGAAACCGGTCGGCCACGCCGAACCCGCGCGCGATGAGCAGGGTCAGCACGACGAGCGGCAGGCCGATCACGAGGATGAGCAGGCCCACACCCGTCCAGAAGAGCGCGGCGAGCACGCTCACCGAGATCATCGCGAGGACGAAGACGGCGAGAAGGTACAGCGCGCTGCCCGGTGTGCGCGCCCAGGCGCGTCCGTAGTGCGCCCAGAACCCGGGGGCGGGTTCAGTCGCGGCCGGCTGCAGCGGGGCCGGCTCAGTGGTCGTGACGGTCATCGGTGTCTCCCTCGGGACGCTTCAGGTCGGGCCGCTGGCCCGGTTCGACGACCAGGAACTGTCCCATCATGCCCTGGTCCTCGTGCCACAGCAGGTGGCAGTGATACATGTACGGAGTGGTCGGATCGGCGTGGTCCTCGAACCGCACGAGCAGGCGGTACTCGCGTTCGCCCTCGAGCGCGATCGTGTCCTTGAACCCTGCGAGTCGCGGCGGCGGCGGAGCGCCGTCGACGCTGAGGATCCGGAACTGCGTGTCGTGGACGTGGAACGAGTGCGGGAGCGGATTGCCGTTGCGCACGGTCCACACCTCGCTCGTGCCGACGGTCGCGACGACGTCGGCACGGCCGAGGTCCATCTCCCGGTCGTTGATGCTGTGCCCCGACATGACGAACGTGCGCTCGGTGGCGGCGTCCGCATCGTCCGCGGCCGGCAGGCTCGCGAGCCGCGTCGGCACCTCCGGCGAGGGGGTCAGGGATGCCGCGGCCCGCAGCTCCATCACGTCGAACGCCGCCGAGCCCGCGTGAAGAGCCGGGTCGGGAGCCTCGGAGCGGAGCACGACCCGCTCCCCCGGGCTCATCGCCACGACGATCTCCGCGCGTTCGCCGGGCGACAGCGGGATGTCGGTCGCGCGCACCGGCTCCTCAAGCAGGCCGCCGTCGGTCGCGATGAGGTCGAATGGGCGACCGTCGGCGAACGCGAGGTCGTACATGCGCGCGCTCGAGCCGTTGAGCAGGCGCAGCCGCACCCGCTCGGTCCCGACCTCGAGATACGGCGCGACGGTGCCGTTGACGAGGATCGTGTCGCCGAGCACGCCGTCGAACTGCATGCCGAGACCGCCGGCGAACGAGCCGTCGCTGTGGAACGAGCGGTCCTGGACGATGACCGGGAAGTCGTCGACGCCGTACTCGCGCGGAAGCGGGAGCGCCGACTCCTCTTCGTCGCGGACCAGGAACATGCCGGCCAGCCCCGCGTCGACCTGCTCCCTCGTGCGCTCGTGCAGGTGCGGGTGGTACCAGAGCGTCGCGGCGGGCTGGTCGATCGTCCACTCCGGATGCCACGTGGCCTCGGGCGCGATCGAAGAGTACGGACCTCCGTCCATCGCCGCGGGCAGATGCATGCCGTGCCAGTGCACCGTCGTGGGGTCGGACAGGCCGTTCGTCACATCGACGCGAACCGTCTCGCCACGCTGGGCGACGATGGTGGGTCCGAGGTAGGCGCCGTCGTAGCCGAGCGTGGGCGTTTCGCCCCCGGTGACGAACGACGAGCTCCCTTCCTGAGGGGTCAGCTCGAAGACGCGCACGCCGTGCTCGACGCGCGACGGGGCGAGCGGCGGCACGGCGAGCGGTGCACTGAAGTCGAGGGTGCCCGCGGGGGGAGGTGTCGCCCGCACGGCGTTCGTCGCGAACCAGATTCCCGCGGCCCCGACGAGCAGGACGATGACGGCGAGGGGGATGGTGACGAGTGCGATGACGAGCCGGCGGCGGCGCCTTCTCCGTGGCGGAGCCGGCGGTGCGGCGGCGCTCACGGCAGCCAGAGGGAGGGTCATGCCTCCAGCCTCGCGACGACGCCGGCGCGGCGGCATCCGACCCCCTCCCGAACCCGTACGGGGGAAGACCCCCGAACGGGCCGCGGGATTACACGCGGTGTGTCAGGCGCCCGCCCAGGAGCGTCGCAGATACGGGCATGCCTCGCAGGGCCATCTCATCGGCGCAGAGCGGGTCGCGTTCGACGATCGCGAGGTCGGCGACGTCGCCGGGACCGATCCGCGCCGGTTCCGCGGAGCCTCCGCGTGTCGATGCCGCCAGCGCCGTCGCCGCGTCGACGCGCTGCGCCGGCTGCCAGGCGTCGCGGCCGTCGCGCGTGCGGAACACCGCCGAGGCCATCGCCGCCCACGGATCGAGCGGCGACACGGGTGCATCGGAGCCGAACAGCAGGTTCGCACCGGAATCGGCGAGTGCCCGCAGCGGATACGGCTGCGCCGTCTGGCCCGCCCAGACGGTGTCGGTCAGGTCGCGGTCATCGAGCGCGTGCTCGGGCTGCACGCTCGCTCCGATGCCGAGGCGGGCGAACCGCGGGATGTCGGCATGCGAGACGAGCTGCGCGTGCTCGATCGTGCCCCACGCCCCGGTCGCGGCGAAGGCGTCGAGCGCGTGCGAGTTCGCGACATCGCCGATCGCGTGAATGGCCGAGGCGATGCCCGCCGCTGTCGCACGCGTCATCAGGTCGACGAGCGTGGCGAGATCGACGGTGAGCAGGCCGTGGTTGTGCGGATCGCCGGGATACGCGTGCGAGCACGCGGCCGTGCGAGTGCCGAGCGATCCGTCGGTGATGACCTTGAGCGGGCCGACACGGACGAGATCGGATGCTGCGCCCCGGGCGACGTCTCCGGACTTGAGCCCGTCGACGACCGCGCGATCGAGGAACTGAGGGTAGATCCCGAACGAGATGCGCAGCGCGTCGAACCCGGCGGCGAGGCGACGGGTCCACGCGTCCTCGTTCCACGACATGTCGAGGTCGACGAGCCCCACGACACCGCGGGCGGCGGCATCCCGTGCCATGCGCGCGACGAGCGGGTCGGACACCGACGCGTCGACGGCGTTGAGCCTGCGGGAGATCTCGAACGCCGGCTCCTCGCGGAGGATGCCGTGGTCGTCTGGTTCGAAGCCCTCGCGGCGGAGCGCCGCCGAGTTGAGCCACACGCTGTGCACGTCGGCGTTGATGAGGTAGGTCGGGACCTCGCCCGTGGCGGCATCGAGCACATGGAGATCGGGGGTGTCGGCCCAGAACGCGTCGCGGAAACCGCTGCCGACGCGGCGCCCGTCGGGGAGCGGGTCCGCGGCTCCCATGAGACTCGCCGCCTGCGCGGCGGACGTCGCTCCCCCGAGCGGCACGCGCTGGGCCGAAAGGGCCCACTGCACGGTGTGGACGTGGTGGTCCCAGAGCCCGGGGACGACCCAGCCGCCCTCAGCGTCGAGCACGCTTCCGTTGCGCGCGAGCGCACCGGCGGGCGCGATGTCGACGACGCGGCCCTCGGCCAGGTGCACGTCGACCGGATCCGCACCGAAAGGATCTGTGCGGTCGGAGCCGGTGAGACGCGCGTTCGCGATGACGTCGACGGTCTCGCCGCGCGCCGCCGTCACCGAGCGGCCTTCCGGGTCTCGAAGTCGCGGCGCATCTCTGCGGCCAGGCGCGGGTCGGCGTACGGACTCGCGCCGGCCTCGAGCTCCATGACGACGGTTTCGACGGTCTCGTCGGGCTTGTTCTGGCTCAGCTTGCGCTTGCCGACGACCTTCGTCGGCGTGAGCCGGAAGCCCGCCGTGCCCCTCTCGAGCCGGCGCACGTACTCCGGATCGTTCGGCGGCTCCCACATCAGGCGCGGCTGCGGCAGGCCGCTCTCGAACCGCGCGACGAGGCGTTCGAGCACTTCGAGGTTCTCCTCCGGCGCGAGCAGCTCCGGGATGCCGCTGAGGTGCGCCGAGACGAAGTTCCAGGTCGGGACGCTCTGCACGTCGCCGTACCAGCCGGGCGAGATGTACCCGTGGGGACCCTGCACGACCACGAGCAGCTCACGCTCTCCCAGCCCGTGGATGAGGTCGTCGGGCTTGCCGACATGGCCGACGATCGTCAGGTCTTCGCGTTCGGCGTCGAGGAGCACGGCGTAGTGCGAGGCGACGAGCCCGTCCTCGGTCGACGAGACGATCGTGACCCACGGGTTCTGCTCGATGAGCCGGCGGATCTCACCGACATCCGACATCGCGAAGCTCGGGTTCTGACGCATGCGCCCAGCCTATTCGCGCAGGCTGCCACCGCGGATCGGCGTCACGCCTGGCAGCGCGGGCACCAGTAGAGCTTCCGCCCCGCGGCCTCCTCCACCACGATCGCCGTGCCGCACACCCGGCACGGCAGGTCGGCGCGGTGGTAGACCCAGTGGCGATCGTCGCGACTCGCCATCGCGGCACGGTAGGCCTCGGGGTCGAGGTCGTCCATCGTCATCATCTGGCCGGTCTCGACGCCGATGGCGAGCAGTCGCACCCAGTCCCGCCAGATGTCGCGCACGACCTCCTCGGGGACGTCGCGCCCCGGCGTGTGCGGGTTCTGCCGTGCCCGGAACAGCAGCTCGGCGCGGTACACGTTGCCGATGCCGCTGACGACGTTCTGGTCCATGAGCAGCAGGCCGATCGATGTCGGCTTGCGGCGCACGACCGAGGTGAAGCGCTCCTCCCCCTCCGCGACGTCGTCGACGAGTGGGTCGGGCCCGAGTCTGGCGATCGTCGCGGCGACCTCGTCGGGTGTCTGCAGCTCGCACGCGGTCGGGCCGCGCAGGTCGGCGCACGTGACGTCGGTGAGCAGCCGCAGGCGCACCTGCCCGACCACGGGCGGCGGCCACTCGTCGCCCTCGTCGGCGAGCCCTGTGGTCTGCTCCGACATGCGCACGTGCACGCGGGTGCGCCGCGGGGCGCCGATCGAGGTCAGCGAGTTCTCGCCGGCGCTGTCGAGGATCGGGTCGTCGAGATCCGTGCCGCGCTGGTTCGTCTGTCCCATGCGGCCATTGGCCGAGGCGATCGTCGGATCGACCAGGATCTCACCTGCGAAGTCCCACGCCCCGTACATGCCCAGGTGCACGCGCAGCCAGAGGTCATCGTCGAACTCGAGGAACATCTGCTTGCCGACGGCCCGCACCGAGGTCGCGGAGCGTCCGCTCAGGATCTCCGCGCCCTCGACGAATCGGCCCTGGGGGCTCGAGGCCGCGAGCGCGCGCCCGACGAAGTTGCGGTCGAACTGGCGGGCGATGCGATGGACGGAATGCCCCTCGGGCACGACTCAGCCGGCTTCGGGGTCGAATGAGCTGTCGTCGGCGGCGAGGACGTCCGGCTGCCCGGCAGTGGCACGCGGGTCGGGCTCGAGGGCGCCGTCCTCCTCGTAGGCCGCGAGCTGGGCGATGCGGCGCGCGTGGCGCTCCTCGCCCGAGAACGGCGTCGCGATGAAGCGGTCGATGAAGGTCGCCGCCTCCTCGAAGGTGTGCTGGCGCGCCCCGATCGCGATGACGTTGGCGTCGTTGTGCTCGCGGGCGAGCTCTGCCGTGGCGATGCTCCACGCGAGGGCGGCGCGGACGCCCACGACCTTGTTCGCGGCGATCTGCTCGCCGTTGCCGGAGCCGCCGAAGACGACGCCGAGCGCCTCGATGCCCGCTGTCTGGTCGCGCACGACGGCCTTGGCGGCACGGATGCAGAACGCGGGATAGTCGTCGAGCGGGTCGTACTCGATCGGGCCGTGGTCGACGACCTCGTGACCGGCGGCCGCGAGGTGGTGCTGCAGCTGCGTCGAGAACTCGAGGCCGGCGTGGTCGGTCGCGATATGGATGCGCATGGGCTCAATCCTAGAGAGGGCGGGAAGCGGACGACGAAGGATGCTGCGCCGCGGCGAGCGGTCCGTTCAGGCGGTTCGCTCGCTCAGGGCGCGATGCCCGCGGCTGCCGGCTTGAAGCCCGCGCGCACGTTCTCGCAGCAGGCGGGACGACAGACGTCGAACCAGGGTCCGAGGTCGGTCGCGTGGGGCCGTTCCCCCGCAGGCGTGCCGTTCAGGCGCTCTTCGACGAGGTCGATCAGCCCCGACACGAACACCGGGTCGACGCCAGGCGTCGGCGTGCGCACCGCGCGGATGCCCGCCTCGGCCGCGGCATCCATCGCCTCGGTGTCGAGGTCCCACAGCACCTCCATGTGGTCGCTCATGAAGCCGAGCGGCACGATCGCGACCGCCTGCACACCGGCCGCGGGCAGCTCGGCGATCACGTCGTTCACGTCGGGCTCGAGCCACGGCTGGCTCGGAGGGCCGGATCGCGACTGGTAGACGAGATCCCACGCGACGCGGTCGGCGCCGGGGACCTCCGAGGCCACGGTCGCCATGACGACCTCGGCGACCGCGAGATGCTGTGCGGCGTAGGCGCCGCCCTCACCCAGGTCGCGGTGCAGCTCGTCGCCCTCGCGCGGGCCGGAGCGCTCGGCATCCGCCGTCGGGATGCTGTGGGTCGAGAACAGCACCCGCACGGCCTCGGGGGCGATGCCGTCGGACAGGAATCCTGCCACGGCGTCGCGCACACCGTCGACGAACGGCTGCACGAACCCGGGGTGGTCGAAGAACTGGCGCACCTTGTCGATCGTGACGCGCCCGCCCAGGTCCGTCTCCGTCAGCACGCGCGCGAAGTCCTCGCGGTACTGCCGGCAGCTCGAGAACGACGAATAGGCGCTGGTGGCGAGCGCCAGGAGCTTCGTGTGGCCGGCGTTCGCGGCATCCGTCACGGCCTCGCCCAGGTAGGGCGCCCAGTTGCGGTTTCCCCAGTAGACGGGGAGGTCCAGTCCGCGCCGAGCGAGCTCGGTCTCGAGGGCGGCCTTGAGCGCGCGATTCTGCGCGTTGATCGGGCTCACGCCGCCGAAGTGACGGTAGTGGTGCGCGACCTCTTCGAGGCGCTCATCGGGGATGCCGCGGCCGCGCGTGACGTTGCGGAGGAAGGGGATGACATCGTCCTGACCCTCGGGGCCGCCGAAGCCGGCGAGGAGGAGGCCGTCGTAGGCGACGGGCTGCTCGACGAAGGGCGAGCCGGGCGCGGCGGCGGGAGAGGCGAAGGGGACGACGTTCTGCTCGGGAGAAGTCACCCCTCCATCCTGACACCGCATCCGGGTGCTTTCAGCCACGGGATCGGGCGTTCGCGGGCCCGCTGACATAGGCTGGGACGGTTGTCATCGGTGCCAGCAGCGCTGGTGGCGGCCGCCGGATCGAGCGCTCGCGCGACGAGCCGATCGACCACCTCCGTCATCCTCACCCATGGGAGCCACAGCAGTGCCTGGAGAGAACCTCACCCGCATCGAGGCGCAGGAGCGCCGCGCGATCGTCGACACGCAGTCGTACGAGGTCGCGCTCGACCTGACGAAGGGCGCCGAGGTCTTCGGATCCCGCTCCGTCGTCCGCTTCACCGCGACGCCCGGTGCCGCGACGTTCATCGACCTGATCGCGCGCGAGGTGCGCGAGATCACCCTGAACGGCCGCTCGATCGACCCCGCGACGGCGTTCGCCGATTCGCGCATCGCGCTGGACGACCTGGCCGCCGACAACGAGCTGGTCATCGACGCGGATTGCCTGTACACGAACACCGGCGAGGGCCTGCACCGTTTCGTCGACCCGGTCGACGGCGAGGTGTACCTCTACTCGCAGTTCGAGGTGCCCGACTCGCGCCGTGTGTTCGCGGTGTTCGAGCAGCCCGACCTGAAGGCGACGTTCGCGTTCACGGTCACGGCCCCCGAGCCGTGGAAGGTCGTCTCCAACTCCGCCACCCCCGAGCCGAAGAAGCACGGTGACGGCACGGCGACCTGGCGCTTCGAGCCGACGCCGCGCATCTCGTCGTACATCACGGCGCTCATTGCGGGCCCGTACGAGGCGACGTTCTCCGAGCTGACCAGTTCGTCGGGCCGGGTCATCCCGCTCGGCGTGTACGGCCGCAAGAGCCTGTGGCAGTTCCTGGACGCGGAGTACATCTTCGACAAGACGCGTCAGGGCTTCGCCTACTTCGAGGAGAAGTTCGACTACGCCTACCCGTTCGCGAAGTACGACCAGCTGTTCGTGCCCGAGTTCAACGCGGGCGCGATGGAGAACGCCGGCGCCGTCACCTTCACCGAGACGTATGTCTTCCGCTCGAAGGTGACGGATGCCGTCAAGGAGCGTCGCGTCGTCACCATCCTCCACGAGCTCGCCCATATGTGGTTCGGCGACCTCGTCACCATGAAGTGGTGGAACGACCTGTGGCTGAACGAGTCGTTCGCCGAGTGGGCGTCGACGATCGCCACCGCCGAGGCGACCGAGTGGACCGAGGCGTGGACCACGTTCAACGCGATGGAGAAGACCTGGGCCTACCGCCAGGACCAGCTTCCCTCGACGCACCCGGTGGTCGCGCAGATCAACGACCTCGAAGACGTGCAGGTCAACTTCGACGGCATCACGTACGCCAAGGGCGGCTCGGTGCTCAAGCAGCTGGCCGCGTGGGTGGGCATCGAGGCGTTCTTCGCCGGTGTCGCCGCCTACTTCAAGAAGCACGAGTGGTCGAACACCGAGGTGGGCGACCTGCTCGCCGAGCTCGAGGCCACCAGCGGTCGCGAACTGTCGACGTGGTCGAAGAAGTGGCTCGAGACGGCGGGCGTGAACACGCTGTCGCCCGAGATCGTGACGGATGTCGACGGCACCATCACGCGCTTCGCGATCGTGCAGACCGCGCCCGCGGACTACCCGACGATCCGCCCGCACCGCCTCGGGGTCGGCTTCTACGAGCTCCGGGGTGAGGCCCTGGTGCGCGTTCACCACGTCGAGCTCGACGTGGACGGCGATCTCACCGAGGTGCCCGAGCTCAAGGGGCACAAGCGCCCGGCGCTCGTGCTCCTGAACGACGAGGACCTCGCCTACGCGAAGATCCGCCTTGACGACCAGTCGCTTCAGACCGCGATCGACCACCTCGGCAAGATCAGCGACCCGCTCGCCCGCTCGCTGGTGTGGGGTGCCGCGTGGGACCAGACGCGCGATGCCGAGGCATCCGCTTCCGACTACGTCGACCTGGTGCTGCGCAACATCGGCGCCGAGACCGAGTCGACCACCGTCCGCACCACGCTCGCGCAGCTGCAGCTCGCCGCGAACTCGTACGTCTCGCCCGAGAAGCGCGACGTCACGCGTGCCAAGGTCGCCGACGCGCTGTGGGCGCTGGCCGGCTCGGCCGAGGCCGGCGGCGACAGCCAGCTGCAGTTCGTGACCGCGTTCGCGTCCGCCGCCGCCACCCCCGGCCAGTGGGAGAAGGTCCGTCAGCTGCGCGACGGAGAGGCGGCGTTCGACGGTCTCGACATCGACACCGACCTCTCGTGGCAGCTGCTCGTGTCGCTCGCCGCCGGCGGGGTCGTGACGGCGGCCGACATCGACGAGGCCCTCGCAGCCGACAACACCGCCAAGGGCGGCGAGTTCGCCGCGCAGGCCAAGGCGGCGCTGCCGTCGGCGGAGGCGAAGGCGGCGGCGTGGTCGTCGCTCGTCGACAGCGACGACCAGCCCAACACGATCGTGCGGGCCGCAGCTCTCGGCTTCGTGCACCCCGCAGGACGCGGACTGCTCGCCGACTTCGTCGCGCGCTACTTCGCGTCGCTGCTGCCCATCTGGAACTCGCGCACGTACCAGATCGCGCAGTACCTCATCGTGGGTCTGTATCCCGCACCGCTCGCCGACGTCGCACTTCGCGACGCGACGCGCGCGTGGCTCGAGGCGAACGGCGACGCCGCTCCGGCCCTGCGCCGCCTCGTCGCCGAGAACCTCGCCGGCGTCGAGCGCGCGCTGTCGGTGCAGGACCGCGACTCCCAGTAGGCAACGACGACGGATGCCTCGACCCTGCGTGGGTCGAGGCATCCGGCGTCTTCGGCACCCTGGTACCACGTCGTCCGCGATTGTTCATCCCGAAGACTGACGCGCACGGGCACAGCTGACTCATAGCGTTGTGGGCATGATCGTTGCAGAACAGCTCACGAAGCGCTTCGGAGACAAGACCGCGGTGTCCAACGTGTCGTTCACCGTGCAGCCGGGGAAGGTCACCGGGTTCCTCGGTCCGAACGGCGCCGGCAAGTCGACCACCATGCGGATGATCGTCGGCCTCGACCGGCCCACATCCGGCACGGTGACCGTCTCCGGCCAGGATTACGCGCACCTGCGCTCACCGCTGACCGAGGTCGGCGTCCTGCTCGACGCGAAGGCCGTGCACACGGGTCGCTCGGCCCGCAACCACCTGCGCGCCATGGCCGCGACCCACGGCATCGGCCGCTCGCGCGTCGACGAGGTGATCGAGCTCACCGGCATCTCGTCGGTCGCCGGAAAGCGGGCAGGCAAGTTCTCGCTCGGCATGGGCCAGCGGCTGGGCATCGCGGCGGCGCTGCTCGGCGATCCGCGCACGCTCATCCTCGACGAGCCCGTGAACGGCCTCGATCCCGAGGGCGTGCGGTGGGTGCGCCAGTTCGTGCGGCATCTCGCCGCCGAGGGGCGCACCGTCCTGCTCTCCAGCCACCTCATGAGCGAGATGGCGCAGACCGCGGACCACGTCATCGTGCTCGGCCGCGGGCAGGTGCTCGCCGATGCCGAGCTGTCCGAGCTCGTGCAGGCGTGGACCACCAACAACGTCATCGTGCGGTCGCCGCGCCTGTCGGAGCTCGTCGCCGCCCTCGCGGGCCCCGACGTCACCGTGACGGCGTCGTCCCCCGGTGTCGCCGAGATCTCAGGCGTCACCGCCGCGTCGATCGGCGACCTCGCCGCCTCGCTCGGCATTCCCGTCCACGAACTCACCTCCCGCACCGGATCACTGGAAGACGCCTATCTCGCCCTCACCGGCGACGCCGTCGAGTACACCTCCAAGGAGATCGCATGACCGCCCTCGCCCCCGCCACGCGTGCCGACGCCGGAGCGCGCGCCGCATCGCCGTACCGACTGACGTTCGCGAATCTGCTGCGCAGCGAGTGGATCAAGATCACGACGCTCCGCTCGACGTGGTGGTCGCTCGCGATCACCGCTGTGCTCTCCATCGGCATCTCGATGATGATCGCGTCGGCGTCCGCCCAGTTCGGCGGCGGATTCCCCGCGGTCAGCGCGATCCTCTCGCCGACGCAGTTCACCATGCTCGTCGCCGGCATCCTCGGGGCGATCGTCATCACCGGCGAGTACTCGACAGGGATGATCCGCTCGACACTCACCGCCGAGCCGCGCCGCGGCGCCGTCGTCGTGGCGAAGGCGGTCGTCATCGGCGTGCTCATCGCGCTGACGACCGTGGTGACCTACGCCCTCGCGATCGCGGCGACCGCCCCGTTCCTCGCTGAGGGGATCGACTGGTCGGAGCCAGCGCAGTCGATCGTGCCGCTCGCGCTGGGCGTGCTCTCGATGGTGGTCTTCACCCTCATCGGCCTCGGGTTCGGGTTCATCCTGCGCAACGGCGCCGGAGCCATCGCGGTGACCGTCGGCGTCCTGTTCGTCCTGCCCATCGTGTTCAGCCTGTTCTCGATGTTCGGTGAGAGCTGGAGCTGGATCGCCGACCTCGCCGAGTACCTCCCGATGAATGCCGCGTCGGCGGTGACCGCTCCGGGCGCGGAGGACCTCACCGTACCGCTGGTCACGTTGGCCGCCTGGGGCCTCGTGCCGCTGGTGGGCGGCTGGGCGGTGCTGCGCGGACGCGACGCGTAGAGTCGACCGAATGCCGCGATCCGCCAGCCAGGCCGTCGTCGGTGCCGCTCCCGGCGCCGACGACGGCCTGCTGCTGCCGCGACCCCCGGGGGTCTTCCGGCGCTTCTGGGCGCGGCATCCGCGAGCCGCCGATGTGATCGTCGCGGTCCTCGCGTTCCTCCTGTCCGCACCCACTGCCGCGTTCCGCTCCGAATACCCGATCCCCCCGACGGTGCCGCAGACGGTGTACGCGATCGTCGTGGTCGTCGGCGCCTGCGTCGCCCTGGTGTTCCGCCGCTCGCGGCCGCTCCTCGTCTTCGCCGCGGCGGCGCTGCCCCTGGTGATCCTGCCGCCGAGCCTGGTCCCGGCATCCCATCTCCTTCCGGCCTTCGCGATCTACGCGGTCGCGGTCTATCGGTCGGTGCGGTCGTGCTGGATCGCCTTCGCCACGGCGACCGGCCTGATGGCGGTCTACACGGTCGTCGCCGGCCTCGCGGATCCCACAACGTGGGGCTACCTCGTCACTTCGCTGGTGTCGGGCGCCATCGCCATGCTCATCGGGGCGTTGATCGGGGTCAACGTCGGCAACCGGCGACGCTATCTCGAGGCGCTCATCGACCGATCCCGCCAGCTGCTCGTAGAGCGCGATCAGCAGGCGCGCCTGGGTGCCGCCGCCGAGCGCACGCGGATCGCCCGCGAGATGCACGACATCGTCTCGCACAACCTGACCGTCATCGTCGCCCTCGCCGAGGGGGCGACCGCGACTGCGGACCCGGCCCGCGCGCGGGCGGTCACCGAGCAGATCGCCGACACGGCACGCGGCGCCCTGACCGAGATGCGTGCGATGCTCGGCGTGCTGCGCGATCCCGAACTGTCCCCGGACGCGCCCCTCGCGCCGGTCGACGCGGCGTCGGTCGCGGATGCGGTCGAGTCGGCGCAGCGCGCCGGGTTCCCGGTCGTGCTGCACGTGGAGGGTCGCCTCGACGATGTCCCCGCGGAGGTGCGGTTCGCAGTGGCGCGCATCGTGCAGGAATCCCTCACCAACGCGATGCGGCACGCTCCCCTCGCCACCACGATCGACGCGCGGATCGCCGTGCGTGCGGACGCCGTCGACCTCGACATCGTGAACGACGGCGTGCGGCCGCGCACCGAAGCCGCAGATTCGCCCGGGGGCGCGGGGTTCGGCCTCCCGGGGCTCCGCGAGCGCGCGGCGCACGTGGGCGGCACCCTGCAGGCCGGACCCGTCGACGGCAGACGGTGGGCCGTGCGCGCTTCGCTGCCGCTGTCGGCCCAGGCAGGCGCGAAGGCCGACCTGGAGGAGAACGCACCATGACGACACCCATCCGCGTCCTCCTGGTCGACGACCAGGAGCTCATCCGACTCGGCTTCCGTCTGGTGCTCGAGGCCGAACCGGACGTCGAGGTGGTCGGTGAGGCGGCCGACGGCGACGAGGCGCTGCGTGCGGTGGCCGCCCATGCACCGGATGTGGTGCTGATGGACATTCGGATGCCGCGCACCGACGGCATCGCGGCGACCCGGTCCATCGTCGCCGCACACCCGTCGACGCGCGTTCTCGTGCTCACCACGTTCGACCTCGACGAGTACGCCGTGGGAGCGCTCGATGCCGGCGCCAGCGGATTCCTCCTCAAGGATGCGCACCGCTCCGAGCTCACCGCGGCGATCCGCGCCGTGCATCGGGGCGACGCCGTGCTGGCGCCGTCGGTCACACGGCGGCTCATCGACCGGCTCCACGCGGCGCCGCCCGTCACGGAACCCCCGAGCCCGGCGGGCGACCCGACGGCCGAGCTCACCCAGCGCGAACGGGAGGTGTTCCTCGCGATCGCGCGCGGGATGAACAACGCCGAGATCGCGGCCCATCTGTTCCTCAGCGAATCGACGGTGAAGACGCATGTCGGCCGCGTGCTGGCCAAGATCGGGGCGCGCGACCGGGTTCACGCAGTGATCCTCGCCCACCGTCATCGGCTGGTCGACGAGTCCGCGCCGCCCGACGGCGAGCGGTCCACAACCTGAGCGCCGCCCAGGCTGAGCGCGTCCTCACCTCGTTAGGATCGTGACGATGATCAGCCTCCCCCTCGACACAACGACTCCCGACGAGCCGACCATCGCAGACATCGAGTTCTGGCAGCAGGTCGGCGATTTCTTCGTCAAGGCCGGCTGGAACCTGCTCACCGTCGCCGGCATCATCGTCGGCGCATTCATCCTCGCCTGGATCCTCCGCTTCGTGATCCACCGGGTCGTCAGCCGCATCGTCAACGGCGCCAAGAACAAGGCGAACGTCGACGACACCCAGGCGCTCGAGCGGTCACCGCTCGCGTCGGTGCGGCTCGTCCAGCGCACGCGCACGCTCGGTTCGATCCTCGGCAACATCGTCAACGTGACGATCGTGATCATCGCGCTGCTGCTGATCATCAACGTGCTGGCGCCGACCGCTCTCGGATCGCTCACGCTGCTCACCGCCGCCATCGGCGCCGGTCTCGGCTTCGGCGCGCAGAACATCGTCAAGGACGTGCTCAATGGGATCTTCATCGTGGCCGAGGATCAGGTGGGGATCGGCGACGTGGTCGACCTCGGACTGGCGACGGGCGTCGTCGAGTACGTGAGCGTCCGCGTCACGCACGTCCGCGACGTCAACGGCACCCTCTGGTACGTGCGCAACGGCGAGATCCTGCGCATCGGCAACCTCTCGCAGGGCTGGTCGCGGGTCATCCTCGACCTCTCGGTGGCCACCGACTCCGACATCGGCGAGGTCGAGAAGGCGATGCTCGACACCGCCAAGGAACTCTCGAAGGATCCGAAGTGGCGCACGCGCATCCTCGAGCAGCCCGAGGTGTGGGGCCTCGAGTCGATCTCGGGCGACGCGCTCGTCATCCGTCTCGTCATGAAGACCCGCGCGAACGCGAAGGACGACGTGGCACGCGAGCTGCGCATGCGGCTGAAGCACACGATCGATGAGATGGGCATCACGCTGCCCGCCCTCACCGCGGTCATGCCGAGCGGCCTCGAGGGCGCTCAGCGTGTGCGCGGCGCCAACCCGCCCAAGACCAAGCCCACGCCGGTCGCTTCCACGCCGGAGCGTCCCGTGTGGAAGCCGAAGCGAACCCCCAAGAAGCCGTCGACACCGCCCACGGGCGACGAGCCCGGCCCGACCACCGGAGGAACCCCATGACGGACCCGGCCACCCCGCTGAGCTTCTACGACGAGGTCGGCGGCCACGACACGTTCGTGCGGCTCGTCGACGTGTTCTACCGCGGGGTCGCCGAGGACGAGGTCCTGCGCCCCATGTACCCCGAGGAGGACCTCGGCCCGGCGCAGGAGCGGCTCACGCTGTTCCTCGAGCAGTACTGGGGCGGTCCGACGACGTACAGCCAGGAGCGCGGCCACCCCCGGCTGCGTATGCGTCACGCGGCGTTCCACGTGGACCCCGACGCGCGCGACCGCTGGCTCGCGCACATGCGGGTCGCCGTGGACGAGCTCCAGCTCCCGCCGCTGCACGAGGCCACCCTCTGGGATTACCTCCAGCGCGCCGCGTATGCCATGGTGAATACCTTCGAGCCCTCGGGCATCGGACCCGCCGCAGGACCCCGGGCTGCGGCATCCATTCCCGTCACGGCGGCACCGCCGGCCGACACCGACCCCGCTCGCTGAGCTTCGCCTCAGCCTCCCCTCGCCGACGAAGGAGTCGACATGCCCTCCCACCACACCGACATCCTCGTCATCGGATGGGGACTCGCCGGTCTCGTCGCCACCGCGGAGGCGGTCGCGGCAGGCAAGCGCGTGACGATCGTCGACCAGGAGCCCCGGTCGAATCTCGGCGGGCAGGCGTGGTGGTCGTTCGGCGGCCTCTTCTTCATCGATTCGCCCGAGCAGCGACGCCTCGGCATCCGCGACTCGCTCGAGCTCGCCCGGCAGGACTGGTTCGGCAACGCCGGGTTCGACCGCGACGAGGATCTCTGGCCCCGACGCTGGGCCGAGGCCTACCTGCAGTTCGCGCACGAGGAGAAGCGCGCGTGGCTGCGCGAGAAGGGCGTCGGCTTCTTCCCGATCGTCGGCTGGGCGGAGCGAGGCGGATACACCGCGACCGGTCCGGGCAACTCGGTGCCGCGCTTCCACATCACGTGGGGCACCGGGCCCGGGATCGTGGCGCCGTTCCAGGCGGCTGTGGAAGCCGGTGAGGCCGACGGCCGCGTGACGATCCTCCCCCGCCATCGCGTCGCCTCTCTCACCGTCGACGGTGAGATCGTCACGGGCGCGGCCGGTGACGTCCTGGCTCCGTCCGGCGCCGCGCGCGGCGTCGCGAGCTCGCGCGAAGTCGTCGACACCTTCGAGGTCACGGCGGACGCGACGATCGTCTCGTCCGGAGGCATCGGGGGCAACCATGACCTCGTCCGCCAGTGGTGGCCCGAGCGCCTCGGCACTCCCCCCGCCACGATGGTGACCGGCGTTCCGGCGTACGTCGACGGCTCGATGCAGCCCGTGTCGGCGGCCGCGGGCGCGCGCCTGATCAACGGCGACCGCATGTGGCACTACGTCGAGGGCATCCAGAACTGGGATCCGATCTGGCCGGATCACGGCATCCGCATCCTTCCCGGGCCTTCGTCGGTGTGGCTCGACGCGACGGGCAATCGCCTGCCGGTGCCGCTCTTCCCCGGGTTCGACACATTGGGCACGCTCGCACACCTGCGCGCCACTGGGCACGACCACTCATGGTTCGTGCTGTCGCTGAAGATCATCGAGAAGGAGTTCACGCTCTCCGGCAGCGAGCAGAACCCCGACCTCACCGGCAAGGACGTCAAGCTCCTCGCGAAATCCCGCCTCGGAAAGGGCGCCGCCGGTCCCGTGCAGGCGTTCATGGATCACGGCGCCGACTTCGTCGTGCGCGACAGCCTCGACGACCTCATCGCGGGCATGCAGGCGCTCCCCGGCGGCGACGCGCTCGACGCCGACCGTGTCCGGTTCGAGGTCGAGGCTCGCGACCGTGAGATCGACAACGACTTCACCAAGGACGCCCAGATCGCGATGCTGCGCTCGGCGCGCGCGTTCCGCGGCGACCGCCTCATCCGCACCGCGAGCCCGCACCGCATCCTCGACCCCAAGTCCGGGCCGCTCATCGCCGTGAAGCTGCACGTGCTCACCCGAAAGTCCCTGGGCGGCATCGAGACCGACCTGTCGGGCCGCGCCCTCGGTGCCGGCGGCGAGCCCGTTCCCGGCCTGTACGCCGCGGGCGAGGCGAGCGGATTCGGCGGCGGCGGCATCCACGGCTATCGCGCCCTCGAGGGCACTTTCGTCGGCGGATGCCTCTTCTCGGGGCGGGTCGCCGGGCGCGCGGCGGCGGCGGCCATGTGACCACGAGGGTCGGGCTCAGTTCGCAGAGGATCCCGTACGACGCACGGGGGTGAGTCCGCTCGCCACCGGTCCACGCACCAGCACATGCCCGCGGCTGAGGCTCACTCGCGTCCACGGTCCGCTGGCGAAGACCCGAGCGGTCTCGCCGCCGCTGATGAAGCCGAGGCTCAGAGCTGCGAACGCGACGCCGAGCGGCAGACCTCCCAGCTCGTCATCGGGCGCGCCCCACACGGCGGCACGGACGGTGCGCACCACGTCTTCGCCGGCGTCCGTCGGCACCGTGTCGGCGACGCGGGCGATCCCCCCTTGGGCTTTGGCGGCGAGCGTCGAGGCCTCGATGCCGGGCCGCGCGTCCCAGCCGCTGCGCGGCGGGGTGATGCCCGCCCAGGCGGGCGACAGGGCGGTCTCGGGAAGCGAGAGCGCGCGCGGATCATCGGCGGTCGCAGACAGGGCGGATGCCTCGACCACGAGGTCGCACACGAGCTCGGGGTCCGCGTTCAGCGATCGGAGCGCAAGGACGGTCGGGGTCGGATCCCCGAAGCCGCGCGGTGCGAGCGGTGCCGCAGTCATCGCCAGGATCCCGCCGGAGGCCTGCAGCCGCACGCCCTCGACGGTGAAGCGCGCTGCCCGACCCGCGAAGGTGAGGGCGTCGGCGGCGGACTCGGGATCGGCGAGCAACAGGCGCGGTGACATCGCCCTCTAAGCTACCAAGCGGACCGACGGGCGGCCGCCGCCCCGGAGAGGAGCACCCGTGGATGCCGAGCCGAACGCCGAGACCGTGCCGGAGAAGGACCCGGTCGCGTCGATGCTGTCGGTCATCGATCTGAGCGCGTCCGACGCGCGCACCACGGAGGACATCTTCACCGGCGCATCGCAGTCGATGCCGCTCGGGCGCGTCTACGGCGGCCAGGTACTCGCGCAGTCCATCGTCGCCGCGTCGCGCACGATCCCCGAAGAGCGCATCGTGCACTCGATGCACGGGTACTTCCTCCGCCCGGGCGACTCGGCGAAGGGCATCACGTTCTCGGTGGACCGCATCCACGACGGCCGTTCGTTCTCGACCCGGCGCACGCAGGCGTTCCAGGAGGGAGTCCCGATCTTCTCGATGATCGCGTCCTTCCAGGACGAGGACCCGGGGCTCGAGCATCAGGAGCCCATGCCGGAAGGCGTGCCCGCGCCCGAGGACCTCCCCGACATCGAGTCGCACCTCGGCGGCCTGCATCCGATGTCCAAGCGGCTCTTCACCGATCGACCCGTGGATCTTCGGCACGTTCCGGCGCCGATCTATGTCGCGGCGGACGCCGTGAAGGCGCCGCGCCAGGCGGTCTGGATGCGCGTGCGCCGCCCGATTCCGGACGACCCCGCGATCCACCGCGCCGCGCTCGCGTACCTGAGCGACCTGACCATCCAGGAGTCGATCCTGCGCGCACACGGCGTCTCGTGGGCGACGCCGGGTCTGAAGGTCGCGAGCCTCGACCACGCCATGTGGTGGCATCGGTTCGGCCGCGTGGACGAATGGATGCTGTACGTCCAGGAGTCCCCGAGCGCCCGCGGTGGCCGGGGCCTGGCGTCAGGACGGATCTACGCCGCTGACGGCACCCTGCTGGCCAGCGTCGCCCAGGAGATCATGATCCGGGTTCCCGGGGCCGGCGGCGACGCCGGCTGAGTCGGTCGGCCGGTCAGCGCCGGTGGGCGTAGTGGATCGGCTCGCCGACGTAGGGCCCCCACGCCGCGCGCTCCTCGCCCGTGAGCCGGAGCGGGCGCCCGGTCTCGGCATCCACTTTCACGATGACCGTGGTGGCGCGTGCGTACAGCGTTCGACCGCCTGCAGCGGACTCGACCGGGCTGTAGACCTCGTAGCAGACCTCGATGCTCGACCCGCCCAGCTTGCCGAACCACATCTGCACGTCGAGCGGATGCCGCTGATACGGGACCGGCGCCAGGTACTCGATCTCCTGCCGGGCGATGAGCGTCAGCATCCCGCTGAAGATACTCGAGTCCAGCACCGCCGTCGACGGCGCGTCCTCGCCGGGCTCGGGTAGCCAGAACGCTCGCACCCGGGCCTCTTCGAGCAGCTTCAGCATCGACGTGTTGTTGACGTGGTTGAACGCGTCGAGGTCTCCCCATCGCAGGTGTATGGGGATGTGCAGGCGGCGGTCGCCGGCCGAGGCTGCGACCGCCGCGTCTCCCATCTCAGTCACGCGTGAGCTTGCGGTACGCGGTGCGGTGCGGACGCGCCGCCTCCGCACCCAGGCGCTCGACCTTGTTCGCCTCGTACGCCTCGAAGTTGCCCTCGAACCAGTACCACTTGTCGGGGTTCTCGTCGGTGCCTTCGTAGGCGAGGATGTGGGTCGCGATGCGGTCGAGGAACCAGCGGTCGTGCGTGATGACCACCGCACACCCGGGGAACTCGAGCAGCGCGTTCTCGAGCGACTGGAGGGTCTCGACGTCGAGGTCGTTCGTCGGCTCGTCGAGGAGCAGCAGGTTGCCGCCCTCCTTGAGCGTGAGCGCGAGGTTGAGGCGGTTGCGCTCACCGCCGGAGAGCACTCCGGCCTTCTTCTGCTGATCAGGACCCTTGAACCCGAACTTCGACACATAGGCGCGCGAGGGGATCTCGGTCTTGCCGACCGTGATGATGTCGAGCCCGTCCGACACGACCTCCCACAGCGTCTTGTTGGGGTCGATGTTGGCCCGCGACTGGTCGACGTAACTGATCTTGACCGTCTCGCCCACCTTGAGGTCGCCGCCGTCGAGGGGCTCGAGCCCCACGATGGTCTTGAAGAGCGTCGTCTTTCCCACGCCGTTCGGGCCGATGACTCCGACGATGCCGTTCGGCGGGAGCGTGAAGCTCAGCCCGTCGATGAGCGAGCGGCCGTCGAAGCCCTTCTGCAGCTTCTTCGCGTCGATCACGACGCTGCCCAGGCGCGGCCCGGGCGGGATCGTGATCTCCTCGAAGTCGAGCTTGCGCGTGCGGTCGGCCTCGGCCGCCATCTCCTCGTAGCGCGCGAGACGCGCCTTGGACTTGGCCTGGCGCCCCTTCTGGTTGGAGCGCACCCACTCCAGCTCCTCAGCGAGGCGCTTTGCGAGCTTGGCATCCTTCTTGCCCTGGATGGCGAGACGCTCCGCCTTCTTCTCCAGGTAGGTCGAGTAGTTGCCCTCGTAGCCGATGAGGCGCCCGCGGTCGACCTCGGCGATCCACTCGGCCACGTTGTCGAGGAAGTACCGGTCGTGGGTGATCGCGATGACGGCGCCGGCATACTTCTGCAGGTGCTGCTCGAGCCACAGCACGCTCTCGGCGTCGAGGTGGTTCGTGGGCTCGTCGAGCAGCAGCAGGTCGGGCTTCTGCAGCAGGAGCTTGGTCAGCGCGACACGGCGCTTCTCACCGCCCGAGAGCGGGCCGATCTGGGCGTCGCCCGGCGGCGTGCGCAGCGCGTCCATCGCCTGCTCGAGCTGGGAGTCGAGATCCCAGGCGTCGGCGGCGTCGATCTCTTCCTGCAGCACGCCCATCTCGGCCAGCAGTGCGTCGAAGTCGGCGTCGGGATCTGCCATGAGGCCCGAGATCTCGTTGAACCGGTCGACCTTCGCCTTGATAGCGATGCCGTCCTGAATGTTCTCGAGGACCGTCTTGGTCTCGTCGAGCTCGGGCTCCTGCATCAGGATGCCGACCGTGAAGCCGGGGCTCAGCTTCGCCTCGCCGTTGGACGGCGTGTCGAGCCCGGCCATGATCTTCAGGATCGTCGACTTTCCGGCGCCGTTGGGGCCGACCATGCCGATCTTCGCGCCCGGGAGGAACGCCATCGTGACGTCGTCGAGGATCAGCTTGTCGCCGACGGCCTTACGGGCGCGGACCATCGAGTAGATGTACTCAGCCATGCGGGTTTCTGTTCTCCTTGGACTTCAGACGTCAGCGTCCCAGCCTACCGGGCGACGCGACGAGCGGCGTGAGCCGACTCACGTCCGTCATGGTGTGAGCGGCGGTCGGACCTCACCAGTCGATGGGCCGCGTCTGCCCGACGAGGCAGGTCCCCTCGGCGAGCACCGGCACCACGACGGTGACCGGGTCACCCGTCGCCGGACCCACCTGGCCGATCAGGCACTGATCGTTCCAGCGCACCGAGAACTGGATGCTCTCGGCGGGATTGCCCACCGTCGACTGATCCTGGGTCACCTGCATCGCGGCCTTGTCGAACCCCGCCGCAGTGAGCGCATCGATGTACGCCCGCCCGGTCACCCGGGCGTCCGTCGCCCACACCGCCGCGGTGACCGACGAGAACAGCGGGAGGTTGTCGTCCGCGGTCCCGTCCGGCACGAGCGTGGGCTCGGCCGACGTCGTCGGCGTTGCGCTCGGGCTCGGGGCGCCGTCGGTGGGGGTCGCGGTGGGGGTCGGTGTCGCCTCCGGGGCGCCGGGGCTGCACGCCGTGAGCACCCCGACGAGCGCAACGGTCAGGATCACCCGTGCGGCGCGCAGTGAACGGACATCGAAGCGAGCGCGGGGCGGGAGGTCTCGGGCCACGGGGAGAGTTTAGGGCCGCCGGCCCCGCGCAAGCTGAACGCCTCAGAAGGGCGCCTCCATGCCGTCCGTCGACGGGTCGTCGCCCGCCCCGACAGCGACGAGCATCGGCCTCGCGGCCGGTTCGACCTCGCCCGCAGGCCCACCATCGATCCCGGGGGCCGCCCACGCGTCGGCACCCACGGGAGTCGGCCGCGCCTGTGCGGCGTCGATCGTCGCGCTTCGGGAATCCTTCACGAACGTCGTCGTCCCCCAGAGCAGGTCGTGCCCGATCGCCTCCGCGTCGATCTCGATCGCCGTGCCACGGCGCGTGCCGTTGTCCCATTCCCGCAGCCGGAGGCGGCCCGTGAGGATCACCCGATCTCCCTTCTGCAAGGACTGGTGAGCATGGTCGGCCAGCGAACGGAACACCGACACGGTGTACCAGTTCGTCCCGGCGTCGGTCCAGGCTTCCGCTTCGCGGTCGTAGCGGCGCTGGCCGCTCGCGACACGGAAGGTGGTGATCGGCACCCCGGCCGGCGTCCGTTTCAACTCCGGAGGTGTCGCCACGTTGCCGGTGATCGTGATGGTGTCGCCTCTGTCGCTCATCGCTCATCCTCTCTGTCACCCGAGGACCATCCTCGGTCCTGCCGGCGCCCCGTGCCCGAGGACGCCGGCAGTGGATCCAGACTCGCCGCGCCGAAGCGCTCGGAGTGCGGCGTGCGGGCGATCTGTGGACAGCGGCGTGGCGTGCTCGCCTGGGGAGGAAACGCCGGAGGACATCGCCACCCGGAATGTCGGAGGTCGTAGCTATGTTCGACTCTGAAGGAGGCACCATGTCAGCTCTCGTCGAAACCCGCACATCGGGCGCTCCCCTGCTCCGGTCGCGGACCAGCATGCGTCTCGTCACCGCGGCACCTTCCCTGTGGCGGGTCGTGGAACCGGGCGGCCGTGTGATCGGCCATCTCCAAGAAGTCGCCCAGGCCGGCGCCATCCGCTTCCGCGCGCGGCGGTACAGCCCCGCAGCTCGCGTCTTCCGCGATCTGGGCGACTTCTGGAACGCAGACGACGCTGTGGAGTGCCTGGCATTCGCCCGTTGAACCCCGTCCAGCGGGCATGGGCGCCACCCGGTGGTTCAGATGACGGCGCCGACCTGCTCCACGAGCGTCGAGGGCGCGCCGGCACGGACCGACGACCAGGCGTCCGCGAGCACGTCCGCGGCGCGCACCGTCTCCTCGGGCGGCGCCGTGAAAGGCACGCGGAGGTGTCTCTCGTGCCCGCCCTCCACGGAGAAACGCGGCCCGGCGCTCAGCAGCACGCCGCGCGCCCGCGCCTCGATGACCAGCGCGGAACTGAGCGGGGCACCCAGCTCGATCCAGAGCGAGACGCCACCATGCACGTCAGGGACGTCCCACGCAGGCAGACGCTCCCCCAGCGCGCGCACCAGCGCGTCGCGACCCGCTCGCAGCAGCTCCGAGCGCTGCCGGACGATGTCGTCGAACTGCGAGTGCAGCCGGGTGGCGATCGCCTGCTCGAACTCGGGCGTACCGAGGTCGTGCGCCGGCCGCGCGGCGACCAGCCTGCGGATCAGGTCGCCGTCGGCGCGCACCCACCCGAGCCGCAGCCCGCCCCACACCGTCTTGCCCAGTGAGCCGATGCGCACGACCGTCCCGGGCTCGGACGCCGTGAAGCCGGCCGCGAGCGGGCCGCGGTCGATGTCCAGCTCCGCGGTCGTCTCATCGAGGACGAGCACCGATCCCGACCGCTCCCCCGCCGCGAGCATCGCCTCACGCTCTCCGACGCTCATGCTCCGGCCCGTGGGATTCTGGAAGTCGGGCATCAGGTACGCCATCACGGGAAGGGTGCGCGCGAAGGCCTGCTCGGCCCGATCGAGGTCCCAGCCTTCTCCGGTCGTGACGGGGACGCCCACCAGCCGGGCGCCGGCCCGGCGGAGAGCGTCGGCCGCGTGCGGATAGGTCGGCGTCTCGACCAGCACGCGGTCCCCGCGGCCGATGAGCACGGTCGACACGAGATGGATCGCGCTCTGGGCGCCCGTCGTCACAAGCACCTCATCAGCGCGCGTCGGCACCCCGCGCGCGGTGTACCGGTCGGCGATCGCCTCACGCAGCTCGATGCGCCCGAGGACGTCGTACCCCACGCGCGACACCAGCGCGGACGCACCGCCCGCCATCTCGGCCATGATCCCGGCTAACCCCGGCCATGCGGGCGGGCTGGCCTGCTGGAGATCGATCATCCCCTCGCCGGCGTCGGCGCGCCCGGGCTCCCGGCGTCCGAGCGGCAGTGTGACGCTGCCCGAGCCGCGCAGACTCGCGATGTGGGCCGTCTCCCGAAGGCTCCGATAGGCCGCCGCCACCGTGCTGCGACTCAGGTGCAGGGCGGACGCCAGCTCGCGCTCGGCCGGCAGTGCGGTGCGAGGGGCGAGACGGTTGTCCAGGCAGAGCAGACGGATGCCGTCGGCCAGCGCTTCGTATGCAGGCTCGCGCGTGCGCCAGCCACCGAGGGCCGCCGCCAGGGCGCGCGCAGAGATGCGGGAGTCCATGGGGCCAGAGTAGTCGCATTGGACTGGGAGCTACGATCCAATTCTGCGATTGGATGGATCCATGCCACGCCGCATCGTCCAACTGCTCGTCGGTCTCTTCCTTTACGGAGCGGGCTGCGCCCTGACCGTCGAAGCCGGCCTGGGCGTCGATCCCTGGACCGTCTTCGCCCAGGGGCTGTCCGTCCGCACGGGGATCGGCATCGGCTGGATCACCAATATCGTGGGCTTCTTCGTGCTCCTGTTGTGGATTCCGCTCCGGCAGAAGCCGGGCGTCGGCACGATCGCGAACATCCTCCTGGTCGGCACCAGCATGCAGATCGTCCTCGGTGTCGTCCCGCCGATCTCGGGGTTCGTCGCCCAGTTCGCGACACTGCTCGGCGGGATCATCCTGGTCGCGATCGCGTCGGGCCTCTACATCGGGGCGCATTTCGGCCCCGGGCCACGCGACGGCCTGATGACAGGCATGCACGCGCGCCTCGGGTGGCCCATCTGGCTGTGCCGTGCCCTGGTCGAGGTGTCGGTGCTGATCGTGGGATGGCTCCTCGGCGGCACGGTCGGGATCGGCACGGTGCTCTTCGCGGTCCTGATCGGCCCGCTGGTGCACGTCGCACTGCCCCTGCTCGACACCCGCAGGAAGCCGACGCGCGTCGCCGCCGAGCGCTCGGCGTGACGCGCGTCACCCGGCGGCGCACCCGCGACCGGGCGCGCCGTGCGGGTCAGTGCTCGCGGAACATGGGCCAGTCGCTGCCCGGCGTCATGTGCGAGTGAAGTGCGCTCTTCGCGATCTCCATCGTCGGGTACGTACCCGTCGCTTCGCTCGCGCCTGCCATCGTGACCGTGTAGCCGTCGTCGTCCTTGCGGATGCTGCCGGCGACACCCGATGCTCCGTAGGCGACCCAGAGAGGGTGGTGCGTCTGCGTGGTGCTCATCGGTGAACTCCTTTCGATGCCTCCGGTCCTGACGCTACGCCGAGAGACGGTCATCCGCCAGCGTCCGCGACGGCGTGGTGCGACCCGGTAGTGTGGAATAACCCTTCCCTCCGTAGCTCAGGGGACAGAGCGAGCGGTTTCTACCCGCCAGGTCGGGGGTTCGAATCCTCCCGGAGGGGCGAACGGGTCCGGCGTGGGAGTCGGCACCCGAGTCCAGGCCCGTGGGATGTCTGGACTAGTGACAAGGATGGAGCACATGGTGGGTGCATCCGAGAACGACCGTCTGGTGTGGATCGACTGCGAGATGACCGGGCTCGACCTGGGCGTGGACGAACTGGTGGAGATCGCTGTGGTCATCACCGATTTCGAGCTGCGCACTCTCGATCCGGGATTCTCCGTCGTGATCAAACCCGACGACTCGGCGCTGGCGAACATGAATGAGTTCGTCACCAATATGCACCGCAGCTCCGGGCTGCTCGACGAGATCCCGCACGGCGTGAGCCTGGCGGACGCCGAGTTCCAGGTCCTCGAGTACATCCAGCGGTTCGTCCCGCTGGAGGGCAAGGCCCCTCTCGCCGGGAACACCATCGGCACCGACCGCATGTTCCTGGCGAAGTACATGCCGCGTGTCGACCGGTGGCTCCATTACCGCAACGTCGACGTGTCGAGCATCAAAGAGCTCTCGCGCCGCTGGTACCCGCGCGCGTACATCCACGCACCCGCGAAGGACGGCGGTCACCGCGCCCTGGCCGACATCCTCGAGTCGATCCGCGAACTCGCCTACTACCGCCAGGCGGTGTTCGTTCCGGAGCCCGGTCCGACGAGCGACGGCGCGCGCGCCGCGGCCGCTTCCGTCGTGTCGTCGTTTGCTCCGGAGGTGTGAGAGAATCGTCTGGTTGCCCGCGCGAGCGGGAGACATGGTGGGTATAGCTCAGTTGGTAGAGCACCTGGTTGTGGTCCAGGGGGTCGCGGGTTCAAGTCCCGTTACTCACCCCAAATCGATCGAATGGGGCGCGTCTTACGCGCCCCATTCGCGTAGAAGCGGGGCATCATGATGGAGATGGATGCCGCGACCTTCGAGACGCTCGTGATCGACGAGCTGGATGCGCTCCCGGACGACATGGTCGAGGGCCTCGACAACGTCGTGTTCGTGGTCGAAGACCGACCCGAGGACGGCAGTCTCGACCTGCTGGGACTGTACGACGGCTGGGCGCTGACCGAGCGGGAGCGCTACGGCATCGGCGAGCTGCCCGACCGCATCATCGTGTACCGTGAGCCGCACCTCGCGGTCTGCGACGACGAGGACGAGCTGCGCGACGAGGTGCATACGACGCTCGTGCACGAGATCGCGCACTTCTACGGAATCGATGACGACCGCCTGCACGAGCTGGGGTGGGCATGATGGCCGCGCTCGCCACACCGTCGGTCGACGAGGACATCGACCTCTCCGAACGCGTAGACCCTGCGCGCCCCTGGCAGACCGTCGTCTGGGACGATCCGGTCAACCTCATGAGCTATGTGACGCACGTGTTCCGCGAGTACTTCGGCCTCGCCCGCCCTGACGCGGAGCGCCTCATGCTCGCGGTTCACAACGAGGGGCATGCGGTCGTCTCGCGCGGTCCCCGCGAGCAGATGGAGTTGCACGCGCAAGCGATGCACGACTACGGCCTGTGGGCCACCGTGAGGCAGGAGCCCCGATGAGTGACCGGATCGTCGTGCTCGAGGTCGCCCGCCTGGAGGCCGCCCATCTCGCGGGCCTGGTCGGCCAGTTCGCCGAACTGCTGCGCGAATCCGCGCCCGACGACGGCGACCCCGCCATCGCCCGGCTGGTGCCGTCGGCTTACTCGGACGACGAGGACGCGGCGCGGGAGTTCCGGGCGTTCACGCAGTCCGACCTGCTCGATCGGCGTGCCACCGACGCAGGTCTCGTGCTGGCATCCCTCCAGGAGGCGGCCGAGATCCCGGAGGACCCCGACGACCCGGCACTGCTGGAGCAGGTGGAGATCAGGCTCGCCCCCGAGACGGCTCAGGCCTGGTTGCGCACCCTCGCCGCCGTCCGCCTGGTGCTCGCCACTCGGCTGGGCGTCGTCGACGAGGACGAGCACGAGCACGATGATCCGCGATTCGGCGTCTACGACTGGATCGGGTACCGGCTCGACGGTCTCGTGGCGGCTCTCGACATCGAGGACTGAGCCGCGCTCACGGCACGGGGAACACGAGGGACGCGAGGCTCATCGGATCGTCGCGGGTCACGTGCCGCTGTTCCTGGCGCGCCCACCGATCCCAATGAGGACGGTACGTCTCGCCGTCGCGAGCCAGGGCGCGCTCCTTGCGCGACGCCGCCGGCGACTCGAGCCACACCCGCACATCGGCGAGCCGAGCGGTCGCCGGGGTGAGCACACCGGCACCTTCGACGATGAGCGGCAGAGACGGATCGACGGCATGCGCCTCGGCAGGTTCGCCGACGGTCCAGTCCCACCGCTGCCACACCCCCACGATTCCCTTGGCGTGCGGGGTCAGGATGTGCTCCCTCGCGAGCTCGACGCCGTCGTCCAGGCCGTCCCAGCCCGGGTAGATCGAGTCGAGCGCCACGAGTTGAACGCGGCCGCGCAGCGGCCATCGTGCGACGAGCGTGCGTGCCAGCGATGTCTTGCCCGCACCGCTTCGTCCGTCGATGAGGACCACGGGATTGGATGCAGCGACCTGCGCGACTGCCGCGATGATCCGATCGACCGCGATCCCGAGCGAATGGCCGACCGCGTCCGGGCTACTTCTTGAGGGTGCGGATGACACGGCTGAGCGCGCGACCGGCGAAGAAGACGAACGGAACCGCGACGGCCAGGAGCGCGATGATGTTCGGCTCGAACCGGAGATCGTCGCCCCGACGGATATATGCGCCAACCGGGATGGCCCAGCCGCCACCGCCGCCACCGCCGTTCCCCGCCTCGTCGGATCCGCCGCCGAATCCTGACCACGTCAGCGCCACCGGGATGATGCGGACGCCGTCGACGTCCTGCTGATCGCCGTATGCGCTCTTCACGCCGAAGGACGCGGACTGCTTGCCGAGTTCGAGTGCGATGTTGGGCATGGGTCCAACGTACCCGCCGCCGCGCCGCGCGCACAGCGCGGAGGCGAACTCCGGCGACGCTGCCGAGCCTCGTGCGAGCGCGTCACCCCTGGTCGAGCCGGGGCGGGGGCGGGCTGGACGGCAGGGTGCCCCCACCACGCGTACCGAGCAGTGTCGCGCGGGTGACCGCGCCGCGTCCGAACTTCGCGGTGGCACCGTCGAGCGCATCCTCGATGCGCCGCCATCCCTCGTCGTCGTCCCACAGCGTCGGCATCGCCGCACCCGCCGGGCGCAGCTTCTCCGCGCGCACGCCGATGAGCCGTACCGGCAGCGCGCGATCCACCGACGCGAACAGTTCGTGGGCGGCATCGCCGATGCGCTGCCCGACGGCCGTGGGCTCGGGGAGCGTCTGCGAGCGGGAGATCGTCGTGAAGTCCGCGTAGCGCACCTTGATCGCGACGGTCGATGCCTCCCATCCGCTGCTGCGCAGTCGGGCGCCCACACGATCGGCGAGGCGTCGGAGTTCGGAGCGCAGGATGGCGGTGTCGCCGATGTCTTCGTGGAAGGTCTCTTCGTGCCCCACGCTCTTCTCGACGCGGGTCGTGTCGACCTCGCGCGCGTCGATCCCCCGCGCCAGGTGCCAGATCCGATCCCCCATCGCGACCCCGAGCGCCCGATCCAGCAGCTCGCGGGGCGTGTCGAGCACGTCGGCGATGGTGCGGATGCCGCGTGCCTCGAGCGCCTCGGACGTCTTGGGGCCGACGCCCCACAGTGCGCGCACCGACCGCGGCGCGAGGAACGCGGCCGTGTCGGCCTCCGCGACGATGAGCAGCCCGTCGGGTTTGCTCATCGTCGAGGCCATCTTCGCGACGTGCTTGGTCGCTGCGACGCCCACGCTGCACGTGAGGCCGGTCTCTTCGAGGACGCGGCGGCGCAGCATCCGTGCGATCTCTCCGGGACTCCCCCACAGCCGGCGCGCGCCCCGCACGTCGAGGAACGCCTCGTCGATCGAGAGCGGCTCGACCAGGGGGGTGACGTCGCGGAAGATGCGCATGACCTGCGCCGACGTCTCGAGATACCGGTCGAAATGCGGGGGGACGACGATCGCGTGCGGACACAGGCGGAGTGCCTGGCCGACCGGCATGGCCGAACGCACGCCGAAGCGGCGGGCCTCGTACGACGCGCTGGACACGACCGAGCGGCTGTCGGGCGCGCCGATGATGATCGCCTTACCGCGCAGCGACGGATCGTCCAGCTGCTCGACCGACGCGTAGAAGGCGTCCATATCGACGTGCAGGATGCCGGCGCCACTGTCGTCGGCACCTTCAGGTGAGACGACCCGGCCAGTCCCGTCGCCACGCCCCATGCCTCGATCCTTCCACCAACCTCGGACATCGAACGCGAGAGGGCGGATCCCGGTCGGAATCCGCCCTCTCGAAGCAGCACGGGTGCTCGTGCACCCTCGGCCGTTACGCGCCCGTCGAGCCGGCGCGCTCGAGCACGAGCTCGCGCACGCGCGCGGCGTCCGCCTGACCCTTCATCGCCTTCATGACCGCGCCGATGACGGCGCCCGCCGCCTGCACCTTCCCGTCGCGGATCTTCTCGAGCACGTCGGGCTGAGCGGCCAGCGCCTCGTCGATCGCCGCGATGAGCGCGCCGTCGTCCGAGACCACCGCGAGGCCGCGGGCGTCGACGATCTCCTGCGGCGTGCCCTCACCGGCGATCATGCCTTCGAGCACCTGGCGCGCGAGCTTGTCGGTGAGCGTTCCCGCGTCGACCAGCGCCTGCAGCGCGGCCACGTCCGCGGGGGTGGCGAGCTCAGCGGGCTCGCGACCCTCGGCGTTCGCGATGCGCAGCAGCTCACCCGTCCACCACTTGCGCGCCGCCGCGGGCGACGTGCCTGCGGCGATCGTCGCCTCGACCTCGGCGAGAAGACCGGCGTTGACGACGCCCTGGAAGTCGATGTCGGCGAACCCCCAGTCCGCTTTGAGACGGCGGCGGCGGGCTGCCGGCGGTTCGGGCAGCGCGGCGCGCAGCTGCTCGATCAGCTCGACGGACGGCGCCACCGGCAGCAGGTCGGGCTCGGGGAAGTAGCGGTAGTCGTCCGCGTCGGACTTGGGACGACCAGGCGACGTGGTGCCGGTGTCCTCGTGCCAGTGGCGCGTCTCCTGCGTGATCGTCCCGCCTGCGGCGAGGATGGCCGCCTGACGCTGGATCTCGTACCGCACGGCCCGCTCGACCGAGCGCATCGAGTTGACGTTCTTGGTCTCGGTGCGCGTGCCGAGCTTCTCCTGGCCACGAGGGCGCAGCGAGACATTGGCGTCGCAGCGGAGGTTTCCCCGCTCCATGCGCGCCTCCGAGATGCCCAGTGCGATCACGATGTCGCGGATCGTCGCGACGTACGCCTTCGCGATCTCGGGCGCGCGGTGCTCGGCGCCGAAGATCGGCTTGGTGACGATCTCGACGAGGGGCACGCCGGCTCGGTTGTAGTCGACCAGCGAGTACTCGGCGCCCTGGATGCGACCGGTCGAGCCGCCGACGTGCGTGAGCTTGCCGGCGTCCTCCTCCATGTGCGCGCGCTCGATCGGCACCGTGACGATCTCGCCGTCGGCAAGCTCGATGTCGACCGAGCCCTCGAAGGCGATGGGCTCGTCGTACTGCGAGATCTGGTAGTTCTTGCCGAGGTCGGGGTAGAAGTAGTTCTTCCGCGCGAACCGGCTCGACGGCGCGATCGAGCAGCCGAGGGCAAGGCCCAGGCTGATCGAATACCGCACCGCGGTCTCGTTGACGACGGGGAGCGCGCCCGGCAGTCCCATGTCGACGGGAGCGACGAGGGTGTTCGGCTCGGCACCGTGGTTCGCGTCGTTCGCCGGGTTGGCCGCCGCCGAGAACATCTTGGTCTCGGTGTTGAGCTCGACGTGCACCTCGAACCCGAGCACCGGCTCGTAGAGCTCGAGCGCCTTGTCGAAGTCCATCAGCTTGTCCTTCGCCATCAGCGGGCACCTCCGTTCGCGCCGAGCGCCGGCGCCCTGTCGAGGAGCGGACCGCCCCACGAGTCGACGAGCAGGGACTCCAGCGCCGCACCGACGCGGTACAGGCGAGCGTCCTCGTGTGCCGGGGCGAGGAACTGGATGCCGACCGGCAGGCCGTCCTCGGACGCCAGGCCGGACGGGATCGAGATTCCGGGTACGCCGGCGAGGTTCGCCGGGATGGTCGTCACGTCGTTGAGGTACATCTGCAGCGGGTCGTCGATCTTCTCGCCGAGCTTGAACGCCGTGGTGGGGGCCGACGGTGTCGCGATGACATCCACCTTCGAGAACGCGTCCGCGAAGTCCTGCTGGATGAGCGTGCGCACCTTCTGGGCCGAACCGTAGTAGGCGTCGTAGTAGCCCGCCGAGAGGGCGTAGGTGCCGAGGATGATGCGGCGCTTCACCTCCTCGCCGAAGCCGGCGTCGCGGGTCTTGGCCATGACGTCCTCCACGGTGCCGCCGGGAACGTCGACGCGCAGTCCGAAGCGGACCGAGTCGAACTTCGCCAGATTGCTGGATGCCTCGGCCGGGAGGATCAGGTAGTACGCGGCGACGCCGTACTCGAAGTGCGGCGCACTGATCTCGACGATCTCGGCGCCCTGGGCCTCCATCGCGGCGAGAGCCGCGCGGAAGGACTCCGACACGCCGGACTGGAAGCCGCTGTCGGGAAGCTCCCGGATCACGCCGACCTTGAGGCCCTTGAGCACCGCGCCGGTCGCGCCCTCGCGGGCCGCGGCCGCGAACGACGGCCAGTCGTGGGCCAGCGACGTGGAGTCGTGCGGGTCGTGCCCGCCGATCACGTCGTGGAGGAGGCCGGCGTCGAGCACCGTGCGCGTGACGGGACCGACCTGATCGAGACTCGAAGCCAGCGCGATCGCGCCGTAGCGGCTGACGCCGCCGTAGGTCGGCTTGATGCCCACGGTGCCGGTGACGTGCGCCGGCTGGCGGATGGATCCGCCGGTGTCGGAGCCGAGGGCGAGCGGGGCTTCGAAAGCCGCGACCGCGGCGGCCGAGCCACCGCCCGATCCGCCGGGGATGCGCGAGAGGTCCCAGGGGTTGCGCGTCGGACCGTACGCCGAGTGCTCGGTCGACGAGCCCATCGCGAACTCGTCCATGTTCGTCTTGCCGAGCGGGACGAGACCGGCGGCGCGCGAACGCGCGACGACGGTCGCGTCGTACGGCGACATGTAGCCCTCGAGGATCTTCGAACCGCTGGTCGACGGCATGTCGGTCGTGACCAGCACGTCCTTGATCGCGAGGGGAACGCCCGCGAGCGGGCCGAGGTCGTCGCCTGCTGCGCGCCGGCGGTCGATGTCGGCAGCCACATCCAGCGCGTGCTCGCTGACGTGGAGGAAGGCGTGCACATCGGCATCGACGGCGGCGATGCGGTCGAGGTGGGCCTGCGTGGCCTCGACGCTCGACACCTCGCCGGCGGAGAGCTTGTCTGCGAGCGCGGCGGCGCTCAGCTTCGTGAGATCGGTCACGTCGGGCCCCTTACTGCTCTTCGCCGAGGATCGCGGTCACGCGGAATCGGCCGTCCGCGGAATCCGGTGCGTTCTGCAGCACCTGCGCGAGCGTCAGCAGATCGCCGGGCACGTCCGAACGGAAGACGTTCTCGAGGGGGATCGGGTGACTGGTGGCGGGGACGTCGGGCGTGGCGACCTCGGAGACCTTGGCGATGTTGTCGACGATCGCGTCGAGCTGGCCGGTGAGGCGCTCGACCTCTCCGTCGCTCAGCTGGATCCGGGCGAGCACACCGAGATGGCGCACGAGATCGGGGGTGATTTCAGACACCACACAAGACTACCGGGGCCGCGCCCATGGCCCCGGGCGTCCCCGGCGTAGGCTGTGCCCGTGACGACCTACGACCCGCCGCGCCCCTGGATCGCCAGCTATGCCGAAGGGGTTCCGGAGGACCTCGCCCCCGTGACCGGCTCGCTCGTCGACATCGTCGATGCGTCGGCACGCGATTACCCGGATGCTGCGGCCCTGCAGTTCTTCGGACGCGAGACGTCCTACCGTTCCCTGCACGAGCAGATCGAGCGCGCGGCCGCCGGACTCCGTGACCTCGGGGTGAAGGCCGGCGACCCGGTCGCGATCGTGCTGCCGAACTGTCCGCAGCACATCGTCGCGTTCTACGCGATCCTGCGGCTGGGCGCGGTGGTGATCGAGCACAACCCGCTCTACACGCCGCGCGAGCTCCGCAAGCAGTTCGAGGACCACGGCGCGAAGCACGCGATCGTCTGGACCAAGGTCGTGGCGACTGTGCAGGAGTTCCCCGCGGACCTCGCCGTGACGAACCTCATCTCGGTCGACGTAATCACAGCGATGCCGTTCGGCACACGCCTGGCGCTCAAGCTCCCCATCGCCAAAGCCCGCGAGGCGCGCGAGGCGCTGACCGAGCGGGTCTCGGGGACGGTGACATGGGAGAAGGTCGTCGGGTCGCCGGCGCTGCCGGCATCCCATCCGCGCCCCGGCACCGACGACCTCGCGCTCATCCAGTACACGAGCGGAACCACCGGCACTCCGAAGGGCGCCTCGCTCACGCATCGGAACCTGCTCTCGAACGCGGCGCAGGCGCGCGCGTGGGTCCCGTCGATCGTCCGCGGAGACGGATGCGTCGTCTACGCGGTGCTGCCGATGTTCCACGCCTACGGACTCACGCTGTGCCTGACGTTCGCGATGTCGATGGGCGCGCGCCTGGTCCTCTTCCCCCGCTTCGACCCCGACATGGTGCTCGACGTCACGAAGAAGCATCCCGCCACCTTCCTCCCGCTCGTCCCGCCGATCGCCGATCGCCTCCTCAAGGCCGCGCGTGAGAAGGGCGTGTCGCTCGCGGGCACCCAGGTCGCGATCTCGGGAGCCATGGCGCTCCCGCATGAGCTCGTGGTGCCCTTCGAGGCGGCGTCCGGCGGGTTCCTCGTCGAGGGCTACGGGCTCAGCGAGTGCTCGCCGGTTCTGATGGCCAACCCGGTCGCCGACAACCGGGTCCCGGGGACGGTCGGCCTGCCGCTGCCGGGCACCGAGTGCCGCGTCGTCGACCCGGACGATCCGACGCAGGATGTGCCCGCCGGCGAACGGGGTGAGCTGGTCGTGCGTGGCCCGCAGGTGTTCAGCGGCTACTACGGCAAGCCCGAAGAGACCGAGGCGGTGTTCACCGATGGCTGGTTCCGCACCGGCGACATCGTCACGATCGACGACGCCGGGTTCGTGCGCATCGTCGATCGGATCAAGGAGCTGATCATCACGGGCGGCTTCAACGTCGCGCCCACCGAGGTCGAGAACGCTCTTCGCCAGTACCCCCAGGTCGAGGACGCGGCCGTCGTCGGACTCCCGAGCGAGCACTCCGGCGAGGAGGTCGTCGCCGCGATCGTGGTCGCCCCGGGCCAGGAGATCGATGTCGAAGCCGTGCGCGACTTCGCGCGGGGCATCCTCACGCCCTACAAGGTGCCGCGACGCATCTATGTGGTCGACGAGCTACCCAAGTCCCTGATCGGCAAGGTGCTGCGCCGCCAGGTGCGCGACCGCCTGCTCGCGCTGAACACGGGAGCCTGACGGCTCAGCCCTCGAGGCCGTCGCGCGCGACGGCGATCCGATAGGGATGCAGCGACGCGACGAAGACGCCGGCGGCCACCGCAGGATCGGAGTTCATCACCTCGCGCGCCGCGGGCTCGTCGTCTGCCTCGAAGATCGTGATGCCGAACGTGCCCTCGGTCTCCTGCGTCCGCCCTGCGATGACCAGCACACCGCGGTCGCGCAATGCGACCAGGTAGGCGAAGTGCTCACCCACGATGCGCTGCTCGTCGGGCGTCGCAGCGGCGACCATCTCGGGCCGAGAGGGGACGATGCGATAAAGCCACTGCGCCATGCGGTCATCATTCCAGCCATCGCCCGCTGCCGCATCGTCCGGCCCAGGCGCTGTCAGCCTGCGTCGGGCACGAGCGCGTCGACCGCCTCGGGTCCTTGCGTCACGAGGATGTGGAACTGTGCGGCATCGAGGATGCGGATGCCGAGCTCCTCCGCTTTCGTGAGCTTCGAACCGGCGCCCGGGCCGGCCGCGACGAAGTCGGTCTTCTTCGACACGCTCGACGCGGCCTTGCCCCCGGCCTTGAGAATGGCTTCCTGCGCCCCCTCACGGCTGTAGCCCTCGAGTGAGCCGGTCGCGACGACGGTGAGGCCGTCGAGCACTCCCCCGGTGCTGACGGCCGCTCCGGGACCGGGGTGGCCGGGCGTGGCGAGCTGGGCGCCTGCCGCCGCCCACCGATCGACGATGTCGCGGTGCCAGTCCACCTCGAACCATTCCCTGAGCGAATCGGCGATGATCCCCCCCACGCCCTCGACCGCGGCGAGGTCGTCACGGGATGCCTCGCGGATCGCCGCGACCGAGCCGAACCACTGGGCCAGCGCCCGCGCCGCCACCGGCCCGACGTGGCGGATGTTGAGAGCCACCAGGAAGCGCCACAGCTCCTTGGACTTCGCGCGCTCCAGCTGATCGATGAGCGTGAGCGCCTGCGCCGACGGCTGTGCGTCGGTGATGCCGGCCTTCCTCTCGGCGGGTGTGGGATTGCGCCGGAAGGGCGCCCGCCGAACGACCTCACCGGACTTGTCATCGACGCGTGGCTCGCCGGTCTCGGCGTCGCGCACGACCACCTCGATCGGCACCAGCTGCTCGACCGTGAGCTCGAAGAGCGTCGCCTCGGTCTCGAGAGGAGGCACCTCGGGCACCGACGGCTGCGTGAGCGCTGCCGCGGTCACCTCGCCCAGCGCCTCGATGTCGAGCGCACCGCGCGAGCCGATGTGCTCGACGCGGCCACGCACCTGGGCCGGGCAGGCCCGCGTGTTGGGGCAGCGCAGGTCGATGTCGCCCTCCTTCGCCGGCGCGAGCGGGAAGCCGCACTCCGGGCAGTCGGCGGGCATGACGAACTCGCGCTCGGTGCCGTTGCGGAGCTCGACCACGGGACCGAGGATCTCGGGGATCACATCGCCGGCCTTGCGCAGCACGACCGTGTCGCCGATGAGCACACCCTTCGCGCGAACGACGTCCTGGTTGTGGAGTGTCGCCTGACGCACCACCGACCCGGCGACGCGCGCCGGCGCCATCACGGCGAACGGCGTGGCGCGACCCGTCCGACCCACCGAGACGACGATGTCGAGCAGCTTCGTGTTCACCTGCTCGGGCGGGTACTTGTACGCGATCGCCCACCGCGGAGCGCGGCTGGTCGCGCCGAGCTCGTCGTGCAGCGCGAGCTCGTCGACCTTGACGACGACGCCGTCGATCTCGTGCTCGACGTCATGGCGGTGCTCGCCGTAGTGCTCCACGAACTCCAGCACGCCGTCGATGCCGTCGGACGTGCGGAAGTAGGGGCTGGTCGGGAGGCCCCACTCGGCGAGGAGGCCGTACGTCTCGCTCTGCGAATCCACCGGCGGGCGACTCCACGCGCCGACGCCGTGCACGAAGAGGCGGAGCGAATCGAGGCGGGCCTGCCCGGCCTCGCGTTCCAGGCCGTCCTTCTTGTCGAGCTGCTGGCGGAGGCCGCCCGAGGCGGCATTGCGCGGGTTGGCGAACGACGGGAACCGCCGCTCCGCGCTCAGTCGCGCCTTGGCCTCGTCGAACGTGCGTCCGCGGGCGCGCGTCTCTTCGACGGCGCGATCGCGCATGTCGGCCTGTAGCGCGTTCAGCGCCTCGAAGGCCGCGACCGGGATGAACACCTCGCCACGCACCTCGACGAGGTCGGGGTGTCCGCTGCCTGCGAGTCGCTGCGGGATCCCCGCCACGCGGATCGCGTTGATCGTGACGTCCTCACCGGTGCGGCCGTCGCCGCGCGTCGCCGCCGAGGTCAGGACGCCCCGCTCGTAGCGCAGGCTGATCGCGAGTCCGTCGATCTTGAGCTCGGTGAGCCACCGCACCTTGCGGCCGGCCGCCGTCTCGGCCTTGACGCACCAGTCCCTCAGCTCGTCGAGGCTGAACACGTTGTCGAGGCTCAGCATGCGCTCCGCGTGCTCGACCGGAGCGAACATCGAGCTCTCGGCCGCGCCGACGGTCTGGGTCGGCGAATCCTGGCCTTGGAGCTCGGGGTGCAGCCGCTCGAGCTCCTCGAGCCGGTGCATCCACCCGTCGTACGTCGCGTCGTCGACGAGTTCGGCGTTGCGTCCGTAGTACGCGTCGCGGGCGTCGATGATGCGGTCCGTCAGCTCCTGCGCCTCGGCGCGCGAGGCCTCCAGACCGGAGTCGGCGGGGAGGGGGGCCGCCGCATCGAGCGGGGCGGAGGCTGGCGTACCGAGGTCATCCGTCACCGCACCAGTCTAGGAGCGGGGTCGGACACCGCCAGGGCGCTCAGGCGCCCGCAGAACCGAGCGGCGCAGCATCCGTTCCGGTCCAGGCGTCGACCGGAACGGCCGACACCGTGCGATCGATCGTGAACTGCCCGATCACGCGCGTGCCGTCGTACAGCACGGCCGTCTGACCCGGAGCGACGCCGTCGAACGGCTCCTCGGGAACCACCGTCAGCAGGCCGTCCGCGAGCGTCGCGGTCGCCGGCACGGGGTCCGCGTGGGCGCGGATCTGCACATCGCAGGCGAACTGGCCGGCGGCCTGGGGACGCCCGGCCCAGGAGTACCGCTCGCCCGCGATCTCGGCGGTGGCGAGGGCCTCTTTCGGACCCACGACGACGGTGTTGGAAACGGGTCGCACCTCGAGCACGAAGCGCGGCTTGCCATCGGACGCCGGAACGCCGAGCTGAAGACCGCGGCGCTGGCCGACGGTGAAGGCATGCGCGCCGTCGTGCGCTCCGACGACCGCGCCGGTCCGGTCGACGATGTCACCGCGCTCGGCGCCGACCTTCTCGGCGAGCCAGCCGCGCGTGTTGCCGTCGGGGATGAAGCAGATGTCATGGCTGTCGGGCTTGTGCGCCACGGTCAGGCCGCGTTCCTCGGCCTCAGCGCGCACGAGGGCCTTCGACGGTGTCGCACCCAGCGGGAAGTAGGTGTGCGCGAGCTGCTCGGCGTTCAGCACGCCCAGCACGTAGGACTGGTCCTTCGCCGCATCCGAGGCCCGGTGCAGTTCGAGACCCTCGGGGCCGTCGACCAGCGTGGCGTAATGCCCCGTGCACACCGCGTCGAAGCCGAGCTCGATCGCGCGCTCCAGCAGCGCGGCGAACTTGATCTTCTCGTTGCACCGCATGCAGGGATTCGGCGTGCGACCGGCGCGGTATTCGGCCACGAAGTCGTCGATGACGTCGTCACGGAACCGCTCGGAGAAGTCCCACACGTAGAAGGGGATGCCGAGGCGGTCGGCGGCCCGGCGCGCGTCCATGGCGTCCTCGATCGTGCAGCAGCCGCGGCTGCCGGTGCGCAGCGTGCCGCCCGCCCGTGAGAGCGCCAGATGCACGCCGACGACCTCGTGCCCCGCCTCGACGGCCCGGGCGGCCGCGACGGCGGAGTCCACTCCACCGCTCATGGCCGCAAGGATCCGCATGGGTCCAGTCTACGAAACCCTGCCTGACCGCGGCCCGGACGCCGCCCGCGCGCGCTCGACGACGTCGGGCAGCACCGCGAGCGCGGCGTCGACGTCGGAGTCGGTCGTGGTGCGCCCCAGCGTGAACCGCAGCACCTGGCGCGCTTCGGCATCGGTCCGTCCCATCGCGAGCACGACGTGCGACGGCTCGGGCACTCCCGCCTGACAGGCCGATCCCGTGGACACCTCGACGCCCGCCATGTCGAGGAGGAAGAGCAGCGTCTCGCCCGATGCCCCGGGGAAGAGCAGGTGCGCGTTCCCGGGCACACGGTCGATCGGGTCTCCGAGCAGCTCGGCATCGGGGATGGAGCTCAGGATGCTGCGCACCAGCCGTTCCCGCAGAGCCGCCAGTCGTCGCGCCTCGGACACCCGTTCCGCCTCTGCCAGTTCGGCGGCGACCGCGAAGGCGACGGCGCCTGGCACGTCCTGCGTGCCGGCGCGCAGTCGCCGCTGCTGACCACCGCCGTGCAGGAGGGCGATGAGCTCCGCGCCGCGCGCCACGACGAGCGCGCCGACGCCTGGCGGCCCGCCGATCTTGTGCGCGGACAGGCTCATGGCCGCCAGCCCGGCGCGGCCCCGCGCATCACCCCGCCAGTCGCGGAACGACACCGGCACGTGACCGAACGCCGCCACCGCGTCGAGGTGCAGCGGCACGCCGGCCGCCGCGGCCGCGGCCGAGAGCGCGGCCCCGTCGTTCACCGTGCCGGCCTCGTTGTTCGCGACGAGCGCGGTGGCCAGGGCTGCGCCCGACAGCGCCGCGGCGAACTCGTCGACGCGGATGCGCGCAGCGTCGTCGATGCCGACGTGCCGCAGGTGCGCTCCCTGCGCCTCGAGCCACTCGACCGCGTCGAGGGTGGCGTGGTGCTCGCCGTCCGGCAGCACCACGGCGTCGGAATCCGGTCGGCGCGCCCACCACAGGCCCTTCACCGCGAGGTTGACGGCCTCGGTGCCGCCCGAGGTGAACACGATCTCGATCGGGTCGGCACCCACGACCGCGGCGAGGCGCTCGCGCGCCTCCTCCAGCACGCGTCGCGCGTGCTGGCCCGCGCCGTGGATGGACGAGGCGTTGCCTGCCGTCGCCGCGGCCCCGACCCACGCGTCTCGCGCCTCCGGTCGCAGCGGCGCAGTCGCGGCGTGATCCAGATAGATCCGCACGTCGCTCATGACCGGTGAGCCCCCTTCGCGATCGGAGCGGCAGGCTGCTGCATCCGAGTTCCGTGTCCGGTAGGACCCGGTGTCGTAACACCGCCGACTCGGACCATGGTTATGGTAGTCCGCATGATCAGCCCGGTCTCCGTGATCTCGCCCCCGGACGCGGATCTGCTCGATCCCCAGCTCGATGGGCTGGGCGTCGTGCTGCTCGACGGGCACGCACGCCTGCGCGTCTGGTCGGACGCGGCGGACGCGATCGACCTCGTCGTCTTCGACGACACCGACCTCGACTGGATCACCGCGACCGAGCCTCTGGTCGCGATCGGTGGCGGGGTCTGGGAGATCACGACGCCGCTCCTGCGCCCCGGCACGCGATACGCGATCCGCGTCGACGGGCCGCAGGCCCCCGGCAACACCTTCAACCGCGGCACGCTCCTGCTCGAGCCCTACTCCCGCGGCCTGGTCCGCACCGGGTACGACGGCTGGCGCTCGGAGGTCGTCGACGGATCGTTCGACTGGGGCGGCGTCGCCAAGCCGGCGATCCCGATGGACCGCACCGTGCTGTACGAGGGCCATCTCAAGGGCCTGTCGAAGCGGCATCCCGACGTCCCCGGCGCCCTCCGCGGCACGTACGCCGGCCTCGCCCACCCGGCCATGGTGCAGCATTTCCTCGACCTCGGCATCACCAGCATCGAGCTGCTGCCGATTCACGCGTTCACGACCGAACCGCGGCTGCTCCAGCACGGCCTCACCAACTACTGGGGTTACAACTCGCTGAACTTCTTCACCCCGCACGCCGCCTACGCCACCGAGGACGCACGTCGACAGGGCCCTGAGGCGGTCCTGCGCGAGTTCAAGGGCATGGTGAAGCTGCTGCACGAGGCGGGGCTGGAGGTGATCCTCGATGTCGTCTACAACCACACGGCCGAGGAGGGCATCGGCGGTCCGCGCTCGAGCCTGCGCGGCATCGACAACCGCGCCTACTACCGCCAGCAGGACGACGGTGCGTACATCGACGTCACCGGCTGCGGCAATGCGGTGAACACGTCGACAGATGCTGCGGCCCGCCTGGTGCTGGACTCCCTGCGCTACTGGGCGAACGAGGTCCAGATCGACGGCTTCCGCTTCGACCTCGCCGCGACGCTCGGACGCGACGCGGGGCACGTGTTCACCCCGGAGCATCCGCTGCTGCGCACCATCCTCGACGACCCCGCGCTCGCCGGCGTCAAGATGATCGCCGAGCCGTGGGACGTGGGTATGGGCGGCTGGCAGACCGGCAACTTCGGCGACGGCTGGAGCGAGTGGAACGACCGCTACCGTGACCGCGTCCGCAACTTCTGGCTGAGCGACGTCGACTACGCCCGCCGCGCCTCGACCTCCCCGGTCGGCATCGGCGGGTTCGCGAACCGCCTCGCGGGTTCCGCGAACACCTTCGCGGACGTCCGCGGTCCGCTGGCGGGCATCAACTTCGTGACGGCACACGACGGCTTCACCATGCGCGACCTCGTGTCGTACGACGTCAAGCACAATCTCGGCAACGGCGAGCAGAACCGCGACGGCGCCGACACCAATCGGTCCTTCAACCATGGCGCGGAGGGACCGACCGACGACGAGCGCATCCTCGCGACGAGGCGCAAGGCCATGCGCAACCTCCTGGGTACGCTGCTGCTGTCGGCCGGCGTGCCCATGCTGACCGCCGGCGACGAGTTCGCCCGCACGCAGCGCGGCAACAACAACGCCTACTGCCACGACTCGGTCCTGACGTGGCTGTCGTGGGAGCACGCGCCGTGGCAGCGGGACCTGTACGCGCACGTGCGCCACCTGCTCCGGCTGCGTCGCGAGAACCCGGCGCTGCGCCCCAGCCGCTTCGCGCGGCTCGGCGAACGCACGCCGTCGGCGTCCGTCATGGAGTGGTACGACGAGCACGGCGAGACGATGTCGATAGAGCGGTGGACCGATCCCTCGCACCGCACTCTGCAGTACGTCGCCGCGTCGACGCCCGAGTTCGAAGGGTTCAACCGCGTGCTGCTGATGGTCCACGGCACGGAGCGGGCGATCGACGTCACGCTTCCCGACGTGGAGGACGTGACACGGTACGTCTCGCTGTGGTCGAGCGCCGACGAGACGCCTTCCGAGAGCGGGGAGACCTTCGCACCCGGGGACACCGTCTCGCTCGCCGGCACGTCGATGCGCCTCTTCCGTGCCGAGTAGCTCCGAACCGCCGGTGAAATCGCGGCACCGCGTCACGTCGCTGTCATCCCGGTCGGGCGCGCGATAGGTTCGACTCGTGGTCACGAAGACGCGCTCCGTGCGCTCCCGCCCGTGGCGGAGCGCCTCGGCACTCCCTGTCCGCAAGACCCGCGCCTGGCAGCCGGAACGCGATACCGCAGCGCGGCGCGTTCCCCTCGCCCAGCCGACGCCGGCGGTTCCGTGGGGCGATTACCGGCCCACGGCGTTCGCCGGCGAAGTCGTCCCGTTCGGGGTGACGTCGTTCCGCGAAGGGCATGACCGCATCGGCGTGCAGCTGCGGCTGTTCTCGCCCTCCGGCGACGAATCGCTGCATCGCCTCGAGCCGCTCGAAGACGGCTTCGACCGGTGGCGGACCGAGGTGGCCCTGCTCGAGCAGGGCATCTGGCGGTTCCGGTTCGAGTCGTTCGGCGACGACTTCGCCACGTGGGAGCACGCCGCATCGCTCAAGATCGCGGCGGGGGTGGATGCCCCTCTCATGCGCGAGATGGGCGCTCGTCTGTTCGACCAGGCCGGTGCCGAGAGGGGCCGCCCCGCGGCGGAACGCCGGGCGCTCGCCGACGCGGCGGCGTCCCTGCGCGACACCGAGGTCGACGACGCCGGGGCGCTGTCGATCGTCGAGGACCCTGCGATCGCACGGTACTTCCACGAGCGGCCGGTCATGTCGCTCGTGACCATCGGGGACGACCTCGAACTGCTCGTCGAGCGCGAGCGCGCCGGCGTCGGCGCGTGGTACGAGTTCTTCCCTCGCTCCGAGGGCGCCCGTCGCCTCAAGGACGGCACCGTCAAGAGCGGCACGTTCCGCACGGCGGCCAAGCGGCTCCCGGCTGTCGCGGACATGGGCTTCGACGTGCTCTACCTGCCGCCGATCCACCCGATCGGCACGCTCAACCGCAAGGGACCGAACAACACCCTCGACGCGGGTCCCGGCGACCCCGGCTCGCCGTGGGCGATCGGCTCGGCGGCGGGCGGCCACGACAGCGTCCACCCCGACCTCGGCTCACTCGCGGACTTCCGCTCGTTCGTGCGCAAGGCGCGCGAGGAGGGCATCGAGATCGCCCTCGACCTCGCGCTGCAGGCCGCGCCCGACCACCCGTGGGTCGCCGCGCACCCGGAGTGGTTCACCACGCTCCCCGACGGGTCGATCGCCTATGCCGAGAACCCGCCCAAGAAGTACCAGGACATCTACCCGGTCAACTTCGACAACGATCCGGCAGGGATCCGCGCCGAAGTGCTGCGCGTCGTGCGCCACTGGATCGCGCAGGGCGTGCGCATCTTCCGTGTCGACAATCCCCACACCAAGCCGCTGCAGTTCTGGGAGTGGCTGATCGCGACGATCTCTGCCGACGAGCCGGACGTCGTGTTCCTCGCCGAGGCCTTCACACGGCCCGCTCCCCTGCAGAGCCTCGCGTCGGCCGGCTTCCAGCAGAGCTACACGTACTTCACGTGGCGCAACACGAAGGCGGAGCTCGAGGAGTTCCTCTCGGGCCTCGCGCACGAGACCTCCGCCTTCCTCCGCCCCAACCTCTTCGTCAACACGCCCGACATCCTCACGGAGTACCTGCAGTTCGGCGGCAGGGCGGCGTACCGCATCCGCGCAGCCATCGCGGCGACCGCCGCCCCCAGCTACGGCGTGTACGCGGGTTACGAGCTCTACGAGAACGTCGCACGCCCGGGGTCCGAAGAGAACATCGACAACGAGAAGTACGAGTACAAGGTCCGTGACTGGGCGGGGGCCGTCGAGCGCGGCGACTCGCTCGCGCCGTTCTTCACCCGCCTCAACGAGATCCGCCGCGCCCACCCGGCGCTGCGACAGCTCCGCAACCTCAGCGTCCACTGGAGCGACGACGACGCGATCCTCGTCTACGCCAAGCACCTCGACGCGGCACTGTCGCCCGACGGCCGCAGCGACACGATCATCGTGGTCGTCAACACCGATCCCCACTCGGTGCGTCAGACGATGGTCCATCTCGACACCCGTGTGTGGGGCGTCGAGCCCGGTACGCCGTACGAGGTCGAGGACCTCGTGACCGGCGGTCGCTGGACGTGGTCGGATCACAACTACGTGATGCTCGACGCGTTCACCGAGCCGGTCCACATCCTCCACGTGAAGGAGCCCCGATGACGCCCACCGACCAGGTCCTCGATGCCGTCGCGACGGGCTCGCACCACGATCCCCACGCCGTGCTCGGCATCCATCCCGACACGGATGCCGAGGGCACCGCGACCTGGATCATCCGCGCCCGCCGGCCGCTGGCGCGCAGCGTGACCGCGGTGTTCGCCGACGGCACCCGGGTGCCGCTCGAGCACGTGCACGCCGGGATCTGGGAGGGGACGCGCGCGGGAGCGCTGAACCGGTACGAGCTGCTGACCACGTACCCCGACGGCCCCGACTTCACAGCCGACGACCCCTACCGTCACTCGCCCACCATCGGCGAGCTCGACCTGCATCTCATCGGAGAGGGACGCCACGAGGAACTGTGGCGTGTGCTCGGCGCCCACCAGCGCGAGCACGACGGCTCGCGGGGAACCGCCTTCACGGTGTGGGCGCCCAACGCCCGCGCGGTGCGCGTGGTGGGCGACTTCAACGGCTGGGACGGCCAGGGGCACGCGATGCGCTCGATGGGCGGGAGCGGCGTGTGGGAGCTGTTCATCCCCGGTGTCGGCCAGGGCGCGGCGTACAAGTTCGAACTGCGCGCCCGCAACGGCGACTGGGTGCTCAAGGCCGACCCGATGGCCCGGTTCGCCGAGGTGCCGCCGGCCACAGCATCCGTCGTCGTCCAGTCCTCCTACTCGTGGGGCGATGCCGCCTGGCTGACCCAGCGCGCGACGTCGACCCCGGTGTCGCGCCCGATGTCGGTGTACGAGCTGCACCTCGGCTCGTGGCGTCAGGGGCTGTCGTACCGCGAGGCCGCCGACCAGATCATCGACTACGTGAGCGCGCAGGGCTTCACCCACGTCGAGTTCCTTCCGCTCGCCGAGCACCCGTTCGGGGGGTCGTGGGGCTACCAGGTGACCGGGTACTACGCGCCGACGAGCCGGTTCGGGCACCCCGACGACCTCCGGTACCTCATCGACAGGCTCCACCAGGCCGGCATCGGCGTGATCATGGACTGGGTGCCGGGCCACTTCCCGAAGGATGCCTTCGCCCTCGCCCGCTTCGACGGTGAGCCGCTGTACGAGCACGCCGACCCGCGGCGGGGCGAGCACCGCGACTGGGGCACGTACATCTTCGACTACGGTCGCAACGAGGTGCGCAACTTCCTGGTCGCCAACGCGCTCTACTGGTTCGAGGAGTTCCACGTCGACGGGCTGCGCGTGGACGCCGTGGCCTCGATGCTCTACCTCGATTACTCGCGCGAGGACGGCGAGTGGGTGCCCAATGTGCACGGCGGCCGCGAGAACCTCGAGGCGATCCGCTTCCTGCAGGAGGTGAACGCCACCGCATACAAGCGGTACCCCGGCATCGCGATGATCGCCGAGGAGTCCACGAGCTTCCCCGGGGTCACCGCGCCCACCAGCCAGGCCGGGCTCGGTTTCGGCTTCAAGTGGAACATGGGCTGGATGAACGACTCGCTCCAGTACATCACGCGCGATCCGATCTATCGTTCCCACCACGAGGGAGAGCTGTCGTTCTCGTTCGTGTACGCGTTCAGCGAGAACTACATGCTGCCGATCAGCCACGACGAGGTCGTCCACGGCAAGGGCAGCCTCTTCTCGCGGATGCCGGGCGACCATTGGCAGAAGCTCGCCAACATGCGCGCGTTCCTCGCCTACATGTGGGGGCACCCCGGCAAGCAGCTGCTGTTCATGGGCCAGGAGTTCGGCCAGCTCTCGGAGTGGTCGGAGGGCCGCTCGCTCGACTGGTGGCTGCTCGACCAGCCCACGCACGCCCAGCTCCAGCAGTTCGTCGGCGCGCTCAACCGGGTCTACCGCGAGGAGTCCGCGCTCTGGGCGCGCGACAGCGACGGTGCGGCGTTCACACGCCTGGGTGCGCCGAAGTGGAACCCCAACGTGATCGCCTTCGCCCGCAGGGACTGGCACGGCAACACGGTCGTCGTCGCGGCCAACTTCTCGGGCAACCCGATCTCGTCCTATGAGCTCGACTTGCCCGAGACCGGGGTGTGGGACGAGATCCTGAACACCGATGCGCAGCTGTACGGCGGGTCGGGCGTCGGCAACCTCGGCGTGGTCCACGCGGGCGCGGGCGGCCGCGCGTCGCTCGTGCTGCCGCCGTTGGGCGTCCTGTGGCTCCGCCACCGGACGGACGCCCACATCCCCTCGCCGACGCAGGGCTGAGAATCCTCCGACGCGCGACGAGGGCCCCGGATGCAGCATCCGGGGCCCTCGACCGTGAAGGGGATGATCCGTCGTCAGGTGCGAGGAGCGCTCAGAACAGCAGCGACGCCAGGCGGCCGCGCGCGGCGATGACGCGCGGATCGGCGTCACCGACGAGCGCGAACAGCTCGAGCAGCCGCTCGCGCACCGGGGTGCGCTCATCAGCCGGAAGCTGGGCGAACAGGTCGAGCAGGCGCCCGTAGGCGTCTTCGACGTGACCGCCGGCGAGGTCGAGATCGGCGACGGTGAACTGCGCGGCGACGTCCTGAGGGGCGGATGCTGCGGCCGCACGGGCGGCCTGCAGGTCGACGCCCTGCACCCGGTCGAGCAGGCGCACCTGGCCGAGGCCCGCGCGCGCCTCCGCGTCGCGGGGGTTCTCGAGGAGGGCCTGCTCGTACGCGGCGACCGCGCGCGCGTAGTCGCCCTCCTCGATGGCCGCGAACGCCTCAGCGTGCAGCGGGGGAAGCGGCGGTTCGGCGGGGGCCTCCTGCGGGGCCTCCCCGTCGACGGTCGCGGAGCCGGTCACGCCGTTCTGGGCGGCGAGCTGGAGCAGCTGAGCGAACACCTCGCGCACCTGCTGCTCAGGCACGGCACCCGTGAACATCGGCACCGGCTGACCGGCGACCAAGGCGACGACCATCGGAATGGACTGGGCGCGGAACGCCTGCGACAGCTGGGGGTTGGCGTCGACGTCGACCTTGGCCAGTACGACCCGGCCGCCGAGCTCGACCACGACCTTCTCGAGGATCGGGCTCAGCTGCTTGCAGGGTCCGCACCACTCGGCCCAGAGATCGACGACCACGGGGACGGTGCGCGACAGCTCGAGCACCTGCGGGAACGTGTCGTCGGTGACGTCGAGCACGAGGGACGGAACCGCGGCGCCGGCGCCGGCCGGCGCTTCCTCACCCGGCGCGGCGGGCGCCGGACGATTGCGGAGGGAGGACAGGTCGACGGCACCGCGCAGCGAGGCGCCCAGAGTGGGATCGGTCACTACAGAATCTTCGCATCGAGGATGTCGGACGAGTAACCGAGGAGCCGGATCTTCTCGTTCGACCCCGGACCGGGCACGTAGAAGAACACCTGGTCGCTGAAGGTCGTGGCGAATCCGGTCTGCGACTGGTCGACGCCGGCGAGCGTCTTGACTGTCCGGTTGTCGTTGACCTTGATCACGGCGTCCGCGTTGGTCGGCTTCACGGTGTCGATCTCATTGATGTTCACGGCGACGATCGCACCGCTCTCGACCGTCTGCAGGGCGAACGGCGCCTGCACCCCGGCGGCCGAGCTGAACTCCAGGTTTCCGGTCGACGATGCGGTCTTGTTGAACTCGTCGAGCCGGCGCTGGCGGTCTGCCGCGATGCTGGCTCGGAGCTGGTCGCCGTCGGCCTCGAAGAGGTCGTAGTACTGGCTCGACTCACCGTTGGTGATGATGTCCGAGTACGCGGCGGCGATCTCGTTCGGCGGCAGGAGGAGGAACGGCGAGTCCGGCTCGACCTGCGGGGCGCCGATGTACGCCGGCGCCAGGTCGGGAAGGGATGTCGAGGCCTCAAGGCTTCCGACATAGGACAGCTTGTAGTCCGCCCACTGATCCTGCTGCGTCAGCACCATGATGCTCGACGTCTTGGATTCGTCGTCGTCCGCAACGGCGATGACCGAGCGCGGCCAGCCGTCGTACGCCTGCGGAAGGATGATCTCGAGCGGCTTGGCCAGGATCGGCGCCGGCGCCGGGTAGTCGCCGAGGGCAGCGCGCAGCTTGTAGTTCGTGTCGCGCGCCGCGAGTGCCGCGCCCTCGAGGCGCGTGTCGGCGAGGTCGCCGTCCATCGCCGCGTCGGCGTCGGCCACCGTGGCGGCGATGCGGGTGAGGATGCGCTCGGCCTGGGCCTTCGTGACGGCCGGCGCCTGCTGCCCGTCGGGGGCGATGACGGTGGCGGTGGGCGACGGAGTCGGCGACGAGCCGAGCTGCGGCCAGGCGTCGGCCGAGCAGCCCGAGAACAGCAGCGCCGACACGGCGACCACCGGAAGCACCGCGAACGCGCGTCGCCCGCCGCTCGAGACGGCACGGCGCGTCGACTTCGAACTGCTGATCACGCCCTTGTCGTCGTGGTCGATCGCGATGTCGATGGGTTCGGTGACAGGCAGCGGCAGGCCCTTGCGTCGCGGCCCGCGCTTGCGGCGCGCGTGGCGGATGCCCAGGATGTACAGGAACACGCCGACGGCCATCAGGATGCCGCCGCCGACGATGAGCGGCCCCGCCCACGGCGTCGACGTCTGCAGCGGCCAGGAGACCGTCACCGTGCTCGGCGCGGGGGCGGTGCCGTCGGCGGCGACGAGCACGCTCATGTCTTCCGGCAGCTGCAGCGGAGCGATGAGAAGGTCCGTCTGCTGGTACTCGTCGAGCCACAGGTCCGATCCGACGGGAGTGCGACCGGCCGTGTCCGCGGAGGCGTCCCCGCTCGTCGCGTCGGGTGCAGCGGCCTCGTCTGCTGCGGCATCGCCGTCAGCGGGATCCTCGGCGGGTGCTTCCGCGGTGGGATCCACCGTCGCGTCGACCGCGGGCTCGACCACCGCGGTCTCGATGGCGCCCTCGTCGTCCAGCGTGACGTGGGTGTAGGTCGAGTCGGAGAGCCATGCCTCCATGTCGGCGGTGCGGCCGTAGGAGGCGAAGATGTCGCCCTCGGCCTGGGCGCGCAGCGTCTGCGTGCCGGGCATCTGGTTGAGCACGGCGCCGTCGATGAGGAGATAGGGAGTCTGCTCTTCGACGGAGATCGCCGTGGTCTCGGTCTTGGGTCCCTGGAAGATCGTCCGCTGGGCGATGCCGGCACCGATCATCACGGTGGCGAGCACGAACGCCGCCACGGCCCACACGAAACGCACGAAGAACACCTTTCCCGGGGCGCGCGGACACGGCGCAGCCCTTCGATTCGACAGTTCAGACTAGCGAACACGACCTGTGAGGCGCGTGGGAGGCGGCATTCCCGGGCCTGAACGTCACTGATGCGTATCCTGGGCGGACAGACGAATCGACGCCATGTCGATCTGAGGGGGAACTCGATGAAGCTGCACAGCCCGTTCCGCACAGCGCTTCTCGCGACGCTGGGAGTCGGCCTCGGGCTGCTGCTCATCGGAAGCATCCAGAACCTCCAGACGATCCTGCTCTACGTCGGCACGGCGCTCTTCCTGTCGCTGGGCCTGGATCCGATCGTCGCCTGGCTGGAACGCCGCAAGCTGCCGCGGTGGGCGGCCGTCCTGATCACGATCCTGGGGGTGCTCGCGGTCTTCGCGGGCATCATCCTCATGGTCGTGCCGATCATCGTGCAGCAGATCGGCCAACTGGTCACGACGATCCAGGACCTCGCCGACAAGGGCGAGTTCGATGATCCCGTGGGTGCGATCCAGGACTGGCTGCATGCCGTCTTCCCCGCGCTCAACGTCGATGAAGTGTGGGGCTACATCGAGGACTGGTACGCCTCGCTCGACGTCGGCGCGATCGGCTCCGAGGTCGGCGGCAGCATCATCGCGATCATCGGCGCCCTCATCGCCGGGTTCGCGGGTGCGTTCATCGTGCTGATCCTCACGATCTACTTCACCGCCTCGACGCCGAACCTGAAGCGCGCCGTCTACCAGCTGGTTCCGGCATCCAAGCGCGCCCGGTTCATGGACCTCGGCGAGCAGATCACCGACTCGGTCGGCTATTACGTCATCGGCCAGGTCACGCTCGGCCTCATCAACGGCGTGCTCAGTGCGATCTTCCTCACGATCATCAAGGCGCCGTTCCCCGCAGTGCTCGCGGTCATCGCCTTCTTCTTCTCGCTGATCCCGCTCGTGGGCACGCTCACCGGCTCGATCATCATCGTGTTCACGTGCCTGGTCGTGGGCTCCCCGACGACCGCCCTGATCGCCGCGATCTACTACCTGATCTACATGCAGATCGAGGCGTACGTGATCTCGCCGCGCATCATGGGACGCGCAGTGGCGGTGCCGGGTGCCGTCGTGGTGATCGCCGCCCTCGCGGGTGGATCGCTGCTGGGCCTGCTCGGCGCGCTGGTCGCGATCCCCGTGGCGGCCAGCATCCTGATCATCTACCGGCAGGTCGTGATCCCGCGTCAGAACGAGCGCTGACGCTCAGCCCTCCGCGGCCGGTCGGTGCCATTCGAGGGGCAGCGGCAGGGCGTCGGGATTGACAGCCGCGACGATCTCGGTCAGCACGCGGCGGGTCTGGTTCTCCCCCACCCACAGGTGCTTCCCGCCCTCGACCGGGATCAGGACGGCCTCCGGGACGCTCGCGAAGCGCTGGGTCGCGGCATCCGGTCGAAGGTAGTCGTCGAACTCGGGGACGAGCACGATCAGACGACGCTCGTCGCCCGCCCACGCCGCGACCTCTTCGTCGGTCGCGCGGTGTAGCGGCGGAGACAGCAGCACAGCGCCCTCGACTCCGTGGTCGCGACCGTACTTGAGTGCGAGCTCGGTGCCGAACGACCAGCCTACGAACCACGGCCGCGGGAGGCCGCGCTCGCGCACGAAGTCCATCGCCGCAGCGACGTCGAACGCCTCGGCACGACCGCCGTCGAACGAGCCTTCGCTGGTGCCGCGCGGCGAGGTCGTGCCGCGGGTGTTGAATCTCAGCACGGCGAGATCGGCGAGGGCGGGCAGGCGCCCGGCGGCCTTGCGCAGGATGTGCGAGTCCATGAAGCCGCCGGCCGTCGGAAGCGGATGCAGCGTCACGAGCGTCGCGACAGGCTCGCGGGTCTCAGGCAGGGCGAGTTCGCCGACGAGGGTCAGCCCGTCGAGCGTCTCGAGCTCGATGTCCTCGCGGCGCGCGGGCAGCAGCATCGGTCCGCGGATCTCCATGTCAGGCCACCTTCCAGCAGTGCTGATGCCAATGCCGCCGGGCGGCGAGGTCCGCGGCGTCGCCCAGCACGCCGTCTGCGCGCCACGCCACCAGGTGCGCGACGCCGACGTCGATCTGCCGGCCGCACCCGGGGCACGTGTACGGCTTCTGCGCCTGTGCGGCGGAGACCGGCTGCACGGTCCACTCGACACCGCGGCGCATCTCGGTGCGCTTCCAGCCCGCGAGCAGGCGCTCGAACGAGTCGTCGCCGCCCGAATCGTGTCGACGGCGGTGGGAGCGCGGCACGACTCAGTACCAGCCTGTGCGCTGCGAGTGGTCCCAGGCGCCGCACGGCGAGCCGTAACGGCCGCCGATGTAGCCGAGACCCCAGGCGATCTGCGTCGCGGGATTCGTCTCCCAGTCGGCGCCGGCGCTGGCCATCTTGCTGCCCGGGAGCGCCTGCGGGATGCCGTAGGCGCCGCTGCCCGCGTTGTACGCGTTGACGCGCCAGCCGGACTCCTTCTTCCAGAGCGCGACGAGGCAGGCGAACTGGTCGTCTCCCCAGCCCCGTGCCAGCACCATGTCGTAGGCGATGGCCTGCGCGCTGCCCGGGTCCGGCGTGACGAACGGAGGACGCCATCCGCCGGATGACGACGATGCGGAGGTCGATGCCTGGGGGGTCGGCGTCGGCTTCGGCTTCACGTAGACCGTGTAGTTGCCCCGGTCGAGAGCCGCGGGCTCAGGATCGGCCGCGGACTCGTCGCCGGCGCGGGACTGGACGTCATCCAGTCCGCTGGCGTAGAGCGAGACCTGCGACTCGTCGTCCGCGCTCGCCTGCGCCAGCGCGAGCCCGGTCGGACCGATGTACGCGACGACGAAGCCGAGAACAGCGAAGGCGGCGAACGCGCCCACGACACCACGACGACGAGACCAGCGCGGAGCGGGCTTGCGGGGCGGTGAAGGCGGCGCCGAGGGACTGGATGCTGCCACCGCGACCGGCCGCGCAGACCGGGCCGCCACCTCGTGACGTCGGGCGCGTCTGGTCGGGTACCGCTCGTTTCCAGAAGTCACAGTGTCCCGATTCTCGCATACCGGCGCGACGAGGTGCCATCCGCGGACCCGCGCGTCTCACTTGACGGCGAGCATCACCTCGACGACGGCGTCGAGCACGGCGTCCACCTGCGTCTCGCGGTAACCCCCGCGCTGCATGCGGAACGCGACCGAGCGCACCTGCTCGACGGTGACGGAGTCGCCCGTCTCGAGGAACCGCGCGAGCTTGTCCGTGACGAGGTCGACCTCCGCGATGCGGTAGCCGTAGCGCAGCGGGGACACGCGGTCGAAGCGGCGCTTGGCCGGCCGCGAGAGGCGGTCCAGCACCTCCTGGGCGAGTTCACGGGTGTGGCCGACCCACTCCCTGGCCCCGGTGGCGGCGACGGCCGACGAGCGCTCGCGGGCGGCGAAGGCATCCTCGATGCGGCCGAGTGCGGCGTCCACCGAGGCGATGGCGTAGCCGTGGCGCACCAGCGGGAACGCGACCTGACGGATGTCGGCGGACGTGAGTGCGTCGGTGCCGCGCTCGAACGACGCACGTGCCCGCGCGAGGAACTCGTCGACGGGCTGCTTGTCGTAGCCCTTCTCGCGCCCGCGGGCTTCGGGGAAGGACGTTCGGGCGGTCGTCTCGGATGCGGTCATGATGCCACCAGCGGGGTGAAGAGGTAGTAAAGGGTCAGCGCCGCGACGACCGACAGGAGGATCGAGTCGAGGCGATCCAGGACGCCGCCGTGACCCGGAAGCCAGGAGCTCATGTCCTTGATCCCGAGATCGCGCTTGATCATCGACTCTCCGAGGTCGCCGACCGTGGCCGTGGCGAGGATGAGGATTCCGAACACGGCGCCCATCCACCACTGAAGGCCGAGCATGAAGAGCCCGACGAGCACACCGGCGAGGATCGCGGCAGCAGCGGCACCCGCGAAGCCCTCCCACGTCTTCTTCGGGCTGATCCGGGGAGCCATGGGGTGCTTGCCCATCGTGATGCCCGCGGCGTACGCGCCCGTGTCGACCGCGACGGCGACGATGATGAACGACAAGACCCACCACTCGCCGCCCTCCTTCGCCAGCAGAACGAGCGTGAGGCTTCCGAGGAAAGCGACGTAGAGCTGGAGGAACGTCGCGATGAGCACGTCGCCCAGCACCAGACCGTACGCACGGCCGTCGTGCGACGCCATCTGGCCGACCAGTCGCCACACCACGACGAACGCGAGTGCCACGAACAGGAGCACCCAGTGCAGCCAGGAGTCGACGAAGAACGCCGACAGCACGACCACCGCACCCGCGATGAGCTGCGGGATCAGATCGACCCGGCGACCGCTCGCGATGAGAGCCCGGGCGAACTCGAAGAGCGCGAGCAGCGCCGCGGCCAGCGCGAACGGCACGAACGCCCACTTGACGAACAGCAGCGACCCCAGCAGGACGAGCCCGATCGCGAGGCCGATGAGGATCGCGACGATCAGGTCGCGCCCCGTCCGCTCCTTGATGCGCTCGTTCGCCTCCTCGAAATCGGCCCGTGCCTGTGCGACGTGGCCTTCCAACTCGCTGCGCGCCGCGCGCAGGTGAGACTGCAGTGCGGGGCCCGTGTCAGGGGTCTCGGCGGCACGGCGTGCCTCACCGGCCTCGCGCCGCGTCTGCGGTGAGGAAGGCTGTTCGCTCCGCGGCGGGTCGGATGCGTCGGTCATGGGCAGACCTCAGACCTCGAGGAGCTCGGCCTCTTTGCGCTTGAGCGCCTCGTCGATGGCGTCGACGTGCGCGCGCGTGAGCGCGTCGAGCTCCTTCTCGCCGCGAGCGAGCTCGTCCTCGCCGACCTCGCCCTTCAGCGCGTCGATGTCGTCTTTCGCCTTGCGACGGATGCCGCGCACGTGGACCTTCGCGTCCTCGCCCTTGGTGCGCGTGAGCTTCACGTACTCCTTGCGGCGCTCCTCGGTGAGCTCGGGCATCGTGACGCGCACGAGGTTGCCGTCGTTCGTCGGGTTCACACCGAGGTTCGGGATGTCGCGGATCGCCTGCTCGATCGCCTTCAGCGCCGACTTGTCGTAGGGCGTGATGAGGAGCGTTCGCGCCTCGGGGTTGTTGATCGACGCGAGCTGCGCAAGCGGCGTCGGGCTGCCGTAGTAGTCGACGAGGACCTTCTGGAACAGCTGCGGGTTCGCGCGTCCGGTGCGCACCGTGGCGAAGTCCTCCTTCGCTGCCTCGACGGCGCGGTCCATGCGCACTCCGGCATCGGCCAAGACGTCCGCGATCACAGTGTCTCCTTCGCGTAGATGGGGCTGGTCAAGTCTATCGACGCGGGACGCGTCACGCCGTGACCAGCGTGCCGATGGTGTCGCCCAGCAGAGCCTTCGTCACATTTCCCGCGGGCTCCATGCCGAACACGCGCATGTCCATGCGGTTGTCCATGCAGAGGCTGAACGCGGTGGAGTCGACCACCTTGAGACCCCGCTGCAGCGCGTCGAGATACGTGATGCGATCGATCAGGGTGGCCGAGGCATCCTTCTTCGGATCCGCGGTGTACACCCCGTCGACGCCGTTCTTCGCGACGAGCACCTCCTGCGCGTCGATCTCGAGAGCACGCTGCGCGGCGACCGTATCGGTGGAGAAGTAGGGCAGGCCGGCGCCGGCGCCGAAGATGACCACGCGACCTTTCTCCATGTGCCGCTCGGCGCGACGCGGGATGTAGGGCTCGGCGACCTGCGTCATCGAGATCGCCGACTGCACGCGCGTCGCGGCGCCCGCCTGCTCGAGGAAGTCCTGCAGGGCGAGGGCGTTCATGACGGTGCCCAGCATGCCCATGTAATCGGCGCGGCCGCGGTCCATGCCGCGCTGACTGAGTTCGGCGCCGCGGAAGAAGTTGCCGCCACCGACGACGATCGCGATCTCGACGCGGTCGACAGCGGCCGCAATCTCCTGGGCGATCTGGCTGACCACGTCGGGGTTCACACCCAGCTGGCCTCCGCCGAACGCTTCGCCGGACAGCTTCAGAAGGACGCGGCGGCGCCCGGTGTTCTCGTTGATCACTGTGGTCCTCTCGTCTACGACAAACTACCGAAGGGCATGAGAAAAGGCCCGCATCGGCTTGCCGATGCGGGCCTTCTCAGAAGGTCAGGCGCCGACCTTGTAGCGGGCGAAGCCCGTCAGGGTCAGACCGGCGTCCTTCGCGACCTGCGCGACCGACTGCTTGTTGTCCTTCGCGTAGTCCTGGTCGAGCAGCGAGACCTGCTTGAAGAACGCGTTGACGCGACCCTCGACGATCTTCGGGAGGGCGGCCTCGGGCTTGCCCTCGTTGCGGGAGATCTCGGTGACGATCTCGCGCTCCTTCTCGACCTCGGCCTCGGGCACCTCGTCGCGCGACAGGTACGACGGGTTCGCGAACGAGATGTGCTGTGCGAGGCTGCGCGCCGTCTCGGCGTCGTCGCCCGAGTAGGCGAGGACGACACCGACCTGCGGCGGCAGGTCCTTGCTGGTCTTGTGGAGGTAGATCTCGAACTTGTCGCCCGAGAGCGTGTTCACGCGACGCAGCTCGACCTTCTCGCCGATGATCGCGGCCTCGTCCGAGATGAGCTCGGCGACCGTCTGGCTGCCGGCGGACGCGGCGAGAGCGGCCTCGGCCGAGTCGGCGTGCGCGGCGGCTGCGGCGTCGAGGACCTTCTCCGCGAGGGCGATGAAGCGCTCGTTCTTCGCGACGAAGTCGGTCTCGGTGTTGAGCTCGATGATCGTGACCTGACCGTCGACCTCCTTGGCCGCGACCAGACCCTCGCTCGTGGAGCGGTCGGCGCGCTTGGCGTTGCCCTTCGCACCCTTGAGGCGCAGGATCTCGACGGCCTTCTCGAGGTCGCCGTCGGCCTCCTCGAGCGCCTTCTTGGTGTCGACCATGCCCGTGCCGAGCTGCTCGCGCAGCGTCTTGATGTCAGCGATCGTGAAGTTTGCCATGGGTGGCTGCTCCTTGAATTGGTGAGTTCTCGTGGATGCCTCGGCGGGACCGTCCGGACCGTTCGATCGGGGCGATCCCGCCGGGGCGGAGTGTGTGTGAGCTTTACTCGGCGGAGGTCGCCTCAGCGGCCTCAGCAGCCTCGGCGGTTTCGACAGCCTCGGCGGCCTCGGCGCCCGCCTCGTCGGCGGCCGACTCGGTCGCGACGGTCTCGACCTCGGCGACGTCGGTCACCACGGCCTCGTCGGAGGGCGCGGGCTGCTCGAGCAGCTCGCGCTCCCAGTCGGCGAGGGGCTCCGCGTCAGCGGTCTCGTCGGTGGGCTGGTGGCGCTGGATCAGGCCCTCGGCGGCGGCGTCGGCGATGATGCGCGTGAGCAGGCCCACCGAGCGGATCGCGTCGTCGTTGCCGGGGATCGGGTACTGGAACTCGTCCGGGTCGGCGTTGGTGTCGAGGATGCCGATCACCGGGATGCCGAGCTTGGACGCCTCGTTGATGGCGAGGTGCTCGCGCTTGGCGTCGACGACCCAGATGGCCGAGGGGGTCTTCTGGAGGTTGCGGATTCCGCCGAGCGACTTGTGGAGCTTGTCGAGCTCGCGCTTCTTGAGAAGGAGCTCCTTCTTGGTGAAGCCGCTCTCGGCCGGGTTCTCGAAGTCGAGCTCCTCGAGCTCCTTCATGCGCGCGAGACGCTTCGACACGGTCGAGAAGTTGGTGAGCAGACCGCCGAGCCAGCGCTGGTTGACGTAGGGCTGGCCCACGCGGGTCGCCTGCTCGGCGATGACTTCCTGCGCCTGCTTCTTGGTGCCGACGAAGAGGATGGTGCCGCCGTGAGCGACCGTCTCCTTGACGAACTCGTACGCCTTGTCGATGTACGTCAGCGACTGCTGCAGGTCGATGATGTGGATGCCGCTGCGCTCCGTGAGGATGAAGCGCTTGACCTTCGGGTTCCACCGGCGGGTCTGGTGTCCGAAGTGGACGCCGCTGTCGAGCAGCTGGCGAATGGTGACGACGGCCATGGCCGTTCTCCTGTTCCGGCGCGTGTGCGCCTGTTGCGGTTGTTCTCGCGCCGGCTCGTGGCCGGCGTGGCCTGGCGCCCGGCTCATTCCCGCCTCGCGCTCGCTCGGAAGCGTTCGCGAAGACCGTCGGGGATGGATGCCGCGCCGTACCCTTCGTCAGACTCGGGGCTTGCGGCGCTGTGGGCACGCGGAGTCACCCCGACATGCGGAGTGCACAGTCAGTGTATCAGGAGCGGCCGGGCCGCTCCTCCTCCCCCGGCGGCCGAGCGCGCGGCTTCTCCACGGGTGTCGGTGCCACGGATCCGCAGCGTTCCCCGCATGGTCACGGTGGGATCATGACTCGATCCGTCCCCGCCCGCCAGCGCGGATTCCGTCGCGGCTGGGCCCGCCGCGCCCGGGGCGCGATCGCCCTCAGCGTCCTTCTTGCGGTCGCACCCGTTGCAGCGCGGGCCGACGCCGTCCGGGAGCCCGAGACTGTGCCGGTCGCCGACGGCGGCGCGGTGTCGCTCGCACGGGACTGGACCTGGCCGGTGCACCCGTTCCGGCTCGTGCACCCCTTCGTCGCACCAGCGCACGAGTACGGACCAGGTCATCGGGGAATCGACCTGCTGCCGTCACGAGACGGCGTCGTGCGCGCCCCGGCACCAGGTGTGGTGGCGTTCTCCGGACAGGTCGCTGGGCGCGGAGTGATCACCGTGGACCATGGCGACGGCCTGGTGTCCACACTCGAGCCGGTCGACCCCGGGCTCCCGGTCGGGACGCCGGTCGAACGATCCACTCCTCTGGGCACGATCTCGGCCGGAGGACACGCCGAGCTCGGCGCCGTGCATTTCGGCGTCCGGCTGGACGGTGCGTACATCAACCCGCTCGTGCTGCTGGGCGGGGTGCCGCGGGCCGTGCTCCTCCCGTGCTGCTAGCTGCCCCTCAGGCCCGCGGGTGCGCGAGGCGGTAGGAGGCAGCCAGTCGCTCGCTGGAGACGTGCGTGTAGATCTGCGTGGTCCCGAGGCTCGCATGCCCCAGCATCTCCTGGACGGCGCGGAGATCTGCGCCACCGTCGAGGAGGTGGGTCGCCGCCGAGTGACGCAGCGCGTGCGGTCCCACCTGCGCCCCGAGCTCGGGCCCGAGTTCGCGCGAGACGAGGTCGTACACCGCACGGGCGCCGATCCGACCGCCCCGGGCGCCGAGGAACAGGGCCGGCAAGGGCAGCTCGTCCGCACGTCTGGCGAGGAGGGACGGTCGGCCGCGAACGATGTAGGCGTCGACCGCCCGGAGCGCCGGGACGCCGAACGGCACGACCCTTTCTTTCGATCCCTTTCCGAGGACCCGAGCCGTGCGTCGGTCGCGGTCGAGGTCGTCGACGTCGAGCCCGCAGAGCTCGGAGACACGCACGGCAGCTCCGTACAGCAGTTCGAGGATGGCGTGATCGCGCAACGCGACCGGGTCGCCGTCGGCGGCGGCGGTTGCCAGCCGATCGAGCACCCCGCTGAGGGTATCCGCTGTCGCCACCTTGGGAAGCGTCTTGCCGCGCTTCGGGGCGACCAGGCGAAGGCTCGGGTCGGCCGGCACCGCGCCGGTCTCGGCCGCCCAGGCGAAGAGGCCCCGGACGGCCGCCGTGCGCCGCGCGATCGTGGCGCGGCTGTCGCCGCGCTGGACGGCGTGCCAGAGCCAGTCGCGGAGGTTCTCGAGATCGACGGCGACCAGGTCGATGTCGCCGCAGGCGGTGGCGAGTCCTTCCAGATCGGAGCGATAGGCCCGCACCGTCGCCGGAGACAGGCGGCGCACCTCCGCGAGGTGACGCAGGTACGCCCCCGCTGCCTCGTGGATGTCCATGCGTCCAGCTTGCGCCCGCGCGTGCGCGCGGCGGTGCTGCGACGCACCCGAAGACGCTCCGCCGTCCGTCGATCATGCTCCGACCCGTGGCAGCCGCCACCCCTCGATCCCCGACTCGACCGCTCCATCGAGCGCCAGCAGCCCGAGGATCCCCTCCACGACGTCGGCCGCCATCCCCGCGCGTTGCGCGATCGCTCGGGGGTCGCGCCACACGCGTGTGCTCATGGCATCCTTCACGCGGGTCGCGTCCCCGGTGTACGTCCCGCCGACGGCAGGGGCGGCATCCATCGCCCCTCCCATCCCCAGCAGCTCGCGCACGTCATCTGCACTCGTGATGCACTGGGCGCCGTACTCCCGGATGAGCCGGTGCGTGCCTGCCGACGTCGCGGATGTGATCTGGCCCGGGACGGCGCCCAGCGGGCGCGACAGCGTCGCCGCATGACCCGCGGTGTTGAGCGAGCCGCTGCGCCATCCGGCTTCCACGACCACCGTGGCGGCCGAGAGCGCGGCGATCAGGCGGTTCCGCTGCAGGAAGCGCCACTTCGTCGGCGCCGAGCCGCATGCGACCTCGCTCACCACGACACCTCGTCGGGCGATGTCGTCGATCAGCTGCGTGTGGCCCGCAGGATACGCGCGGTCGGCACCGCCCGCCAGCAGAGCGACGGTGAGTCCGCCGGCGAGAAGGGCGGCCCGGTGCGCTGCGCCGTCGATGCCGTACGCGCCGCCCGACACCACGGCGATGCCGCTGCCCGCCAGGTCGGCGGCGAGCTCCCTCGCCACGTGGTCGCCGTAGTGGGAGGCGGCCCTGGCGCCGACGATGGCGACGGATGCCTCGAGCCGGCGCAGTGCCGAGGCATCACCACGCAGCCACAGGCACAGTGGCGCATGCGCGCCGAGGTCGTCGAGCTGGGTCGGCCAGTCCGGATCGCCGCGCGTGAGCAGCGTCACGCCCCGTGCCGCCGCCGTGGCCAGGGACTCGGCCACCGCGCCCGCCGACAGTCGCGGAAGCCAGCGCCCCCGCCCTTCGGCGAGCTCCTTCGGCGTGAGTTCGGAGAGCTCCGCGCCCGCCAGCACGGCTTCCAGCGCCGCGACGGGGCCGCGCGCGCCGATGATGCGGCCGGCGACGGAATCGCCCGGCTCGATGAGCAGGCACCAGACAGCCGTCGCATACCGTGCCCGGGCCTCATCCGCGTCGTACTCGATGCCCGCGGGCGACAGAGCCCGCCGGGCGGAGTCGGCGCTCAGGTCGAATGCGATCACAGTGCGATCCCCTTCTTCAGGTACAGAGCGCGCCCGACATGCTCCGCCCCGAGCTGGGCGCGGCCCTCGATATCGGCCAAGGACCAGGCGACGCGCAAGACCCGGTCGTACGCCCGCAGGGTGAGCGCTCCGCGGTGGAGTGCGGCGTCGAGCGGGCGGCGGACGACCGGGGACGGCGCGGCCGGTCCCTCGCGCAGCCACGTTCCCGGCACGTCGGCGTTCACCTTCCACGGCGTCTCGGCCAGGCGGTGGCTCGCTCGTGCCCGCGCATCGGCGACCTGAGCTCGCGCGCTCTCGGTCGAGACCGTCGGCCCGGCGCCGCGCTGCGCCACGGCGACGCGCGTCAGCGTCAGCTCGATGTCCATGCGGTCCAGGAGCGGTCCGGACAGCCGGCCGAGATAGCGGCGGATCGCCGCCGGTGGACACGTGCACGTGCCCCCGCGGATGCCGTAGTCGCCGCAGGGGCACGGGTTCGTGGCGAGCACGAGCTGGAACCGCGCCGGATACTCGGCGTGCGCGCCCGCGCGGTCGATCGTGATGGCGCCGGACTCGAGGGGCTGCCGCAGGGCGTCCAGCGCACTGGCTGCGAACTCGCCGGCCTCGTCGAGGAACAGCACACCCTCGCTCGCGCGCGCGATCGCCCCGGGCCGCACCACACGGGAGCCGCCGCCGACCAGGGCGGCGACGCTCGCGCTGTGGTGCGGGGCGACGAACGGCGGGGTGCGAGAGAGCTCGACCACCCGGGAGCCGGCGAGACTCCGGATGGAGGCCGCAGCCAGCGCCGCGCGGTCGTCGAGTTCGGGGAGTATGCCGGGCAGCCTCCGTGCGAGCATCGTCTTGCCCGCGCCCGGCGGTCCGCACATCAGCAGATGATGACCGCCTGCCGCTGCGACCACGAGCGCCTCGACGGCGTCGTGCTGGCCGATCACCTCCGCGAGATCCAGCGAGGGCTCGGGCGCCTCCTCGTCGTCCGGGAGAGCGACCGGTTCGTCGTCGGTGACTTCGACGTCACCGCCGTGCCAGGCGATCACCTGCGCGAGGTTGACGGCGGCGAGGACCTCGACGCCGTCCACCAACGAAGCCTCGGGGCCGTTGGCGTGCGGAACCACGACTCGTCGATGCCCCGCTCGCCGAGCGGCGACAACGGCCGGAAGCACACCCGGCACCGGCCGGAGGCGCCCGTCGAGCCCGAGCTCACCGATGTGGACCGCCGACGCGACAGAGGCCGCATCCATGGAGGTCTCGGTGGCGAGAGACGCGACGGCGATGGCGACGTCGAATCCGGAACCCTGCTTGGGCAGACTCGCGGGCGACAGGTTGACCGTGAGGCGCCGTCGCGTGAGCGGCGTACCGGTGTTCGCGCAGGCGTTGTGCACGCGCTGGACCGACTCGCCCAGAGCCTTGTCGGGAAGCCCGATGATGCGGAAGTCCGGCTGCTGATTCGAGAGGTCCGCCTCGACTTCGACGCATTCGCCCTCGGCACCCACGAGGGCGACGGCCCATGTGCGTGCGACCTTCACGGCACCTCCACGTCGACGAGGTGTTCCAAGCGCGCCGTGCGAGGATCGGCGCCGATGAGGCCGACGGCGTCGATGCGGAGCCGTCGTCCCTGCACGAGCTCGCGGTGTGCACTCGCCCACGCGATCGAAAGGCGCCAGAGCCTTCCGCGTTTGCGGGCGTCGATCGCCTCGAACGGGTGCCCGAATCCCTCATCACGCCGCGTCTTGACCTCGACGATGACCACCGCCGAGCGATCGGCGACCACGAGGTCGATCTCGCCGTCGCGACATCGCCAGTTGCGCGCCAGGACGGTGAATCCCTGCGCCTCGAAGTACCGGGCCGCGCGGTCCTCGCCCGCTCGCCCGAGAACGTCTTTATGTGCCATTCCGGCATCGTCGCGCGCGAGTGCCGGCGCGCGGACGCGAGGCCGCGGCATCCGTTCAGAACTCGCGGTGAGTCCCGGAATCGTCGGACTGGGGAGGAGGCGTCAGGCCCGCTCAGGTGTCGAGCGAGAGCTCCTCGGGGAGATGGAAATCACGGCGCGAGAGCTCCTCGACGTTGACGTCCTTGAAGGTCAGCACGCGCACCGCCTTCACGAAGCGGTCAGCGCGGTAGATGTCCCAGACCCAGACGTCGGACATCGAGATCTCGAAGTAGAAATCGTGCTCGGTGTCGCGGCGTACGACGTTGACCTCGTTCGCGAGGTAGAAGCGCCGCTCCGTCTCGATCACGTACTGGAACTGCGAGACGACATCGCGGTACTCGCGGTACAGAGCGAGTTCGAGCTCGCGGTCGTAGTCTTCGAAGACCTCGTCATCCATGGTGAATCCATCCTATGGGCGCGAACGGGTGCGGCGCCCCGCGTGTGAGTGTGGCGAACGCTCAGAAGAGCGTCGGCGCCTCGGCGATCGACCACGAGGCCCTGTGGTGCCGGCTGATGCCGTGCGTGCGGATGGCTTCACGATGGTCGGGGCTCGCGTAGCCCTTGTTGCGCGCCCAGTTGTACGCGGGAAGCTCGTCGTGCAGCTCGGTCATGAGGCGGTCGCGCGCGACCTTGGCGATGACGGATGCCGCGGCCGCCGAGGCGCAGTCGCGGTCGGCTTTGATCACCGGGCGCACGGTGAGCCCCCACTCGCCCGCTGGACGGATGTAGTCGTAGTTGCCGTCGAGGATGACGATGGCGTCCTCCGGCACGACGCCGTGCGCGCGGAGATCCGCGATGGCGCGGATCGAGGCGAGCCCGAGGGCGCGCATGATGCCGATCTCGTCGATCTCCTCGGAGCTCGCCCACCCGACGGCGCTTGCGGCGACCCACGAGGCCGCGCGTGCCGCGACGTCGGCGCGCTTCGGTTCGGGAACGAGCTTCGAGTCGCGAAGCCCCTGCGGGATGCGTTTGCGCGATCGCGGGGCGTCCACGACCGCCGCGCCGACCGCGACCGGACCCGCCAGCGCCCCTCGCCCCACCTCGTCGCACGCGATGACGAGCGTGTGCTCGCGCAGGAGCCGGCGCTCCAGCGTGAGGCGGGGCTCGGCGACGGTCACTTCCCGCCGCCCTCCGGCTCCGCGTCGGGGACCCCGGCGAACACGTCGTGGTGGAAGTCCAGCAGGCCGAACCGGTCGAACGGCCACGTCACGAGGAACGCGCGCCCGACGAGGTTGTCGATGGGCACGAAGCCCTTGCCCGGCTGATCGGTGTTGTATCGCGAGTCCTTCGAGCGGTAGCGGTTGTCGCCGAGCACCCAGAGGCTGCCCGCCGGAACCGTGACGTCGAACGGATCGCCCGAAGCGGCGGTCTCGCCCGCCGGCAGCTTGACGTACGCGCTCTCGTCGATCGGGACATCGTTGACGGTGATCTGCCCGATGGCGTTGCAGCACACCACGTGGTCGCCGGGAACCCCGATGATGCGCTTCACGAGATGGTCGTCGCTGTCGGGCGCCGCGAGGCCGACGAGCGACAGGACCCATTCGACACCCTCGACGATCGGAGGACGCGCGGGCGCGGTGCTGGGCGGCAGCCATCCGCCCGGGTCCTGGAACACGACGATGTCGCCGCGCTCGTAACCGCCGAAGCGCGGCGTGATCTCGTCCACGAGGATGCGGTCCTTGACGTGGAGGGTGTCCTCCATCGACCCCGAGGGAATGTAGAACGACCGCACGAGGAACGTCTTCACCACGAGCGAGACGAGGACGGCGATCAGGATGATCACGACGACATCGCGCAGGAACACCAGCCAGCCCCGACGACGCGGCTGAATGGTCGCAGCGGGCGCCGGCTCGGCCGGAGCCGACTTCTCGGTCGTCATGAGTTCCTTCGCGGGTGCCGGCGGTCGCGGCGGCCCGCCTTCAAGGGTCGCACATTCCGGCCCTTCCGGCGTACGGACGAAGCCCCGGACCTGGTCGGTCCGGGGCTTCGTGACAGCGCTTGCGGGGAGAGCGTCAGTTGCTCTCGCGCTTCTCCTTGATCTTGGCCTTCTTGCCACGGAGGTTGCGCAGGTAGTAGAGCTTCGCGCGACGCACGTCACCACGGGTCACGACCTCGATGTGGTCGATGACCGGGGAGTGCACCGGGAAGGTGCGCTCGACGCCGACCTGGAAGCTGATCTTGCGGACCGTGAAGGTCTCGCGAACGCCGTCGCCGGAGCGGCCGATGACGACGCCCTGGAAGACCTGGATGCGCGAGCGGTTGCCCTCGGTGATGTTGACGTGCACCTTCACGGTGTCGCCGGCGTTGAAGGCGGGGATGTCGGAGCGGAGTGAAGCCGCGTCGACGGCGTCGAGGATCTGCATGATCGTCTCTCTCTGCGGCCGCCACAGGTCGACCGCGGGAAGGATGGTAAAGGACTGAGTGTGCCGCAGGCCTTCGGCGTGACGCCGTCCAGCTGGTTCCCCTGAGGCAGAACCGGTCAGGGCACAAACAGCCATTCTGCCATGGATGCCGCACCCGGCCAAACCGCGTCAGTTCGCGGGTGGCGTCTGCTTCTCCGAGATGACGATGACTTCGCGCGGAGCAGCCTCCGGCCCGTCGGTCTCCGCGGGGATGTACGCGACCCCTTCGGAGGTGTGCAGGACGAATCGCGAGGGCCGCGCCTCGCTCCACAGCTGCCACAGCTCGAGCCAGAAGAGGCCGACGCCCGCGAGGATGGCCACCACCATGACGGGCGCCCACCACGCCTCGGCGAAGAAGCCGAGCGAGATCACGAGCAGGTGCCACACGGTGAACCCGAGCACGTCCCACCAGGAGACGGCGCGATGAGCCCGCACCGTTCCGCGCGCCCGCACCAGGACGGTGAGGAGCAGCTGCCACAGGAAGACGCCCGGAATGGCGAGGAACAGCACCCAGAGGAACGCCCAGCCGCCCGTGCTGAACACGGCCCATCCGACCAGGAGCCACAGCGGCAGCAGGAAGGCGGACGGGATCAGCCAGCCGAAGAATGCGCGACGCAGCCACATGTCACTGATGCTACGCCCGCACACGACCCCCGTGGTCCGCTTCCGCGCGCCGCGGAGCATCCTCCCAGCCCCGTGCCGACGGGTCAGACAGAATGGAGGGGAACGAGAGGATCCCCCACATGATCGAGTTGCGCACGCCTGCCGAGATCGAGGCGATGAAGCCCGCAGGGCGATTCGTCGCCGAGACGCTCGCGACGCTGCGCGATGAGACCAAGGTGGGCACGAACCTCCTCGCTATCGACCGTCGCGCGCACGACCTCATCCGCCGCGCGGGCGCCGAGTCGTGCTACATCGACTACCACCCGTCGTTCGGCGCCCGTCCCTTCGGGAAGGTCATCTGCACCTCTGTGAACGACGCCGTCCTGCACGGACTCCCCTTCGACTACGCACTGCGCGACGGCGACCTCGTGTCGCTCGACTTCGCGGTCTCAGTGGACGGGTGGGTGGCTGACTCCGCGGTCTCGTTCGTCGTGGGATCCCCGCGCGACGAGGACCTCGCGCTCATCGACACGACCGAGCGTGCACTGGCCGCCGCCATCGGCGCGGCGACGGTGGGCAACCGCATCGGCGACATCTCGGCATCGATCGCCGCGGTCGCGCACGCCGACGGCTACGCCATCAACACCGACTTCGGCGGCCACGGCGTCGGCAGGATCATGCACGGCGACCCGCACGTGCCCAACGACGGCAAGGCCGGCCGTGGCTACCCGCTCCGTGCCGGCCTCGTCGTCGCGCTCGAGCCGTGGTTCCTGCAGACCACGGACGAGCTCGTGACCGACCCCGACGGCTGGACGCTGCGCTCGGTCGACGGCTCCCGCGGGGCCCATGCCGAGCACACCGTCGCGATCACCGAGGACGGCCCCATCGTCCTCACCGACCGGTCCTGGCTCGGCGTCGCCTGACCGCGTGCACCTGACCGGTCCGGTCAGGTGCGCAGTTCCGCGCGGGGGGCGTGCGCGGGCGTCCCCGCGCCGGCGAGTGCGGCGAGCGATGCGGCCACCGAGTGATCGACCTCACGCTCGACCCGCGGGTGCTCGCTCAGCACGATGAGCGACTTCGCCGCGAGGCGCAGGGTGTCGCCCGGCTCGATGAGCGCCGAGTCCGCGCGCTCGCCCGCCGTGTCGATGACGACCTCCCAATCGGGGCTGAACTCGACCACCGGGATGCGGAAGTCGATGATGTCGTCGCCGGCGTTGAAGAGGACGATGAAGTGGCGGTCGCGGATCGGTTCGCCGCGCCGGTCCTTCTCGCGGATGCCCTGACCGTTGAGGAACACGCCGACCGCGCGCCCGAATCCGGACTCCCAGTCTTCCGGCTGCATGAGCGTCCCATCGGGACGCAGCCACGCGATGTCCTGGATCGGAACACCCGCGTCGCGCCGCACCGGACGGCCCTCGAAGAACCGGCGCCGGCGGAAGGTGGGGTGGTCGCGCCGCAGCCGGCTCATCGCCGCGGTGAATTCGAGCAGCGGGCGGTCCGCAGCATCCCAATCGATCCACGTGGTCTCGTTGTCCTGCGCATAGCCGTTGTTGTTGCCCTGCTGCGTGCGGCCGAGCTCGTCGCCGTGCAGCAGCATGGGCACGCCCTGGCTGAGCATGAGCGTCGCGATGAAGTTGCGCTGCTGACGGGCGCGCATGGTCAGCACCGCGGGGTCGTCGGTGGGGCCCTCGACGCCGAAGTTGTCGGAGCGGTTGTCGTCGGCGCCGTCGCGGCCGTCCTCGCCGTTGGCCTCGTTGTGCTTCTCGTTGTACGACACGAGATCGCGCAGAGTGAACCCGTCGTGGGCCGTGACGAAGTTGACGGATGCCACGGGCCGGCGCCCGGAGTGCTCGTAGAGGTCGCTCGACCCGGTGAGGCGGGAGGCGAACTCGCCGAGTGCCTGCGGCTCACCGCGCCAGAAGTCGCGGACGGTGTCGCGGTACTTGCCGTTCCACTCGGTCCACTGGGGCGGGAAGTTGCCCACCTGGTAGCCGCCGGGACCGACGTCCCACGGCTCGGCGATGAGCTTCACCTGCGAGACCACCGGGTCCTGCTGGACCAGTTCGAAGAAGGTCGACAGGCGGTCGACATCGTAGAACTCGCGCGCGAGCGCGGAGGCGAGGTCGAAGCGGAACCCGTCGACGTGCATCTCGAGCACCCAGTACCGCAGCGAGTCCATGAGGAGCTGCAGTGAGTGAGGGTTGCGCACGTTGAGGCTGTTGCCGGTGCCCGTGTAGTCGGTGTAGAACCGCTTGTCGTCGTCGAGCTTGTAGTACGCGGCGTTGTCGATGCCCCGCATCGACAGGGTCGGCCCGAGGTGGTTGCCCTCGGCCGTGTGGTTGTACACGACGTCGAGGATGACCTCGATGCCCGCCGCGTGCAGCGCGCGCACCATCCCCTTGAACTCCTGCACCTGCTGACCGCGGTCGCCGGTCGCGGCGTAGCGGTTGTGCGGGGCGAAGTACGAGATCGAGTTGTAGCCCCAGTAGTTCGAGAGCCCCTTCTCCTGCAGCACGGCGTCGTCGACGAACTGGTGCACCGGCATGAGCTCTATCGCCGTCACCCCGAGCTTAGTGAGGTGCTCGATGATCGCCGGGTGCGCGACGGCGCTGTAGGTGCCGCGCATGTCCTCCGGGATCGCGGGGTGGCGCTCAGTGAGTCCGCGGACGTGCGCCTCGTAGATGAGCGTCTCGGAGTAGGGAGTGCCGGGCCGGCGGTCGCCCGCCCAGTCGAAGAAGGGATTGACGACGACGCCCTTGATCATGTCGCCGGCGGAGTCGTCGTCGTTGCGCGAGTCGGGATCCCCGAACGTGTAGCCGTAGACCGATTGTCCCCACGTGACCGCGCCCTCGACCGCCTTCGCGTAGGGGTCGAGGAGCAGCTTGGCGGGGTTGAAGCGCAGGCCGTTCGCGGGATCGTACGGGCCGTGGACGCGATAGCCGTAGCGCTGGCCGGGCTGGATGTTCGGCACATACGTGTGCCACACGAACGCGTCGACCTCGACGAGATCGAGGCGCGTCTCGGCGCCGCGTTCCCCGAACAGGCAGAGCTCGACACGCTCGGCGCCCTCGCTGAACAGTGCGAAGTTCGTGCCGCTGCCGTCGAACGTCGCTCCGAGCGGATATGCCGATCCCGGCCAAGTGTGCACGAATCTTCTCCTCGAATCGGGTCGCTACACCCTATCCGAGCAGGGTCGACGAACCGCGGGCGGCTCTTCGGGTCGCGGCATCCATTCCGCTCATCTCACTTCTGCGTGCCGGCCGGTGTGATCGAAACGTTCGCTCGGGGTAACCGCCCGTGGTCGGGCGGTGAAACACCGCGCTCGTAGCGTCAGCGTCACCGAGACGTCTGCCCCCCGAGGAGGAGCCATGGCCCACCGCGACCGTGTCAACAGCCGGAAACATGACGCTGACGCTGCTGCAACATCACCGGCGTACGGTGACGACATGAGCGAGACCCCTGCCCTCGGCACCCACGTGGTGATCGTCGGCGCGGGCATGGTCGCGCACCGCTTCGTCGAGAGCCTGCTCAGCCGGGCCGGCGAGGAGTGGCGGATCACGCTCATCGGCGAAGAGGAGCGTCACCCCTACGACCGGGTCGGCCTCACCGGTTTCTTCGCCGGTGCCTCGGCCGAAGACCTCGAGCTCGAGCGCGCGGTGCTCGACGACGAGCGCGTGCGGTTCCTCCGCGGCGAGGCCGTCACCCGCATCGACCGCGCTGCGCGCCGTGTGACGACCCGCAGCGGCACGAGCCTCGCCTACGACCGGCTGATCCTCGCGACAGGGTCGTACGCCGCGCGCCTCGCGGTCGACGGCTTCGGTCTCGAAGGCTGCTTCGTCTACCGCACGCTCGACGACGTCGAGAAGCTCGAGGAGTTCGTCCAGCGCCGCTCGGCGGAGCTCGGAAGGCCCCTGGTCGGCACGGTGATCGGCGGCGGACTCCTCGGCCTGGAGGCCGCAGGCGCCCTGCAGGGACTCGACGTGGCCTGCACGGTGGTCCAGTCCTCCGACCGGCTCATGTCGGCGCAGCTCGACCTTCCCGCGGGCAACGCCCTGCGGCGCCTCATCGAGTCGCGCGGGATCGCCGTGAAGACCGAAGCCGTCACCACCCGTCTCGACCCTGATCGATCGGGGCAGGTGACGGGCCTCGAGTTCCGCGACGGCACGTACGCGCGCACCGACGTCGTGGTCTTCACCGTCGGCGTGCGCCCGCGCGACGAGCTGGCGCGGGGCGCCGGCCTCGACGTGCACCCCCGCGGCGGCGTGCTGATCGACGCCGGCTGCCAGACCTCCGACCCCCGCGTGCTGGCGATCGGCGAGGTCGCCAACTACGACGGCATGTGCGTGGGGCTGGTCGCACCCGGGTATGCGATGGCAGAGGTCGCCGCCACCCGACTGCTCGGGGGCGAGGCATCGTTCCCCGGGTACGACCTGTCGACCAAGCTCAAGCTGTCGGGCGTCGACGTCGCCAGCTTCGGCGACGCCTTCGCCGAGACGCCCGGCGCACTCGACGTCACGTACGCCGACCCGGTGGCCGGCGTCTACAAGAAGCTCGTCCTGTCGGACGACGCGAAGACGCTGCTCGGCGGCATCCTCGTCGGCGATGCGTCGGCGTACGGCTCGCTGCGTCCGCTCGTCGGCGGCGCGCTCGGCGGCGACCCCGCCGCCTACCTCATGCCCGAGGGCGGCGTCGCCGCGCCGACCGGCGACCTCCCCGACGAGGCGCTCGTCTGCTCGTGCAACAGCGTCACGGCGGGCGCGATCCGTCACGCGGTGCACGAGGAAGGCTGCACGGATGTCGCGGCGATCAAGTCCTGCACCAAGGCCGGGGCGGCATGCGGCTCGTGCGTGATGATGGTCAAGAAGATCGTCGGCACCGAGCTCGCCAAGTCCGGCGCTGCGCTCAGCAACGCGATCTGCGAGCACTTCGACATGTCGCGTCGGCAGCTCTTCGACGCGGTGCGCGTGTCAGGGCTCACGACCTTCAGCGCCGTCATCGAGCGCTTCGGATCCGGCCGCGGCTGCGACATCTGCAAGCCCGCTCTCGCCAGCATCCTGTCGACGCTCGTTCGCGGGCACGTGCTGGAGGGCGAGAACGCCACCCTGCAGGACACCAACGACCACGTCATGGCGAACCTGCAGAAGGACGGCAGCTACTCGGTGGTCCCCCGCATCCCCGGTGGCGAGATCACCCCGGAGGGACTCCTGGTCATCGGCCAGGTCGCGAAGGACTTCGGCCTCTACACGAAGATCACGGGCGGACAGCGGATCGACATGTTCGGCGCCCGCCTCGAGCAGCTCCCCGAGATCTGGAAGCAGCTGGTGGACGCCGGCTTCGAATCCGGCCACGCGTACGGCAAGTCGCTGCGCACCGTGAAGTCGTGCGTCGGCTCGACGTGGTGCCGGTACGGCGTCCAGGACTCGGTCGGCATGGCGGTGCAGCTCGAGCTGCGCTACCGCGGTCTGCGCTCCCCGCACAAGATCAAGCTCGGCGTCTCCGGCTGCGCGCGCGAGTGCGCGGAGGCGCGCGGCAAGGACGTCGGCGTGATCGCCACCGAAGCGGGCTGGAACATGTACGTCGGCGGCAACGGCGGCTTCACGCCGCGCCACGCCGTGCTGCTCGCGGAGGGGCTCAACGACGACGAGCTCCTCACGGCGATCGACCGGTTCCTGATGTACTACATCTTCACCGCCGACCGCCTGCAGCGGACCGCACCGTGGTTCGAGGACCTGGACGGCGGGATCGAGGGCCTCCGCGAGGTCATCTTCGACGACAGCCTCGGCATCTGCGCCGACCTCGACGCCGCGATGGCGGCCCACCTCGACTCGTACGAGGACGAGTGGAAGGCGACCCTCGAGGACCCCGAGAAGCTCCGCCGGTTCGCGTCGTTCGTCAACGCCCCGACGACGCCAGACCCCTCGCTGGCCTACACCGCCGAGCGTGGACAGCCCCGACCCGCCACCGAGGAGGAGCGCGCCGACTCGCGCGTGCTCATCGCCGGAACGACCCTGGAGGTGCGCCGATGACCCTCGTCGACCCGCAGACGGCCGAGTACACCGCTCCCGACGGCTGGGTGCGCGTATGCGCACTCGCCGACCTCGAGATCGAGCGTGGCCGCGCCGCCCTGCTCGGAGGAACGCAGATCGCGCTGTTCCTGCTGCACGGGCCCGACGGCTCGACGGGCCGCGTCCACGCCGTCTCGAACCTCGACCCCTACAGCCACGCGCATGTCATCTCGCGCGGCATCGTCGGCACCCGGCAGGACGTCCCCACGGTCGCCTCGCCGATGTACAAGCAGGTCTTCGATCTGCGCACCGGCGTCTGCCTCGACACGCAGGGCAAGGAGCCCAAGAACCTGCATGTCTGGCCCGTGACCATAGACGACGGGCATGTCCTGGTCCGCTGGGAGGGCGAGCGATGACCGGGCGCGCCAAGACCGACGTCGGGCGCGTCGACCTCATCGGCGGCGGCCCCGGGCCGATCGATCTGCTCACCCTGCGCGCGTGGCGCCTGCTGACGCGCGCGGAGGTCGTGGTGATGGACCGGCTCGGTCCGACCGACATCCGCGACCACGTCGGCCCCGACGTGGAGATCATCGACGTGGGCAAGCTCCCCGGCCACCACCCGGTGCCGCAGGACGAGATCAACGAGATCCTCGTCGACCGCGCCCGTGCCGGCAAGCGCGTCGTACGGCTCAAGGGCGGCGACCCCTTCGTCTTCGGCCGCGGCGGCGAGGAGGTGGCGGCCTGCCTCGCGGCCGGTATCCCCGTCGATGTCGTGCCCGGAATCTCGAGCGCCGTCGCGGTGCCTCAGGCAGCCGGCATCCCGATCACCCATCGCGGTGTCGCGGGAGCGGTGCACATCATGAACGGACCGTCCGAGGTGACCGAGGCCACGCTCGCGGCCCTCCGCGACGACAGCGTCACGACGGTCATCCTGATGGGCGTCGGCGCACTGCCCCGCATCGTCTCGGACGCCCTCCACGCCGGTGTCCCCGCGGATCGCCCCGTCGCCATCGTAGAGCGCGGTCACCACCGTGACCAGCGCACGACGCGCAGTACCCTGGGGTCGGTCGTCGTCGATGCCGGCCTCGCCGGCGTGCGCAACCCCGCCGTCATCGTGGTCGGCGAGGTGGCCCGCGCCGGGCTGCTGCTTCCCGACCCCCAACTGGCAGGTGACATCGTCCTTTGAGCTCCACCCCACGCCCCACCCTCTCGGCCGCACTCGACGGCTGCACGATCGTCATCGCCGTCGACCGTCGCTCCTCCGAGTTGGCCGCTGCGCTCGAGCGCCATGGCGCTCACGTGCGCCACGCGCCCGCGCTGACGATCGTCCCCCACATCGATGACGACGCCCTCATCGCCGCGACGCGCGAGCTGATCGCGCAGCAGCCCGACGTGGTCGTCGCGACGACCGGCGTGGGCTTCCGGGGCTGGATGGAGGCCGCCGACGAAGCCGGACTGCTCGACGACCTCCACGCCGCGCTGTCCCGCGCCCAGATCGTCGCACGCGGCCCGAAAGCGCGCGGCGCGATCCAGCAGGCGGGGCTCACCGCAGACTGGGTGGCGGAGTCCGAGACCTCTGCCGAGCTGGGCGAATACCTCCTCGCCGAGGGCGTCGCCGACCGGCGCGTGGCGGTGCAGCACCACGGCTCGGGCGCCGACGGCCTCGACGAGCTGTTCGAGGGCGCAGGCGCCGACGTGGTGAGCCTCACCGTGTATCGCTGGGGTCCTCCCCCGGACCCCGCCGCGGTCTCGCGCTCCGTCATCGCCGCCGCACAGGGCGAAGTCGACGCGGTGCTGTTCACGTCCGCCCCCGGCGCCGCCGAGTGGATCACCGCGGCGCGGAACGAAGGCGTGCTCGACGAGATCGTCGACCGTGAGGCGGAAGGACGCCTGCTCATGGCCGCCGTCGGCCCCATCACCGCAGGCCCGCTCCAGGACGCGGGCCTGCAGCCGCTGATCGCCGAGCGAGGTCGCCTCGGCTCACTGGTGCGGGCCGTCGTCACCCACTTCGGCGGGGGCGGCGCAGCGTCGCTGCCGACCTCTGCGGGGCGGCTCGAACTGCGCAGCACGGGCATCGTGCTGGACGGCCGGCACATCCCGCTGTCGCGCAGCGCCACCGATATCGTCGCTGCGCTGTTCGATGCCCAGGGCGGTGTCGTGTCGCGGCCTCGGCTGCAGGCGGCGCTGCCGCGGTCCGGCGAGAACACGCACGCCGTCGAGATGGCCGTCGCGCGACTGCGCGAGTCGCTGGGCGTCCCCGACCTGGTGAAGACCGTGGTGAAGCGCGGCTACCGGCTCAACGTCATCGAACCCGCCTGACGCCTCCCCGGCGATTTCGCCGGGGCCGCGGCATCCGCCTCAGGCCGCAGGATCGGGCTCGCTCAGCAGGTCCGGACGATGCACCCGCGTGCGTTCGAGACTCTGATCGTGCCGCCACGCGGCGATCGCGCCGTGGTTGCCGCTGAGCAGGACCGGCGGCACCTCGAGCCCACGCCATTCGGCGGGCTTCGTGTAGCTCGGGTACTCGAGCAGACCGAGCTCATGCGACTCCTCGACGAGGCTCTCGGGGTTGCCCACGACGCCCGGGATCAGCCGGGACACCGCCTCGATCACGGCCATCGCGGCGACCTCTCCCCCGTTGAGCACGTAGTCGCCGAGGCTCACCAGCCTCACCCGCCCGCGCGCCGAGTAATGGTCGACGACGCGCTGGTCGATCCCCTCATACCGTCCGCAGGCGAACACGAGGTGCTTCTCGTCGGCGAGCTCCCGGGCCAGCGGCTGCGAGAAGAGCTCGCCGGCAGGCGACGGCACCAGCAGCACCGCATCGTCGCTCAGCACCTCGTCGAGCGCCTCGCCCCATGGCTCCGGCTTCATCACCATTCCGGCGCCCCCGCCATAGGGGGTGTCGTCGACGGTGCGATGGCGATCGTGGGTCCAGTCCCGCAGATCGTGGACGTGCATGTCGAGGATGCCGCGGTCACGCGCCTTCCCGATGAGCGAGACGCCGAGCACGTCGAAGAACGTCGGGAAGATCGTGACGATGTCGACGCGCATGCCTTCGAGTCTAGAAGCCCCGCGTGTTTCCGACGTGTGACGGGGTGCCCACCTCGGGCGGCGGCATCCGTGATCGAGAAGTGACGGAGAGGTAACCGCGCGAGCAGTCGGGCGGAAACACCGCCTTCCTAGCGTGGAGACACACTCACCCCCAGTGTGTGCTCACCTTCAGGGAGGCGCCATGACCACGACCGACACCCCGTCGATGACGGATACCGCTGCTCCATCCCGCACCATCGCACCGGCCGACGCGCCGGTCACCCTCACGCATCGCCCCGGCCGCTGGATCGACGGCTGGAACGCCGAGAACCCGGCGTTCTGGGCGGAGTCCGGCCGCGCCATCGCCAGACGCAACCTCGGCTGGTCGATCTTCGCCGAGTTCCTCGGGTTCATCATCTGGCAGCTGTGGAGCATCGTCGTCGTGATGCTGCCCGCCGCCGGCTTCCAGCTCACCAGCTCCGAGTCGTTCTGGCTCATTTCGCTGCCCAGCCTCGTCGGCGCGACCCTGCGCTTCCCGTACACGTTCATGGTCGCGATCTTCGGTGGCCGCAACTGGACGATCGTGTCGGCGGCGCTGCTGCTGATCCCCGCGACACTGCTCGGCATCGTCGTGTCGAACCCCGAGACCCCATTCGGCGTGCTGCTGCTCGTCGCGGCGCTCGGCGGCGTCGGCGGCGGCAACTTCGCGAGCTCGATGGCGAACATCACCTACTTCTTCCCGCAGAAGGAGAAGGGCTGGGCCCTCGGTCTGAACGCCGCCGGCGGCAACCTCGGCACCTCGGTCGCCCAGTTCGCCGTGCCGATCGCGGTGACCATCGGCGCCGGCGCGACCCTCAACATCTCGCTCGCCGGCTGGATGTGGATCCCGCTCATCCTGCTCGCGATCTTCGGCGCCTGGCGCTACATGGACAACCTGTCGTCGGCGAAGGCGGACTTCGGCAGCTCCGCCGCGGCACTGCGCGAACCGCACCTGTGGGTCATGGCGCTGCTCTACATCGGCACCTTCGGCTCGTTCATCGGGTTCGCGAGCGTCTTCCCGAAGCTCATCGCCGACCAGTTCCCCGAGTTCTCCACGCTCCAGGTCGGCCAGGCGGCGGTCTCGCTCGCGTTCCTCGGCGCGCTCGTCGGCTCGCTCGCGCGCCCCTACGGCGGCCGTCTCGCCGACCGCTTCGGCGGCGCACGCGTGACGGTGTGCGCCTTCTCGGTGATGGCGCTCGGCGCGCTCGCTCTGGTCTGGACGCTGCCGATGCACAACTTCGTCGTCTTCCTCGCGTGCTTCCTCGTGCTGTTCGCGGCCACCGGCATGGGCAACGGGTCCACCTACCGCATGATCCCGAGCATCTTCGCCGCGCGCTCGCAGGCGCGGGGCTACGAGCCCGGCACGCCGGAGGCCACGAAGATGATCCGCAAGGCGGCTGCGGCGCTCGGCCTCATCTCGGCGATCGGCGCGTACGGCGGGTTCCTCGTGCCCCAGGTGCTCAACGCCTCCCAGCTCGCCACCGGCGGCTACCAGGCCGCGTTCTACGGCTTCGTCGCCGCGTACGTGGGGCTCCTGCTGCTCACGGTGTTCGTGTACGTGATCCCCCGGGCGTCGCTGGCGAAGCAGCGCATCTGACCGCACCTGCTCTGACGGAGAGCGGATGCCTCGACCCGAGGCATCCGCTCTTCTGCGTGTCCGTCCGCATCGCCGTCGACGGAGTTCGTTCGCCACCTGTGCACGCGAAACGCGCCGATTCGCGTGCACAGGCGACGAACGAACACAGCGGAGGCGACCGCGTCGGTGTGGCGACGACGCGCAGGGGGCGCGGCGGGGCGACCCCGCGACCCGAGATGCCGCGACGGCGCGACGGCGCGACGTCAGTAGACGTCGCGGACGTAGCGCTCATCGGCGGCGAGGCCGCGGACGTACTCGGCGGCGGCCTCCTCCGAGAGCTTGCCGTGCTGCTGGGCGATGGCGACCAGCGTGGCGTCGACGTCCTTGGCCATGCGCATCGCGTCACCGCACACGTACACGTGTGCGCCGTCGTCCTGGAGCCAGCGCCACAGGTGGGCGCCGTGCTCGATCATGCGGTCCTGCACGTAGATCTTCTGCCGCTGGTCGCGCGAGAAGGCGACGTCGAGGCGCGTGAGGAATCCGTCCTCGCGCATCTCATCGAGCTCGTCGCGGTAGTAGAAGTCGCTGGCGGCGTGCTGCTCGCCGAAGAACAGCCAGTTGCGGCCGGTGTGCCCGTCGGCGCGGCGGTCGTGGAGGAACGCGCGGAACGGCGCGATCCCGGTGCCTGGGCCGATCATGATCATCGGGGTGTCACCGGCCGCCGGCGGGCGGAAGGCGGGCGAGCGCTGAAGATACACGGGCGCGGCGAGGGCGTCGCCGTCCGCGAGGAACGTCGAGCATACGCCGCCGCGGGCGCGTCCGGAGTCGGTCTCGAAGCGGACCACCGAGACGGTCAGCTCCACGGTGTCAGGGTCGGCCTTGGGGCTCGACGAGATGGAGTACTGGCGGGGCTGCAGTCGCTTGAGCACGCCGGCCCAGTCGGCGGCGGTGGCCTGCACCGGGAAGTCGCGCACGAGGTCGACCGCCTGCTGGCTCCACAGGAACTGCTCGAGGCGCCCCTTGTTCTCACGCCGCAGCAGACCGGCGAGCATGCTGTCGCCGCTGCGCTCCGCGATGAAGCGCACCAGGTCGACGGGCGTCTTCGTGATGTCGAGCCGCGTGCGCAGGGCGTCGGCGAAGGTGCGCTCCTCGCCGTCGATCTCCACGATCTCGAGCGGCGCGATGCCGGTCGCGTCGAGCCACTCTGCGACGACCGCCGGGGCGTTCGCGCACACGACGCCGAGTGAGTCACCGGCCTCGTAGGTCGCGCCCGAGTCCGAGAGGTCGAACGCGATGCGCCGCACCTCCTTCTGCGAACCCGGCCCGCTCAGCAGGTCGTTGCGCACGAGCGGTGCCTGCACCGGGTTGGACCGGCTGAACAGGCGCTTCGCCGGCGGAGCCTGGAGGGCGACGGATGCTGCACCCGTCGTCCCTTCCGCTGCCAGGGTGTCGAGGATCTGGGCCAGCCACGCCTCGCGCGGTTCGTCGGCGTCGGGCTCGAGATCGACCCGCTCCAGGAGCGCGGTCGCGCCGAGCTCGCCCAGGCGGCTGTCGAGCCGCCGACCGTGGCCGCAGAAGTCGTCGTAGTTCGAGTCGCCGAGCGCGAGCACCGCGTAGCGGAGCCCCGACAGTTCGGGCGCGCCGTCGGCGTTGAGCTCGTGCCAGAGCGCGGCGGCGTTGTCGGGGGGACCGCCGTCGCCGAACGTGGAGGTGACCACGAGCAGACGCTTCACCGCGGTCAGGTCCGTCGCGCGCAGCTCCGCCATGCTCCGTGCACGCGCGGGGATGCCGCGCGCGCCGAGCGCAGCGGTCGCCGCCGTCGCGAACTCCTCGGCGTTCCCCGTCTGCGAGCCCCAGAGCACCACGACCTCGTCCATGCCCTCGGCCCCCGGCATCCCCGTGCCGACCGACGTGCGGGAGAACGCCCCCGCGAGCACGCCGTCGAACCAGGCCCGCACGAGCGCACCGAGCGGGGCTTCGACGGGCAGCACCGGCACCTCGCCCGGAGCGAGCACCACCGACCGCACTGTGGAGAGGAAGCCTGCGAGGTACGCGCCCTCCAGATCGCTCAGCTGCGGCGGGGCCAGCGCCACGCCGGCGCTCGCGAGCGCCTCGTCGGCGGACGCGGTCGACGATCCTGCTCCCCCGACCGCCGGGCCGACCCGGCGAAGGGTCACAGCGGCGAACTTGAACTCCGGCTGCGCCGACAGCGGGTCCACCGCGTCGCTCGTCACGGCGTTGACGGTGACGTACTCTCCGTGCTCGTCGTTCCAGTGGAACGGCGCGAACAGTCCGCCCGGCTGGACACGATCGGTGAGCACCGCGGGCACGACGAAGCGGCCGCGGCGCGAGGCGACCTCGACCTGATCGCCCTCGGCGATTCCGAGCCGTTCTGCGTCGACCGGGTGCACCTCGACGAAGGGCCCGGGGTGCAGCTTCGCGAGCTTGGCGACCCGGCCGGTCTTCGTGAGCGTGTGCCAGTGGTGCGGGAGACGCCCGGTGTTGAGCACCCAGGGGTAGTCGTCGTCGGGAAGCTCCGCCGGTGCCAGATGGGGCCGCGCGAGGAAGTGCGCGCGCCGCGACGGCGTCGCGAACGCGAGGCGCGGCACCGTGCCGTCGTCTTCGACGTGCAGCGACTGGCTCACCCCGTCGTTCAGGTACCGGATCGGATGCCGCGTCGCGCTGTCGTCCGGCGGTGCGGGCCATTGCACCGGGGTCTCGCGCAGGCGCTCGTAGGTCACGCCGCGCAGATCCCACCCGGTCTGGGGGTTCCAGAATCGTCGGATCTCGTCGAACACCTCAGCGCTCGAGGTGAAGTCGAATCCCTCGAAGCCCATCGCACGGGCGATCTGGCAGATCGTGAGCCAGTCCGGCTGCGCCTCGCCCGGCGCGGCGATCACGTCGCGCACGAGCGTCAGGGTCCGGTCGCTGTTCACCGTCACGCCATCGGCTTCGACCCACAGCGTGGCCGGCAGCAGGATGTCGGCGTAGGCGGTGGTCGCCGTCTCGGTGTAGACGTCCTGCGCGATGACGAGCTCCGCGGTCTCCAGCGCCTCGATCACGGTCTTGCGATTCGCCACCGACGCGACGGGGTTGCTGCAGATGATCCAGACAGCCTTGATCTCGCCGTCGGCCGCGCGCCGGAACATGTCGATCGTTCCCGAGCCCGACTCCGCGCGGATCGCGCCCGGCTCCAGTCCCCAGACGTCCTCGACGAACGCGCGGTCGGGCGCGCTGAACACGGCGCGCTGGCCGGGCAGCCCGGGCCCCATGTACCCCATCTCGCGCCCGCCCATCGCGTTGGGCTGGCCGGTCAGCGAGAACGGGCCGCTTCCGGGGCGGCAGATCGCGCCGGTCGCCAGATGGAGGTTGCAGATGGCGTTCGTCGACCAGGTGCCGTGGGTGGACTGATTGAGTCCCATCGTCCACAGCGTCATCCATTCGCCGGCCTCGCCGATCCAGCGGGCGGCGGTGCGGATGTCGTCTTCGGCCAGACCGGTCAGCTCCGCGACCCGAGCGGGCGGGTACTCGGCGAGGAGCTCGTCCATGTGCTCCCAGCCCTCGGTGTGGGCGGCGATGAACTCCTCATCGATGTCGCCCGCGGTCACCAGGAGGTGCAGCAGTCCGTTCAGCAGCGCGAGGTCCGTGCCGGGCCGGATCTGCAGGAACAGGTCGGCGCGGTCAGCGGTGGTGGTGCGACGCGGGTCGACCACGATCAGCTTCGCACCCTGCTTCAGCCGGTCAGCCATTCGCAGGAACAGGATGGGGTGGCAGTCGGCCGTGTTCGAGCCGATCACGAAGAAGAGGTCGGCGCGGTCGAAGTCCTCGTACGATCCGGGCGGCCCGTCGGCGCCCAGCGACTGCTTGTAGCCGGTGCCGGCCGACGCCATGCACAGCCGCGAGTTCGACTCGATGTGGATGCCGCGCAGGTACCCCTTGACCAGCTTGTTCGAGAGGTACTGCGCCTCCATGCTCATCTGCCCCGAGACGTACAGAGCGATCGCATCGGGACCGTGCTCATCGAGGATCGCGCGAAGGCGGGCCGCAGCATCCGTCACCGCATCGGAGACCGGGACGGGCGCCGCGGGCTCACCGCGGGACGGCCGCACGTGCGCCGTGGTCATGCGACCCGGCGCCTGCATGAGCTCGGCGTGGGTCGCGCCCTTCGTGCACAGCCGTCCGGCGTTCGTGGGGTGCGCGCGGTCGCCCGCGACCTTCGCGATGGCGAGCGGATGCCCCGCCCCGGCGTCCGAGGTCGTCACCGAGATACCGCAGCCGACGCCGCAGTAGGAGCACACGGTGCGCACTTCGACCATGTCTTCGATGGTCCCGGATGGACATTCCGGGGCGTTTCCCGCCGTGTTTCCCGCAGATCACATCTGCCGCACGCCGAGCGGCCGTGCGCAGTGAAGAGGAGTCAGTCGGTGGAGTCGTCGGTGTCAGGCTCGGAAGGAGCCTCGGCGGCGTCGTCCGGGATCTCTTCGAAGAGTCCTGCGGGCGGCGTCACGATGACGCGACCACCCGCGATGTCGACCTCGGGCACGATCGCCTTGACGAACGGCACCAGAACCTCGTCGTCGCGGACCTTCACGATGAGCAGGTCCTGCGAGGGGAAGTGGTCCACGCGTGCGACCCTGCCGACGGTCTCACCGTCACGCACGACGTCGAGGCCGACGAGCTGGTGGTCGAACCAGGCGTCCTCCTCGGCGGGCGAGGCCTGCATGTCTTCGTCGACCCAGAGGATCGCGCGAAGGAGCCCTTCGGCCGCGTCGCGGTCGTCGACGCCCTCGAAGAAGGCGACCGGGTGGCTGTTCATCCACTTGAACTCGCGCACCGTGAGCGGCTTGCCGTGCCACGGCGACGACTCGGGCACCTGGAGAGTGAACGTCGCGCCGGGGACGAAGCGCCCCTCGGGGTCGTCGGTGTACAGCTCGAGCTTGATCGCGCCTTTCAGGCCGTGCGCCTTCACGAGGCGGCCGACCCGGAGCTGCGTCTTGCCCGCGGGGGGAACTGCGTTCACGGGCTTGCGGGCGTCAGCGCCCGATCCCGTGGTGTCGCCGGCGGACACCTCAGTCGTCCGCGACGTCGACGCGCACGCGGCGGCCGTCGGCGAGAGCAGAGATGAGGGTGCGCAGGGCTTTGGCCGTGCGGCCGCCGCGCCCGATCACGCGACCCCGGTCATCGGGGTGGACGTGCACCTCGAGCACGTCGCCTCGCGGCGACGTGGACGAGTCGATGCGGACGTCGTCCGGGTGATCGACGATCCCCTTGACGACGTGTTCGAGCGCGGCGGCGAGCAACGGATTACTCGGCGGACTCGGCGGCGGCCTCATCGGCCGCGTCGGTCGCCTCGTCGGCGGGAGCCTCGGTGGGCTCCTCAGCCTTCTTCTCCGCCTTCGGCTTCACGACCGACTTCTTCGAGGCGTCGACCTCGAAAGCGGCCTTGTCCTCGCGGGTCTTCACGGTCGAGACCGCGTTCTTGTCGCCCTTGAACTGACCCCAGTCGCCGGTCAGCTTGAGGATGGCGAGCACCTGCTCGGTCGGCTGGGCGCCGACGGACAGCCAGTACTGCGCGCGCTCCGAGTCGACCTCGATGAACGAGGGCTCCTCGGTGGGGTGGTACTTGCCGATCTCCTCGATGACGCGACCGTCGCGCTTGGTGCGCGAGTCGGCCACCACGATGCGGTAGTAGGGCGCACGGATCTTGCCGAGGCGCTTGAGACGAATCTTGACAGCCACGATTCTCCTGAATGTGTGGAAAGTGATTGAACCGGTCGCCTGGAGCGTGGGGTGCACACCCGGCGGAAGCTCTGAAGGGAGGATCTCCGCGCTGGATAGAGGGTCGAGCGGGTGATCCAGCCCTCTATTCTGCCAGATGTCTTCCTGTGCCGTGAACCAAACGGTTCCGGCGAGTCCTCATGTCAGACTGTGCCCATGACGGTGCCCTTCGCGACATCCGCCCGATCGTCCGTCGGTCTCGAGTGGGAACTGATGCTCGCCGATGCCGCCACCGGAGACCTCATCCCCGGCGCGCCCGGGCTGCTCGCCGCCCTCGAGGAGCGCTCGACACTCGAGCGCTACACGGTCACCGGGGAACTGCTGACCAACACCGTCGAGCTGACCAGCGGGATCGGCGACACGGTCGCCGCCGCCGTCGACGACATCGCCGACGCGATCGCCGAGGTGCGTACCTACACCGACCCCCACGGCATCGATCTGCTGTGCGCCGGCAGCCACCCGTTCGCGCAGTGGTACGACCAGAGCGTCACCGACAAGACCAGGTACCACAAGCTCATCGAGCGCACCCAGTGGTGGGGTCGCAACATGATGATCTGGGGCATCCACGTGCACGTCGGCGTCGACGACGTCCACAAGGTGTTCCCGATCATCAACGCCCTCGCCGTCTATCTCCCCCACCTCCAGGCGCTGTCGGCGTCGAGCCCGTTCTGGGCGGGCGACCGCACCGGCTACGCGTCCAACCGCGCCCTCGTCTTCCAGCAGCTGCCGACCGCGGGACTCCCCTGGCCGCTGCACGACTGGAACGAGTTCGAGGGCTACCTCGACGACATGGTGAGGACGGGCGTGATGGAGGACGCCTCGGAGGTGCGGTGGGACATCCGCCCCGCGCCTCGCTGGGGCACGATCGAAGTCCGTGCGTGCGACGGGATGTCGACGCTGCCGGAGCTCGCCGCGATCGCCGCGCTCGTCCAGGTGCTGGTCGAGCTGTTCTCGCGCCGACTCGACGAAGGTCTGCCACTCGAGACGATCCAGCCCTGGTTCATCCGCGAGAACAAGTGGCGTGCCGCCCGCTACGGCCTCGATGCCCGCGTGATCGTGGACCACCTGGGCACGCAACGCCCGGTCGTGGACCACCTCCGCGAGACCCTGGAGGAGGTGGGCGACATCGCCGTCGAGCTCAAGTGCGCGCGTGAGCTCGAAGGGATCCGGACGATCCTCAGTGACGGCGCGAGCTACTCGCGTCAGCTCGCGATCGCCGACGCTGCGGACGGCGACCTCCGTGAGGTCGTCCGTCACCTCGTGGGCGAGTTCCGCTCAGGCCCCACCCTGCGCGAGCATCTCGCCGCGCTCGGTCACTGATCCTGCGCGGTCGTGTGGGCCTGCGGATGCTGCGGCCTGCAGCATCCGATTCCTCCCTGTCAGCCGCGGCCGAGCATCTTCTGCAGCTCGGCGAGGTCGGCTTCGGTCGGCGCGCCCTTCGCGCCGCCGCCGCCGAGCCCGAAGCCGGAACCGGTCGGCCCCTCCGCGGCCTGAGCCGCGATGCCGGCGTTCTCGGCGGCGCGCTTGGCCGGATTGCCCGACCGCGAGCCCTTCGCCTTCTGCTGCTTGCCGCGCTTCGACGACGCACCCGGACGCCCGGCGCCGGGGATCGGGCCCATGCCGGGGATGTTCGGCACACCGCCGCGGGCGACGGTCTTCATCATCTTCGCGGCCTGGTCGAACCGCTGCACGAGCTGGTTCACGTCGGTCACGGTCATGCCCGAACCGCGGGCGATGCGCAGGCGGCGCGAGCCGTTGAGAAGCTTCGTGTTGCGACGCTCGGCGGGGGTCATCGAGCGGATGATCGCCTCGGTGCGATCGATCTCGCGCTCGTCGAAGTTGTCGAGCTGATCCTTCATCGAGCCCATGCCCGGGAGCATCCCGAGCATCTTCTTCATCGAGCCCATTTTGCGCATCTGCTGCATCTGCGCGAGGAAGTCCTCGAGGGTGAAGGTCTCGGTCGCGAGCTTCTCGGCGACCTTGAGCGCCTCTTCTTCATCGAACGCCTGCTGCGCCTGCTCGATGAGGGTGAGGATGTCACCGAGGTCGAGGATGCGCGACGCCATGCGGTCGGGGTGGAACGCCTCGAGGTCGTCGAGACCCTCACCCGTCGACGCGAAGATGATCGGGCGGCCGGTCACCGAGGCCACCGACAGCGCGGCACCGCCGCGTGCGTCGCCGTCGAGCTTCGAGAGCACGACTCCGGTGAAGTCGACGCCGTCCTGGAACGCCTTCGCCGTGTTGACGGCGTCCTGACCGATCATCGCGTCGATGACGAAGAGGACCTCGTCGGGATCGGTGGCCTTGCGGATGTCCGCGGCCTGCTTCATCAGCTCGGCGTCGACACCGAGACGGCCGGCGGTGTCGATGATGACGACGTCGTGCTGCTGTCGACGGGCGACCTCGACGCCGTCCTTGGCGACCTTGACCGGGTCTCCCACCCCGTTGCCCGGCTCGGGCGCGTAGATCGCGGCGCCGGCGCGCTGGGCGACCACCTGCAGCTGGTTGACGGCGTTGGGCCGCTGGAGGTCGGCGGCGATGAGGAGCGGCGTGTGGCCGTCCTTCTCGAGCATCTTCGCCAGCTTGCCCGCGAAGGTCGTCTTTCCGGAGCCCTGGAGGCCCGCGAGCATGATGACGGTCGGCGGGTTCTTGGCGAACTGCAGGCGGCGCTGCTCGCCGCCGAGGATGGCGACGAGCTCCTCGTTGACGATCTGCACGACCTGCTGGGCCGGGTTCAGCGCCCGGTTGACCTCGTCGCCGAGCGCACGCTCGCGCACCTTGGCGGTGAACTCCTTGACGACGGGCAGGGCCACGTCGGCGTCGAGCAGGGCGCGCCGGATCTCGCGGACCGTGCCGTCGACGTCCGCGGGCGTGAGCTTGCCCTTGGTGCGGAGGTTGCGGAAGGTCTCGGTGAGCCGGTCGGAAAGGGTGCCGAAAGTCGCCATGATCCCCCGATTCTACGGGAGCGCGCCACGTGCTTCGCCGTGCGGTCTCGCCGTGCCTTTCACGCCCCCTTCACGTGCGGGCACCCTCCGGTGCCCTCTCATAGCCGGAAGGGGTGAGCGTCAGTTCCGCCTGACCACCGGTGAGCGCGCGCAGGTCGAGCACGTACCGCGCGAGCTCCGCGTCCGGGACGGTCGCGACGACGCGGGTGCGGCCGTCTGCGTCGGTCTCCGACTGGACCACGCGACCCCGTCGTCCCGACAGGTCCGTCAACACATGTCCCTGTCCGGCAGCCGGCACGACGACGACCACCGTCGAGACGGGTTCGAGCAGCACGGCCCCCGCTTGCGCGAGAGCCGCTTTCACCCCGATGGCCGCGGCGGTGCGGAAGGCCATCTCCGACGAGTCGACCGAGTGCGACTTGCCGTCGTAGAGCTCGACGCGAACGTCGACGACCGGATGCCCGAGCGTGCCTCCGGCGGCGAGGGCGTCGCGGGCGCCCTTCTCTACGGCCGGGATGTACGAGCGGGGCACGGCACCGCCGACGACGGAGTCGACGAACTCGAAACCTCCCCCGGGAGCGAGCGGCGAGACCCGCAGCATGACGACGGCGAACTGCCCGTGCCCGCCCGACTGCTTCTTGAGCTTGCCCTCGGCCGCCGCGCCGTGCGCGATCGTCTCCCGGTAGGCGACCGGCGCCGGGCCGGTCGTCACATGCACCCCGAGCACGCGCGCGAGCCGCGCGACGGCGACCGCCACATGCGTGTCGCCGAGTCCGCGCAGGATCGTGTCCGGCCCGACGCGATCCACGACGAGCGTCGGGTCCTCGGCGAGAAGGCGGCCGAGCGCCGTCGTGAGCTTCGTGTCGTCCGACTGCGACACCGGCTGCAGGCTCATCGCGAACACCGGCGGCCGGTGGGGCAGCCGCGCAGGACGGGCGTTCGTCTGCGGCCGGCTCCAGAGCAGCGAGCCCGAGGGCGTGCCGGCGAGCTTGGCGACGGCCCCGATCTCGCCGGCCTGCAGCGCGTCGACCGGCAGATGGTCCGCTCCACGAAGCCGGAACAGCGCGGGCATCCGCTCGTCCACGCCTGTCGTGGCGTTGCGCAGGCGATCACCGGGTCGCAGGACTCCCGAGAGGACTTTGAGCATCGCGATCTGCCCCACGAACGGGTCTGCCACGGTGCGGAACACGTGGACCAGCTTTTCGCCTGAAGGCTCGGGCGCGACGCTGTGCGCGCTGCCTCCCCCGCCGTCCTCGTCCACGCCGAGCACGATGCTGCTGTCGCGGTGCGCGACGGCGGGGGCGAGCTCGCCCAGGAGATCGAGCACGCGGTCGACGCCTGTCCCGCTCATGGCAGAACACACGACGACGGGCACGCCGTCTCCGGCGGCGACGGTGCGGGCGAGCGTGCGCCCGAGTTCTGCAGCCGCCGGCTCGCGTCCATCGAGGTACGCCTCGAGCTGGTCGTCATCCCGCGACACGATCTCCTCGGTGATCGCCTGATGAAGGCGGTGCTCCTCCTCAGCGAGGTCGGCGGGCACCGGTTCTTCGTGCGGTCCGCCGTCCGCGTCGTAGAGCACAGCCTGCTCGGAGAGGACGTCCGCGATGCCCTGGAAGGACTGCGCCTCCCCGACAGGCAGCTCCAACGCCCAGATGCGGTCACCGAACTCCTCACGGAGCTGATCGAGGACTCCGCGGAAAGACGCCCGCGCACGGTCCTCCTGGGTCACGACGACGACCCGGGCGACGCCGGCGGTCTCCGCTGCGGACCACGACGCCCGGGCGCCGGCCGTCACGCCGTCGATGGCGCTCACGACGAGCACCGCCGCATCGGCGACCGCGAGCGCGGCGTCCACGGCGCCCGCGAAGTCCGGGTGCCCGGGTGTGTCCAGGAGCGTGATGCCGCAGTCTGCGTCGCCGACACGCCACGACAGCCACGCCGGTGTCAGCCCGAGCGTCGTATGACGCGCGACCTCCTCGGGTTCGTGATCGCACACGGTCGTACCCTGCTCGATCGCCCCCCGCCGCGAGATCGCTCCCGAGCGGTGCAGCAGCGCCTCCGCCAGCATCGTCTTGCCCGAACCCGTCGCGCCGATGAGGGCGACGGAGCAGTGCATGGAGAGTTCGGATGCCGATTCCACGGTGACCTCCCACGACGATGTGCGCTGGGCACCATCGTGCCCCGTCTCCGAGCCGGCTGCCAGAGGACCCGGCGCAAGGCGTTCGCGCTCGGGGAAGGTCACTCCGCGGGCCCGAGCTCCTGGAAGAGCGTGAGCTGCAGGCCGGCCGGGCCGCGCAGGCGCGCGTTGACCGAGCGCCAGGGCGTCTCGCGTGCGGAGGCCTCGATCTCGGCGCCCGCGTCGGACAGCCGTGCCGCAGTGCTCGCCGTGTCTGCGACCTCCAGGGCCAGACGGATCCGATCGCTCGGAGCATCACCGTCGGTCTCGACACGGTCGATGAAGTCGACCTGGGCGGGATTGGCGATCTCAAGCGTTGCGCGACCAGCCGCGAGGATGGCGACCCGCGCGCCGCCCTCCGCCTCGTATGCCTCGGCCTGAGGCATCCCGACCACGTCGCGATAGAACGCCAGGGTCTGCTCGAAGGCTGCCGCCTGCACCACCACACGAAGCTGCGCGACGTCGCCGACCGGAGCCGCGGACGAGACCGGCGCCGCGACGTCGGCCGCGAGGGAGAGGAAGCGGGCGAGCGAGGTGCGTCCGGCGCCGTCGTGCGCCCACGCTTCGACGGCGGCGAGGACCGCACCGCCCCAGGCCGCTCCGGCGACCTCGGCGCGGACGCGGTCCGCGCCGCCCGCCAGAACACGAGCGGAGACCGCTCGCGCCACACGCGCTCGCCGCAGCGCGGCATCACGCTCGTATTCCGCCTCCAGGCCCATCGCAGTGGCGTTCACGATCCCGAGGGCGAGGCTGTCGGGCGCGAAGGACTCGGCGAGGCCCAGCGTCGCGGCGCGAACGGCGGCGGAGGCATCCGTCCCATCCACTTCTTCGAGGCGCCGCTCGAAGACGGTGAGCCTTTCGTCGAGACCCGCCCAGAGAACGTCGGACTTCGAGGAGAAGTAGTTGAAGAAGCTGGATCGGCTGACCCCGGCACGACGGGCGATGTCGACGATCGACGTCTGCTCGTACCCCTGCTCGAGGAAGAGCTCGCACGCGGCCTCGGCGATGGTCTCGCGCGACGACGCCTTCGGGCGTCCCGCGCGCGGCTCGGTGGACATGAAGCCCACCCTATTGCCGCCGTAGGCGCGCGTGCCCGGCGGTGCCCGGGAACGACAGCATCGTTCGTCGCCGATGTATTGTTGGACGCGATCCATCAATCGCCACGAGCGAAGAGCGAAGGAGCACGATGCTCGACATCCAGACTGTCGGCCTCTCCCCCGACTACGTGCCGTACCTCGACGGGTGGGCGCTGCAGCGCAGCCTCCACGCCGACATCGTCGCGGGGACCCGGCCCGACACCCTCCTGCTGCTCGAGCACGAGCCGGTCTACACCGCGGGGGCGCGCACAGCGCGCCACGAGCGGCCGACCGACGGCACGCCGGTCGTCGACGTCGACCGCGGCGGCAAGATCACGTGGCACGGGCCCGGTCAGCTGGTCGGCTACCCGATCGTCCGCCTCGCCGAGCCGGTGGACGTGGTCGCGCATGTGCGCCGACTCGAGCAGCTGCTCATCGACGCCCTGCACGAGTTCGACGTGGACGGCTACCGTGTCGAGGGGCGCAGCGGCGTGTGGGTGCGCCGCCCGCTCGGCGAGGACAAGGTCGCGGCCATCGGCGTGCGCGTACAGCGCGGCGTCACGATGCACGGCTTCGCGCTGAACTGCGACAACTCCCTGGCAGGCTTCCGCGGAATCATCCCCTGCGGGATCACGGATGCCGGGGTCACGACCGTCAGCGAGATCGTCGGCGCCGACATCTCCCCGAGCGACGTGATCGACACCGTGTCACGGGTCTTCGCCGACGACTTCGCGGGGGTGCCGGCATGAGCGCCTGCGGCACGCCGGGTGCGGCTTCCGCCCCCTCCTCCGCTCCCGACGGACGGAAGCTGCTGCGACTCGAGGTCCGCAACGCGCAGACGCCGATCGAGCGCAAGCCGGAGTGGATAAAGACGCGGGCGAAGATGGGGCCGGAATACCAGGCGCTGCATTCGCTCGTGAAGACCGAGGAGCTGCACACCGTCTGCCAGGAGGCCGGCTGCCCGAACATCTACGAGTGCTGGGAGGACCGGGAGGCGACCTTCCTCATCGGCGGCTCGCAGTGCACCCGCCGGTGCGACTTCTGCCAGATCGACACCGGCAAGCCCGCCGACTACGACACCGACGAGCCCCGCCGCGTCGCCGAGAGCGTCGTGCGCATGAACCTGCGCTACGCCACGGTCACCGGCGTCGCCCGCGACGACCTGCCCGATGGCGGCGCGTGGCTGCACGCCGAGACGGTGCGCGCGATCCACGCGGCGAACCCGAACACGGGCGTCGAGATCCTCGCGACCGATTTCAACGGCGACCCGGCGCTGCTCGGCGAGGTGTTCGACAGCCGCCCCGAGGTCTTCGCGCACAATGTCGAGACAGTGCCCCGCATCTTCAAGCGCATCCGCCCGGCGTTCCGGTACGAGCGCTCCCTCGACGTCCTCACCCAGGCCCGGGATGCCGGCCTCATCACGAAGTCGAACCTGATCCTCGGCATGGGCGAGGAACCGGCGGAGGTCGTGCAGGCTCTCGAGGACCTGCACGCGGCGGGCACCGACATCATCACGATCACGCAGTACCTGCGGCCGTCGCCGCGTCACCTGCCGGTGTCCCGCTGGGTCAAGCCGCAGGAGTTCGTCGAGTTCAAAGAGGAGGCCGAGCGCATCGGATTCCTCGGCGTCCTCGCCGGACCGCTCGTGCGCTCGTCGTACCGCGCGGGGCGCCTCTGGGCGCAGTCGATGATCTCCAAGGGCCGCGAGATCCCGTCCCACCTCGCACACATCGCGGAGGACGTGCACGTCGACCGCGGGTTCGCCCAGGCGGTCTGAGGGCGAGCGGACGCTAGTCGGCGCTCGTCACCGACAGCACGCCGCCGTCGGAGTCGAGGTTGACGAGCAGGACATCGTCGGTGGCGTCGGGGTCGAGCGCGTACTCGAGAACGGCGAACGGGTCGGAGCCGCCGTGCTCGTCGGCGAGGATCGTCATGCTCATCAGCTGCAGCGAGCGGATCACGTCGATGTGCACGTCGCCCGAGATGTCGACGAGTGCGTCCTCGAGGGCGTCCCCGAGCGCCTCCTGCTGCTGCAGGATGTACTCGGTCACCTCGCTGGTGCGGTCGCTCAGCTCGTTGACCATCGCGTTGCGGGCGCTGCGGTCGATGTCCTCGATCGCAGAGATGAGCGCGGCGGCGACGTCGAGGGCTGCCTCCGAGACGTCGTCCTGGTCGGGAGCCGTCAGATCCACCGTGACGGACTGGTCTCCCAGTTCGACGTTCTCCGACCAGAAGATCGATCCGTCAGGCCCCGATTCGAGGAGTCCGAAGTAGTCGTGCTCGATCGCCATGACCCCATGAAACCGCAACGAGCGCGTCCGCGATAGCCCGAACACGGCATGGCGCGGATTCGGTCGGATCCGCGCGGCTATTCAGTCGACGAGGGATGCCGCGAACACGTGCGGAGTGAAGCCGGTGAGGTCTCCGATGCCCTCGCCCTGGCCCAGCAGCTTGACCGGGATCCCGGTGCGCTCCTGCACGGCGAGCACGAAGCCGCCCTTCGCGGAACCGTCGAGCTTCGTGAGGACGAGGCCGGTGACTCCGGCGTGCTCGAGGAACGCCTGCGCCTGCATCACACCGTTCTGTCCGGTCGTCGCATCGAGCACGAGGAGCACCTCGCTGATGGGCGCCTGCTTCTCGATGACGCGCCGGATCTTGCTGAGCTCGTCCATGAGCCCGCCCTTGGTGTGGAGGCGTCCCGCGGTGTCGACGAGCACGATCTCGGTACCGGTGCTCTTCGCGTACTCGATCGTCTGGAAGGCGACGGATGCCGGATCCTGGCCCTCCTGCTGCGGCCGGACGATCGTCGCGCCGCCGCGCTCCGCCCACGTCGCGAGCTGGTCCACGGCCGCCGCACGGAACGTGTCGGCCGCCCCCACGACCACCGAGCGGCCGTAGCGCTGGAGGAACTTCGCGAACTTGCCGATCGTCGTCGTCTTGCCGACGCCGTTGACCCCGACGACCAGCACGACGGCCGGGCGTTCGGTCAGACGCAGCGTCGTGTCGAACTTCGAGAAGTGCTCCTCGAGCGTCTCCTTCAGCATCCGCTGCAGGTCCCTCGGGTCGGTGGTGCGGTAGCGCTCCACCTTCTCGCGCAGTTCGTCCACGATGCGCTCGGTGATGTCGGGTCCGAAGTCCGCGGTGAGCAGTGCGGTCTCGAGGTCGTCCCACGTCGTCTCGTCGATGGTCGGCTTGACGAACATTCCGCGCAGCGCGCGTCCGAGCGACCAGGAGCTCTCTGCCATGCCTCTAAGCCTAGGGTCCGATCAGGAGGCGACGCGCTCGGCGATGCGCTGGCCGACCACGGCCGAGACGCCGTCCTGGCGCATCGAGACGCCGTAGAGCGCGTCGGCGATCTCCATCGTGCGCTTCTGATGCGTGATGACGATCAGCTGGCTCGAGGCGCGAAGCTGCTCGAAGACCCCGAGGAGGCGTCCGAGATTCGCGTCGTCGAGGGCGGCCTCGACCTCGTCGAGGATGTAGAACGGGCTCGGGCGGGCCTTGAAGATCGCGGTCAAGAGCGCCACCGCCGCAAGCGACCGCTCGCCGCCCGACAGCAGCGAGAGCCGCTCGATCTTCTTGCCGACAGGCCGCACGGCCACCTCGATCCCCGTGGTGAGGGGCGAGTCCGGATCCGTGAGCGCGATCGAGCCCGTGCCACCGGGGAAGAGGATCGGGAACACCTCTCCGAACGCCGCCTTCGTGTCTTCGAACGCCGCGAGGAAGATCGTCTGCATGCGCTCGTCGAGTTCTTCGATGATCGTGAGCAGGTCCTTGCGCGTCTGGGTGAGATCGGCGAGCTGCTCCGTCATGAACTTGTGACGCTGCTCGAGCGCTTCGAACTCCTCGAGCGCGAGCGGGTTCACCCGGCCGAGCTGCGCCAGCTTGCGCTCGGCCTCCTGCAGGCGTCGGCGCTGCTGCGGGCGATCGTAAGGAATGGATGCTGCGCCCTCAGGAGCGTCCTCTTCTCGAGTCGATCGGGCGACCGGATCGACGGGAACAGGCTGATCCGGACCATATTCCGAAACAAGAATATCCTCGCCCAGTCCGAGCTCCGACTGCACCCGCTCGAGAAGGCCGGTGACGTGGAGACGCTTCTCGTGGATCTGCAGCTCAAGGCTGTGAACACTCTCCGTCAGGCCGGCGAGCCGTTCCCGCACCCCACTCTCCTGTGTGCGCAGCGCGGCGAGCTCCGAAGTCACCGCCGTACGCTCGGACTCCGCGGCGGCGAGCTCGGCGCGGGCCTGCGCGAGGGAACGGTCGACCGAGTCGATCACGGCGGGCAGCTGGCCTGCGACACCGGCGGCGATCTCGCGCTGCGCGCGACGAACCACAGCGCGACGCGCTGCCTCGGCCGCCGCATCGCGCTCCCGCTCACGCTGGCGTTCGAGCGCGACGACGCGCGCTTCGCCCGCCCGGATGCGTTCCCGAAGCGTCTCGACGTCGAGACGAGACCGCATCTCGCCGTCGCGAGCCTCTTCGAGCGCCGCGAGCATGCCCTCGCGCGCGGAGGCGTCGAGGATCGGACGTGGGGCTTCGAGCGCCGCGGTGAGCTGGTCGTCTGCGGACCGCGCCGACCCCTCGGCTTCCTCGACCGCGGCGGCCGCCTGGGCGAGTCCTGCGGCGAGTCGCTCGCACTCGGCGACGGCGGCCTCATGGCGCACCGTCGCCCGGTTGACCTGCTCGGCGTGGGCGGCGAGGGCGGCGTCGTGATCGCGGAGGGTCGCGAGCGTGGTCTTGGTACGCAGTCGCGCCGACTCGAGCTCGTTCGTCGCGTCGGTCAGCGCGGCACGCAGCGAGTCCGCCACGACGGCGATCTCGTCGCGGCGGTCGGCGGCAGCATCCCGTTCCGCCGCGAGCTCCAGTCGCGATCGCGAGGCGCCCGCGCCCGCGCGCAGCGAGTACTCGGTGTACACCTCGCCGCGGCGGGTGACGAGGGTGATCGGGCCGCCCAGCTCGGCATCGGCCAGCTCGGGCGCGGCGTCGCGGGCGGTCTCGAGATCGTCGGCGACCACGACGTACGACAGCAGGCCGAGCACGCCCTCAGGAGCGGTCACGACCTCTCGGGCCGGCACCACCCCGCGCACACTCGGGAACTGCGGACGCATCATGCCCGCGGTGGCGATCACGATATCGACGACGCCCGCTTCGGCAGCCCGTGCGGCGTCCGCCACGGCGAACGCGCTGTCGCGGTCCTCGACCAGCACACCTTCGGCGATCGGCCCCAGCACCGCCGCGATCGCGGCCTCGAACCCCGGCTTGACCTGCACGGCGTCGCCGACCAGTCCGCGTACGCCCTCGCGCCCCTCGGCGATCAGCGATGAGGCGCCGTTCTTCACATCGAGGGCTCGGCTCAGCGCCGCCGTCTGCGCGGTGAGGGCCTCGCGCTCGCGTTCCGCGGCATGAAGGCGCTCACGGAGCGAGGAGACGGCGACCTCGGACTCCGAGGCGTCGCGCTGTGCCCTGTCGTACGCCGCGGCGTGATCGGCCGAGGACTCCTCAGGGACGAGGTCGGGGTCGACGCCGGCGAGGATCGCCTCGGCCTCCGCGCGCCGCGCGAGCGCGGCATCCAGCGCCTTCTGCTGGCGTTCGACGGCCGCGCGCACCGCAGCGAGAGCGGATGCCGCGGCCTCCGCCGTGCCGCGCAGCGCGGTGATGCGCATGTCGTGCTCCGAGACCAGCGCACTCTGGGCGGCGATGTCGACGTCGAGCGCGTCCAGCTCGGCACGCGCGCGCATCACGCCGCGCGCAGCCTCGGCGGCGGCATCCTGCGCGGCACCGAGTCCGTCGGCCACGTCGTCGATCTCGGCACGCGCCTCGTCGATCATCGCCTGCGAGACCGTCGTGAGCTCGATGCGGTCCTCGTCCTCAGCGTCGCCGAGGAGTGCGAGACGCTGGCCCGCGAGGGCATACAGCCCGCGCAGGCGCTCCTGTACCCGCTCGAGCCCGAACGCCACGCGGCGCGCACGGTCCACGCTCTCGGATCGCTGATCACCCTCGAGCTGCTCGATGCGCACGCGCGCGTTGTCGAGCCGTTCCTGCAGCACCATGCGCTCGGCATGCCGCTCGTGCTCGCTGTGCGCATGCGAGGCGAGCTCGACGCGGAGTCCCACGATCTCGTCGGCGAAGAGGCGCGCCTTCGCGTCACGCACGACCGCGGCGATCGTGGCCGCTTCGCGGGCGATCTCAGCCTGACGGCCGAGCGGCTTCAGCTGCCGGCGCAGCTCGCCCGCGAGGTCGCTGAGTCTGGTGAGATTCGCCTCCATCGCATCGAGCTTTCGCAGGGTCTTCTCCTTGCGACGGCGGTGCTTGAGGATGCCGGCCGCCTCCTCGATGAAGCCCCGGCGATCTTCGGGCGTCGCCTGAAGAACGCTGTCGAGGCGGCCCTGTCCGACGATCACATGCATCTCCCGGCCCAGGCCGGAGTCGCTCAGCAGCTCCTGCACATCGAGCAGGCGGCAGGACTCGCCGTTGATCGCGTAGTCGCTGGAGCCGTTGCGGAACAGCGTGCGGCTGATCGTGACCTCGGAGTACTCGATCGGAAGGGCGCCGTCGCTGTTGTCGATGGTGAGCTGCACCTCGGCGCGACCCAGCGGCCCGCGCGTTGCGGTGCCGGCGAAGATGACGTCCTCCATCTTCCCGCCGCGGAGGGTCTTCGCGCCCTGCTCCCCCATCACCCACGCGAGCGCGTCGACGACGTTGGACTTGCCGGAGCCGTTGGGACCGACGATGCAGGTCACGCCGGGTTCGAGGGCGAAAGTCGTCGGCTGGGCGAACGACTTGAACCCTTTGAGCGTCACGCTCTTCAGGTGCATGGATACGCCTTCCACCCCGGTCGTTTACCCGCCTACGCTACCGGAGCGCGGCTCTCCCGCCGGGATGACCGGCCGAGCGCCACCGGATGCCGCGACACGCCATGAGATCACCGAATCTGCGAGAAAGCTTGACGCCGGTATCCCGCACCCGCTATCGTCACTGTCTGCGTCTGAAGTCGAGAAAGGAGGTCCCCCGATGATGCTGATGACTCCCACCGGAATCGCCGCCCGCGATGGCGGAGCGATTCGTGCCGTCGCGTCGGGGACCGTCTCCTTCGGCGCTGTGCTGAGCGGCCGCTTCCCCGCCGCCATCTGATCCCCGCAGGGGACGAGTCTGCCCGTTTTCGGGCGACGACCGTCTGCTGCGCCGCACCCGCTTCGCGGTGCTGAGCGCTCTCCCCCTGCGTCCATGTCCCGTCGTGCTGCGGCACGGCATCCCCCGCCTCCGGCGCCTGCCGAGGCATCCCTTCCACAACCGGAAAGAACACTGATGAATACTCTCCTTGCGCCGCAGCGCCCCTCGGGGCTTCCCGATACGCTGCGGCTTCCGAGCCGCGACACCCGCACCTCGCTCCTGGACCGCCTCGCCCTCCACCTGGGTCTGCGGCTGCTGCCGTGGAGCACCCGCACCCCGCGGCTCGCGGACGACCGCCGCCGGCACGCTCAGACGTACCGGCACCAGGAGGCCACTGCAGAGCGCGAACGCGCCTACCTCCGCGAGGCCAGCCTCGCACCCCGGCCGTGACGGCCACCGGGTCCGCCGCCCGCACGCGGGCGGCGGACTCCACCCCTCGACCACACGTATCGACACCGCAAGGACGCACTGACATGACCACCATCACGGGGCTCGAGTTCCGCCCCCTCGTCGTACCCGCCTCCATCGACGCACCGGACGCCGCCGACTTCGTCGAGATGGTGCGCGTGCGCAACCTCATCTACCGCGAGATCTCGGGGCATGACGACCACGGGATCACCGCGGACGAGCTGCTCCCGCACTACCAGCCTTCCGAATACCAGACCCGGCTCGGCTGGGTGATCGTCGACGACGGCGCGATCGTCGGTCGCATCGGCCTCGACGTCCCGCACGAGGACGGCTCCACCGCCGCGTTCTGGCTCATCGAGCTGCTCCGCGAGACGTGGGGCCGGGGCATCGGCTCCGCCGCCTACGAGCTCGTCGAGCGCACGGCACGCGAACACGGTCGCACCGTGCTGCAGTCGTGGGCCGAGCACCCGGCCGCGCGGGGACCGCAGCTCGCACCGCCCACGGGTTTCGGCGAGATCCCCGAGGACCACGTCGCCCGGTTCTATCTCCGGCACGGATACAAGCTCGAACAGGTCGAGCGCAACAGCGCCTTCGACCTGACGGGCTCGTTCGCCGGTGTCGAGCGACTCCTCGCCGAGGCGGAGGCTGCATCGCCGGCCTACCGCCTCGTCCAGTGGTCCGCGCCGACCCCGGACGAGTACGTGGCCGGCTACGCCTGGATGAAGTCCCGCATGTCGACGGATGCGCCGGCGGCGGCACTCGAATTCGACGAGGAGGCGTGGGACGCCGCGCGCATCGCCGAGCACGACGGGCGATACACCTCGTCCGGGCGCACGATCCTCGTCACGGCGGCACAGCACATCGAGACCGGTGAGCTGTGCGCGTTCAACGAGCTGGTGATCGGCAAGGACCACACCGAGGCGACGCACCAGGAGGACACCCTGGTGCTCAAGGAGCACCGCGGGCACAAGCTCGGAACGCTCGTGAAGTGCGCGGGGCTCCTGTCCTGGCGCGAGATCGCGCCGGACTCGGCGCGCGTCATCACCTACAACGCAGAGGAGAACCGGCCCATGCTGGATATCAACGAGGCGATCGGCTTCGTGCCGATCGCGTACGAGGGTGCATGGAAGAAGGTGCTCGATGACTGACCTGGCCGAAACCGCCGTCGTGACCGTTCAGCGGATCGTCGTCCCCGAGACGGCGGACGCCTCCGACGCCCGCGTGTTCCTGGAGATGGTGCGGATCGCGAACGCGGTCTGCCTCGAAGACGCCGGACACGACTACCTGCACGAGGAGCCCGACGAGATGCTCGGGTTCTGGCAGGACCAGACCGACTGGACGCAGCTCGGATTCGCCGCGGTGCGCGCAGACCAGGTGCTCGGGGCCGTGACGCTCATGATCTCGAACGAGGAGGCCGCGAGCACGGTCGAATTCGACCTCATGGTGGATCCGCCGCACCGGGGTAACGGTCTCGAGGAGCTGCTGCTCGCCGAGGTCGAGCGGGAGGCACGCGAGCGCGGACTCGCAACGATCCAGACCTGGACACTTCATCGACCGGATGCCGCGGGCCCGCGCCTTCAGCCCTCCACAGGGTGGGGTGCCGTCCCTGCCGACGACGCGCAGACGAAGTTCCAGCTGGCGAGCGGCTTCACGCTCGAGCAGGTGGAGCGAAACAGCGTCTTCGATCTGACCGGCGACTTCGCTCTCGTGCAGCGCATGCTCGCGGACGCGGTCGCGGTCGCCGGTGAGGAGTACCGCCCGATCCAGTGGACGTCGCCGACACCGCCGGAGTACGTCGACGGGTTCGCCTACGCGCTGTCACGCATGTCGACCGACGTGCCGGCCGGCGGCCTCGTCATCGACGAGCAGCACTGGGACGCCGCGCGGGTCGAGCGCCGCGACGCGCGCCTGAAGGCACAGGGGCTCACCGTCTCGGTCGCGGCCGTGCTCCACGTGCCGACGGGCCGGGTCGCCGCGTACAACGAGCTCGTGATCGGCGAGGACCGTTCCGGTGCGACCCAGCAGTACGGCACGCTCGTCGTGAAGGAGCACCGGGGCCACCGACTGGGAACGATCGTCAAGTGCGCGAACCTGCTGCGCTGGCGCGACCTCGTGCCCCAGTCGCCGCGGGTCTCGACATTCAACGCCGAGGAGAACCGCCACATGCTCGACATCAACGAGACCATCGGCTTCGTGCCGGCGTCGTACGCCGGGGCGTGGAAGAAGGTGCTCGAGCTCTGATCTGCGGCCCGCACCGCAGATCACTCAGACGTGTGCCGCGCTCGGTCCGTCCACACCCGAGCGCGGCACTCGCTGGCAATGCGCGCAGAAGTGACTCGAACGATTCGTGAACGACACGCGCACGATCGGACGGCCGCATCGGGGGCACGGCTCACCGGTGCGGCCGTACGCGTTGAGCGAGTGAGCGAAGTAGCCGGCCTGGCCGTTGACATTGACGTATTGCGCATCGAAGCTCGTGCCGCCTTCGGCCAGCGCCTTGTCGAGCACGTGGCGAACCTCGCCGAGGAGGCGGTTCACGGCGCGTGTCGGCAACGCGCGGGCGGGCGTCTCGGGGTGGATGCGCGCGGCCCACAGCGACTCGTCGGCGTAGATGTTGCCGACTCCGCTGACGACAGTCTGGTCGAGCAGCACGCGCTTGATCGCCGAGTCCTTGCGCGCGAGAGCACGCCGGAACCCGGCATCCGAGAACGCCTGGTCGAGGGGATCGCGCGCGATGTGCGCCACCTGCGCGGGGACGGATGCCTCGTCCGACCCGTGACCCCCGGGCGCCCCGTCGGGCGTGGCGATCAGGTCGTCGATTGCGAGCGAGCCGAACGTGCGCTGGTCGGCGAACACGACCGAGAGCTCACCGTGCACCGGATGTGCGAGGTCGATGCGCACGCGCTCATGCCGTTCAGGCGCCGCGCCCGGCGCACGCAGGAGCAGCTGTCCGCTCATGCCGAGGTGGCCGATCACCGCCTCCTCGGAGGAAGCTCCCGCCGCGTCGGCCTCCAGCGGAAGCCATAGGAATTTGCCGCGGCGGGCGGCGGCGGTGACGATGCGCCCTGTCAGGCGCGCCTCGAAGTCGGAGCCGCCGCCGGCGTGTCGCGTCAGCGCGCGTTCGTCGAGCACGGTGACGCCCACCACGAGCGCGCCGGTCACGGCTGGGGCGAGGCCGGCACGGACGACCTCGACCTCGGGAAGCTCAGGCACGCCCGCTGAGTGCGCGCCACGCCGTGAGCGCGGCGGCCATTTCCGCGTGCTTCTTGCTCGTACCGGCGCCTTCCGCCGAGAGCTCGCCCACCGTCACGATCGCGGTGAAGCGTCGGTCGTGGTCGGGTCCCGTCGAGGTGACCTCGTACGCGGGAGGCAGCAGGCCGGCGTGCGCGGCGAGCTCCTGCAGCGCCGTCTTCGGATCCATCGCCGCGCCGTAGCGCTCGGGATCGGCGAGCAGCGGTTCCACGAGCCGCAGCACGAGTCCGGTCGCGGCGTCGGATCCGGTCGACAGGTAGGTCGCCCCGAAGATCGCCTCCATGGTGTCGGCGAGGATCGAGTCCTTGTCGCGTCCGCCGGTGAGGATCTCGCCGCGGCCCAGCTTGAGGTGCGCGCCCAGGCCGATGCCGCGGGCGATCTCGGCCAGGGCGACCGTCGAGACGACGCTGGCGCGCCGCTTCGCGAGTGCGCCCTCTTCGAGCTCGGGATGACCCGTGAAGAGGCGCACCGTGACGGCCAGGCCGAGCACGGAGTCGCCGAGGAACTCGAGACGCTCGTTGTGGGGAGCCTGTCCGTTCTCATACGCCCAGGAACGATGCGTCAGCGCCAGCGACAGAAGCTCGGGGTCGATATCGACTCCGAGCTTCTGTGTGAGGTCTGAGAGCGTTTTGCGCTCCGCTGCGACGTCTGTCACGTCAGACCGTGCGCGACGATCAAACGTCGGCGACCTTGCGGCCCTTGTACTCGAGGAACAGCTCGGTGCCCTGCGAGTCGGTGACGACCTTCGCCTGGTGCGGACGGCTGTAGACGGTCTTGCCGTTCTCGACGGTCTTGACGAGCGTGGGGGCCTCGGCCTTCCACTGCGCGCGACGCGAGCGAGTGTTGGAGCGGGAGACCTTCCGCTTCGGGGGGTTACCTGCCATGGCTAGCTCTCTTCTGTGTTCTCGACGCCGCTGTCAACCGCGGGGGCGCGGTGCATCGTCGTCGTGGCTCGTGGTGAAGTCCTGGAGCGCGGCCCATCGTGGATCGAGGGGCTCGCTCTGCGGCGTTCCGGCATTCTCAGCCAGTCGCTCGCCCGTCATCGGATCGAGTCCGGGGCAATCCGGCTGGCACACCGGCTGAAACGGAAGCGACAGGACGACCGCTTCCCTGACCAGAGTTTCAAGATCCACGTGGTCGTCTTGAACCTCGAAGTCAGTTTCTTCCTCCCCAGGATACGTGAAAAGCTCCTGAAACTCGACTTTGAGCCCTTCGGCGATGTCGATGAGGCATCGACTGCAGATGCCGGTGTACTCGGTGTCGATCTCGCCGGACACGAGAATGCCCTCGTGCACCGACTCGAGGCGCACGTCCAGGACGACCGGTTCGCCCTCGGGGACGGCGACGAGCCCTTCGCCCCACTTCTCGGGAGCGGGGACCTCGAGGGTGTGCTCGCGCATCTCTCCGGATCGGTGGGCGATGTCGCGGACCGGGAGGACGAATGGACCCGTCACATGCTTTCTGACCACGGCTCCAGCCTAGCCGCGGTTTCTGGTCAGATGCCGCGCGCGCCGGTGTCGAGGAAACGCGCGACGGCGGGCGGGACGAACGGCGACACATCGCCCCCGAGCGACGCGACCTGCCGCACCAGCGAGCTCGAGACGAGCGCGTGCGCAGGATCGGGCAGCAGGAACACCGTCTCGACGTGCGCGAGGTGACGGTTCACGATCGCCATCGGCGTCTCGTAGGCCACGTCGACCTGCGATCGGATGCCCTTGACGAGGACGCCGGCTCCGACATCCGTCGCGTAGTCCACCAGCAGGCCCATGCTCCACGAGGCGACGATCACGTCGCCCTCGATCTCGGCCTCGGAGATCGACTGCTCGAGCAGCGACTGGCGCTGCGCGATGGGGAGCATCGCCTCCTTGCCGGGGTTGTGCACGACCAGCACGTGAAGCTGGTCGTACAGCGAGGCGGCGCGGCGGATCACGTCGAGATGACCGAGGGTCGGCGGATCGAACGATCCCGGGACGACGGCGATCCGGCTGCTCATGCGGTCCAGCCTAGTGGGCCGTCCGGAGGCCCTCGGACGCGTCAGTTCTTGGCGAGGGCCGCTCGCTCCGCCATGCCGACGTTGCGCTCGAGAGCAGCGGCGAGCCCGGGATGCCGCAGGAGCGCGGGGTCCTCGGCGAGAAGCCGCTCGGCCGCCACACGTGCCTCGGAGATGATGTCGGCGTCCTTCACGACCCGCAGCAGTCGCAGCGACGAGCGCGCCCCGGACTGCGCATCGCCGAGCACGTCGCCCTCACCCCTCAGCTCGAGGTCGATCTCCGCGAGGGCGAAGCCGTCGAGGGTCGAGGCGACGGCTTCCACACGCTCGCGGGCGGGGGTGCCGAGCGGAGCCTCGGTCACCAGCAGGCAGAGCCCCGGGACCCCGCCGCGTCCCACGCGTCCGCGCAGCTGGTGCAGCTGCGAGACACCGAACCGGTCGGCCTCGAGGATCGCCATCGTCGAGGCGTTCGGCACGTCGACGCCGACCTCGACCACGGTCGTCGCCACGAGCACATCGATGTCGCCCCGGGCGAAGGCCTGCATGACCGCGTCCTTCTCGTCCGACGGCATCTTGCCGTGGAGGACCTCGACGCGGATATTCGAGAACGACGGATGCCGCGACAGCACGTCCGCGACCTGGACGACGCCCCAGCGGGTCCGGGTCGACTCGCCCCCCGTGTCGCCGGCGGGCTCGTCGGCGGTGTCGTCCTTGGTGAGCTTCTCGGCGTCGATGGCGGCGCACACGACGAACGCCTGACGCCCCTGTGCGACCTCTTCGGCGACGCGCTCCCACACTCGCGCGAACCAGCCTGGACGCTCCGCGAGCGGAGCGACGAAGGTCTCGATGCCCGCGCGGCCCGCGGGCATGGTGCGAATCGTCGACACATCGAGATCGCCGAACACCGTCATCGCCACCGTGCGCGGGATGGGGGTGGCGGTCAGCACGAGCGCGTGCGGCGAGGATCCCTTGGCGCGCAGCGACTCGCGCTGCTCCACACCGAAGCGGTGCTGCTCGTCGACGACGACGAGACCGAGGTCGGCGAAGGTCGTGCTCTCGCTCAGGAGCGCGTGCGTCCCGACGACGATGAGCGCCTGTCCGGACGCGGCGCGCAGCGCCGCCTTTCGGCGCTCCGCCGCCGGGAGCTGCCCCGTGAGGAGCGTGGGCATGAGCTCGGGGGCGAGCTTCGGCCCCAGCATCCGTGCGATCGACCGCACGTGCTGCGCCGCCAGGACCTCGGTCGGCGCGATGAGGGCCGACTGACCACCCGACTGCGCGACCTGGAGCATGGCGCGCAGGGCGACGAGCGTCTTGCCGGAGCCGACCTCGCCCTGGACCAGGCGGTTCATGGGCCAATCCCCCTGCAGGTCACGCGCGACATCGTCGCCGACGGTGATCTGGTCGGGCGTCCGCGGGAACGGCAGTGCCTCGTCGAATCGCTCGAGCAGCGTTCCCGCAGCACGCTTGGTCGCCGACAGTGCGCGGACGAACTGCCGCTGCTGCAGGAGCGCTACCTGGAGGACGAACGCCTCCTGCATGCGCAGTGTGGCCCGCGCCGGGTCGATCTGCTCGAAGTCGGTCGGACGGTGGATGTGCTCGATGGCGGACCGGGCGTCGATGAGGCCGTGCCGTGCGCGCAGCTCGTCGGTGAGCGGCTCGGGCACCTCGCCGAGTCCGTCGAGGACGAGTTCGACGATCTTCTGCAGCTGCCAGCTCGCGACCGTGCTCGTCGCCGGGTAGATCGGGATGGGAAGGTTGGCGTTCGCCTGCACCTTGAGCCGCGCCGTGTCGGCATCTTCGAACAGCTCGTAGTCGGGGTGCGCGAGCTGCTGTGCGCCCTTGTAGATGCCCACCTTGCCCGCGAAGATCCCCTGCCGGCCGGGCTGCAGGTCGCGCACCCGCCACGACTGGTTGAAGAAGGTCAGCGACATCTCGCCGTTGCCGTCGCTGATCACGACCTCGAGCAGCGAACCGTTCCGGTTCTTCATGCGCCGTTCGCTCACACGGCGCACCTCGGCGACGATCGTCACCGGCTCGCCGAGCGGCAGCGTCGAGATCGGCGTCAGCTCGCCATGGCGGGCGTAGCGGCGGGGGTAGTGGACGAGCAGATCGCCGACCGTCGTCATGCCGAACGCACGCTCGAGGGCCGCCGCCGTCTTTCCGCCGATCGCGCCGCCGAGGCTCGAGTCGAGGGTGAAGGAGGCCACGCCACGAGTCTAGGAGCGACCGGCGACGTCCCGTGCGCCAGCCGAAGATGGACTCCACGATCTCGGAGAGGAACGCGCGCCCGTTCCGGTTCACCGTGGAGAGGTAGAGCCAGCCCCCTCCGGGTGCGACCCCCGCCGCCGCTCGCGCACCCCGCGAGCACGAATGTGGCAGAGGGGCGGCCGCGACAGGGCCGCACGGAGGCGGGCCGATATCGTGGGAGGGTGACGCGCATCATCGCCGGCCGTGCGGGCTCGCTCATGCTCGACGTGCCGGACGCCGGCACCCGGCCCACGAGCGACCGCGTGCGCGAGTCCCTCTTCGGCGCACTGGAGTCCGCGGACGCGCTCCACGGCGCCGCCGTGCTCGACCTGTACGCCGGCTCGGGTGCACTCGGCCTCGAAGCGGTGAGTCGCGGTGCGGTCTCCGCCGACCTCGTCGAGAAGTCCCCCCGCGCCGCGACCATCGTCCAGCGCAACGCGGGCCGGGTGACGAAGGCCGTCGGGTCCGGCAGCACGATCCGCGTGCACCGCGCATCGGCCGACGCCTTCCTGCGCTCGGCGCGCGGCCCCTTCGACCTGGTCTTCCTCGATCCGCCCTACGACCTCGGCGAGACGGAGCTGTCGTCGACCCTGGCGCTGCTCGTGCCGGTCCTCGCCGCCGGTGCGGACGTCGTGATCGAGCGCGCCACGCGCTCCCCTGAGCCGAGCCTGCCCGAAGGCCTCGTCGCCACGCGCTCGAAGCGCTACGGCGACACTGCGATGTGGTGGGCGACCACGGCGGACTGATCGACGGAGGGCGTCGAAGCGTCGCTCCGACGCCGGATCAGCCGGTGCCCGCGTCCCAATCGCGGTAGGGGTCCCAGCCGCCACGTCCGTCGTGGGCCCGGCCGTCGACGAGCACGGCGTCCTGGCCCCGCGCCTGCACCACGCCCACGCGGACGAACCCGTGCGGCAGCGGTCGGTCCGCCGGGAACGTCGCCAGCAGCGCGTGATCCTCACCGCCCGCGAGGGCCGATGCGACGTCGGATCCCAGCGCCGCCGACTCCAGGGCGATGGTGACTCCGGATGCCGCGGCCATGCGCGACGCGTCGAGCACGAGGCCGTCCGACACGTCCATCATCGCCGTCGCGCCCGCGTCGGCCGCCTCGGGACCGAGCCACACAGGAGGCGATGGACGCAGCTGGGCCGCGAGATCGGCGAGCTCCGCGTGGTCGAGCAGACTCTCGTCGACCGGGATCGGGTGGCCCGCGGCATCCGTGAAGCGTTCGAACAGGATGTCGAGGCCGCGCGCCGCGCGCCCCAGTTCGCCCGCCACGGCCACGAGGTCGCCGGGTTCGGCGCCGGAGCGCAGCACCGGTGAGCGGCCCGCGAGAGCCCCCAGCGCGGTCACCGCGATCGTGAGGGTGTCGGAGACCGTGAGGTCGCCGCCTTCGACCCGGCAGCCGGGCGCGAGGTCGCGGCAGGCGGCGCGCAGGCCGTCCGCGATGCCGGTGACGAACGAGAGACGCGTCGCATCGGGCATGGCGAGGGCGACGAGCAGGGCGGTGGGGGTCGCCCCCATGGCCGCGACGTCCGCGAGGTTGACAGCAGCCGCCTTGTAGCCGAGGTCGAACGCGCTCGACCACGCAAGGCGGAAGTCGGGACCGTGGACGAGCGTGTCGACCGTCGCCACCACCCGGCCGTCCGCGGCGGCGATCACGGCGGCATCGTCACCGGGTCCGACCAGGGCGTTCGACTCGCCGAGGCGCTCCAGGATGCGCCGCAGGATGCGCCCCTCGCTGAGCTCGCCCACCGTCGGATCTATGCGCTCGTCGACCACACGACCACGCTACCGGTGCCGACATCGCCCGCCGCGCCGCCGGGTTAGCCTGGAACGGTGCGTGTTCTCCCCTCCCTGATTGCGTTCGGGCTCGCGATGGTGGCGGCCGTCGGCTTGACGGGGTGCACCACCACCGTCGACCTGGATCCCGCGGAGGCCGCGAACGACCCGCTCTGCGCGGAGGTCACCTCGAACCTCCCGGGAACGGTCAGCGGTCAGGCGCGCCGGTGGACTGATGCGCAGGCCACGGGAGCGTGGGGCGATCCGGCCAAGGTGCTGCTCACGTGCGGCGTCGAGCCGCCGGGGCCGACCACCCTCCCCTGCCAGGACGTCGCGGGCGTCGACTGGATCATCGACGACTCCGACGCGCCCCGCTTCCGCGTGACCACGTTCGGCCGCACCCCGGCCGTTGAGATCTACCTCGACACGACCGCGGACGAGAACGGCGACGGCGTGTCGAGCCGCGACGTGCTCGACGCCCTGTCGCCGATCGTCAGCGTGCTGCCGGTCGACGGCCAGTGCCTCGATCGGGGCGAGGCGACCCCCGCTCCCTGATGCCCCGGCTCAGCGAGCCGCGCGGACGGCGACCGTCTGCTCGGCGCGCTCGAGTGCGGTGTCGATGAGTTCCGTGATGAGCTCGGGGTACGACATCCCCGACGCGATCCAGCACTTCGGGAACATCGAGATCGGCGTGAACCCCGGCATCGTGTTGAGCTCGTTGACGTAGAGCCCGTCCGCAGCGAGGAAGAAGTCGACGCGCGCGAGACCCTTGCCGTCTACCGCCTGGAACGCACGGATGCCGAGCTGCTGGATCGCGGCGATCTCGCTGTCGGTCAGGTCCGCGGGGCAGACCACCTCGGCACCGTCGCCGCCGAGGTACTTGCCCTCGAAGTCGTAGAACTCGCGCGTCGTGAGAACGATCTCGCCGGGCAGCGAGGCGCGCGGGGCGGCGCCGCCGCGTCCCTCGAGGATCGCGACCTCGACCTCCCGTCCGACGATCGCCGACTCGATGAGCACCTTGTCGTCCTCGGCGAACGCGAGAGCGAGCGCCGCATCGAGCTCCGAAGCGTCGTGGACCTTCGAGACGCCGACGCTCGACCCGGCGCGCGCAGGCTTCACGAAGGACGGCTCACCGAGGGCCGCAGCATCCGCTCGCACGCCCTCGGGGTCGCGCTCCCAGCGCTCCTGCGTCACGGTGACCCACGGGGAGACGGGCACGCCCGCCGCCTGCAGGACGATCTTCATGAAGTGCTTGTCCATGCACAGCGCGGAATCGAGCACGCCACCGCCCGCGTACGGGATCTCGAGCGTGTCGAAGTAGCCCTGGATCGTGCCGTCCTCACCATGCACGCCGTGCAGGATCGGGAGCACGACATCGAGGGCGCCGAGGTCCTCGACCGTTCCGTCGGCGCGGCGAACGCGCAGTTCGCGGTCACCGACCTCGGGCCACAGCACACGGGTGCCGTTGTCGACGACCTCCGGAAGCCGTTCGGCGTCGAGGGCGAACTTGTCGGGGTCGTCGTCCTCGAGGACGAAGACGCCGTCCCGCGTGATTCCGACGGGGATCACGCGGTAGCTGTCACGGTCGATCGCCCGCAGCACCCCGCCCGCCGTTGCGGAACTGATCGAGTGCTCGCTGGATCGACCGCCAAAGAGCACCGCCACCGCCGGCTGGTCCATTCGTCGTCCTCTCGCCCTGGGGGGTGTCGTCGTCGGTCGTGAGATGCGGCGCGATGTCGCGAGGGTTCATGGTGCCGTCGAGCACCATCTTCACCTGCTCGACGATGGGCATCTGCACGCCCACCTCCCGCGCCAGCTGCAGGATGGGCGCGACGGACGCGAGCCCCTCCGCCGTCTGGTTCATCTGCTTGACGACGTCGTCGAAGCGATAGCCCTGGCCGAGCAGTCGCCCGGCGGTGTTGTTGCGGCTCAGCGGCGACTGGCAGGTCGCGATGAGGTCGCCGAGCCCGGCGAGGCCCTGGAGCGTCTCGTGCTGGGCGCCGAACGCCACCGCGAAGTCCGTCATCTCGACGAGGCCGCGCGTGATGATCGAGGCCTTCGTGTTCTCGCCGTAGCCGACGCCGTCGACGATGCCGATCGCCACCGCGATGAGGTTCTTGAGCACGCCGCCGAACTCGGTGCCGATCACGTCGGTGTTGACGAACGTGCGGAAGTACCTGTTGCGCGCGCGCCGGGCGACAGCCTCGGCCGTCTCCTGGCTCGTCGACGAGATGACGGCAGCGGTCGGCTGCTCGCGGGCGATCTCGAGGGCGAGGTTGGGGCCGGAGGCGACTGCGATGCGCGCGGGGTCGCAGTGGAGCTCCTGCTCGATGACCTGGCTCATGCGCAGGCCCGTCCGCCGCTCGACACCCTTCATGAGCGACACGATGGGCGCGTCGCTCTGCGCGATCAGCGGGCGGACCGCTTTGAGGTTCTGGCGCACCGCCTGGCTCGGGATCGACAGATAGATCTGCTCCGCGCCCTCGAGGGCCTCCGACAGATGATGGGTGGCGTGCATGTCGCGCGGCAGGTTGATGCCGGGGAGGTACTCGCTGTTGCGCTTGCCCTCCTGGATCTCGCTCGCGAGCTCGGGCCGCCGTGCCCACATCGTGACGTGGGCGCCGCCGTCGGCCAGGATCTTGCCGAACGTCGTGCCCCAGCTGCCCGCGCCGATGACGGCGACGCGCGGGCGCGCGGCATCCTGCCTACGACTCAAGGCGCCCCGTCTCCTTCTGGCCGTGATCGGCCGGGTTCCAGCGCTCCGGGGGTGCGGGCTCGCCGCGCAGCTGCGAGAGGAGGCCCGAGATGTCGGCCATCACGGCGTCCGTCGCCGCGACGAGCGCGGTCTGCGACGAGGCCGAGCCGGCATACGCCGACAGGTCCACCGGGTCGCCCACGATCACGCGCACGCGGCGGCGCAGCGGCCAGAGCTTGAGCTTTCCGTAGCGCGGGAGCACCTGCTGCGAGCCCCACTGCGCCATGGGGATGACCGGGATGCCTCCCGCCAGCGCAAGACGGACGGCTCCGGTCTTGCCGCGCATCGGCCAGAGGTTCGGCTCGCGGGTGAGCGAGCCCTCCGGGTAGACGATCACTCCGCGACCGTGCTCCACGAGGGTCTGCGACGCCTCCAGCGTGGCGCGAGCCGCGGCGGCCGACGTCGCCCGAGCGACCGGCACCATCCCCGTGATACGCAGGACCCACCCCAGCACCGGCACGCGGAACAGGCTCTCCTTCGCCATGAACCGAGGCGCACGGCCCAACCGCCACACGGCGAGGGCGACCACGAGTGGGTCGATCTCGCTCATGTGGTTCGGAGCGAGCACGTAGGCACCATCGCGCGGGAGCTTCCTGCCGTCTTCGATCTCCAGTTTGAAGAGCAGACTCAGGAGCGGCACGAGGAGGCCGGCCAGCGGCCAGAAGGCGCTCGGTCGCGTCTTCTCAGCCGACGCGCGCGGACGATCGGTGGCCACCGGGGGTTATCCGATGACGTCGAAGTCGGCGCCGAGCTGGTCGAGCTTGGCGAAGAACTTCTCGTAGCCGCGACGGATGATCCCGACGTTGCGGACGACCGACTCCCCCTCGGCTGCCAGTGCCGCGATCACGTAGCTGTAGCCACCGCGGAGGTCGGGGACGACCACATCGGCGCCGTGAAGAGGTGTCGGGCCGTTGATCACGGCCGCCTGCTCGAGGGCACGGCGCGGGACTCGGCGGCCAGGCGCATCGATGCCGTCGCGATGCACGACGATGTCGGCGCCCATCAGGTTGAGCGCCTCGGTGAATCCGAGCCGGTTCTCGTACACGGTCTCGTGCACGGTCGACTTGCCCTGAGCCTGCGTGAGCGCGACGATGAGCGGCTGCTGCCAGTCGGTCATGAAGCCGGGGTGCACATCGGTCTCGACGACGACCGGCTTCAAGGCCCCGCCGCGGCGGAACTGAATGCCGTCCTCGCGGACGTCGAACCATCCGCCGGCCTTGCGGAAGACGTTGAGGAAGGTCAGCATCTCCTGCTGGCGCGCTCCGCCGACGAAGATGTCGCCGTCGGTCGCCAGCGCCGCGCACGCCCACGATGCGGCCTCGTTGCGGTCGAAGATCGCGCGGTGGTCGTATCCGCGCAGCGAGTCGACGCCCTCGATGAAGATGACGCGGTTCGGCTCGTACGAGATGATGGCGCCCATCTTCTGGAGCACCGCGATGAGATCCATGATCTCGGGCTCGATCGCGGCGTTCCGCAGCTCCGTCACGCCCTTCGCGCGCACGGCCGTGAGCAGCACCTGCTCGGTCGCGCCGACGCTCGGATACGGCAGCTCGATGTTCGCGCCGTGCAGCCCGTCGGGCGCGGTGATGCGGATGCCCTCGTAGCTCTTGTCTACGACGGCCCCGAAGGCGCGCAGCGCATCCATGTGGAAGTTGATCGGGCGGTCCCCGATGCGGCAGCCGCCGAGGTCGGGGATGAGCGCCTCGCCGAGGAGGTGCAGCAGTGGTCCGCAGAAGAGGATCGGGATGCGGGAGGCCCCGGCGTGCGCGTCGATCTCTTCGAAGTGCGCGGCGACGGCCCCACTCGGGTCGAGGTGGATCGTACCTTCCTCCTCGCCGTCCACGACGCGGACGCCGTGGACTTCGAGAAGGGAGCGGACCACCTGGACGTCGCTGATGTCGGGGACGTCGCGCAGCGTGCTGGCGGTCTCTCCGAGGAGGGCCGCCACCATCGCCTTCGTGACGAGGTTCTTGGCGCCCTTGACTTCGACGCGCCCGGTCAGCGGTCGCCCGCCCCGGATCGCGAGGACTTCGCCGGTCAGTTCCTGCTCTCCCGCTTCGGCAGTGGTGCTTTCGCCGGCGGCGACGTTCAGGAGCGGCTTCATCCGGTGGTCCTCACTTGGTGTGCAGAGGGGGCTTGCGACGGTCGGGTGCCCGGGGTCTGGGCGCCCGGCCCGGCTTACGGAACGGGAAGTGTCCGCGGCCGCCACGCCTCTCGGCGAGCCTCGAACTGCGCGATCTTGTCTGCGTCGCGCAGCGTGAGCCCGATGTCGTCGAGCCCTTCGAGAAGCCGCCACCTAGTGTAATCGTCGATCTCGAAAGGGAGCTCCAGCGCGCCGATGCGCGCGGTGCGGGCGTCGAGGTCGACCGTCATCGACACGCCCGGATCCGCCTCGATGGCGGCCCACGCGGCCTCGAGGTCGGCCTCGGAGATCACTCCGGCGACGAGCCCCTGCTTGCCCGCGTTCCCGCGGAAGATGTCGGCGAACCGCGGGCTCAGCACGACCTTGAACCCGAAATCGCGCAGCGCCCACACGGCGTGCTCACGGCTCGAGCCTGTGCCGAAGTCGGGGCCGGCGACGAGGATGCTGGCACCCGCGTATGCGGGCTGATTCAGCACGAACTCGGGGTCCTGGCGCCAGCTGGCGAATAGGGCGTCCTCGAAACCCGTCTTGGTGACGCGCTTCAGGTAGACGGCGGGGATGATCTGGTCGGTGTCGACCGCGGAGCGCTTCAGCGGCGCGGCGATGCCGGTGTGCGTCGTGAACTTCTCCATGTCAGGCCTCCGTGCCCTCGGCTGCGGCCGCGACGGGCGCGGGAAGATCGCCCGGGCTCGCGAGGCGGCCCATGACGGCGGTGGCCGCGGCGACGAGCGGCGAGACGAGGTGCGTGCGGCCGCCCTTGCCCTGACGGCCCTCGAAGTTGCGGTTGCTCGTGGAGGCGCAGCGCTCCCCAGGAGCGAGCTGGTCGGGGTTCATGCCGAGGCACATCGAGCAGCCGGCGAAACGCCACTCGGCGCCGAAGTCCTCGATGACCTTGTCGAGGCCCTCGGCCTCGGCCTCGAGGCGGACCCGAGCCGAGCCCGGGACGACCATGACACGCACACCGTCCGCCTTCTTGCGGCCTTCGATGACCGACGCGAACGCACGGAGGTCCTCGATGCGGCTGTTCGTGCACGACCCCATGAACACGGCGTCGACGGGCACCTCTTTGAGCGGGGTGCCGGGCACCAGATCCATGTACTCGAGCGCACGCTCTGCGGCGGCGCGCTCGTTGGGGTCGGCGAAGTCTTCAGGCGACGGGACGGATGCGCTCAGCGAGACGCCCTGGCCCGGATTGGTGCCCCACGTCACGAACGGCTCGAGCTCGGCGGCGTCGAGGAACACCTCGGCGTCGTAGACCGCGCCCTCGTCGCTCGGGAGCGTCCGCCAGTAGGCGACGGCGTCGTCCCAGTCCTGACCGGTCGGCGCGTGCGCACGGCCCTTCACGTACGCGAAGGTGGTCTCGTCGGGCGCGACCATTCCGGCGCGGGCGCCGGCCTCGATCGACATGTTGCAGATCGTCATGCGGCCCTCCATGGAGAGGGAACGGATGGCGCTGCCGCGGAACTCGAGCACGTACCCCTGCCCGCCGTTCGCACCGATCTTGGCGATGATCGCGAGAACGATGTCCTTGGCGGTGACGCCGGGCTTCAGCTCGCCCTCGACCGTGATCGCCATGGTCTTGAAGGGCTTGAGCGGCAGCGTCTGCGTCGCGAGGACGTGCTCGACCTCGCTGGTGCCGATGCCGAACGCCATCGCGCCGAACGCGCCGTGCGTGGAGGTGTGCGAGTCTCCGCAGACCACCGTGATGCCCGGCATGGTCAGACCCAGCTGTGGTCCGACGACATGGACGATGCCCTGCTCCTTGTCACCGAGCGAGTGCAGGCGCACGCCGAACTCCGCGGCGTTGCGCCGCAGCGTTTCGATCTGGGTGCGGCTCGTGAGGTCGGCGATCGGCTTGTCGATGTCGAGCGTCGGGGTGTTGTGGTCCTCGGTCGCGATCGTCAGGTCGAGGCGCCGCACCGGGCGGTCCTCCGCCCGCAGACCGTCGAACGCCTGGGGGCTGGTGACCTCGTGCACCAGGTGCAGGTCGATGTAGATCAGGTCCGGCTGACCGTCTTCGCCGCGGACGACGACGTGGTCGTCCCAGACCTTCTCGGCGAGGGTGCGGGGACGATCGGGAATACCGGATGCATCGGTCATGCTCATTGCTAGTCGTTCTCCTCTGTGGGACTGCGCCCGAAAGGGTGGGGCCCGCGACGAACTCCGCGACGAGGGAGGCCTGGGGACTAGGACTCGTCGCGGCCGCTAAGGAGAAGGCGAGCGATCCGCACGTGCCCAGGCTACCACCGTCGAAACGGGCACCCGCGCCGCCGCCGTCATCTGCCGCCTCCCCGCGCTCCCGCACCTCGGGCCGCCGACGACGGTCGGCGGCCCGAGGGATACGGCTGGAGAAGGCGGTCAGCGAGCGTCGTCCGAACGGGGCTGATCGACCGTTGGTGGGGTGCCCTTCTCGTCCGCCACGACGGCGGCCGCAGCATCCGCGTTCGGCATCTTCTTCTCACGTGCGGACGCGACGAGGCTCGCCACCGTCGCGACCAGCATCGAGACGATGATGACGCCGAGCGACATCCACGTCGAGATCTCGGGTGCCCATTCGATCGGCTCGCCGCCGTTGATGAACGGAAGCTCGTTGACGTGCATGGCGTGGAAGACGAGCTTCAGACCGATGAAGGCCAGGATGAACGCGATGCCGTAGTGCAGGTAGCGAAGGCGATCCAGCAGGTCGCCGAGGAGGAAGTAGAGCTGGCGCAGGCCCATGAGAGCGAAGATGTTCGCAGTGAACACGATGAACGCGCTCTGGGTGATGCCGAAGATCGCGGGGATCGAGTCGATCGCGAACAGCAGGTCGGTCACGCCGATCGCCGCGAACACGATGATCATCGGCGTCCACATCTTCTTGCCGTCCACGACCGTGCGGATCTTCGCGCCGTCGTAGTGGTCGCTGATGTCGATCGTGCGGCGCAGCATGCGCACCACGAAGTTCTCCTGCTTCACGTCGGAGTCGTGATCGCCGCCGGGGAAGGCCTGGCGCCAGGCGGTCCACACCAGGAACGCGCCGAAGATGTAGAAGATCCAGCTGAACTGCTCGATCACCGCGGCGCCGACCAGGATGAAGATGCCGCGCAGCACGAGGGCGATGATGATGCCCACCATCAGCACCTCCTGCTGGTAGCGGCGAGGCACCGCGAACTGCGACATGATCAGCACGAAGACGAACAGGTTGTCGATCGACAGGCTGTACTCGGTGAGCCAGCCGGCGACGAACTGGCCGGCGTACTCGGGCCCGGCGACGATCCACATGATGCCCGCGAAGATGAGGGCGAGCGTCACGTAGAAGACGACCCACAGCGTCGACTCGCGTGTCGACGGGATGTGCGGCCGCTTCAGGATCAGCAGGAGATCCGCGAGCAGGATCAGGGTGAGGATCACGAGCGATCCGATTTCGAACCACAGCGGGAGTTCGAGGTCCATGGAGGGCCTTTCGAAGGGGACGTGAGAGGGGTCGGCGGAATCCGAAAGTCTCTCCCCCGCCGGCTGACCGCCTGCGGCGCGCACCCGGGGTCGCAATGTCGGGACCCGTGATGACGGATGCGCGGTGTCGGGATACTCCCTCTCGCTCGCAACAGGATACAGGCTCGGCGAAGCGCGACCGGCGCCGGTGAGACGATCCGGACGATGCGGACACTGACACGGTGAGAGACAATTCGGAGGATGGGGATGACGGGCGAGGACCTGCCGGGCGACGCCGAGCTCGTAGTGCTGGCTGCGGGCGGGAGCGAGCACGCCTTCCGCACGCTGTACCGGGCGTACGTGCGCCCGGTCTACTGGCTGGCGCACGGGCTCGTCGGCAACCCGGCGGACGCCGAGGAGGTCACGCAGGAGACGTTCCTCGTCGCCTGGCGCAAGCTCCCCGACCTCGAGCTGCTCGGCGATTCGCTCCTGCCCTGGCTCGCGACGATCTGCCGGTTCCAGTCCGCGAACCGCATCCGCCGGCAGCGGCGCGACCGCGAGCACACCGGGGCCGCGGCCGACGAGACCCTGGCGTCCACGGTCGACGTCGAGCAGCAGGTCATCGACGACCGCCTGGCCGAGGCGATCCTGCACGAGGTCGCCGGGCTCGGCGAGCTCGATCGCGCCATCTTCCGGCTGTGCGCGACCGAAGGGTACGCGTACCAGGCGGCCGCCGACGAGCTCGGCGTCGCGCACGGCGTCGTCCGCAATCGTCTCTCCCGCATCCGCACCCGACTGCGGACCGTCGTGAAGGAGAGCACATGAGCACGCAGCCCACGGGTCCCGAGACCCCCGCACCCCTCCCCGAACTCAGCTCAGAGCGCATCGACGAGATCGAGGACGCTCTCTTCGCCGACATCGCACACGAGCGGACCCGCCGATCCGCACGGCTCACGCGGCGAGGACGCCTCTGGATCGCCGGCGGCGCGGCAGCCGCGGTGATCGCCGTCGCGGCCGTGATCGCCCCGTCCGTGGGCTCGTTGGTCAGCCCCTCGGGCAGCGTCGGCGACGAATCCGCCGTCGCGCCCGTCGCGCCCGCCGACTCCGGCGCGAACACGACGGACTCCTCGGGTGGTGCCGACACCCGCGAATCCGCACCGCTCACGGTCGCACCCGGCGCAGCCGGTGACACCGCCGCCGGCGCGGCGGCTGCTGATCGCGACATCATCACCACGGCCTCCGCGACGGTCACCGCTGAGGAGGTGGACGCGGCTGCACGGGCCATCGCCAACTCGGCAGTCGCCCACGGCGGCTATGTCGAGTCGCTGAGCGTCGGCAGCGACGGCACGGTGTACCCGGTGAGTCCCACCGACGGCGGCATCGTCTACGACACCATGCCCTACCCGTATCCGACGGACGGCGCGTGGATCACCGTCCGCGTCCCCGCCGACCAGCTGCAGAGCGTCGTCGACGAGCTCGACGACGTGGGCGAGGTGACGGCGACCAACCTGTCCCGTCAGGACGTCACCGAGCAGACAGTGGACCTCGAGGCGCGCATCGATGCGGCGCAGGCGTCCGTGGACCGCCTCACCGAGCTGATGACGCAGGCGCAGAGCGTCGCCGACCTCATCGCCGCAGAGTCCGCGCTGGCGGAACGCCAGGCGACGCTGGAGTCCTACCAGCAGCAGCTCGAGATGATCGACGACCAGGTCGCCATGTCGACACTGTCGGTCACGGTCGTCCCCGAGGTCGAGCCGGTGACCGCCGATCCCGCCGGGTTCGGCGACGGCCTCGCCGCGGGCTGGAACGGCCTCGTCGCCACGCTCAACGGCATCGTGGTCGCGCTCGGCTTCCTCCTGCCCTGGCTCGCCGTGGCGGCCGTGATCGCGGTCGTGGTGTGGGCCATCGTGCGACTCGTCCGCGGGCGTCGGCGTCGGCGGACGGATGCTGCGACCCCTGCTTCGCCGACCGTCGACGCGGACCGTTCCACCGACTCGTCACGATGACGGTCTCGGCGCCGTCCGCCCCCTAGGGAGTCGCCCCGGGGCGGCCCTACGGAGAACAGGAGTTGCTCTCGACACCCGAAGCCCGCGGGCGTAGCGTCCCCCACGCCGGGCACCGCGCCCGGGGTGGGGAGGTAGGGAAATGGGAATCAGATCGCGAATCGCCGTCGGCATCGTCGCCGGCCTCGTCCTGGGCATCACCGGGTCGGCCGCGGCCGGGGCCGCGCCGGTGGGCTTTCCGGTCGACGTGGTGGTGCACACCGAGATCGGCGGCGGACCCAACGACTTCGAGGGCAATATCCCGGGATGCGAGACCGGCACCGTCCTCGACGTCGACCCTCGCGCGACGTACACGCCGTGGGGAGGCGTGTTCAAGGGCGACAAGGAGTTCACCTGCGACAGCGGGAACGGGGGCTTCACCGTGCAGCTGAACGCGCGGTTCGGTGAGCCGGGGTCCACAGGGTCGTGGACGCTCGTCGATGCGTGGGGTCTCTATGAGGGCGTCAAAGGCTCCGGAAAGCTGACCGGGACATACACAGACTTGGGGATCGACGACCGGTACACCGGCAGCGCGCGCTGAGCGCGCCCGCCGTCTCGACCCGGCCGGGGTGCCGCGCCACGGCCGGGTCGACAGGCGTCGCAGCTACGGTGTGAGGGTGACCCGCACCCGCTTCCCCGCCGCCGTCTACGGCACCGGCGATGAGCCGGACGCGCGCTTCAGCCTCGCGAACGAGCGGACGTTCCTCGCGTGGAACCGCACCGCTCTCGCGGTCTCGCGTTCGCCGTGGTGCTCTGGACCCGCGCCGGCGACCGGCATCGCCGCATCACCCGCGCCCTGCTCGACGACCGGCCTGACGCGCTGCCCGGCGCCGGCCTGCTCCTGCTCCTGACGGTGTTCGTCATCGCATGCGGCGTGGTGGCGGCCGTCGTGATCGCGGTGCCCCGCCTCATCTGAGCGGAAACAGAAGACGCCCCGGTCCTTCTGGACCGGGGCGTCGATGGTGACCCCAGCGGGATTCGAACCCGCGTTACCGCCGTGAGAGGGCGGCGTACTAGGCCGCTATACGATGGGGCCGTACAGCGCGCCGCAACCGGAGTTGCGACGTTGTTGCCTGACTGGTGACCCCAGCGGGATTCGAACCCGCGTTACCGCCGTGAGAGGGCGGCGTACTAGGCCGCTATACGATGGGGCCGTTCAGGCAACCGTTCGATTATGCCACGGCCCGCATGCCCTCTCCAAATCGGCGCGGGCACCGGCGCGCCGCCCCCTCGTCGCTTGCTCCGACGACGCCGTGGCGCTTGACTCGACGCATGCGAGTCACGAAGTTCGAGCACGCCACCCTGACCCTCGTCGACACCGGAAGCACGGTCGTCATCGACCCGGGTTCGTTCACGGCACCGCTCGGAGAGCTCGAGGGCGTCGTCGCGATCGTCATCACGCATGAGCACCCCGACCACTGGACGCCGGACCACCTGGACCGCATCCTCCAGACTTTCCCGGGAACGCCGATCTTCGCCCCAGAGGGCGTGTCCAAGGCGGCCGAGGGCTACAACGTGACGATCGTCCATCCGGGCGACGTCGTGGAGGTCGAGCCGTTCCGCCTCGAATTCTTCGGCGGCCGGCACGCGGTGATCCACGAGTCGATCCCGGTCGTCGACAACGTCGGAGTGCTCGTGAACGACGAGTTCTACTACCCCGGAGACTCGTACGCCGTCCCGGAGGGCCGCGCGGTGAAGCTGCTGGCATCTCCGGTCGGCGCCCCATGGCTCAAGATCGGGGAGGCGATGGACTTCGTGCTCGCCGTCGCCCCACGACGCGTCTTCGGCACGCATGACATGACGCTGTCGGTCGCCGGCCGCGACATGGGCCGCGCGCGCCTGGGCTGGGCGGCCGAGCAGGGCGGCGGGGAACTCCTCGCGCTGAACCCCGGAGACAGCACCGACATCTGAACCGGAAGCGCCGAAACACCCCGCAGAACGCGGACGACGGATGCCGCAGCGGCTTCGACCCGCGGCATCCGTCGTCACATTCTTCGGTGCTTACTGTGCGTCGAGGTCCGTCTCGAGCAGAGCGACCAGGGCGTCCAGCGCCTCTTCGGCGCCGTCCCCGTCGGCCTTCAGGGTCACGACGGTCCCCTGCGAGGCACCGAGGCCCATCAGCGACAGGATGCTGCCGGCGTTGAGATCGGCACCGCCCTCGACCGCGATCGTGACCGGGACGGGCTGCGCCTGCACGGCCTGCACGAAGAGCTTCGCGGGGCGGGCGTGGAGTCCCGAGCTGCTGGCGATGGTGGCCTGACGTTCTGCCATGGTTCTCTCCTGTCTGTGTCGGACCTCGGCGGTCGACGATTCCGATTCTGGCGGACGACGGCCTCAGGCCGCCACGGGTACACGCGCTTCGGCCTCTTCGAGCTCCTTCGGTGCGATCCACTTCTTGAGAGCGATCACCGTGAGGGCCGAGACGACCGTGCCCGCCGCGAGAGCGATCAGGAAGCCCCAGATCGGGTTGATCGCGAAGAGGACGAAGATGCCGCCGTGAGGCGCCAGGGACTCGACGGCGAACGCCATGCTGAGGGCGCCCGTGACCGCACCGCCCGCCATCATCGCGGGGATGACGCGCAGCGGGTCCGCCGCGGCGAACGGGATCGCGCCCTCGCTGATGAACGCCGCGCCCAGCAGCCAGGCCGCCTTGCCGTTCTCACGCTCGACCGGGGGGAACATGTTGCGTGCGAGCACCGTCGACGCCAGCGCCATCGCGAGCGGCGGGACCATGCCGGCGGTCATGACCGCGGCCATGATCAGGTACGGCGTGGTGTTATCCGCCGAAGCGGACGCGAGGCCCGCGACCGCGAACGCGTACGCGACCTTGTTGACCGGACCACCCAGGTCGAAGCACATCATGAGACCGAGGATCACGCCGACGAGGATGATCGCGCCGGTCGCGGCGAGGCCCGTGAGCCAGTCGTTCAGCCCGACCATCAGGGTCGCGATGGGGCGGCCGAGGAACAGGATCATGAGCCCCGACGCCACGATCGACGCCACGAGCGGGATGATCACGACGGGCATGAGGCCGCGCAGCCAGCGCGGGGCGTTGAATCGCCCGATCCACCATGCGACGTAACCCGCGAGCAGACCGCCGATGATGCCGCCGATGAACCCGGCGCCCATCAGCGCGGCGATCGCGCCGGCGACGAAGCCGGGGGCGATGCCGGGCCTGTCCGCGATCGCGAAGGCGATGTAGCCGGCCAGCGCCGAGACCAGGAAGCCCATCGACGTCACACCGATCACGAAGAACACCGACCCGAAGTACTGGGCGAGCCCGCCCTCCGGAAGCGCCCACAGGGCGTTGTCCTTGATGACGGTGAACGCCGCGTCGTCCGCGTTGACGTTGACGCCGCCGATGAGGAAGCCGAGGGCGATCAGCAGACCGCCGCCCGCGACGAACGGGATCATGTAGCTGACGCCGGTGAGGAGGATCCGCTGGATGCGGGCACCCCACGACAGCGTCTCGGAGGGGGCCGCAGCGGCGGCGGCCGCCTCTCCCCCCACCCGGGTGGCCGACGGGTCGTTCGCGGCGGCGACGGCCTCCGAGATCAGCTGGTCGGGCTGCTCGATGCCGCGCTTGACGCCCGAGCGCACGACCGGCTTGCCGGCGAACCGCTGCGGTTCCCGTACGTCGACGTCGGTGGCGAAGATCACGGCGTCGGCGTTGCGGATGACGTCCGCCGGAAGCGCCTGGTAGCCGCTGGAGCCCTGCGGCTCGACGACGAGGTCGATCCCGGCCTTCTTGCCCGCCGCGGTGAGGGCGTCGGCGGCCATGAACGTGTGCGCGATGCCGGTCGCGCAGGCCGTGACCGCGACGACGCGTGCCGGGCGGCCGTCGACGACGAGGCCCGATGCGGCGCTGGGCGCCGAGGCCGCGGCAGCCGGAGCGGGCGCTGCGGCCTCGCGCTCCCCGATCGCCGCCTGCACGATCGCGACCACGTCGTCGTCGGACGACGCGGCGCGCAGTCCCGCGGTGAAGTCCTCCTGCATGAGGCTGCGGGCGAGCTTCGAGAGCACCGCGAGGTGCGCCTCGGCGGCGTCCGCGGGGGCCGCGATGAGGAATACGAGATCGGCGGCGCCGTCCGGCGCACCGAAATCGACGCCCGGGTTCAGTCGCGCGAAGGCGAGGGACGGGGTCGACACCGCGGCGCTCTTGGCGTGCGGGATGGCGATGCCGCCGGGAAGCCCGGTCTCGTCCTTCTCTTCGCGGGCCCACGCGTCGGCGAAGAGCGCTTCGGCGTCGGTCGCGCGACCCTGCGCGACCACACGTGCGGCGAGGGCCCGGATGACGGCGGCCTTGTCGGCGCCCAGCGGGACGTCGAGACTCACCAGGCCTGGGGTGATGGTGTCGGACACGGTGACCTCCTGCGGTCGTGGGGTGTGGTGGGTGGGTGTCAGTCGAGACGCGTGACAGGCACGTCGCCGGTGGGAAGGTCTGCGGGAGCCGGCGCTTTCGTGCCGGGAAGGGATGCTGCGGCCGACCCGTACCGGACCGCGAGGCGCAGCCGCTCGCCCTGGTCGGCGCCGCGCGTCGCAGCGAGCACGTATCCCGCGAGCGAACTGTCGCCCGCGCCGACCGTGCTCACGACCTGGATCGGCGGCGGTGTGGCCGCCCAGGCGCCCTCGGCGGCGACGAGCACGGCCCCGCGGGAGCCGAGGGTGATGAGCGCCGCCCGCACGCGGGCGGGAACGAGAACGCGCGCCACGTCGAGCACCGCCTGCGGGTCGGCGCCGTCGATGGCGACGCCGGCGAGCTCGGCGAGCTCTTCGTCGTTCGGCTTGATGAGATCGGGCGCGCCGTCTGCGACGACGGCGGTGAGCGCCGGGCCGGAGGTGTCGACAGCGATGAGCGGGGCGTCCGCGCCGTGCGCGCGGCGAACGGCGGCGATCACGCGCACGTAGAAGTCATCGGCGACGCCGGGAGGCAACGAGCCGGCCAGCACCAGCCAACGCGCGCCCACGGATGCGGAGACCACCGCGTCGATCACCGCGGAGACCTCGTCGGGCGAGAGCTCCGCACCCGGCAGGTTCAGCTTCGTGGTGACCCCGGCGGGGTCGGTGATCGCGATGTTCGCGCGCACGTTGCCGTGGATCGGAACGCGCCGTGCGTCGACCTCGGCCGCGCGGAGGGCCGCGTCGAACGGATCACCCGGCGCGAGCGGCAGCACCGCGGTGCAGTCCTCGCCCGCGGCGGCGACGGCGCGGGCGACGTTGATGCCCTTGCCACCGGCATCCTCCCGTGCGGAGGCTGCGCTCTGCACGTCTCCGACCTGCAGAGGGGCGGGGAGCATCACCGTGCGGTCGAGGGACGGGTTGGCGGTGAGCGTCACGATCATGCGAGCCAGACCTCCACATCGGCGTCCGCGAGCGCGGACGCGAGTTCTGCGTCGGGTGCGGCATCCGTCACCAGCACGTCGATGTCGGACAGCGACGCGAAGCCGACGAGCAGCTCCGCACCGAGCTTCTCGGCGTCGGCCACGACCACCACCCGACGCGCCGACTCGACGATGGCGCGCTTGACAGCCGCCTCGTCGGGGTCGGGCGTGCTGAGACCGAACGTCGCGGAGACACCGTTGGTGCCGACGAAGGCGACGTCGGGACGCAGGGCGCCGATGGCGCGGACCGTGTCGGCGCCGACGGCCGCGGCGGTGAGTCCGCGCACGCGACCCCCGACCAGCGAGAGCGAGGCGCCCGGGATGCCGGCCAGCGTGTTTCCGAGGGTCAGCGAGTGCGTGACGACCTCGATCCGCGCGCTCGAGAGGCGCGGGATCAGCGCCGAGGCGACGGCCGAGGTGGTCGTGCCGGCGTCGAGGAAGACGGATCCGGTGAATTCGGCGCCGAGGGCGTCCAGGGCGCGCTGACCGATGGCGGCCTTGGCGCCGCCGTGGTGCTCGAGGCGCTCGGCGAGCGAGGGCTCACGCGTGCTGGCGCGCTCCCGGCTCACCGCTCCCCCGTGAACGCGGCGCAGCGCGCCGGTGGACTCGAGGTGATCGAGATCGCGACGGATGGTCTCGGTCGTGACGTCGAAGCGCTCGGCGAGCTCGACGACGCTCACGCGGCTCCGCTCTGCCAGCAGGAGCTCGATCTGCTCGTGGCGCTCCGTCGCGTACATGTGGGACAACCCTCCGTTGGATTCCCACACAATACAACACAGTCCCACACAAACACAAGAGAGTATCGTCGTACGGTGCCCGACAAACCCGCCGCTGAGGTCTCGTTCGACACCGCACTCATCCGAGGACTGCTCGCCGACCAGGCGCTGGCGACCATCCCCGACGCCACCGGCCTGCCCCTCCGAAAGGTCGCCGAGGGCTGGGACAGCGAGGTGTGGCGGCTGGGTGGCGAGTACGCCGTGCGACTCCCCCGCCGCGCGCTCGCCGCACCCCTGGTGCTGCACGAGCAGACCGTGCTGCCGGGGGTGGCCGAGCGGCTCGCGCCGCTGGACGTGCGCGTTCCGGCGCCCGTGGTCGCCGGTGTGGCGGGCCACGGCTACCCTTGGGCGTGGTCCGTCGTGCCGTGGATCGACGGCGTCTCCGCTCTGGACCAGCCGCGCACCGAGCGCGGCGAATGGGCCGACACGCTCGCTCGCGCGCTCCTGGCACTGCACGCCGACGCACCGGAGGATCACCCGGTCAATCCCTTCCGCGGTGTGCCCCTCGCCGCTCGCACGGGCGCTGTCGAGGAGCGACTGCGCACGCTGCGCGCGGGAGGCCTCCTCGACGACACTTCAGCGGACGCCGTGCACGCGCTGTGGCAGGCGGGACTCGAAGCGGCTCCGTGGGATCGCACGCCGGTGTGGATCCACGGCGACCTGCACCCGGGCAATCTGGTCGCGCGCGACGGCGCGCTCGCCGGAATCATCGACTTCGGCGACGTCACCGCGGGCGACCCGGCCTACGATCTGGCGGTCGCCTGGCTGGCATTCGACGCCGCGTGTCGCGAACGGTTCATCACGGCGGCGGGCTCAGCCTACGACGCCGACGTCTGGGTGCGAGCACACGCCTGGGCTGCCGCCGTCGTGCTCATGCTGCTGGCACACAGCGACGACAACCCCGCCTACTTCGCGCTGGGACGGGATGCTGCCACCGAGGTGCTCGCAGACGCCTGAGGCCGCGATATCCATGTTCGATGGAAAACGAAAAACCCCCGCTCAGCGGGGGTTTTCTCGTTTGGCTGGGGTACCTGGACTCGAACCAAGAACAACTGAACCAGAATCAGCCGTGTTGCCAATTACACCATACCCCAAGGCTGTCAGCCGAAGCCGTGCCGAGGAATGAGTCTACGCGACGCAGGCACGTGCTCCAAACCGAGCCGTCACCCGCGCGCGTCGAGCAGTGCTCCGAGGCGGCGGATCGACTCGGACTTGCCGAGCAGCTCCATCGACTCGAACAGCGGCGGTGACACCCGACGGCCGCTCAGCGCGACGCGCAGCGGGCCGTAGGCGATGCGGGGCTTGAGACCGAGGCCCCCGTCCTCCGCGGGCGAGATCAGCGCGCCGGCGAGGGCGTCCTGCACCGCGGCGGCGGTGAACTCGGTGTCGGGCACGAGCTCGAGGGCGCCGACCGAGGCGACCAGCACCTCATTCGTGTTCGCCGGCAGCGATGCAAGGGCGTCGTCCTGATAGCCGACGGTGTCGGTGAACAGGAAGCCGAGCAGTCCCGGCGCATCACCGAGCAGCTGCATGCGCTCCTGCACGAGCGGGGCGGCGGAGGCGAGCATGGCCGCCTGGGCCGGCGTCGGGTTCTCGTCGACCACTCCGGCAGCGGCCAGGTACGGCACCAGCCGATCGGCGAAGTCTCGGGGCTGCAGCATCCGGATGTGGTCGCCGTTGATGGATTCCGCCTTCTTCTGGTCGAAGCGCGCGGGGTTCGGGTTGACGTCGACGATGTCGAACGCCGCCACGAGCTCCTCGAGGGAGAACACGTCGCGGTCGGGGCCGATCGACCAGCCGAGGAGAGCGAGGTAGTTGAGCAGGCCCTCGTGGATGAAGCCCTTGTCGCGCTGCAGGAACAGGTCGGCCTTCGGGTCGCGCTTGGAGAGCTTCTTGTTGCCCTCCTCGCCGAGCACGAGCGGCATGTGTGCGAAGCGCGGGACGAACGACGTGACGCCGGCATCGACCAGTGCGCTGTACAGCGCGAGCTGACGGGCGGTCGACGGCATGAGGTCCTCGCCGCGGATGACGTGGGTGATGCCCATGAGCGCGTCGTCGACGGGGTTCACGAACGGATACAGCGGCACGCCGCCCGCGCGCACGAGGACGAAGTCGGGGAACGAACCCGCCGGGAAGGTCACCTCGCCGCGGATCAGGTCGACGTAGGTGAGGTCCTCGTCGGGGACCCGCAGGCGCCACGCGGGCTCACGGCCCTCGGCGCGGAAGTCCGCCTTCTGCTCGTCGGTGAGGTCACGGTCATAGTTGTCGTAGCCGAGCTGCTTCGCGCGGCCGTTCGCCTCGTTGCGGGCGTCGATCTCCTCGGCCGTCGAGTAGCTCTCGTACACGGCTCCGGCGGCGATGAGCTTGTCGAGCACCTCACGATAGATGTGGTGGCGCTGCGACTGGCGGTACGGGGCGTGGGGGCCGCCGAGCTCGACCCCCTCGTCCCAGTCGATCTTGAGCCAGCGGAGGGCGTCGAGAAGCTGCTGGTAGCTCTCCTCGCTGTCGCGCGCCGCGTCGGTGTCTTCGATGCGGAACACGAGCTTGCCCCCGGTATGACGCGCATACGCCCAGTTGAACAGCACCGTGCGGATCAGTCCGACGTGCGGAAGACCGGTCGGCGAAGGGCAGAACCGGACGCGGACGTCGGTGCCGGTGGCGGTCGTGGTGCGAGGATCAGGCGAAGAAGACATCACCCCTGAGTCTAGTTGCGGGATGCTGCGGAACCAGGCTCGGCCAGGGGCTCGGCGATGAGCCGCGCAAGGGCGTTCAGCGTCGCGCGCACCGCGGGAACGCGGTCCGCGCCGCGCGCCGTCACGGTGTGGATGCGGCGCTGCTCCCCCGCCCGCAGCGGCACCACCGCCACCCCCGGCAGCTGCGGGAACGACTCGACCGCCATCCGGGGCAGCGTCGCGACGCCGATCCCCTGCGCGACGAGCCCTTCGACGGCGACGAAGTTGTCGGTCTCGAACGCGATGCGCGGCGCGAACCCGGCGCGCCCGCACAGCTCGAGCAGGTGACCCCGGCAGCGCGGGCACCCGGCGATCCAGTCGTCGTCGGCAAGGGTCGCGACATCGATGATCTCCGCGGTCGCCGCCGGGTGCTCCGCGGGAAGCACCGCGAGCAGCTCGTCGGCGCCCACCGTCTGCACGGCGAGGCCGCGGGCGCTCGAGCCGTGCGGATCGTCGCGGTCGCCCGGGTAGCTGAAGGTGAGGGCGATGTCGGTGCGGTCCTCGCGCACGGCCTCGACGGCCTCCGGGGGCTCCGCCTCGACGTAGGTGAGGGAGATTCCGGGATGCCGCTGCGCGAGGTCCGCGAGCAGGCGCGGCACGATCGTGGGCGAGGCCGACGGGAAGCCGACGAGGCGCACGCGCGCGGCGCGGAGACCGCGGAGCTCGGCGAGCTCGCCGGCGGCGGCATCCAGAGCCGTCGTCACGGCGGGAGCGTGCCGCGCGAGGATGCGGCCGGCGTCGGTGAGGCGCACGCTGCGACCGACACGTTCGACGATCGCGACCCCGAGGCGCTGTTCGAGGCGCTTGAGCTGCTGACTCACCGCGGGCTGGCTGTAGCCGAGAGCGAGGGCGGCGCCAGTGATGGACCCTTCGTCGGCGATCGCCTTCACGACGCGCAGTTCGCGCGCGTCGAAGCCCGGGTCGTCGTCCCACGCATCCGTCATGCACGAATCATAAGTCTTTGTTATGTCCAGCATGGAACACCTGCCGTAGACGTAGGCAATCGCCGCCGTCACCCTGGATGCATGCCCGCGATCGCTCCTCACCCCGCTGTCGACGCCGCGAGGCGTGAGTTCACCGGAGGCCGCGACTACCTCGCGGCGTGCACGGTGGGCCTGCCGAGCCGCGCGACGCGACGCGCCGTGGTGGCGGACCTCGACGCGTCCGCCTCGGGCCGCCCCGACCTCGCCGCCTACTGCGCGGCGGTCGAGCGCTCGCGGGCGCTGTTCGCCTCCCTCGTCGGCGTCGGGGCCGAACGGGTGGCCATCGGCTCGCAGACCTCGGTCGCGGCGGGAATGGTGGCTTCCGCGCTCCCCCGCGGCGCGGAGGTGCTCGTGCCCGACGGCGAGTTCTCGTCGCTCGTACTGCCGTTCATCCACTCCGGCCGCGGGCTCGTCGTGCGCACCGCGCCGCTGGCCGACCTGGCCGCGCATGTGCGTCCGACCACGGCGCTGATCGCGTTCTCCGTCGTGCAGTCGGCGACCGGGGAGGTGGCGGATGCTGCGGCGATCGCCGCCGCAGCGGCCGCGCACGATGCCCTCACGCTGTGCGACGCGACGCAGGCCGTCGGCTGGCTGCGCGTCGAGGCATCCGTCTTCGATGCCGTCGTGTGCCACGCGTACAAGTGGCTCTGCGCGCCGCGGGGTGTGTCGTTCCTGACCGTGTCGGACCGCCTGGGTGCGCGCATGACACCGCTCAACGCCGGCTGGTATGCCGGGGACGATCCCTGGTCGTCGTGCTACGGCACGGAGGTCGAGCTCGCATCCGATGCCCGCCGCTTCGACGTGTCGCCGGCATGGCAGGCCTTCGTCGGCGCTGCCCCGGCACTCGAGCTCTTCGCGTCGCTGGATCCTGCGGAGCTCCATGAGCACGCGACCGGGCTCGCTGCGGCCTTCCGCACCGGCCTCGGCCTCGCACAGCCGGAGCGCGCGTCGGCGATCGTCACGTGGGACGACCTGGACGGGTGCGACCTCGCACGACTGACCGCGGCGGGGATCACCGCATCCGGCCGGTCGGGCCGCGCACGCGTGGCGTTCCACGTCTTCAACGACGCCGACGACGTCGACCTCGCACTCGCGGCGCTGGGCCACTGACGGCACGCCCTCGGCGCTTTCGGGCGACTGCGTAGACTGCCAACGCGGGTCAGCCGGGCCCCGCACGACGGAGGCCGCATGACCGCCCACCCCGACCGCACGGTGCTGCGCGGCGGCATCGTGGTCGACGGCACGGGAGGCGATTCCCGCGAAGCCGACGTCGAGATCCTCGGCGATCGGATCGGCGTGATCGGCGACATCCCGGCGCAAGAAGGCGATGACGTCGTCGACTGTCGCGGGCGCCTGGTGATGCCGGGCTTCATCGACGCGCACGCGCACGCCGACGGAGCCGTCTTCCGGTCGGACGTGCAGCTCGCACTGCTGCGCCAGGGAGTCACGACCGTCATCGGCGGGCAGGACGGCGTCTCATACGCCCCCGGCGATGGCGTCTGGGCGAGCCGGTACTTCGCGGCGATCAACGGCGCGCACCCGACCTACGCGGGCGGCGGCGTCGCAGAGCTGCTCGGCACCTACGACGGCACCACGCCCCTCAATGTCGGCTACCTCGTGCCTGCCGGCACCGTGCGCCACGAGGTCATGGGCATGGCGACGGGACGAGCGGATGCCGCGCAGCTGACCCAGATGCAGCGGCTCGTGGCCGACGGTCTCGACGCCGGCGCGCTCGGGCTGTCGACCGGGCTCGACTACGTACCCGGCATCTTCGCCGACGCGGACGAGCTCGCACAGCTGTGCGCTCCACTGGCCCGGGCGGACGCGCTCTACGTGACGCACATGCGGGGCGGCTACGAGACCAACACCGCGGCCGGCCTCCAAGAGGTCGTCGCGATCTGCGCGCCGGGCGCGGCGCACGACGGCGTCCGCGGACACGTCTCGCACCTTCACGTCGATGCCGACGACGCCGAACGGCTGCTGGCGGAGGCCGCAGCATCCGGAGCCGATCTCTCCTTCGACATGTACCCGTACACCCGAGGCTGCACGCTCGTCTCGATGGCGGTGCTTCCGCCGGAGTACAGCGCGCTGGCCGTCGACGAGGCGATCGCCCGGCTGTCGGATCCCGCCGAGCGCGCGCGGCTGCGCGACGAGTGGTTCCCCACCGTCGCACACAAGCCGAGTCTCGGACCCGACTGGCCCTCGATGATCCGCGTCGGGCACACGCCCGCGAAGGACTGGGCCTGGGCGCCCGGACGGACCCTCGCCGAGATCGCCGATCGTCGGCAGACCTCGGTCGAAGAGGCGACGCTCGACCTCCTCTTCGCCGGGCGCATGGAGGTCAACGCGGTGATGGCGGTGCGAGACGAGCGCCCGGTCGAGAATCTGGCGCAGCTGTTCGCACATCCAGGGCACACCGGCGGCTCGGACGGCATCTTCATCGGGGCGGTGCCGCACCCCCGCGCGTGGGGCGCGTTCGGCCGGTTCCTCGGCACCTACGTCGGACGCTCGTTCACGTGGGAAGGAGCCGCCGTCCACCTCGCCGCGCGCGCCGCCGAGCGGTTCGGACTGGCCGATCGCGGCATGCTGCGTTCTGGCGCTGCCGCGGATGTCGCCATCGTGGACCCGGCGGCCGTCACGGATGCCGCCACCTACGACGACCCTCAGCAGCCCGTGCGCGGCATCGATGACGTCTTCGTCAACGGCACGCACGTGCTGCGCGGCGGAGGACTCACCGGCGCTCTGGCCGGGCGCGGCCTTCGCCGTTCGAATCAGACTGCTCCCCTGTCGCGAACTGCCGCCCCGGCCGGCACTTCGTGACAGGCGAGCAACCATTCGCCCCCAGGAGAGGAACCCCATGACCAAGCAAGCCGTCCTCATCGAGAACGCTCCGAAGCCCGCCGGGCCATACAGTCACGGCGTCGCCGCCGCGGGCCTGCTCTTCACCGCGGGGTTCGGCCCGCAGGACCCCGCGACGGGAGAGGTCGTGCCCGGCGGCGTCTACGAGCAGACGCAGCAGGTGCTGCGCAACGTCGGCAGCGTGCTCGCCGCCAAGGGCGCCTCGTTCGACGACGTCGTCAAGGTGACGGCGCACCTGCAGCACCTCAAGCGCGACTTCGCCGAGTACAACCGCGCCTACGCCGAGTTCTTCACCGAGCCCTACCCGGTGCGCACCACGGTCGGCTCCGACCTGTACGACATCCTCGTCGAGATCGACGTCGTCGCCGTCCTCCCGGGCGAGTGATGTCAGCCCCGCAGCGCGGTGTCGCGGCTCGCCTGCTCGACGCGGGCGACAAGGCGCTGCCGTCGGATGCCGCGGGCCTGACCGTCGCCGGATTCCTGGCGCGCAGGCCACGGCTCGCCGACCTGTGGACGCCCCTCGTCGTGCTCGACGACGGCGTGCTCGACGACAACATCGCGTTCCTGGCCGGCTGGGTGGCCGCGCGTGGGCTCGAATTGATGCCGCACGGCAAGACCACGATGGCGCCGCAGCTGTGGCGTCGGCAGCTTGAGGCGGGAGCCACCGGCATCACGGTGGCGAACCCCTCGCAGCTGCGCGTGGCGGTGGATGCCGGCATCCCGGCGATCATGCTCGCCAACCAGCTCGTGCAGCCGGAGGCGATCCGCTGGACCGCCGACGTCGTCGCGGCGGGCACGAGGATCTGGAGCTGGGTCGATGACGTCGCCGGGATCGAGGCGATCGAGCGTGCCCTCAGCGAGCCGGCGGAGCGTCCGCTCGAGGTTCTCGTGGATGTGGGCCGTCCCGGTGGCCGCACGGGCGCCCGATCGCTCGAGGCGGCGGTCGCGGTGGCCGAACGCGCGGCGGCCTCGCCGGCCGTGCGCCTCGCCGGCGTCACCGGGTACGAGGGCTCTGTCGCGCACGGGCGCGGCGAAGAGGCGCTGGCATCGGCGAAGGCGTACATCGACGAGCTGCTCGCCGTCCACGACGCGGTGGCCGAGTTCTACGACGACGGCGACGTGCTGGTGTCCGCCGGCGGCAGCGCCTATCCGGACGTGGTCGGCGCGGCGTTCGCCGCCGCAGCCGTCGGCGGCGACCGCGCGCGTTTCGTCCTGCGCTCGGGGGCGTACCTCGTGCACGACCACGGCTACTACCGGCAGAACTCGCCGTTCGAGGGATCGGGACTCCGCCCCGCGGCGCGCGGACTCGCACGAGTGGTGTCGCGACAGGACGCCGACACGGCGATCGTCGATGCCGGCAAGCGCGACTTCCCATACGACGAGGGGCTGCCGACGCCGCTGTACGCGATCACGAGGGACGGTGGGCGGATGCCGCTTCCCGGCGCCGAGACGACCAAGCTCAGCGATCAGCACGGCTTCGTGCGCATCGGGCGCGATTCGCCGCTGTCCGTGGGCGATCTCGTGGTGTTCGGACTCTCGCACCCGTGCACGATGCTCGACAAGTGGCGGCTCGTGCCGGTGGTGGATTCGGTGGATGATCTCGAGGCGGCGATCGTGACCGACCTCGTCGAGACGCTGTTCTGACGGGCGGCCTGTCGGGCGGTCAGGCGCCCGACGCGGCCTCCGGCGCCCGCGCGGTGGACGCCCGCCAGCCCAGCGGAGATAGCACCACCGAGGCGGCGACGAGCACCATCACGACGAGCGCGAGCCCGCCGTAGCCGATCCAGCCGAGCAGTGCGCCGGCGGTGATCGCGCCGAGGCCGCCGACGATGCTCATCGTGAAGTCGCTGATCCCCTGCCGCCTGGTGCGCAGCTCCTCCGACGACGACTCGGTCAGCAGCGTCGAGCCGGCGACCGTCGACGCGCTCCACCCGAGCCCGAGCAGCACCAGCGCGACCGTCACCGCCGTCGTCGAGGCCTGGCCGAACGACGCCGTCAGCAGCGCGGCGGCGAGCAGCACCTGACCCGCGAGGATCGTCGGGACGCGGCCGACCTTGTCGGCGAGGATGCCGAAGACCGGCGAGAGCATGTACATGCCGGCGATGTGCAGGCTGATCGTGAGACCGATGATCGACAGGGTCGCGGCCTCCGTCGCGCCATGCGTCAGGTGCGCCAGGTGCACGGGCGTCATCGCCATGACCGAGACCATCGTGCCGTGGGCCGCGGCGACGGCGAAGATCGCGTAGCGCGCAGCCACGGGCCGGTCGGCCTTGGCGATCGTCCGGCTCGCCGCCTTCGCGGAGGCCACGACGCGCTGCGCGAGCAGCAGCGGGTCGGGTCGCATCGCGACCAGATAGAGGACGATGGCGAGCCCCTGCGCGACGATGGTGAACAGGTACGCACCCGTCAGCGGCGGCATCCCGATGGCGCCGCCGATCAGTTCGCCGGGACCGGTGAGGTTCGGGCCGAGGACCGCTCCCACGGTGGTCGCCCACACCACGATCGACAGATCCCGGCCGCGGGAGGCATCCGTCGCGAGATCCGCCGCGGCGAAGCGGGACTGCAGGTTCGCGGCCTGCCCTGAGCCGATGATGAGGAATCCCGCGAGCAGGACCGGGAACGATCGCAGCGCGACGGCGAAGATCACGAGGCCGACACCGATGAGTGCGACGGCCATGCCCATGGTGAGTGACAGCCTGCGGCCGCGGCGGCGGGCGATCGCCGCGAGCGGCACCGCCGTCAGCGCCGTGCCGAAGGTGACGGCGGCCGCCGCCAGCCCCGAGAACGCGTCTTCGCCGGACAGCTCGGCCGCGAGCACCGCGCCCAGCGACAGCGTCGCACCGAACGCGAGCCCGCCGAGCACCTGCCCGCCCGACAGGACCCATACGGTGCGTCGCTGGACGCGCGCGAGCTCGTCTTCGGTCGGCGCGATGTCGACCGCCGGTTCTGATCCGGTCTCAGCCATCGCGGGCGGGATTGCGGAGCGTCCCGAGCCCGGTGATCTCGACCTCGACGGTGTCACCCGCGCTGATCTGGCCAACGCCGGCGGGGGTGCCCGTGAGGATGACGTCGCCCGGCAGAAGCGTGAAGGCGGCCGAGGCGAAGGCGATGACATCGGCGAGCGAGAAGATCATGTCGCTGATCGGACCCTGCTGGCGCACCTCGCCGTTGAGACGGGTCGTGATGACCGCGGGGCCGTTGACGTCGAAATCGGTCTCAATCGCCGGGCCCAGCGGGCAGGACGTGTCGAAGCCCTTGGCGCGCGCCCACTGGCCGTCCGACTTCTGCCAATCGCGTGCCGTGAGGTCGTTCGCGATCGTGTAGCCGAAGACGTAGTCGAGCGCGTGCTCGGCCGAGACGTTCTTGGCGATGCGGCCGATGACGGCGGCGAGCTCGCCCTCGAAGCTGATGAAGTCAGACCCCTTGGGCAGCACGACCGCGTCGCCGGGGCCGATCACCGACGTGTTCGGCTTGAAGAACAGCATCGGCGACGTCGGCACGTCGTTGCCCAGCTCGGCAGCGTGGTCGCGGTAGTTGCGGCCGACCGCCACGATCTTGGAGCGGGGGATCACGGGCGCCAGCAGCGCGACATCGGCGAGCGGCACGCGCTCCCCCGTCGTCTCGTAGCCGGCGAACATCGGGTCGCCCGCGAGGACGACCAGCTCGCCCTCGTCGACGATTCCGAATCTGATGGCGTCGTTGTGGCTGAAGCGCGCGATCCTCACCCGCTCAGCCTAGCGAGAAGCGCCGACGCCGGCCCCGGTGGCGTGCACCACAACGACGGAGCGGACGGATGCCGCAGCATCCGTCCGCTCCAGAGGAGTCGGTGTGAGCGCCGCTCAGTCGTCGAGGCGCACCAGCCAGTTGTGCTTGTCCTCCCGGCGGCCGTACTGGATGTCGGTGAGCTCCTCGCGCAGCGAGAGGGCGAGCGAGCCGGTCGGCTGCTCGTCAAGGAAGTCCTTGCCCTTGAGCACGCCGATCGGGGTGACCACGGCGGCCGTACCGCAGGCGAACACCTCGACGATGTCGCCCGACGCGACGCCCTGACGCCACTCGTCGAACGACACGGCACGGCCCTCGACTTTGTGGCCACGGTCGGCGGCGAGCTGGAGGATCGAGTCGCGCGTGATGCCCTCGAGGATCGAGTCGGACTGCGGAGTGACGATCGTGCCGTCCTTGTAGACGAACACGACGTTCATGCCGCCGAGCTCCTCGACGTTGCGGTCCTGGTCGAGGAAGACGACCTGGTCGCACTCGTTCTCGTACGCCTCGGACTGGGGCAGCAGGCTCGCGGCGTAGTTGCCGCCCGTCTTGGCCGCACCCGTGCCGCCCTTGCCGGCGCGGGCGTAATCCTCGCTGAGCCAGATCGACACCGGCTGCACCCCGCCCTTGAAGTAGGCGCCGGCGGGCGAGGCGATGACGTAGTAGCCGACCTTGTGCGCGGGGCGGACGCCCAGGAACGCCTCCTTGGCGAACATGAAGGGGCGCAGGTACAGGCTCTGGTCATCGCCCGACGGCACCCACGCGCCATCGACGGCGATGAGCTCGCGCAGCGACTGGATGAAGTACGAGACCGGCAGTTCGGGCAGCGCGAGGCGGCGGGCGGAGCGCTGCAGCCGGCGGCCGTTCTGATCGGGACGGAACGTGTGGACCGAGCCGTCCGCGTGGCGGTAGGCCTTGATGCCCTCGAAGATCTCCTGGCCGTAGTGCAGCACCGCCGCGGCGGGATCGAGCGACAGCGGGCCGTACGGCTGGACGCGCGGTCGGTGCCATCCGCCGCCGACCGACCAGCAGATGTCGACCATGTGGTCGGTGAAGCTGGTGCCGAAGCCGGGGTTCGCGAGGATCTCCTCGCGCTGCGCCGTGGTCTTCGCCTGGAGGTTGCGGTTGACGGTGAACTCGAGAGGCGCGAGCCCGGTGTCGGGATCGGAATCGATGAGGGTCATGACGAGCCTGTGCTTTCGTGCGGTCGAGCCGCTGGATGGAGAGGCGCTTGCCGGTTCCAGGTTACGCCGGGAGCCGGCCGGCGATGGCGTCGCCGATCTGCGCGGTGGTGCGCGCTGCGGTGCCCCGGTTCGCGATGTCCGCTTCGACAGCCGTGGTGACGCGCTGTGCCTCGTCGGTGAGCCCGAGGTGATCGAGCAACAGTGAGACGGAGAGGATCGCGGCCGTGGGATCGGCCTTCTGCTGTCCTGCGATGTCGGGCGCCGATCCGTGCACGGGCTCGAACATCGAGGGGAACGCGCCGTCGGGGTTGATGTTGCCCGAGGCTGCGAGGCCGATGCCACCGGTCACGGCGCCGGCCAGGTCTGTGAGGATGTCGCCGAAGAGGTTGTCGGTGACGATCACGTCGAAACGGCCCGGGTTCGTGACCAGGAAGATGGTTGCCGCGTCGACGTGCAGATAGTCTACGGCGACGTCGGGGTGCTCCCGCGCCACGTCGTCGACGAGCCGCTTCCAGATCCCGCCGGCGTGCACCAGCACGTTGGTCTTGTGCACGAGGGTGAGCTTCTTGCGGCGGCGCTCGGCGAGGTCGAACGCGTAGCGCACCACCCGCTCGACGCCGAAGGCGGTGTTCACCGAGGTCTCGTTGGCGACCTCGTGCGGCGTGCCGGTGCGGATCGATCCGCCGTTGCCGACATACGGCCCCTCGGTGCCCTCGCGGACGACGACGAAGTCGATGTCGCCCGGCTCGGCCAGCGGCCCCGGTACGCCCGGGTACAGCTTCGACGGACGCAGGTTGACGTAGTGGTCGAGCTCGAACCGCAGCTTGAGCAGCAGCCCGCGCTCGATGTTCGCGTTCTTCAGCCGCGGGTCGCCGGGCACTCCCCCGACGGCGCCCAGGAGGATCGCATCGTGCGTCTTGATCGCGTCGAGGTCGTCGCCCGTGAGCGTGTCGCCGGTCTCGAGGAAGCGGGCGGCGCCGAGCGAGTACCGCGTCTTCTCGAAACGGATGCTGCTGCCCGCGGTCGCGGCGTCCAGCACCTTCTCCGCTTCGGCGATGACCTCCGGACCGATGCCGTCACCCGGGATGACGGCCAGCTTCACGACACGCGACATGGTGCTCCTACGACTTCTGGCGGGACCCTCCCAGGGTAGTGGCCGCGATGACCCCTGCGACGACCACGAGGGCCGCTCCGATGAGCGCAGTCACCGTGACCCCGGCGTCGAACGCCGTGGCCGCCGCTTCGAAGAGCGCCTCGCCCGTGGCCCCGCCGAGCTGGTCGGCCGCGTGCACCGCACCCGCCAGGGTCTCGGACGCCGCCGCGGCCGCGGCATCCGGAACACCGTCCGGCACCACGAGATTCGTGCGGTAGAGAGCCGTCAGGATGCCGCCCAGCACCGTCGTGCCGAGAACAGCACCGAGCTCGTACGCCGTCTCCGAGACGGCGCTCGCGGCACCCGCCTTCGCGGGCGGTGCGCTCGAGAGCACGAGTTCGTTCGACACGGTCTCGGCCGCGCCGATGCCGATGCCGAGCGAGATGAACGCCGCGACCAGCGTGCCGATGCTGTCCGGCCCGGTGGCGAACGCCACCGCGATGTAGCCCGCGACGGAGAACACCAGGGCGATCGGGACGACGATCCGTGCAGGCCACTTCTTCGAGATCGGCACGACGGCGAGGCCCGCCAGGATCATCATCGCGAGGCCCGGGACGAGTGCGAGACCGGCTTGCATCGGCGACAGCCCGACGATGAGCTGCAGGTGTTGCGCGACGAAGAAGAGGAAGCCGACCAGCGCGATCACGCTGAGGAGGTTCACCAGCAGCGCACCGCTGAAAGTGCCGAGGCCGAACAGCCGCATGTCGAGCATCGGGGTCTTGGCACGGAGCTGGCGGCGTACGAAGAGGACACCGAAGCCGAGGCCGACGAGCATCGGCAGCCACGCGGCGACGGTGAACCCGTGCACCGCGAGTTCCTTGATGCCGTAGACGACCGGGATCATCGTCGCCATCGACAGCGCGATGCTGAGCGGGTCGATGCGGCCGGGGTTCGGGTCGCGGCTCTCGGGCACGAGCAGCGGCGCGAGCACCAGAAGCGGGATCAGCACCGGCACCGACATGAGGAACACCGAGCCCCACGAGAAGTGCTCGAGCAGCAGTCCGCCCACGATCGGGCCGAGCGCCGCTCCCGCGGAGAACATCGATGCCCAGACCGCGATCGCGAGACGTCGCTGATCGCGGTCGGTGAAGATGCTGCGCAGCAGCGAGAGCGTCGACGGCATCAGCATCGCGCCGAACACGCCCATCGCCGCGCGGGCTGCGATGAGCCACGCGGCGCTCGGCGCGAAAGCCGCGAGCACCGACACGGCGGCGAAGCCGGTCGCGCCGATGAGCAGCATCCGTCGCCGGCCGAACCGGTCGCCGAGCGTGCCCATCGTGACGAGCAGGCCCGCGAGCACGAGCGGATACGCGTCGATGATCCACAGCTGCTGGGCGCTCGAAGGCCCGAGTTCGAGGGCGATCGACGGCAGCGCGAAGCTCAGCACCGTGTTGTCGACCGACACGAGCAGCACCGGCAGCATGAGCACGACCAGCGCCGCCCAGCCGCGCCAGCCGACCTTCCGGCCCTGGGCGTCGGCGAGCGAGAGTTCTTGAGTGAGAGTCATCATTTCTATACCGTCCAGCCGGTATAGTAACAGGATGCTCCGACACCTGTCGATACCATCGAGGCCATGAGTCGTCCTCCCCTCGCCCGCGAGAAGGTGCTCGATGCCTTCGAGCAGATCCTCATCGAGGAGGGCGAGCGCGCGGCGACGATGGACGCCACCGCGAAGGCCGCGGGGGTCTCCAAGGGCGGACTGCTCTACCACTTCGGCACGAAGGAGGCTCTCGAAGCCGCGCTCATCGAACGGCTGCGGGCGCTCGTGCAGGCGGACGTCGACCTGATGGCGTCCGCGCCGGAGGGCCCCATCGCCTACTTCCTGCACACGTCGGTCATGGCGAACGACCCGATCGACCGAGCGATCCTCGCGACATCGCGACTCGCACAGGGGGGTGACGCGACGGCGAGCGACGCGCTGCGTCACATCAGAGATGACTGGGCCTCCGTGCTTCGGCCCCACACGAAGGACGCCACGGCGCTCGATCTCGTGATGCTCGTGAGTGACGGCCTCTACTTCAACAACGCGCTCGCGGGCGGCTCCATCCCCGGCCCGGTCCCGCGCGGCGAGGCGCTCGACGCGCTGGTCGCGCTCGTGGAGCGCGCCGCGCGCCCCTGACCTCCGCCGGGTCTGGCCCGCACGCGACGACGGATGCCGCGCCCTGGCCCTCGCCGAGGACTCAGGGACGCGGCATCCGTCGTGGAATCAGGACTCGGTGATCTCGATCTGGCGGAACAGGTCTGCCTGGATCGCGGTGCTCACCTCGTCGAGCAGGGCGTCGGGCACCGGCGAGTCGACCGTGAGGACCGACAGCGCCTGGCCGCCGGCCGTCTGGCGCGCGATCTGCATGCCGGCGATGTTGATGCCCGCCTCGCCGAACTTCTGGCCGTAGATCGCGACGATGCCGGGTCGATCGGTGTACAGCATGACGACGTGGTTCGTCTCGATCGGCAGCTCGATCGCGTAGTCGTTGATGCCGACCAGCTTCTCGACCTGCTTCGGGCCGGTGAGCGTGCCCGAGATCGCGAGCTGCGAGCCGTCCGACAGGGCGCCGCGCAGCGTGATGACGTTGCGGTACTCGGGGCTGTCGTCGTCGACGAGCAGGCGCACCTCGACACCGCGCTGTTCGGCGAGCAGCGGCGCGTTCACGTACGACACGGTCTCGCTGACGATGTTCGTGAAGACGCCCTTGAGGGCGGCGAGCTTGAGCACGCTGACGTCGTAGCCTTGCAGCTCGCCGTGCACCTCGACGTCGAGGCTCGTGAGCGGCGACCGCGCGAGCGCCGAGAAGATCTGACCGAGCTTCTCGACGAGCGGGATGCCGGGGCGCACGTACGGGTCGATGACGCCGCCCGCGACGTTCACGGCGTCCGGAACGAGCTCGCCGCCGAGCGCGAGGCGCACGGACTTCGCGACCGAGACGCCCGCCTTCTCCTGTGCCTCTTCCGTGGAGGCGCCGAGGTGCGGGGTGACGACGACGTTCGGGAGGTCCAGCAGCGCCGCGGCGGTGCCGCCCTCCGCCGGGGGCTCCGACGTGAACACGTCGAGGCCGGCGCCCGCGATCTCGCCCGCGGTGAGGGCGGCGTGGAGGGCCTCCTCATCGATGAGGCCGCCGCGCGCGACGTTGACGACGTACGCCGTCGGCTTCATGATCTTGAACTGCTCGGCGCCGATCATGCCCGTGGTCTCGGGGGTCTTCGGCATGTGGATCGTGACGAAGTCGCTCTGCTCGAGCAGCTCGTCGAGCGTGACCAGCTGCACACCGAGCTGCTGCGCGCGGGCGCTCGTGACGTAGGGGTCGTACGCGATGACGCGCACGTCGAACGCCTGCAGGCGTGCCGTGATGAGGGCGCCGATCCGGCCGAGGCCGATGATGCCGACGGTCTTCTCGAAGAGCTCGGTGCCGGTGTACGAGCTGCGCTTCCAGGCGCCGCCCGCGAGCGACGCGTGCGCGGCGGGGATGCGGCGCGCGAGGCTGAGGATGTGGCCGACCGTGAGCTCGGCTGCCGAGATGATGTTCGAGGTCGGCGCGTTCACGACCATGACGCCGGCGGTGGTGGCCGTCTTGATGTCGACATTGTCGAGGCCGACGCCGGCGCGGGCGACGACCTTGAGGACGGGGGCCGCGGCGATCGCCTCGGCGTCGATCTTCGTCGCCGAGCGGATCAGCACCGCGTTGGCGTCGGCAAGGGCCGAAAGAAGCGCGGGGCGGTCGGTGCCGTCGACGTTGCGCACGTCGAAGTCGGGACCCAGGGCATCGATCGTGGCGGGAGAGAGCTCTTCGGCGATCAGGACGACAGGCTTCGGCACGGGTGTTCCTTAGTGGGGCGGTGCGCGAACGCGCGGAGCAGAACCGGATGCCGCGCCGCACGCCGTCGGGGGGCGAGGCCGGTGCCAGCCTACCGCCCGCGAGGCGAGGCGCCCGACCGTGTGACGACCTGCGACAGGCTCAGCCCAGGAAGGATGCGGAGTTGAGCGTCGTGTACGCGACGACGTTCAGCCAGAACACCGCCACCAGCGCGAGGCCGGTGAGCATCACGAGGAGCAGCTCGTGCGGTGCCCGTCGGTGTCCGATCGCGAACGCTCCGCCCCACACCAGCAACGGGAACACTGCGGCGAAGATCCAGATGAACCAGCCGAGGGCGTTGAGTGTGACACCCGCGCCGCCGAACGTCTGAAGCGTGATCACGAGGTTGCCGATCGCGTTCCAGACGGCGTACGCGTAGAACAGGCCCACGGCGCCCGAGATCGTCGCCACGAGCCACGTGGGCGTCTTGCCGCGCTTCGCGGCCGAGGGCGCAGCATCCATCACGTTCTCGCTCATTGTCCGATCGCCCCGATCATCACGAAGGGCCAGGGCAGCAGCAGGACGACTCCGGCCGCGAGCCACGTGAACCGCAGCCACGCGCGCGAGGTGCGGGTGAGCAGCAGGGTGGTGGCGAACCACAGCAGCGGGGCCAGGACGGCGAGCCACAGGCTCCCCTGGTACATCACGTCGGTCACGAGGTACTGAGCCCTGCCCTGTAGGCGCAGGCCGCCGATGAGCCAGCCGATCGCATAGAGGGCATACACGCCGCCGAGCACACCGAACGCGATCAGCGCGCCGTTGCCCATCGGCTGACGGCCCGCGGTGACGGCCGGCGCCTCGGACGAGCCCTCGGGCACCGATCCGGCGGCCGGCGCATCCGTGGAGTCCAGCGTCTCGCTGCCTTTGCCCACGGCGGTGAAGCCCTTCGGGAGCTCCGCAGTCGTCGACGCGGGTCGCGTCTCGAGCTCATCCTCCGGCTCTGCGGCCGCACCGTGGTCGAGCGTGGGATCGTCGTCGCCGTCCCAGGTGAGGGCGTCGTCGTCGCGTCCGGTCGTCACGTTCTCAGCGTAGTGCCGCGGCCCGGCAAGCCCGGATGCCACCCGCGCTGGTCGCGGCACCCGGGCCCGCGTCGCTCATTCGAAGAGCCGAAGCATCAGCGTGTGCCAGGTGTCCGGGCCCACGATGCCGTCGACGGGCGGCGCGAACAGCTGCTGGAACTCACGGACCGCGGCGTCGGTGGCCGGACCGAAGTCGCCGTCGACGGCGAGGCCGGCGAGGAGCGTCTGCACGGCGCGCACGGCCTCGCCCTTCGCCCCGCCCGGGCCGTCACCCTGCTTCACGGTGATGATGAGGCTCGGCCAGTCCAGCTGCCCGAGCGTGGTCGAGATCTCGACGGCGCGCAGCGTCTGCTGGAAGGTCTTGACGGCCTGACCGCTCTGCGGTCCGAATGCACCGTCGGCCGCGATGGTCGCGCCATGCGCACGCAGCAGGTGCTGCGCGGCGAGGACGCGCCAGTTCGTGGCCTGCGACGACCCCTGCTTGACGAGCGCCCACGGGCGGTCGCCCGGCCTGAACGTGCTGAAGAACGACCAGGTCTCGCGACCGGCGACGCTGTCGAGGGTGAGGCCCCACGACTCCTGGAAGAACTCGACCCGCTCCTTGGTGATCGGGCCGAAGTCCCCGTCCACGACGAGCGGGTCCTCCCCCGGCGATCGCGCGAGCCCGAACTGCTGCACGGCGCGGACGGCGTCGCCGGTCGACCCCTGGTGCACCGCGATGACGAGCTTGGGCCAGGTCACGGGTCCGACGATGCCGTCGGCGGGCACGCCCTGCGCGGTCTGGACGGCGGAGACCGCGGCCGCGGTCGCGGGCCCGTAGTCGCCGTCGACGACGACGGCATGCCCATGCGCTCTCAGCAGGTACTGGATGCCGGGGACGATCGCCGCTGACGATCCCGGCCCGACGGTGCTCCATGGTTCGACGTTCATGACGGCTCCTCTGATCTGGGGGTGGACTGGGGGGCGTGCCGCCCCTCATGCTTGCGAGGCGTCGCCGGCGCGCCGTGATACCTCAGTCCCGCACGGTGGAGACGGCATCCGTCTCCACCGCCTTCGCGTACTGCAGCGCCAGCGGCACCGCGAACGCGTCGTCCTCCTCGGTGTAGCGGTGCTGCAGTCCCTGCGCAAGGATGCGCCAGGGACGTTCGTTGGACGCGGTCGCGGCGTCGCCGTCGTCGGGGAGGAACTGCGTGTAGTCGTACGGATGACTCGCCGTGGCGCCGAGCGGCACCGAGAACGTGTCGACCGCGAGCATTCCCGCGGCGAGATCGACCTGGAGCAGTCGCTGGAAGCCCGTCGCCCGCTCCCCCGTCGGCGTGCGGAACTCCTGATAGTCGGCGAGCGCCTCGAGCACGGTGTGCCCGGGGATCCCCCCGGCGTTCTCGGTGATGATCGCGCCGAGCCCGTGGAAGTGCCCCGACAGCACGAGAACGACGTTGCGGTTCGGCGCGACGACCCGCTCCCACAGCAGATCGCCGTGCGAGACCCATCGCGAGGTCGTCGAGCGCTCCGCCTCGTCGGTGGCCGTCGCCGGCATGAGGTGCTCGTGCGTCGAGATGACGACGTTCGCATCGCGGTGGGCGGCGACGACGTCCTGTGCCCAGGCGACCTCGCGCTCGCCGTACGCGTACGGCAGCGAGATCATCACGAACCGCGCGCCGCCCGCCGCGAACGACGACCAGTTCGCGCTGTTGTCGTCCGCGGTGAGCGAACCGCCGAACCACGGCCGGTCGCGATATCGCTCCGGCCCGAAGTACTCGTTGAAGAGGTCGTTGCTCACGCCGCGCTTGTTGTCGTGGTTGCCCGGAAGCACGCTGTTCGCGATTCCGTTCGCATCCAGCACGCCTTGCAGCCGCGATGCCACCTCGTACTCGCGGCGGGCACGCTCCTCCGTCTGGCCCGGATCGACCCAGTTCTGGATGAGATCGCCCGTGTGGGTGACGAAAGCGAGCTTTCGCGCGTCGGCGTTCTCCGCCAGCCACGCCACCTCTCCCGCGTACACCTCGGGGTACGCCTCCGAGTAGTACTGCGTGTCGGTGATGTGCCCGAGAGCCAGGTCGTAGTCCGCGGGGTCGGCGAGCCCGTCCGCGTCGGCCGCCGCCGACTCCGCTCTCGGCACCACCTGCACCAGCAGGTCGACCGCGCCGCCGACGACCTCTTCGCCGCGCACGACTCCGTCGAGTCGCACCGATGCGGTGGCTGCGGCATCCGCTGCCGTCAGTGCGCCTGCGGCTTCGTCGAGAGCGCGCCATCCCGCCCGGCCCGTGGTGCCGGCGGCCGGAGCCCAGACCGACAGCCGCACTTCGGCCCGCCCGACGGTGCGGCCCTGCCACGAGATGGTGCCACCGCCGTCGGGCACCCGCACGCGCATCCGCACGTAAGGCAGGTCGTACCCGTCGTCGCGCGCCGTCAGTCCTGCGACTGAGACCTCCTGCTCGCCCGGTGCCGTCCTGCTGGTGAGCGGCGAAGGCCAGGAGCCGGCGTGGGCGGCCAGCACCTCCAGCGGCGTGCCGTCGCCGGCCTGCGGGGCGACGGCGACGGCCGCGGCCCGGCCGACAGCCGCATCGACGGCTTCCGATCGGGCGTCGTCGAGCGCGCGTCGGATCACATCGTCGGCAGACACCGCACGGCGCACGGCGAGGACGCCCGGGCTCGCCGGGGCGGGGACGAAGTCGCTCGCGTCATCGCCGGTGAACGCGACGCGCTGCAGTGTCTCGCCGCGCACCCGATCCACGGCGAAGGTCGACAGTGCGAGTCCCTTCGTGCAGGGGCTCGGGGCGTCCACGCTGCTGTCCATCTCGTTGCGGTGGAAGACGCCGACGCTGTCGACACGGCGCCCTTCGGCGTCCTGCACCCACACCCCCGCGCCCGCAAGCTCGAGCGGGTCGGCGTACGCCGCGCTGGCCACGCCGGCCGCCGGTGTTCCTTCGAGGGCGGCTGTCCACGTGTCGTCGGGGCCCAGCACCGTGCCCGGAGCCACGACGGCGAGGTCGTCGAACCTGCGGAAGCCGTCGGCACCGCACGCGACCAGCGTCCAGCCCGAGATGTCGACCTCGCGTGCTCCGAAGTTCGCGAGCTCGACGAAGTTGCGCCGAGGCACCCCGTCGATCTCGGGGTCGGTCGCGATCTCGCTCACCGCCACCCCCGGCCGATCGTCGTACGCGAACGCCGTCGCGATCGAGGAGGCCGCCGAGGGCGACCGCTCCGCGTTCGGGGCCCCCGGTGTGCGACTCGCGATCGCGAAGCCGCCATCGGCCTGCCGCTGCCAGCTCTCCCCGGTGCGGTAGTCCAGCGTCGAGGTCAGCTTGTCGCGGCCGGTCTGGCAGGCGGTGTCCTCGCGGGAAGACACTCCGACTCCGTCGACCCGGCGTCCGTCGGCGTCGACGAGGAGCACACCGTGCACGGGGTCGGCCAGCGACGTCTCGACGCGGATGTCAGCGTCTTCCGCGAATCCGGGACCGCCGATCACCAGACGCTCCCCCGGTCGCAGCGTCGCGCTCGCGTCGAACACGTGCTGGAGCGCCTCGCTCGGGGCGGCCCCGGTGGCGGTGCAGCGGTAGAGCCGCCAGCCGTCGAGGTCCACGACCACCGGGCCGGCGTTCTCGAGCTCGACGAAGTCGTCGCTGCGCCCGGCCGGGCCTGCCGCGGCGATCTCCGACACCCGCACCGGCTCGTCGCCGGCGACCGCAAGCACGTTCGCCCCACCAGGGGTCGCGATCGCGCGCACCCAGCGCCCGTCGGCGGACGCCCCGGCGCGCTGCCAGCTCTCGCCGAGCGCCGCCGCTGTGGTCACCGGCAGCTCGACACCCCCGCATTCCGACGTCGTCGGCGCAGGATCGTCCGAGTACACCGCGAGAGCGTAGACGGTCTCGCCCGACGGTGCGATGACGATGAGCCCGTATCCGCGCTCAGAGAGCCGGGTCGTCGGGAACGCCCGCCGCTCCCCCGCCGCGAGGACGACTGCGCCCAGGTCGGCCTCGGGATCCGACGGGCGGGCCCGCAGACCTTCGTCGTCGCAGCGGAAGACCGCGTACCCCGTGAGATCGACCGGGCGATCACCGGGATTCGCGAGTTCGAAGAAGCCGGAAGCCGAGCCCCGAACTCCTGCCGGCGCGACCTCGACGAGCGACACCGTGCCCGTCGACGTGACGATTCGGGGCGATTCCGCCGCACCGGCAGGACCGCCGACCGAGGCCGCAATCCCGACGAGGAGGATGGAGGCCGCAAGGAATGTGGTCACACGTTTCGTGGCGCGCACGCCATGACGGTGACCCGGCGAAGTGAACCGGCACGGGCCTGGCGGCGATCATCCGGTGTACGGCTGCGGGACGGTTGCCTCAGCCGGCGGCGGCGACGGCCGCCGCCACGACCGCAGGGTCGGTGACGTCGTGGCCCGGCGACCCGCCGCCCGGGCCGGACGGAGCATCGTGGCCCGCGCGCGCTCGCGCCGACAGGTGCACCGCGTCGACCCCGGCCGCGAACAGTGCCGGGATGTCGGCCGGCTGCACGCCGCCGCCCGCCATCACCTCGACAGCCCCCGAGCGCTCTGCGAACACCGCCAGCATGGCGAGGCCGTCGATGGAGCGCGGCGCACCGCCCGAGGTCAGCACACGGTCGACCCCTTCGGCCACCAGCGCGTCGAAGACGGCCGACGGATCGGCCGCGGCGTCGACGGCCCGGTGGAACACGAGCGTCGCGGGGCCCGCAGCATCCCGCCATCGGCGCAGCGTCTCGACGTCGAGGCCGCCCGCCGAGGTCAGCGCGCCCACGACCACACCGCCCGCGCCGCGATCCACGCACGCGCGGATGTCGGCCGCCACGAGCGCGACCTCGTCGGGGTCGTAGACGAACCCGCCGCCGCGAGGACGGACGAGCACGTTCACGGTCGCGGGGTCGACGGCGGCCAGCACGGCTTCGAGGGTCGCGAGCGACGGCGTCAGCCCGCCGACGTCCAGGGCTTGGCACAGCTCGAGGCGAGCCGCTCCCGCGGCGAGCGCGACGCGCGCTCCTGCAGGGTCCTGGACGGCGATCTCGACAGGGCGCGGTGCGGACATGCCGCGAGCCTAGTCCGACGGTGCGCCCGGCCGCAGACATGGTGAGACCCGCCGCGCTCCCGGGCGGCGGGTCTCGACGGATTCAAGAGAATCGCAGCTGCCGCGGCCTCGTGAAGAGGTGACGGAACCACACTCCGATGCCTGCGACGACGTGCGACGCCGGGCTCTCGGGCGTGATCGTCGCGCCGCGGTCGGCGATGCTGCGGAGAATCTCGTTCTCGCGATCCAGGGCGGCCGCCCGCTCGCGATCGAGCCGGTCGGCCGTGTAGGTCAGGGTGTTCCCGTCCATGGCCGTTCCTTTCATGATGCTCGCCCGGGTTGGCGAGGGTTGTGTGATGTGAGTCGCGGTCGCGGTGCGGTGATACGCCGGGCCGTGAACACAGCGTCGCGGCATCCGGTATCGGGATCGGGCGCGTCCGGTACTGGTCCGGTACTGATCAGGGGCGGATGCCGTTGACGCTCGTATCGGCGGAGATCACACTGCAAAGATGGCCATCAGGGTCTTGGGGCCGCTCGACACGGGGACCGAGCACACCCTGAGCCCGCGGGAGCGGGTGGTTCTCGCCGCACTGATCGTGCGAGCGGGACGCACTGTCGCGCCGGGCGACCTCGCGGAGGCGTGCTGGGGCGAGGATCCGCCGCGCACATGGCCGCAGCAGGTGAAGACCTGCGTGGCCCGCATCCGGGCCGGGCTCGGGAGCGCCGCCGTGGTGACCCGGGGCTCCGAGTACACGCTGGGGATCGATCCCGCGACGATCGACGCGTTCGAGTTCGAGCGCGTGGTCTCGAGTGCGCGGCAGCATGCCCTGCATGACGAGCACGATCGCGCGGTCGACGCGTACCGGCGCGCGCTCGAGCTGTGGCGCGGCGAACCCTACGCGGAGCTGGTCGACTGGGCGCCCGCGGCGATCGAAGCCGAGCGTCTCATCGAGATCCGCGACAGCGCCCAGGAGGAGCTGCTCGAGGCCCGCCTCGCCGAAGGCGAGCACCGCGCGGTCATCGCCGACGCCGAGCGCCTCGTGCGCGCGGCCCCGCTCCGCGAGGATCGCTGGGCGATCCTCGCGATCGCCAACTACCGCGCCGGGAGGCAGGCCGAGGCGCTCGCCACCGTGCGCGCCGCTCGCACGCGACTCGTCGACGAACTCGGCATCGACGTCGGGCAGCGGCTGCGCGAACTCGAGGCGTCGATGCTGCGGCAGGATCCGGCCCTCGCCCTCGTCAAGACGCTGCATCGCGTGAGCGACGCGTGCCCGTACCGCGGCCTGGCGGCCTTCTCGACCGCCGACGCGGACGAGTTCTTCGGACGCGAGAGCGACATCGAGGCGCTCCTGCAACGCGTACGGCCGGGAACGCTGACCGCGGTGGTGGGGGCGTCCGGCTCGGGGAAGTCGTCGCTGGTGTTCGCGGGCCTGCTCCCGCACGGCTCGGAGGGCCGCCGCGTGGCTATCGTCACCGCGGGACGCGAAGCCGCGCCGCGACTTCGCGGACGGCTCGAGCAGCGGGGCGCGGCCGACCTCGTCGTCGTGGACCAGTCGGAGGCGGTGTTTCAGCTCCCCGAGCGCGAGCAGGAGGAGCTGTGCGCGCTCGTCGCAAGTGTCCTGTCGACCGGGTCGGCGGTGATCATGACCCTCCGCAGCGACTTCCTCGACCGCGCGACGGGGCTGCCTCACATCGGAACCTTGATCGGCCGGGGCGTCTACGCGATCGGGCCGCTCAGCCTCGCCGGTCTGCGAGAGGCGATCGAATACCCGGCCACCCGCGCCGGTCTCCGGCTCGAGCCGGGACTCGTCGAAGTGATCGTGAGGGATGCCGCCGACCGGCGCAGCACGCTTCCCCACGTCTCGCACGCCCTGGTCGAGACCTGGGTCCGGCGCGAGGGAGCGACGCTCACCGTCGCCGGGTACGAGGCGTCCGGAGGTCTCGTCGGCGCCATCGCCCAGTCGGCCGAGAGTCTCTACAGGTCGCTCGACGCCGAGGATGCCGATGCGTGCCGATCTCTGATGCTGCGACTCGTGCACCGTGGCGCCGACGGCGCCTCGGTTCGGCATACCGGTCAGCTCGCACCGCTCGTCGCGGACCCGGCGCGCCGCAGGGTGCTCGACCGCCTGGTCACCGCGCGACTCCTGACCACCGACGGGGACGAGGTGACGATCGCCCATGAGTCCGTCGCGACGGCGTGGCCGCGCCTTGACCGCTGGCTCGAGGAGGACGCCGAGGGAGCGCGCCTCGTCCCGGTCGTCGCGACGGCGGCGGAGCTGTGGAACGGGTCCGGCCGGCGGGACGAGGACCTGCTCCGCGGAGCGCGCCTGCAGGCGGCGCTGGACTGGCGTGGCGAGGCGCAGCCCGACCTCACCGCCGTGGAGCGGGAACTGCTGGACGCGTCGGCCGAACGCGAGCAGGACGAGCTGCGCGAGCTCGGCGAGCGCGCCGCCCGCGAGAAGCGGAGCAACCGACGGTTGCGGTGGGCGGTGGGAGGTGCGGGCGTGCTGCTGGTGGCGGCGATCGTCGGCGGAAGCCTCGCGGTCGTGCGGGGCGGGGAGGCGCAGGTCGCTGCCGAGAACGCGAGCGTCGAGGCACTCGTTGCGACGTCGCTCTCGCTGCTCGACCAGGACCGCGAGGTCGCCGCATTGCTCGCCGCTGAGGCGTACCGCCGATGGCCCGACGATCCGCGGACGCGATCCGCGCTCTGGGGTGTCGTGACGAACTCCGGAGGCGTCGTCGCCGTCCACCACGGGGCCGACGCGTCAGTCCCCTGGCTCGATGTCATTCCGGGGACGGGCACCGCGGTGCGAGTATCGGCGGCTCCGACCGATCGCACAGCGTCGACGGTCGACATCGTGGATCTGGCGACCGGCGACTCACTCGACGTGCTCGACGCCGAGCTGCCGGCGGCGGTCGCCGGGTCGGAGCGGAGCGTCTCGGTGAGTCCCGACGGATCTGCTGCGGCGATCACCGTCTTCGTCTCCACTGATCCGGTAGATGCGGACGAGTGCTGCTGGACGCACCTTTCGGTGATCGATCTCGCGAGGGGACGAGCCCACCCGGAAATCGACGTGGTTCGAGCCATGTTGTGGCCTGGCGCGGTGTGGGATGCGGCGGGTCGGAGTCTGTTCATGGTCGACGCGGAGACGGCCGAACTGATCGCGGTCGACTCGGCGTCAGGCGTCGTGCGGGTATCGAGCGGCTGGGCGCCCTCCCCGCCTTCGAACATGGACGACGTGCAGGTGTACGCGAGCCCCGCCATCGTCGACGAGGAACTCGTCGCCGTCGGCGCAGGCCACGAGATCCGGTTGCACGAACAGGATTCACTCGCGCTCGCGCGAACGATTCCACTCGACAGCGACAGATCGAGCGAAGCGATCATCACCGACGGCGGGGGTGGATTGGTGGCCGCAGGGTGGGACGGCACGGTCCGCATCGCCTCCGACGGAACCGTCCTGTGGCGCCGCAACGTGGAACCGACGGAGACCTGCGTAACGCTGCATCTCGTAAGCCCCGACACGATCGCCTGCGGATCATACGGAGGATTGTCGATCCTCGATCTCCACACCGGCGAGGCGACGGGTGCGCGTGCGCCACTGCAGTACAACCGGAAGGCGTTCTTCGAAACCATCGACGATCAGTCCCTGCTCGCGTTCCCCACGATCCCGCCGGTCTGGCTGCGCTGGCGGATCGACGGCGGTGGCGCGGGCGCGGAGGTCGTCGCGAAAGGACGCGAGCTGCTCGAGGGCCCCGAGGCAGGAGGCTCACTCGTCGTCACACAGCCATCAGGTGGCGGGCCGATGCGGCTGTGGGACATCGACCGCGACGTCGCCGTCGGCGAGGAGTCGGCGAGGATCGTGCCGCTCGGCAGCGGAGTGGTGGCACGCTTCGCCGAGTACGAGTCAGGCCCGTTGTACGCGCGGTACTGGCAGCAGTGGGGGCGGCCGACGCTCGAGCACGTGTCGACGGGCGACGAGATCCCCCTGCGCATCGGCGATCTGCCCGACTCGGTGAACGTCTACCCGGGGGGCTGGGCGACCCCGGCCTTCGCCGCATGGCCTGGCGCCGTGGTCGCCTTCGACCCTTCGACGGGCGAGGCCCTCGGACCGATCATCAGGCTCGCCGAAGGGCGCTTCACCGACGTGGGTTCGATCAGCGAAACGCCCGACGCGACGCGCGCCGTGATCACCTGGTGGAACGTGGAGCGGGCCACCTCGGAGACCGGGGTCTTCGAGATCTCGACCGGAGACCTCATCGCGCGCGGTCTCTACGGCCTGGAGGGGAGCCTGGCCGTCGACGACGACCGCTTGGTCGGCGTCGCGGAGGATGAAGCCCGGATCTACGACCTGCGCACACTCGAGCCGCTCGCCGCCCTTGCGCGGGCTGCAGGCGGCGGCAACCGGATCGCGGTCAGCGCGGACGGTCGCACGCTGCTGAACGTCGGGTACAACAACACGCTCACGCTCTACGATCTGGCGGGGAACGTCGCCCTCGCGGGTCCGCTCGACGGTGCGGCGGATGCGACTCTCATCGCCGGCGGGTTCCTCACCGCCGACGGCGAGAGCCTGATAGAAGCCCTGCCCAGCGGCATCCGGATCTGGGACCTGGGCGCCCGGCAGCAGTCGACCCACGCGTGCACGCTGGCCGGCCGAGAGCTCACCACGGACGAATGGACGACGTACTTCCCCGGCGAGGAGCGTGTCGAGACGTGCGCAGCGCTCGCCTCCGCTGCCGGTGAATGAAGCCCACGGGGCGCGCGGATCCCGAGCAGGAATTCGCCGCAGGATGCTCGCTCACCCCCGCGCCCGCGCTTCACCGGGCCGCGCGTGGTCAGAACACCGGCACCCCCGCGCGCACCAGCCGCCAGTTCGCGACGTGGAAGTCGGCGGGGTCGATCACTCCCGTCGCCGAGGCGTACGCCACAATCGCCTCGCGGATTGCGACCTGCGCGTTGTAGACCACGGGCGCGGTCGCGACGTGCGGGAACCCGCCGCCACCTGATTGCCGATAGTTGTTGATCGCCACCACGAACCGCTGGTCGGCCGGCACCGGCGCTCCGCCGAAGGCGAGGTTCGCGATGCGCGAACCCTGGGGCTGGGAGATGTCGATGTCGTATGTGACGCCCGAGAACTGGTCGAAGTTGTAATCCGGGGTGTTGAGCGCGTTCGTCCAGGTCGCGGGCGCGACCGGAGCGTCGGGTGCCACCTGCTGGAAGTACTTGGCCGAGTATTCGAGATAGTCCTTGATCTGGGCGCCCGTGATCACCGACCCGAGCAGCGTGTTGTCGTAGATGTACAGCCCCGCGACGTCCTTGATCGTGACCTGCCCGGCCGGGAACGTCGCGGCGCGGTTGAACGGCGCCGCGAGGGAGATGATCGGAAGGGATGCCTCGGGGGTGCCGGCGATCGCCTTCGACACGGTGTCGATCTGCACGTGGTGGATGTAGTCGAGGATCGCGGTGTCTTTCCAGCACGACTCGGCGGCAGAGAGCACCTCGGTGGAGGTCGCGACCGGCGTGTTGACGTACGCGACGACGGCGTCGTGCTGCGCCTTCACGACCTGGACGAGCGCGGGGTCGTCGGCGACCGTGTTCGTGTTGACGGTGAGGGACTTCGCTCCGGTGACCGCCCACTTGCCGCGGTCGATCGTGAGCGTGAGGTCGAACACGCTGAGGCGCTGACCCCAGTTCTTCGGCTCGCTCATGACGACCTGCCTGCCCGTAGCCTTGTTCGTCACGAACCGCTGCGGGACGTCCTGGTGGGCGTGACCGAAGAGGACCGCGTCGATGCCGGGCACCTGCTCGGCCAGCAGGGCGGACGCGTTCTCGACCGGGATGTCGGAGCCGTACGACGACAGCCCGCTGTCGCCCGCGTGCACGCTCACGACGACCACGTCGACGCCCTCCGCCCGCATCACGGGCACCCAGCGCGCCGCCGACTCTACGACGTCGAGCACGTCGATGCGGCCGCTCACGTTCGCCTTGTCCCAGATGACGACGCCGGGGTTGGTGAGGCCGAGCACGCCGACGCGGATCGGCTTGTAGCCGGGAATGTTCATCTTCTTGACGACATAGGGGCGGAACGCGGGATCGGTCGTGCCCGCGTGCACGGCGTTCGCGGCCAGGGCCGGGGCATCCAACTGTGAGATCCAGTTGTCGAGGAAGTCGAGCCCGTAGTTGAACTCATGGTTGCCGAGGGCCACGGCGTCGTAGCCGATCGCGTTGAACGCGGCCGCGATCGGATGCATCGCACCCGACGCGGTGACCGGGTCGACGGTCGCGTAGTAAAAGCCCAGCGGCGACCCCTGAATCGTGTCGCCGGCGTCGAACAGCAGCGTCCGGCCGCGTCCCCGATCTGCACGGATCTGGTTCACGAGGCTCGACACGCGAGCCAGCCCGATCGTGTTGCCCGCACTGTCGCTGTAGGCGGCGTCCTTGTAGTAGTCCCAGTTGAGCGCGTTCGCGTGGATGTCGGATGTGCCCATGACGGTGATGGTCACGGACTTCCCGCCGGGTGCGGCCAACGCCTGCGGCGACTGCACCCATCCGGCCGCGGCGAGCACACTCGCCGCGGAGACACCCACGAGGAAATTGCGTCGACTCAGACCCGAGTGGGGCGGGTTCTCCGCCGTGGTCCCGAGGTCGTGGTCGGATGCGTGATCAGGCATGTTTTCTCCCATGGCGAGGATCGAACCACGCTCCCGGGCACGGCGACAAGAGTCCGCGGATGAGGAAACTCTCAGCAACCGCTCCGACCGGCAGCGGTGCTCAACCCCGGGCGGCGGCCACCGCTTCCGCTACGATCCCCGGATCGGTGACATCGTGCCCGTCCGTGCCGCCGCCGGGTCCCGCGGACGCGCCGAGCCCCGCGCGCCGGCGCGCCGAGAGGTGCACGGCGCCCACGCCGGCGCGGACGAGGTGGCGGATGTCGGCCGGCGCCACTCCCCCGCCTGCCGTCACTTCGAGGTCCGGCCCGGCGAGGCGGGCGTACGCCTCGAGGCGGTCGATCCCCTGGATGCTGCGCTCCGCGCCCCCCGACGTCAGCACCCGGCCGATGCCCTCGGCCAGCAGGGTCTCGAACACCTCGGCGCTGCGCGGCGACGCGTCGATCGCACGGTGGAAGACGAGCGTCGCAGGGCCCGCGGCATCCGTCCACCGGCGAAGCGCCTCGCGGTCGGCGCGGCCGTCGCGCTCGAGCGCGCCGACCACGACGCCGCCCACCCCCCGCGCGACGCAGGCGCGGATGTCGGCCGTGACGACTGCGACCTCGTCGGCGTCGTACACGAAGCCGCCGCCCCGGGGACGCACCAGCACGTTCACCTTCTCGGCCCCGACCGCGTCGCACACGGCCTCGATCGACCCGATCGACGGGGTGAGACCGCCGACGACGAGCGCCTGGCACAGCTCGAGTCGATCGGCGCCGGCCTCGATCGCCGCGCGAGCACCCGCGGCGTCCTGCACTGCGATCTCGACGACCGTGGGGATCACAGCTCGACCCGGAGGGCGACCGCCGGCTCGGTCCGGAAGGCGTCGGGGACGGTCGCGTACACGCGACCGTCGGGCGCACGCTCGAGCGCAGCCTCGGTGCCGTCCGCCCAACGGGCAGGCCGGCCGGCGAGCTCCTCGGGAAGATCGAACTCGCCCGAGGCGGGGTCGAGCGCGATCACGTTGACCACACTCTCGGCAGCGGTGTAGGCGCGCGGCGCGCCGGTCTCCTCGTACGCGCGCACCCACGGGCGCGTGGCGTAGATCGCGTCGCCGTCGCGGCGGAGCCACGCTCCGAGCTCCCGCATGGCGCGTTGCTGCAGCTCGGGGATCGATCCGTCGGCGCGCGGGCCGACGTTGATCAGGAGATTGCCGTTCTTGCTCACGACGTCGGCGAGGAGCCGGATAAGGGCGTCGCCCGACAGCGAATGACTCGCATCCTCCGCTTGGTTGTAGCCGAAGGAGTACCCGAGTCCACGCGTCGACTCCCAGGGCTCGGCGACGATGTCGGCGACGTGGGTGTACTCGCGCGTGAGGAAGCCGTGCCGAGGCACGCCCCAACGGTCGTTCACTGCGCCGTCCGGCACGGCGGCGAGGTAGCGGCGCAGCAGAGCGGCGACCGCGTAGTCCTGCTGCCCCTTGCCGCCGTCCGGCCACTCGATGTCGTTCCAGAGCAGGTCGGGGCGGAAGCGGTCGACGAGCTCGTCGAGCTGGGCGGCGGCGTACCGCGAGAACCACTCGTCCGCCCGGCGGAACCGGAACAGGTCGGTGTCGGACTCGATCGGCGGGTGGTCGCTGACGTGCCAGTCCAGCGCGCCCGAGAAGTAGACGCCGAACCTCGTGCCCGCGCGACGCGTCGCGTCGTGGAGTTCGGCGATCAGGTCGCGGCGCGGCCCGCGGCGGGCCGAGCTGAACGTCGTCGTCGCGGTGTCCCACAGGCAGAAGCCGTCGTGATGCTTCGTCGTGGGCACGACGTAGCGCGCGCCCGCGTCGACGAGCGCGCCGACGAATGCGTCGGCGTCGAACCCATCGGGATTCCACTGTTCCGCGAGGTCCTCGTAGCTCGTGCCCGTGCCGTAGAGCTCCTGGTGGCGCCGCCACGTCGGGCTCCCCGCGATGCGCACCGTGTTGGCGTACCACTCGGCGTACTGGTGGTGGGCATAGGCGTCCTCGGTCGGCACTCCCCCGGGAGGGTGGGCCGGCGCCCATGCGGGCACCGAATACACGCCCCAGTGGATGAAGAACCCGAGCTTCGCGTCGCGATACCAGTCGGGAACCGGCGTCTCGGGGTACTCGGGCGCCGCGTCGCCGAGGTCGGGTCCGGTGCGGGTCTCGAAGTTCATGCGCGTGCCTCCGTGCCGCGGCGTCGGGTGACGAGTGCCGCAAGGTCGGGCTCGTCGTCGGTCGTGGCGAACGGGTAGGTTCCGGGGCGCAGCCGGGAGTGGCCGAGGCGCAGCAGATCCTGGTCGACGCCGCCGGGGGTGAGCGCGAGCGTCCAGCCCGCGGCGAGATCGTAGAGCTCGGGTTCGAGATAGCCGATCTTCACGATGACGATGTCGGCCGACTCAGGGTCGAGTCCCAGCATCCGGAAGTCGTCGAGGGAGTGGAAGGGCTTGCGCCGCTCGGTCACGATCGCGTGCACGGCTCCACGGCGTACCACGACCTGCGTGCCCGCGACCGGGTCGCCGTCGGTGATCGAGAACACCTCGCCGGTGACCTCGACCGGCCCCCGCGGCCCGGGGTCGACACGGCCGCCCACGTGCACCGTGACCGTGCCGCCGATCCCCGCCGCCTGGGCGGTGCTCACGGCCTCCGGATCGAACACGGAAGCCGCGAGCACCGTGCGCGACGCATCGTCGAGGTCGGCCCGCTCGAGCAGGCGACCGAGGGTCCACGAGACGTCTCCGGCGCCGCCCGCGGTGGGGTTGTCACCGGAATCGGAGATGACGTAGGGCCGCGGCGCGTCGTCCGCCAGAGCCTCGTCGAGCGCCTCGTCGAGGCTCGCCGTCGGACCCACGAAGACGAAGTCCGCTCGTGCATCCCAGTACCGCCGTCCGAGCCGCTCCGATTCGCGGGCGATCACATCCGGGTCGTCGCCGGTCACGATGACGGTGGCGTGGCAACGGGGTTCGTCGGCCCACGCGTAGCCCACCCAGACCGCGGCGTCGACGACGCCCTCGAGCTCCTCGACATCCGGGATGGTGCCGTACAGCCCCTGGGCGGGCTCGAGCCGCGTGCTCGTCTTCTCGCCGGGCAGCAGCACCGGGACGCGCACCCACGCCTTGTAGGGGCGTCGCGCGTCCGGGTCGGCACCCAAGGCACCACGCAGTCGCTCGAGCAGGTTGTGCACCGCGCGCTGCTTGGTGTTCATCCAGTCCTCGTGCGGCGCCATCCGGTAGCAGGTGATGAGGTCGACGGCGTCGAAAAGGGCGTCCGACACGTTGCCGTGCAGATCCATCGACGCCGATACGAGGGTGTCTGGACCGAGCGCCTCGCGCACCGCAATCGCGAGGTCGCCCTCGGCGTCGTCCATGCCCACGACGCTCATCGCTCCGTGGATGTCGAAGAAGAACGCGTCGAACGGGCCTTCCGCACGGATCCCCTCGACGATCGCCTGCTTCATGCGCGCATAGGTCTGCGGGTCGACCGCCCCGCCGGGCAGGGACCGCCCGTGCGTGAGCGGGACCCAGGTCGCAGCATCCCGCAGCTCCTCCCCCTCGGAGAGGAAGGGGTAGTACGCGAGCAGCTCATCTCCGGTGCGGATCGTGAACGCCTCGTCACCCGAGATGTGCGGTGAGAACGTGCTCGACTCGATCGAGATGCCGCCGATGCCTATACGCGGGCGCGCGAGCCCCGCCGGGTGGAGCGGGCCCAGGGGGCCTTTCCAGATCTGGTCGTGGTCAGGACGCGACGTCACGGACGAGCTCACCTTCTGCGAACGATTCGGAGGGGATGGAACGATCGGATGCCGCCACCAGGGCCGCGGCACCGAGCACGACCGCGTCACCGCGCAGGGTTCCGGGAACGATGCGCAAGGGAGCGCCGGACACCGGCGGATCGGTCAGGAGCGTGGCCTCGACAGCAGGAGCGAGCAGGTCCCATGCGGAGGCCACCCCGCCCCCGACTACCGCGAGGGGCACGTCGACGAGGGTCGCGGCGGAGATGCACGCGAGGGCGACCGCCCTCCCGGCGTCGTCGAACACGGCCTTCGCAACGGGGTCGCCGGTTCGCGCCCGGTCGGCCACGACCCGCGCGGATACGACGACCTCGCCGGTCGCGGCCGCATAGCGGCGCGAGATCGAGGTGCCCGAGGCCAGGGTCTCAAGGTGGCCGGTGCGACCGCAGGTGCAGACCAGATCGCTGTAGCCCGGAGTGTGGCCGATCTCGCCGGCAGCGCCGTATGGACCGTGGCGCAGTGCTCCGTCGAGCACGAGCGCTCCGCCGACACCGGTGCCGAGCATCACGCCGAGCACGTCGCTCCCCCGCCCCGAGCCCCACGCGGTCTCGCCGAGGAGGAAGGCGTTGACGTCGTTCTCGACGCGCACCTCGAGCTCGAGTCGGTCGCCGAGGCGCTCGCCGAGCGGGAATCCCGCCCAATCCACGAACATGTCCGACGCGGCGCGGATGGCACCGCTCTGCGGATCGACGACCCCCGCCGCGCCGACGCCGACCGCATCGGGACGCACGCCCGTGTCGTCGGCGAGCTCCTCGACGAGGAGCGCCGCCGTCTCTGCCATCGCGGCGCCGCCGGCGCGGGCGGGGGTGACGCGCGTCGCGCGCGCCAGCACCTTGCCGTCCGCGGCGACGAGGGCGCCGGAGGTCTTCGTGCCCCCGATGTCGATGCCGGCGACGACGGCGGGGGCCTCTGCGCACCCGCTCATCGGCCGCCCAGCCCGGCCATCGCGATGCCCTTCACCAGGTGCTTCTGCAGGACGATCACGAGAATCGTGGTGGGGATCATCGAGATGATCGCGGCCGCCATCTGCAGATCCCAGCGCGTGCCGGTGAGACCCGAGAAGCTGGCGAGGCCCACGGGAAGCGTGCCCAGCGTCGCGTAGTCGACCGTCACGATGAGCGGCCAGAGGTAGCTGTTCCAGAACGACAGGAAGGTGAACACCGCGAGCACAGCCACCGCCGACTTGGACAGCGGAAGGATGATCTGGAGGAAGGTGCGCACCGGACCCGAGCCGTCGACCCGGGCAGCCTCTTCGAGCTCGAACGGGATGCCGCGGAAGAACTGACGCATGAGGAAGGTGCCGAACGCCGTGAAGGCGAACGGGAAGATGAGCGCCTGATAGGTGTTGACCCATCCGAACCACTGCATCACCTGGAACATCGGGATGACGAGCACCTCGGCCGGCACCATGAGCGTGGCCAGGAACAGCACGAAGACCGCGTCACGCCCCTTCCAGCGCAGGCGCCCGAACGCGTAGCCAGCGGTCGTCGAGACGATGAGGACGACCAGGGTGCCGGCGATCGCTACGAACAGCGAGTTGCCGATATAGGTCAGGAACGGCCCGTAGGCGAAGACCTCCGCGAAGTTGCCCCACTTGATCTGCGAGCCGACCAGCGTGGGCGGCATCGAGAACATCTCCTCGTTGGGCTTGAGCGCCGAGAAGAACGCATAGACGAGGGGCGCGAGGAAGATGAGCGCCGCGAGGTAGATGCAGATGTGCGCGAGAACAAGTCGGATGCGCTCGCCGGGCGTGCGGGCGGCGGTGCGGCGGCGCGCCGGGGGCTCCTCGACGAACTCGTCGTCGGACGTCATGAGCAGCGTCTGCTCGATCACCGACGCTTCCTTGTCGGTCTCGGTCTCGGTGTCAGTGCTCATAGTGCACCCACTTCCGCTGCGCGGCGAACTGCATGCCTGTGATGAGGATGATGATCGCGAAAAGGATCCACGCCGCTGCTGCAGCGAGTCCCAGGTCGCCGAAGGTGAACCCCTGTTCCCAGATGAACATGACGAGCGGCTTCGTCGCGTTGCCCGGGCCGCCGCCGGTCAGCAGCTGCGGCTGGGCGAACACCTGGAGGGCGGTGATCATCGTCATGATCGTCGCGAAGAAGATCGACGGCGAGATCATCGGGATCATGACGCTCCAGACGAGGCGGAAGCCCCGGGCGCCGTCGATGCTGGCCGCCTCGAGCACGCTCTCGGGGAGCTGCTCGAGCGCCGCGGAGAAGATCAGCATGTTGTAGCCGAGCCCCTGCCACACGCTCATCGCGACCACCATGATCATCGCCCACGAGGGATCGGCGAGGAAGTTCGGCAGCGTGATGCCGAACCAGCTCTGCGCCAGCCCGTTGAACAGGCCCTGCGGCTGCAGCATCATCTTCCACACCAGGACGTTGGCCACCATGGGCACGACGACCGGGATGAAAAAGAGCACGCGGAGGGCTCCGCGACCGCGGATGCGCGGCCCCAGCCCGATCGCGAGCGCGAGCGAGAGGGCAATGCTGAGCGGCACGTACAGCAGCGTGTAGACCGCGGAGTTGCGCAGCGCCGGCCAGAAGTCCGGGCTGCTGGTGAACAGCTTGGCGTAGTTCTCGACGCCGTTGAAGGTGCGGTCGCCGAACGTCGGCCAGTCGTAGACGCTCATCACGATCGAGAGCCCGACGGGCACGATCGTGAACAGGGCGAGCCCCACCAGGGCCGGGCTTGCGAAGCCCAGCGCCTGGCGGGCCTCGGCCCTGGCGAGCGACCCGCGACGTGTCGTCGTCGTGGTCGTCATTGCTCTGCTCTCTTGCTCACGTGCGAGGGTTCGAGGCCGAACCCGGTCAGTTGCCGAACTGCGCCTGGGCGCTCTCCAGCAGGTCCGACATCTCCATCTGGCCGTTGTAGACGCTGACGAGGTTCGGCTGGATGTAGCTGTCGAGCTTCTCCCAGTTCTTCGTCATGTACAGCGGCACGGTGGTGGCGAACGCCGACTCGAAGACCGTCTGGACCTGTTCGCGGTACTGCTCGTCGATGGAGTCGAAGTACAGCGGCTGCGACTCGGTGCGCGCCGGGTACGAGCGGCCCGACGAGGCGATGTAGTCCTGCGCGTCCTTGCCGAGCAGCGAACCCATGACCTTGAGGGCGGCCTCGGGGTTGTCGCACGTCTTCGAGATGCCGTAGCCCGATCCGAGGATCGGTCCGGAGTTGCCGTGGTCACCTGCCGGGAGCGGCGCCATGCCGGCGGCGAAGCCCGACTCGTTGTTGAGGTAGCTCACCGCATTCCACGTGCCGTCGACGGCCATGGCCGCGTTGCCGCCGGTGTACTGGTTCTCTCCCCAGCCGGTGTCGGAGGCCGAGGCGACCGGTGCCGCGACTCCGAGGTCGGTGACCAGGCCGGAGTACCACGAGGCCGCGTCCACGAAGTCGGGGTCGTCGATGTGAAGCGTGCCGTCCTCCGACGCCGGCTGCTTGCCGGACAGCGCGATCGGCATCGACATCCACTGGTATCCGCCCATGCCCATGCCGAATCCGTACTTGCCGTCGGCGGTCGCGGTCGTCGCGACGTCCTCGAAGTCGTCGAAGGTCCAGCCGATCTCGGGCGTCGCCGCACCGGTCGCGGTCAGCATGTCCTGGTTGTAGTAGACGAGCATCGTCGCCACGTCGAAGGGAACGCCGTACAGCCCGCCCTCGAAGCTCAGGATCCCCTCGGCGCCCGGGTTGAAGTCGGCGAAGTCGAGGCCCGCCGTCTCGAGGTCTTCCGCCGTCAGCTCGCGGAATCCGTCGGTGAACCCACCGAGCTGCGCGCCGCTCATGCCCGTGACGCACGCCATGTTCCCGCTGGCCATGTTGGTGGTGAGCTTCGTGAAGAAGTCGTTCCACGGCGCGGTCTGCAGCTTGATCGTCACATCGGGGTTCTCCTCCTGCGCGATGGCGACCTGCTTCTCGAGAGCCGTGGTGTCGTCCTCGCTCCCCGCCCACATGTCGACGACGATGGTGGGCTTGCCGTCGGTGGAACCCTCGCCACCGGAACCGCTCGCGCACCCCGTCAGCACCACCGCTACGCCGGTGGCTGCGGCCACCGCGCCAACGCGCAACTTCTTCATCGAATGCCTCCTATGGCAGCCAGTTGGTTCAGGTTATTTCGATTCTCGAAACAACCTTGTACTCTTGTGTCGCAAGTCACCCTCGCAGGTTTCGATCGGTGACGCAACCCGAACATCGGATGTTTATCGACGTGTGATACTTCGTCACGTCTCGGAAACACGGCCGCCTACACCCGCGAGAGGGAACATGACCCCCGACACCGACCGCTCTTTCGCCGACGAGGACCTGTCCCGGCGGATCATCGATCTGATCGCGCGCGGGCGGGCGAGCTCGCGCAGCGAGCTCGCCGCGGCGCTGGGCCTCGCGCCGTCGACCGTCAGCCTGAGGGTGCAGACGCTGATAGACGCCGGGCTCGTGACCGAGCGCGGCGACGGCACGTCACGCGGCGGTCGGCGTCCACGGCTTCTGGGCATCGACGAGGGTTCGGGGATCGTGCTGACGGTCGACCTCGGAGGCGGCCACGCCCGCATCGGCGCACACTCGCTCAGCGGCGAGCTGCGTGAGACGCGTTCCATCCCGGTCGCCCTCGCGGACGGCCCCGAGGCCACGCTCGACGCCGTGTGTGATGTCTTCGACGAGCTCGCGCGGGACACCACGATCCATGCGATCGGCATCAGCCTTCCTGGCCCGGTCGACATCGACCGCGGAACCGTCACGCAGCCGTCGCGCATGCCCGGGTGGCCCGGCTTCCGTGTCCCCGACTACGTGCGGCGCCGCTACGGCGTGCCTGTTGCCGTCGACAACGACGCGAACCTCGCCGCACTCGGCGAGCACCGCGCGCAGTTCGGCGCGAACGGCCACAGCATCACCGTCAAGGCTGGCACGGCCATCGGCAGCGGCATCATCGTGGACGGCCACATCCACCGAGGGGCCACGGGTGCGGCAGGCGATATCACGCACACGCGCATCGACGGCAGCGGCGACATCCCGTGCTCCTGCGGAAACACCGGCTGCCTCGAGACCGTCGCCAGCGGCGCAAGCCTCGTCCGCCAGATGCGCGAGCGCGGACGGACGGACGTCGAGACCACCGCGGACGTCTTGGCGCTGGCCCGCGACGCCGAGCCCGAGGCGACCACCATCGTCCGCACCGCCGGCACCCACCTGGGCCAGGCGCTCTCGGGCGTGGTCAACTTCTTCAACCCCCATGCCGTGTTCCTGACCGGCAGCATGAGCGCGTCGGAGCCCTTCATCGCCGCAGTGCGCAGCCGCGTCTACGAGGCGTGCCACCCCCTGGCCACTCAGCAGCTGCGGATCGAGGCCGCGCAGACGCGCGCCGACGCGATCCTGCACGGTGCCGCGCGGTGGGCCCTCGACAACCTCGAGATGCCCACCGCCTGAGCGGACTCAGTCCTGGGCGAGCGTGAGCTCGATCACCGGCACCAGGACATCCGGCCGTGCCACCGGGAGGTGGACGGTCAGAGTCCCCTCCGCTTCGCCCGCCGGCGTCATGTTGACCGCCTTGCGGCTCGGATCGGCCGCCGACGTCTTCAGCCACGACCCGTCGTGGAGCAGCCGCGCGTACGTGACCTCGCCCGCCAGTGCGGGCAGGTGGACGAACCCCAGCGGCCAGGACAGCAGGTGCAGATAGAGCTTCCGCCCTCGCCTGGTGTAGACGCCCTCACGCGGCGGCTCGAAGCCCGCGTGGCCGGCGCCGACGATCGCACCCCGGTGCAGCCGCATCCATTCGCCGATCTCGGCCAGCGTGCGCTCGTCCCGCGGGGCGATCGCCCCGCGGCCGTCCGGGCCGATGTTGAGGAGCATGTTGCCGTCCATCGAGACCGAGTCCGCGAGCATCTGGACGAGCAGCGTCGCCGGCTTCTGCTCGGTGTTGTCGCGGTGGTAGCCCCACGAGCCGTTCATCGTCTGGCAGGCCTCCCACACCTGAGGGACGCCGTCGACCACGAGCGGGGAAGTCGGCTGGTACTGCTCGGGCGTGACGAAGTCCGCGGGGATGCCCAGCCGGTCGTTCACGAGCATCTCGGGCTGGAGGTCGCGGCACATCGCGAGCAGCGCCTCGGCGTCCCAGTCCTCCGGCCCCTTGCCTGCCAGACCGTCCACGGTCTCGGGATAGGTGAAGTCGAAGAACAGGTAGTCGATCCGCCCGTAGTCCGTGAGGAGCTCACGCACCTGGGCGTGCAGGAACTCGCGGTAGCGCGCCATGTCGCGCCCTGAGTTGAGGGCCGCGACGTCCGCGTCCGCCCGTCTCGGGTGGTTCACGTCGACCGTGAAGTCGGGGTGGTGCCAGTCGATGAGCGAGTGGTACAGGCCCACCCGCAGCCCTTCGGCGCGGAGCGCGTCGACGTACTCGCGAACGAGGTCGCGCCCGCACGCGGCGACGGAGTTGAAGTCGCTGACGGCCGTGTTCCAGAGCGCGAAACCCTCGTGGTGCTTCGTCGTGAGCACGACGTAGCCCATCCCCGACTCCTTCGCACGCCGCGCGAGCGCCCGTGCATCGAAGAGATCGGGGTCGAAGTTCTCGAAGTACTGGCGGTATTCCTCATCGGTGAGGAACTCGTAGTTCTGCACCCATTCGTGCCGTGCCGCGCCGCTGTACAGGCCGAAGTGCACGAACATCCCGAACCGCGCCTCGTCGAACCACTGCTGTCGCATCCTCGCCCCGCTCACTCTCGTCGCTGTGTCCTCCCATCCTGACACAGACATCCGATGTCTCAGTCGCAGGGGCGTCAGCAGACGCCGAAGGCCCGGTTCCCCACGAACGGGAACCGGGCCTTCGGTCAGAGTCAGCGCGCGGCCGAGCCCTCGACGTAGTCGGAGTCCGTCTGCTTCCACGCGAAGAGCGAGCGCAGGTCCTTGCCGACCGACTCGATCGGGTGGGCGGCGGCCTTCTCACGCAGCTCGAGGAACTCGACGCCGCCGTTGTCCTGGTCGTCGATGAAGCGCTTGGCGAACGCGCCCGACTGGATGTCGGCGAGCACGGCCTGCATGTTCTCCTTGACGTGCGGGTCGATGACGCGCGGGCCCGAGACGTAGTCGCCGTACTCGGCGGTGTCGGAGACCGACCAGCGCTGCTTGGCGATGCCGCCCTCCCACATGAGGTCCACGATGAGCTTGAGCTCGTGCAGCACCTCGAAGTACGCGATCTGCGGCTGGTAGCCCGCCTCGGTCAGGGTCTCGAAGCCGTACTGGACGAGCTGCGACACACCGCCGCAGAGGACGGCCTGCTCGCCGAACAGGTCGGTCTCGGTTTCCTCGGTGAAGGTCGTCTTGATGACGCCGGCGCGCGTGCCGCCGATGGCCTTCGCGTACGACAGCGCGGTCGCCCAGGCGCCACCCGTCGCGTCGCGCTCCACGGCGATGATGTCGGGGATGCCGCGGCCCGCGACGTACTCGCGGCGCACCGTGTGGCCCGGCGCCTTCGGCGCGACGAGGATGACGTCGACACCCTCGGGCGCCTCGATGTAGCCGAAGCGGATGTTGAAGCCGTGCGCGAACGCGAGCGTCTTGCCCGGGGTCAGCTTGTCCTTGATGCTGTCGTTGTAGATCCCGCGCTGGTGCTGGTCCGGCGCGAGGATCATGATGACGTCGGCCCACTCGGCCGCGTCGGCGACCGACTTGACCTCGAAGCCCTCGTCCTGCGCCTTCTCGATCGACTTCGAGCCGTCCTTGAGCGCGATGACGACCTCGACACCCGAGTCGCGAAGGTTCTGGGCGTGCGCGTGGCCCTGCGAGCCGTAGCCCACGATCGCCACCTTCTTGCCCTGGATGATGCTCAGGTCGGCATCGGCGTCGTAGAAGATCTCAGCCATCTTCGTGTTTCTCCTTGATTGATCGGTTCTGGAAGTAGTGGATGCCAGGGACTCAGCCGCGCAGCACACGCTCGGTGATGCTCTTGCCGCCGCGGCCGATGGCGACGAGGCCGGACTGCGCCAGCTCCTTGATGCCGAAGGGCTCGAGCGCGCGCAGGAATGCGTCGACCTTGCCCTTGTCGCCGGTGACCTCGACCACGAGCGCGTCGGGCGCGTAGTCCACGATCTGGCCGCGGAAGAGGTTCACGACCTCGAGCACATTCGAACGGGTCTGGTTGTCGGCGCGCACCTTCACGAGCATGTGCTCGCGCTGGACGGATGCCGCGGGGTCGAGCTCGACGATCTTGATGACGTTGATGAGCTTGTTGAGCTGCTTGGTGACCTGCTCGAGGGGAAGCTCGTCGACGTCCACGACCACCGTGATGCGCGAGAGCCCGGGCACCTCGGTGACGCCCACCGCGAGCGACTCGATGTTGAAGCCGCGCCGGGCGAACAGGCCCGCGACGCGCGTCAGCAGACCGGGCTTGTCCTCCACGAGGAGGCTCAGCACGTGACTCGTCATGTCTCAGTCCTCCTGCTCGTCGAAGGCGGGCGAGTGGTCCCGCGCGTACTGGACGAAGCTGTTGCTCACGCCCTGCGGCACCATCGGCCACACCATCGCGTCGGCGCTCACGACGAAGTCGATGACCACCGGGCGGTCGTTCGTCTCGAGCGCCGTCTGGATCGCAGCATCCACGTCCTCTTCCTTCTCGACGCGGATCGCGAGGCAGCCGTACGCCTCCGCCAGCTTCACGAAGTCGGGGATGCGCACCGTGCCATGGCCGGTGTTGAGGTCGGTGTTCGAGTGGCGGCCGTCGTAGAACAGCGTCTGCCACTGGCGCACCATGCCCAGCGACGAGTTGTTGATGATCGCGACCTTGATCGGGATGTTGTTGATCGCGCAGGTGGCGAGTTCCTGATTGGTCATCTGGAAGCAGCCGTCGCCGTCGATCGCCCACACGACGCGATCGGGCTCGGCGACCTTCGCGCCCATCGCCGCGGGAACCGAGTAGCCCATCGTGCCGGCGCCGCCCGAGTTGAGCCACGCGTTCGGACGTTCGTACTTGATGAACTGCGCGGCCCACATCTGGTGCTGGCCCACGCCGGCGGCGTAGACGCCCTCGGGGCCGGTGAGCTCGCCGATGCGCTGGATCACGTACTGCGGTGACATGTGGCCGTCGGTGGGCTGGGTGTAGCCGAGCGGGAACTCGTCGCGCAGCCCATCGAGGAACGACCACCACTCGGCGATGTCGGGCGCGGTGCCACCACTGACCGCGCGGAACGCCACGTCGAGGTCGACGAGCACGTCCTTGAGGTCGCCCACGATCGGCACGTCGGCGGTGCGGATCTTCGAGATCTCGGCGGGGTCGATGTCGACGTGCACGACCTTCGCGTTCGGCGCGAACAGGGCCGCCTTGCCGGTGACACGGTCGTCGAAGCGGGCCCCGAGGGCGACGATGAGGTCGGCCTCCTGCAGCGCGAGCACCGCCGGCACCGTGCCGTGCATGCCGGGCATGCCGAGGTGCTGCGGGTGTGAGTCCGGGAACGCACCGCGAGCCATCAGCGTGGTCACAAGGGGCGCACCCGTCGTCTCGGCGAGCGAACGGAGCTCCTCGGAGGCCCGGGCGCGGATCACGCCGCCGCCGACGTACAGCACCGGCTTCTTGGCGTCGGCGATCAGCTGAGCCGCAGCCTGGATCTGCTTGCCGTGCGCCTTCGTGACCGGCCGGTAGCCCGGGAGGTCGATGTTCGGCGGCCAGACGAACGGCGCCTCGGCCTGCTGGGCGTCCTTCGTGATGTCGACGAGCACGGGGCCGGGGCGACCGGTCGCGGCGATCTCGAAGGCGGCCGCGATGGCACCCGGGATGTCTTCCGCGCGCTTCACCAGGAACGAATGCTTGGTGATCGGCATCGTGATGCCGACGATGTCGGCTTCCTGGAAGGCATCCGTTCCCATGAGGGTGGAGAAGACCTGGCCGGTGATGCAGACGATCGGCACCGAGTCCATGTAGGCGTCGGCGATCGCGGTGACGAGGTTCGTCGCGCCGGGACCGGACGTCGCGATCGCGACGCCGACACGACCCGATGCGGCGGCATAGCCTTCGGCCGCGTGACCGGCGCCCTGCTCGTGCCGGACGAGGATGTGGCGCACCGACTCGTCGTCCATGAGGGGGTCGTACACGGGCATGATGGCGCCACCCGGAAGACCGAAGACGTCGGTCACCCCGAGCAGGTCGAGAGAACGGACGACCGCTTCCGCGCCCGTGAGCACGGGCGTCGAGGCGGTGCGGGCTGGCGGCCGGGGAACGGCCGCGGCGGTGTCGGCTGACATGGTGATTTCCTCTGAAATGGGTCGGAGGCGGATGTCGGAAGCCAGGCTCAACCGGTGGTCGCGCCCTCCGCAGCGGAGCGCACGAGTCGGGAGTACTTGGCAAGGACGCCACGGGTATAGCGCGGGGGAAGCGGCTCCCAGCCAGACCGGCGGGAGTCAAGCTCAGCCTCGTCGACGAGTAGGTCGAGAGTGCGAGCCGCGATATCGACCCGTATCAGATCACCATCGCGCACGAAGGCGATGGGACCTGCGTCCACCGCTTCGGGTGCTATGTGGCCGATGCACAGGCCGGTTGTGCCGCCTGAGAATCTGCCGTCCGTCAAGAGTAGTACATCTTTTCCGAGCCCAGCGCCCTTGATGGCAGCGGTGATCGCGAGCATCTCGCGCATGCCCGGGCCGCCCTTGGGGCCTTCGTAGCGGATCACGACGACGTCACCGGCGGCGATCTCGCCCGCCTCGAGCGCGTCCATCGCGGCACGCTCGCGCTCGAACACGCGGGCAGGGCCCTCGAACACGTCGGCGTCGAAGCCGGCCGACTTCACGACCGCACCCTCGGGGGCGATCGAGCCGTGCAGGATCGTGATGCCGCCCTTGGCGTGGATCGGGTCGTCGAACGAGTGGATGACGGTGCCGTCGACAGGGTCGGGATTCAGGTCGGCGAGGTTCTCGGCCAGCGTCTTGCCGGTGACGGTGAGCGCGTCGCCGTGGAGCAGACCCTCGTCGAGCATCGCCTTCATGATCACCGGGATGCCGCCGTGCCGGTCGACGTCGTTCATGACGTACTTGCCGAACGGCTTCATGTCGGCCACGTGCGGCACCTTGTCGCCGATGCGGTTGAAGTCGTGCAGGGTCAGGTCGACATCGGCCTCGCGGGCGATCGCGAGCAGGTGCAGCACGACGTTGGTCGAGCCGCCCAGCGCCATCGCGAGCGCGATCGCGTTCTCGAACGCCTCCTTGGTGAGGATGTCGCGCGTCGTGATGCCCTGACGCAGCAGGTTGACCACGGCCTCGCCCGAGCGGTGCGCGAAGTAGTCGCGGCGGCGGTCGGCCGACGGCGGCGCGGCCGAGCCGGGAAGGCTGAGTCCGAGCGCCTCGGCGACGGAGGCCATCGTGTTGGCGGTGTACATGCCGCCGCAGGCGCCCTCGCCCGGGGCGATCGCGCACTCGATGCGCTTGAGGTCGGCCTCGCTCATCTTGCCCGCGAGGCACGCGCCCACGGCCTCGAACGAGTCGATGATGGTGACGTCCTTCTCGGTGCCGTCGGAGAGCTTGACCCAGCCGGGCGCGATCGAGCCGGCGTACAGGAAGACGCTCGAGAGGTCCAGGCGCGCCGATGCCATGAGCATGCCGGGGATCGACTTGTCGCAGCCGGCGAGCAGCACCGATCCGTCCAGGCGCTCGGCCATGATGACGGTCTCGACGGAGTCGGCGATCACCTCGCGGGAGACGAGCGAGAAGTGCATGCCCTCGTGGCCCATCGAGATGCCGTCCGAGACGGAGATGGTGCCGAACTGCAGCGGGTACCCGCCACCGGCGTGCACGCCCTCCTTGGCGCCCTGCGCGAGCCGGTCGAGGCTCAGGTTGCAGGGGGTGATCTCGTTCCAGCTCGAGGCGATGCCGATCTGCGGCTTCTCCCAGTCCGCGTCGCCCATGCCGACGGCACGGAGCATGCCGCGGGACGTCGTGGCTTCGATGCCGTCGGTGACGACGCGACTGCGGGGCTTGATGTCGATGGAGTTGTCAGCGAGCGAATCGGGCTGGGCCATTGACTCAGTGTATTCCCGTGACACGACCCGCTCGCCCCGAGTGACGGAGCCCGTGCGATCCCTAAGAGCGACGCTGCGAGCGCTCAGCTGCCAGGCGCTTCAGCAGGGCGGCGAGACCCGCGATGTCGGGCGCGCGCACCGCTGCGGCGGTCTCACCCTCCCCCACGCGCACGCCGAGGTCGCCGTCTCCGAGGCTCGCCAGCGCGTCCTCGTCGGTGACGTCGTCGCCGGCGAACAGCACCGCCGTGGCGCCCACGCGCTCGCGCAGCTCGGCGATGGCGGAGTCCTTGCCCTCATGCCGGAAGGCGAACTCGACGATGTTGTGCCCCGTGCGCCGGCGCCAGTGCGGGGCCTCGGCCGCGACGATCTCATCGACCACGCGGTTCGCCTCGGCCGCGGCCTCGACGGTCGCCCGGCGCGTGTGCACACCGAACCCGAAGGTCTTCGGCTCGATCCAGACGCCCTCCAGGTGCGCTGTGGCCTCCTCGGCATGCCCGCGGAGCGCGTCGCGCAGGGCGACGTCGGCCTCTTCTTCGCCGTGGCTCACAATGCCCTCACCCGGGAGCCAGAACTCGGCGCCGTGCGATCCCGCCAGCAGCACCTGCGACGAGTCGTCGTGCTCGGCGATCACGCGAAGGTCGACGAGGCTGCGCCCCGAGACGAAAGCGACGATCGTGTCCGGCGCCGCGACCAGCGCGTCGACGGCTTCGCGCGCGGCGGGCAGCATCCGTGCGTCCATCGGCTCGTCCTCGAGCGGCGACAGCGTGCCGTCGAAGTCGAGGGCTGCGAGAAGGCGATCGGATGCTGCGAGCTTGTCGATCGCCGCGGCCGCGGCCCGCGAGTCGACGGTCATGCGCGGGACCCCGCAGCCTTGTTGAGCGCGGGGAACCTGTTGCGCTCGCGCGCCCCGTCGAGCGCGTCGAGGAACGACTGCGACCATCGCGCGACGTCGTTCTCGAGCACCTTCCTCCGCAGCGCCCGCATGCGACGACCCTGCTCGGCAGGGGGCATCTCGATGGCCCGCATGATGGCGTCCTTCATCCCATCGATGTCGTGGGGATTGATCCGCACCGCGCTCGGCAGCTCGTCCGCGGCGCCGGCGAACTCGCTCAGCACGAGCACGCCCCGGTTGTCGATGCGTGCAGCGACGTACTCCTTCGCGACGAGGTTCATTCCGTCGCGGAGGGCGGTGACCAGCATGACGTCGGCAGCCATGAACAGGGCCACCATCTCCTCCCGCGGATACGCCTGGTGGAGGTACCGGATCGCCGTGTGCCCCATCGTGTCGTGGTCGCCGTTGATGCGACCCACGGTGAGCTCGATCTCGTCGCGCAGCTGCATGTAGGCCGCGACCCGCTCGCGGCTCGGGCTCGCGACCTGCACAAGCGTCACATCCTCGACCGTGATGCGGCCGTCCTCCAGCAGCTCGCCGAATGCCTTCATGCGGTGACGAATGCCTTTGGTGTAGTCCAACCGGTCGACGCCGAGCAGGATCTTCTTCGGATTCCCCAGGCTCTCGCGGATCTCCTTCGCGCGCGCCTTCACGTCATCGCGCTGAGCGAGCTCCACGTACGAGGAGGCATCGATCGAGATCGGGAACGCCTTCGCCAGCGCGCGGCGGGTGGTGCCGTCGGGGTTGGGCACGGTGATCCCGGACGCCTTCGTCTCGTAGCGGAACTGCCGGCGCACCGCGCGGGCGAAGTTTCCGGCGTCGGCAACACGCTGGAATCCGATGACGTCTGCCCCCAGCAGCCCTTCGAGCACTTGCCGTCGCCACGGCAGCTGCGAATAGAGACCGTATGCCGGGAAGGGAATGTGGTGGAAGTAGCCGATCGTCAGGTCGGGACGCGCCTCGCGGAGCATCTGTGGGACGAGCTGAAGCTGATAATCCTGCACCCACACGGTCGCGCCCTGCGCCGCGACCTCGGCGGCCGATTCCGCGAACCGCCGGTTCACCTTGACGTACGAGTCCCACCACACCCGGCGGTACCGGGGCTCGGCGATGACGTCGTGGTAGAGCGGCCAGAAGGTGTCGTTCGACATGCCCTCGTAGTAGAGCTCGACGTCTTCGGCGCTGAGCTTCACGGGCACCAGGTAGGTGCCCTCGAACTCGAAAGGATCGACCTCGATGTCGGGCTGCCCCGGCCAGCCGACCCACGCACCGTCGGTGCGGCGCATCATCGGCTCGAGCGCCGTCACGAGGCCGCCGGGCGAGCGCCGCCAGCCCGGCTCGCCATCCCCGTCCACGACACGGTCCACCGGCAGCCGGTTGGCGACGACGACGAGTTCGGCGGTGTGGGCGGCGGGCTCTGTCACGCGGTCTCCTGACGGTTTCGTGGACTCGGCACGCCCAGGCTACCGCGCGCCGGGTCGCGTCCGAGTCCCCTTGACTCATCGGGCGGCGCCATGTCAAGGCGCGCGGCGTCCGCATGCCCCGCGCTAACGTGGCCCCATGCGCAAGTACCTCTTCGGCACCGGCCTGCTCACCGCGATCACCGGCGGGCTGACGTTGATGAGGGGACTCCGCGAGAACGAGCCGTTCACGTGGCGCATGGCGCTCGGGTGGCTCAGCTGGGGCATCTCCCTGGCCCTCGCGATCGGAGCGATCGTCGACGTGCGCCGCGCATCGCGCGGCGAGCTCATCGCGAACGACTCCCCCGTCCACGGCCGCGAGAAGAAGCTCCTCAAGCGCCGCATCCAGCCCTGACCCGCACAGGCAAGCGCCACGAGACCCATCCGGGTCCCGTGGCGCTTCCGTCTTGGGGTCGAGGGTGATCAGCGCGTGAGGATCAGCGCGTCGCCCTGACCGCCGCCGCCGCACAGCGCCACCGCCGCCGTGCCGCCGCCGCGCCGCACGAGTTCGTGGACGGCGTGGACGACGAGGCGGTTGCCGGATGCCCCGATCGGGTGTCCGATCGCGATACCGCCGCCGTGCGGGTTGACGACGTCGTCCGAGAGGCCGAGCTCGGCCTGCGAACGCACCACCACGGCGCCGAACGCCTCGTTGATCTCGACGATGTCGAGGTCGCTCGCGGCGAGGCCCTGCTTGGCCAGAGCCTTCTCGATCGCGCGCGCGGGCTGCGAGTGGAGCGAGTTGTCGGGGCCCGCCACCTGGCCCGACGCCCCGACGACTGCGAGCACGTTCCAGCCGTTCTCGTCGGCGTGCGATCGCGTTGTCAGCACGACCGCGGACGCGCCGTCCGAGATCTGCGACGAGTTGCCCGCGGTGATCGATCCGCTGGACGCGAACGCCGGGCGCAGGCCCGCGAGCGTCTCGACCGTGGTCTCGGGGCGCACCCCTTCGTCCTTCGTCACGACGACCGGCTCGCCCTTGCGCTGCGGGATCTCGACCGGCACGATCTCGGCGTCGAAGAGCCCCTCGGCCTGCGCGGCGGCCGCACGCTGATGCGACCGCGCGGCCACAGCATCCTGAGCCTCTCTCGTCACCTCGAGCCGTTCGTTGTGTCGCTCGGTCGATGCGCCCATGCTCTCGCGGTCGTAGGCATCGGTGAGCCCGTCGAACGCCATGTGGTCGAGCACCTCGATCGAGCCGTAGGCCCAGCCGTCACGCGAGCCCATGAGCAGGTGCGGGGCGCGGGTCATCGACTCCATGCCGGCGGCGACCACGACGGTCGCGTCGCCCACCGCGAGCATGCGTGCGCCGTCGATGATGGCCGTGAGGCCGGAGAGGCACACCTTGTTGACCGAGCCGGAATGAACGTCCCACCCGATGCCTGCGCCCACCGCCGCCTGACGCGCGGGGTTCTGGCCGCTTCCGGCCGCGAGCACCTGACCGACGAGGACCGCGTCCACGGCGTCGGCGGGGATGCCGCCCTTCTCGAGTGCGCCCTTGATCGCGGCGCTGCCCAGCTGCACCGCCGTGAGCGGAGCCAGCTGGCCCTTCAGCCGCCCCTGCGGAGTGCGCGCAGCGGCGACGATGACGACGTCGTCGTGGTTCATGCTTCGATTCTCTCTCCTACGGCGACCGTCAGCTCCGGTTCGGTGGCCGCGATGACCTCTTCCACAGTGACGCCGGGAGCCGTCTCGACCAGCACGAGTCCGGCATCCGTCACGTCGATGACGGCCAGGTCCGTGATGATGCGGTCGACCACACCGCGTCCGGTGAGGGGCAGCGAGCACTCGTTCACGATCTTCGCCGAGCCGTCCTTGGCGACGTGCTCCATCAGCACGATCACCTTCGCAGCGCCGTGCACCAGGTCCATCGCGCCGCCTGGCCCCTTCACCATCTTTCCGGGGATCATCCAGTTGGCCAGGTCGCCTGTCGCCGACACCTGCATCGCGCCGAGGATCGCGGCGTCGATCTTGCCACCGCGGATCATTCCGAAGCTCGTCGCCGAGTCGAAGAAGGCGGCTCCGGGCAGCGTCGTCACCGTCTCCTTGCCGGCATTGATGAGATCGGGGTCGACGTTCTCCTCGGTCGGGTACGGCCCGACACCGAGGATGCCGTTCTCGGACTGCAGCACGACGGTCACGCCCTCGGGCACGAAGTTCGGCACCAGGGTCGGCAGGCCGATGCCCAGATTGACGTAGGCGCCGTCGGCGAGCTCCTCGGCCGCGCGGGCGGCCATCTCGTTGCGGGTGAGCGGCATGTCAGGCTCCTTCCGGCATCTCGCGCGCGGCGGCCTGTGCGACCGAGACCGTGCGCCGTTCGATGCGCTTCTCGATGTCGGATCCGACCTCCACGATGCGGTGCACATAGATGCCGGGGAGATGGATGCTGTCGGCCTCGAGCTCGCCCGGTTCCACGAGCTCCTCGACCTGGGCGACGCACACGCGCCCGGCCATCGCGGCGAGCGGGTTGAAGTTGCGTGCGGACTTGTTGAAGACGAGATTGCCGTGGCGGTCGCCCTTCAGCGCGTGCACGAGAGCGAAGTCGGTGACGATCGCCTCTTCGAGCACGTAGTCGCGCGGCGTGCCCGAAACGTCGAAGCTGCGCACGTCCTTGACGGGCGACGCGACCGCGATGCTGCCGTCGGCGGCGTAACGGCGGGGCAGCCCGCCTTCCGCGACCTGCGTGCCGACACCGGTCTGGGTGTAGAACGCGGCGATGCCCGAGCCGCCGGCGCGGAGCTTCTCGGCGAGCGTGCCCTGCGGCGTCAGCTCGAGCTCGAGCTCGCCCGAGAGGAACTGCCGCTCGAACTCCTTGTTCTCGCCGACGTACGAGGAGGTCATCTTCCGGATGCGCTTGGCGTTCAGGAGGATGCCGAGCCCCCAGTCGTCGACGCCGCAGTTGTTGCTCACGATGCTGAGGTCGCTCGTGCCCTGTGCGAGCAGCGCCTCGATGAGGGCGATGGGGTTGCCGGACAGCCCGAACCCTCCCACCGCGAGAGACGCCCCGTCGGGGATGTCGGCGACGGCCTCGGCCGCCGACCTCCAGGTCTTGTCGATCATTGTGCTCCTTCGCATTCCGGTCGCCGGCTTCCATCGTCCGGCTTGACGGCGCACACCGCCACCTCCCCGCTTGCCATGTGGCCACCCCGCGTCGTAGCGTCCATATTGTGGACACCACAGCCAAGCGCACCGTTCCCGGCGCCCAGTCGATCGCCCGCGCCGCCCAGCTCCTGCGACTGGTGACCTCGGGAGGAGACGAGGGGATGCCGGTGGCCGAGCTCGCCCGCCGCGCCGAACTCACCCGCCCGACGACGCATCGACTCCTCACCGCACTGCGCCACGAGGGCCTGGTCGATCAGGACGAGCGCACCGGCCGCTGGATGCCCGGACCCGAGCTGTACCTGATGGGCACGGTCGCAGCATCCCGCTACGACATCACCGCTGTCGCGCGCGACATCGTGCGCTCACTGGCCGTCCGCACCGAAGAGAGCGCGTTCCTGTCAGTCCGCCGGGGCGACGAGACCGTGTGCCTGCTGCGCGAAGAGGGCAGTTTCCCCATCCGCTCGTTCGTGCTGTCGGAGGGCGTGCGGTTCCCGCTCGGCGTCGCCTCCGCAGGGCTCGCGATCCTGTCGTTTCTGCCACCTCACGATGTGGACGCTTACTTCGAGCGCCACCCCGAACTCTCCCGCGAATGGGGCGCCGCCCATAACGAGCAGCGGCTGCGCACGCGCCTGCGTGACACCCAGGAGCGCGGCTACGCCGTCAACCCCGGGCTCATCGTCGAGGGCTCCTACGGCATCGGAGCGGCGGTCTTCACTCGTGAGGGCCACCCGCAGTGGGCGCTGAGCCTCACCGGCGTGGAGTTCCGCTTCGGCCCCGACCGCCTCCCCGAGCTCGGTCGCACACTGCTCGCCCACGCGCACCAGCTCACGACCCGCATCGCCGCGTCGCGCTGAAAGCGTTCCCTGCGGTCCTCGGGTCTGCAGGGCTCCTCAGGACGCGGCTAAGTTGCGCACAGTTCCGGATGAGATTCAGCGCGCGTCGGATATGTTGATCGCAACCCGAGCGGCATAGGGGCCGCTTCGGGGAGCAGTACCCCTGGGGAGGGACCAATGAAACAACGGACGTCTGTGCTGTCCGCAATCGCTCTGGCGGTGTCAGCACTTCTGATCTCGACAGCGGGCGCGGCCCATGCCGACAATCTCGAGGTCGACGGCGATGCGCTCGTGACCAACACGCAGGCCGAGATCAACTTCGGCAACGTGGCATGCGGCACAACGGCGACCAAGCAGGTCACGATCTACGTGCAGCGGCTCGGCAACGGTCAGGTTTTCAAGAGCGGTGCACTCGTCGACATCACAGCGACGACGTCCGCGCCGCTGGCCGTGAGTGTGGCGACCGGCACCGCAGGCGACATCGAACTGCCATCGAACTGGACAACCGACTATCCGAACAACACTCCGTCGACGACCAGCGCGGCCGCAACCGTGACGCTCACCGCTGGGACCACCGCCGGTACCTTCAGCGGCTCGGTCGTGTTCTCGGGGACAGGCGCCGCGCTGCAGGAGAAACCGCAGGACCCAGCGAGCATTACGCGATCTGCCACCGTTACCGCACGCTGGACCGTCGAATGCGCGGCCAAGACCGATACGACCACCAGCCTGAACTGTCCCAGCTCGGCCGTGTACACGGCGGGCGCGATCACGCCCTGCACGGCGAAGGTCACAGGCGAGAATGGTTTCGAGCAGACACTCAACGTGACCTACGGTTCCAACACGGCGGTCGGCACCGCGACGGCCGCTGCTAGCTACGCCGGAGACGCGACGCACAAAGCCAGCAACGCGAGCGCATCGTTCCAGATCGCCAAAGCGTCGACGACGACGACCGTGACCTGCCCGCCGTCGGCGGTCACGTACACGGGCTCGCCGCAGACGCCCTGCACGGCGAGCGTCAGCGGACCGGGGCTCGTTCAGAACCTCACGCCGGCGTACAGCGACAACACGAACGCGGGCACTGCTTCGGCAACTGCCTCCTTCGCCGGTGACGGCAATCTGCTCGGATCGAGCGACACCAAGAACTTCGTCATCCTCGCAGCCGACGCGAGCTGCGAGGTCGAGGGGTACGTCGGCATCTACGACGGAGCCGTTCACGGAGCGACCGGTTCGTGCACCGGCCTCGGCGGTGCGGACGTGAGCCATGGCCTCGAACTCGGTGAGTGGTACACCGACGTGCCCGGCGGCCCGGCGCACTGGTCCTTCGAGCTGCCGAACTACGTGACGCAGACCGGCTCGGTCGGCATCGCGATCGGCAAGGCGATGTCGTCGATCGAACTACAGTGCTCCGACACCGTCTACAACCGTGCAGCGCAGGAGACGTGCTCGGCCACCGTCACCGGAGCGGGTGGGCTTTCGGAGCCGGTGACGATCACCTACGGGGACAACACCGATGCCGGCACCGCCACGGCGAAGGCCGAGTACGCCGGCGACAACAACCACGAGGGCAGCGTCGCATCGGCGACGTTCACCATCGCGCAGGCGCCGACGACAACCACCGTCACCTGCACCGGTCCAAACACGTACACGGGTGTCGAGCTCACGCCGTGCACGGTCAAGGTGACCGCCGACTACGGCATCGTCGAGCCCCCGACTCCGTCGACCCCGTCGTACCTGAACAACCGCGACGCGGGCACCGCCTCGGCGTCGTACCAGTACCCGGGCGACGACAACCATCTGCCGAGCAACGATTCGACCACCTTCACCATCGACAAGGCCACGTCCTCGATCACGCTGAGCTGCCCCGCATCGGTGGTGTTCACAGGTTCCCCGCTGACTCCGTGCACTGCCATCGTCTCGGGCGTGGCGCTCGCGGACACCGGCGTAAGAGTCATCTACTCCGCGAACACGAACGCCGGGTCGGTGACGACATCCGCGTCGTGGCCGGGTGACGACAACCACACCGGCAGCACGGCAAACGGTGGATTCGAGATCCTGAAGGCGCCCGTCACCGTCACGGTCGCGTGCCCGACGGCGGCAATCCCGTTCACGGGGTCGCCGATCCAGCCCTGCACGGCGTGGGTGAAGGGTCCGGGCGGCCTCGATGAAGCCGTCACCCCCGTGACGTACTCCGGCAACATGGCAGTCAGCACTCCGATGGAGCCGGCCACGGCGAAAGCGACGTACGTCGGGGACGCGAATCACCTCGGAGGCGAGGGCACGGCCACGTTCCAGATCGAGGCGTGGAAGCTCAACGGCTTCTACAAGCCGGTCGACATGGGCGACACCGTCCTCAACATCGTGAAGGGCGGCTCGACCGTGCCGCTCAAGTTCACGGTGCTCGCCGGCACGACGGAGGTGACCGACGTCACGACGCTGCACGCGACCTTCGCCATCACACCTATCCCCTGCGACCCGAAGGACGCCGTGAGCGACGACCTGTTCGCGACCACCGGGGGTACCACACTCCGGTACGACGCCACCGCACACCAGTGGATCCAGAACTGGGCGACGCCGAAGATCGCGGGCAAGTGCTACCAGGTAACGCTGACCACGGCCGACGGATCGACCCTGAAGGCGCAGTTCAAGACGAAGTAGACCGCAACATCAGAGCGCCCGGCGGCTTGCGATCCTCGCAAGCCGCCGGGCCTCGTCCGAATCGCTCACACTCGCGCCGCGAGCTCCTCGCGCACCGCGGCGGCGACCACATCCGCCCCCGCAGGCGACATCACGATCGTGTAGTGGTTGAAGCCGTCCACCCGCTCGTGCTCGACCGTCGGGTACTCCGAGAGCAATCGCCCGAGGTGGTGCGGGGCGTACAGCCCGGGCGGCTCGTTCTGCAGGCCGCGGGGCACGGTGATGAGGCGGGTCGGATGCTGGAGCCCGGCCAGCGCCGCAGGCAGCGCGTCGCCCGTGTTCATGTCGAGGGTGTCGTCGGCGGTCGTCGCGTAGCTCGTCGCGGGACGGAACGCGCCCATCCCGTCGTCGACGAGGTCGTACGCGAGATAGCGTTCGAGCTCGGGCGTCCAGGCGCCGGCGAAGGCCGGATGCTGCCGCCAGAAGTCCAGGTACTCCCCCGTGTCCGCGAACCTCATCGACAGCCGCGCCGCGGTCGGGCCGAGGATGCCGGCGACGAGCTCGTCGGTGCTGAGTCCCGCCGGGACGTCGAGCGGCAGCCCGCCGTCGACGAGCAGCAGCCGCGAGACGCGCTCGGGGTACCGGTGCGCGAACACGACGGACACGAACCCGCCCATCGAGTGCCCGACGACCACGGTGCGGTCGATGCCGAGCGCATCGAGCAGCGCCCTGAGGTCCGCCGCGTGTGCGGCCATCCCCGCGGCGCCGTCGATGCCGTTGCTGCGCCCGCGCCCGCGCAGATCGGGCGCGACGATGCGCACTCCCGGGAGGCGCTCCACGACGAACGGCCACGCCAGGTGCGAGGCCGTGACCCCGTGCACCAGCAGCACCGTCGGCGCCTCGGGCCCGGCATCCACCGGCTCCCAGACTCCCGCGCGCAGCGCGCCGCCGTCGACGGGCACGTCGATCGTCCGATACTCGTGGTTCACCGCGCCGTCCATCCGCCGTCCATCGTGTACGAGGCGCCCGTGACCATGCCGGCCTTGTCCGACACGAGCCATCCGGCCAGCGACGCGACCTCGTCGGCTTCGACGAGCCGCTTCACCGCGCTCTCGGTGAGCATGATCTTCTCGACGACTTCGCTCTCGGCGATCCCGTGCACGGCGGCCTGGTCCGCGATCTGCTTCTCCACGAGGGGTGTGCGCACGTAGGCGGGGTTGATGCAGTTGCTGGTCACGCCGTGCGGGGCGCCCTCGAGCGCCGTCACCTTCGACAGGCCCTCGAGCCCGTGCTTCGCGGAGACGTAGGCCGACTTGAACGCGCTCGCCCGTAAACCGTGCGCGCTCGAGATGTTGATCACTCGGCCCCATCCGCGCTCATACATCGCCGGGAGCGCCGCGCGGATGAGCAGGAACGGCGACTCCAGCATGAGCCGGACGATGAGCCGGAAGGCGTCCGGATCGAACTCCGTGATCGGGGCGACCCGCTGGATGCCGGCGTTGTTCACAAGGATGTCGACGTCGAGGGTCAGGTCATCGAGCGCGGCGGTGTCGGCGAGGTCGACGGCCCAGGACTCACCGCCGACGGCTGCGGCGGCATCCGTCGCGGCATCCGCGTTCAGGTCCGCGATGATGACGTGCGCGCCGCGCGCCGCGAACTCGTGCGCGCAGGCGAGGCCGATGCCGCTCGCCCCGCCGGTGACGAGTGCGCGCTTGCCCGCGAGATCCTTCTCCGCCATCAGGCTTCCTTTCCTGCGTCGTCCGCTCGCGGCGCGAGGGCGTTGTCGATGAAACGGGTCATGCCGGCGAACACCACGGGGTCGAGCTGCGCGGGCGGCTTGCCCTCGGCGTCGCGCTCCCACAGCAGGAACCGCATGCCGATGAGCTCACCCATGCCCATGAGGGCCCACGCCGTCGTCTCGGGGTCGAGGGCGCGGTCGACGTCGCCCGTCGCTTGTGCGGCGCGCAGGCCGGCCTCATAACCCTCGACGATGCGCGTGTAGTGCGTGCGCAGCACCTCGGGCGAGACGAACTCCGCCTCGCGCACGACCCGGTACAGCGCGGGGTGCTCTGCGGTGAACCGGAAGAACCCGGCGAACCCCGCGCGCTCCGCCTCCAGGCGGCCGGATGCCCCGACCATCGCCTCCGACATGGAGTGGCGCACGCGGCGGTTGAGGTCGAGCACGAGCGCCTCGAAGATCGACTGCTTGCTGTCGAAGTACAGGTAGAACGTCCCGAGACCGATGCCCGCGCGCTCGGTGATCTTGACGATGGATGCCTCGTGGTACCCCTGTTCGGCGAACACGAGCTCCGCCGCCTCGAGCAGGCGACGTCGGGTCGCCTCGCCGCGCTTGGTGAGGGGGCGTCCGGTGGCGGAGGAGACCAGCTCCTCTTCCCGGTCGACGAGTTCGTCGGACATGCTCATCGGGATTCCCCCTTCGTACGCTCGTGCACCACTCCGTGCGCGCGCTCCCCAGCACGATCTTCCTGCTCCCGCCGCCGTTCGACCAGCAACCTGGCCTCTTCGCGGAGACGGGATCGTGCGAGCTTCTCGATGGTCGACCGCGGCAGCGTGTCGACGAACTCCACGTGGACCGGGATCTTGAAGGCGGCGAGGTTGCGTCGCGCGTGGGCCAGCACCTCGTCGACCGACAGCGCGGCCCCCGCCACGGGCACCACGAACGCGACTCCCCGCTCGCCCCACACCGCATCGGGCACGCCGACGACGGCCGCCTCCTCGATGAGCGGGTGCAGACACAGCGCGTACTCGACCTCCGCGGGAGCAACGTTCTCGCCGCCCGAGATGAAGATGTCCTTCAGGCGGTCGACGATCCGGTACACGCCGGACGCGTCGCGCGACGCCAGATCGCCGGTGCGCAGCCACTCGCCACTCATCGCACGGGCCGTCGCATCGTCGTCGTCGAGATAGCCGGCGAAGACGCTGGGGCCGCGCACCCACAGCTCGCCGGTGGCCTCGCCCTCCAGCACGAGCCCCGAGGCGGGGTCGACGATCCGCACCGACACGTGCGGGTACGGCCGGCCGACGGCGCCCGGCGCCTCGATCGACTCGGCAGCCGGCAGGTGCAGCACGTTGGGTGCCGCTTCGGTGAGCCCGTACCCCTGCGTGAGCGGGATCCCCCGCGCTGTCCACTCCTCCTGCAGCTCCACCGGCATCGTCGCGCCCCCGACGAGAGCGAGGCGCAGCGACGAAGCTGGGCCCACGCGGCCGGAGGCTCCGCCCGACGCACCAGCGGCGGGTGGAGGGGTCGTGGGGACCGTCGTGCGCCACTCGCGGTCGCCCGCGAGCAGCGCGTACTGCGTCGGCACGCCCATCATCGCGGTGACCTTGCGGTCGGCGATGAGCTGCAGCACGCGCGCCGGCTGGAACGACCGCTCGAGCACGACCGTCGCGCCGACCCACCACGCGAGCAGCGGCTGGCAGTTCCACGCCGCGACGTGGAACTGCGGCAGCATCGCGAGCACGACATCGTCCTGCGTAAGCGGCAGCGCCTGCGCGAGGGCCAGGTTGTTCCAGAAGCAGTTCGCGTGCGTGAGCACGACGCCCTTCGGCGCGGCTTCGCTCCCCGACGTGAAGATCACCAGCAGCGGGTCGTCGTCGCGCACCGGCCGGCGAGTCCTCGGGTTCGTTGCGCGGGGCACGGATGCTTCGACCCCTGTCGTGCCCAGACCTGCGACCGGCGCTGCCACCGCCGCGATCCGCAGCGCTTCGCCCGCGAGTGCGGCGTGCTCGTCCTCGATCAGCGCCAAGGCCGGTGAGGAGCGTGTGAGCACGTCGGCCAGCTCGCGCGGCGTGAGCCGCCACGACAGCGGCACGAAGGCGATGCCCGCGATCGCGCACGCGAAGAACGCGACGACGTGGTCGGTGGAGTTGCCGGACACGGTCGCGATGCGGTCACCCGGCCCGTAGCCCGCCCGGCGCAGCCGGTCGGCAAGTTCCGAGGAACGGGCGGCGAGGGTGGCGTAGTCCGTCGTCACTCCGCGGTCGTCGATCGCGATGCGCTCGGGCGAGCGGGTCGCGCGGTCCACGATCCACCGGCCGACCGTGTGCGGCCCGTCGTCGATGTCGGGATCGGCGGTCCAGCTCATGCGCGCACCTCAGCCGGCGTCTCCACGGAGTCATCGGCGTCGTCGAGCTGCCGGAGCGACCCGCGGACCTTCTCCCCGCGCCGACGGCGGACCGCGGCGTCGATGGTGCCCGCGATGCCGCCCGGGAGGAACATCACCACGATGATGAACAGCACGCCGAGGAGGAAGAGCGGCTCCGACAGTGGAATCCGCAGCATGTCGGGAAGCCCGGCGATCGCCTCGGAACCGGCGAGCACGGTAAGCCGCTGATCGAGCAGCGTGTAGAGCACACCGCCCACGATGGCACCCCAGCGGAATCCGACGCCACCCAGCACCACCATCACCAGAACCGTGATCGTGAGGTCGGCGGAGACCGACCGCGGGACGGTGCCCGACTGCAGGAGCATGTACGCGACTCCGGCGAGACTCGCGAGACCCGCCGCGATGACGAACACGATGAGCCGGACGCGGTAGGGCGACAGACCCAGCACACGCACGCGCTGCTCGTTCTCGCGCGTCGCGCGGGCGAGATGGCCCAGACGCGAGGTGTCGACCCACAGCACCACGAGGTACACCAGGACGAGCACGACGAGCGTGAACCAGTACAGGTTGCGGGTGTTCACGACCCCGATGAGGAAGTCGGGCACCTGCGCCGTGTTGAGGCTGAGTCCTTCCTCGCCGCCGGTGACCTGCGAGTTGCGGCGCACCAGCACTGAACCCGCCTGCGCGAACGCCAGCGTCACCATCGCGAAGGGGATGCCCGAGACCCGCATCGACACCGCGCCCGTCACCAGCGCGATCACCATGCCGCCGATCAGCGCGATGAAGACGCCGGGCCACAACGGCACGCCGAAGTGCTCGAGCGCGATGCCCAGACCGTACGCGCCGGCGCCGAAGTAGAGGGCGTGGCCGAACGACAGCATCCCACCCGATCCGAGCAGCAGGTTGTACGACAGCGCGAGCGCGGCGAACACCATGCAGAGGGACAGCAGCGCAAGGGTGCCGGGCAGGTACGTCGGCGTGGGCAGGATGCCCGGGAGCGAAAGGTTGAGCAGCGGGAGCATCGCCATGAACGCGACGAGGACGACGCCCACGAGCGCGGGGAGGAAGCGACGGATGCTGCGCTCCTCGGCCGCCCCGCGTCCCTGAGCCTGTCGAAGGTTCATGCCTTCCTCCCCAGGAGTCCGGTCGGACGCACCAGCAGCACGAGTGCCAGCAGGATCACGACGATGAAGTCCCCGGTGCCGCCGAGGTAGAAGTTCGCGAACTGCTGGAGCACCGCGACGAGGACGGACGCCACCGCCGCACCGGTGAGCGAGCCGAGACCGCCGACGACGGTGACGATGAACGCGAAGATGAGGAGTGTCTGCCCGAGGTGCGCCGACACGAAGGTCGAGTAGTGCATCGCCAGCACGCCGCCGATTCCCGCGGCCGCGCCGCCGATGGCGAAGACGAGGGTGAACGAGCGACGGACGTCGATGCCCAGGGCCGTCACCATCGAACGGTTCTCGACGCCGGCGCGGATGATCATGCCGTACCGCGTCTTCTGCAGGAACAGCACGAGGGCCGCGAGCACGAGCACGGCCGCGATCATCAGGACCCAGTACGTGTTGGGGATGCGGGCGCCGAGCACGTCGGTCGTCTGCTTGAGCCACGGGGGTCCGCCGATGTGGATCGGGTCGGTGCCCCAGATCCCCTCGAACAGCGCCACCGCAGCGAACGACAGACCGACCGTGACGAGCACCTGCTCGATGTGCCGCTCGTACAGCGGTCGGATGAGCACGAGCTCGGTGAGCGTCGCGAACACGGCGCCCACGCCCGCGCCGACGAGGACCGACAGCAGGAAGGATCCCCATGAGTCGGTGCCGAGCGCCTGCGCGACCATCCAGCCCATGAATGCGCTCAGTGTGAGGAAAGCGCCGTGCGCGAAGTTGAGCACGTGCATGAGGCCGTAGATGAGGCTCAGGCCACTGGCGACGAGGAAGTAGAGGGCGCCGAGACCGACGCCGGTGATGAGGGTGAGGATCAACGTGCTCATGCGGCGTGCTCCACGTGGACGCCCAGCAGGCGGCGGGTGAGGTCTTCGTCGTCGAGGATGTCGCGCGCCTTGCCGACGTGCGCGACGCGACCGCCGGCGATCACGATGGCGTCATCGGCGAGCCGGCGCACGACCTCGAGGTTCTGCTCGACGAGGAGGATCGGCACGATCTTCGACGCCTCCTGGAGCGCGTCGGCGACCTCGGTCACGATCTTCGGCGCCAGGCCCTTCGTCGGCTCGTCGACGAGGAGCAGCCGGTTGTCGTTGAGCAGCGCCCGTGCGACCGACACCATCTGCTGCTGGCCGCCCGAGAGCGTGCCGGCCTGCTGGTCGCGGCGCGCGACGAGGTCGGGGAACAGCTCCGCGACGAACTCGCGCCGCGGGTTGCGCTGACGTTCGGCCAGAGCCAGGTTCTCGGCGACGGTGAGCTTCGAGAACACCTCGCGGTCCTCCGGCACATACCCGACGCCGCGCCGCACGATGCGATGGGTGGGGAGGCCGTCGATGCGGTCGCCCGCGAGCGTCACCTCGCCACGGCGGGAGATCAGGCCGAGGATGCCGCGCAGGGTCGAGGTCTTGCCGACGCCATTGCGGCCGAGCACCGCGGTGATGCCGGTGGCCGGCACGTCGAACGACACGTCCTCGACGACCTGCTGGCCCGCGATCGTGCAGCGGAGGTTTCGGACGGTCAGGATGGGCGTGCCGGAGAACGCCCCGGTTCCAGAAGGGGCCCCGCTCATGCCGCTGCCTCCCCCGCCGATCCGGTGCCCAGGTAGGCGCTCTGCACGAGAGGGTTCTCCATGATCCGCTGCGGCGTGTCGTACGCGATGATCGTGCCGAAGTACATGACGGCGACCTTCTCGACGAGGCCCATCAGCACGTCGATGTGGTGCTCGACCATGAGCAGCGTGCAGCCCTTCTCGCGCTGCATATCGCGGATGTTCTCGACGAGCCCGGCGACGTCGCCCGAGGCCACGCCCGCCATCGGCTCATCGAGCAGCACGATGCTCGCGTCCGTCGCCAGCAGCACCGCGATCTCGAGCTTGCGCTTGTCGCCGTGCGAGATGTCGCCCGCGAGCGCGTCGCGCTTGTGGCTGAGCCCCACGACCTCGAGCTTCGTCAGGGCGAGCTCGGTGGCGGCATCCGTCCGCTTCGGGAAGTGCAGGAGAGAACCCGCGCCGCCCAGCGACACCTGAGCCGCCAGGCGCACGTTCTCGAGCACCGACAGCTTGGGGAAGAGGCTCGACGTCTGGAAAGTGCGACCCAGCCCCGCCCGCGCCCGTGCCGGCACCGATGCCGTCGTGATGTCTCGGTCGTCCAGCACGACGCGGCCGGCAGTGGGCTTCATGAGCCCCGAGATCACGTTGAACAGCGTGGTCTTGCCGGCGCCGTTGGGACCGATGACGCCCACGAGGGATCCGGCGGCGATATCGAGCTCGACGTCTTTGAGGATTGTCGCGCCCCCGATCTGCAGGCCGAGGCCCTCGATCTTCAGCGGAGAGCCGCGGCGCGCGGTCTCCGCGTCGGGCGCGGACGGGACTGTGGTGCTCATCGTTTCGCGAAGCCCCGGATCACTCGGCTTCGGCGGGGGCGACGTCGTCGGCCGAGACCGTGTCGACGAGCTCGGGCACGAACGTGCCGTCCTTCGCGACGAGCTTCACCTGGTACATCTCCTGGATGAGTGCGTGGTCGCTCGCGCGCACCGTCATGGCGCCCTTCGGACCCTCGAACTCGAAGCCCTCCAGCGCCGCGACCATCGCGTCGACGTCGCCCTGGCCCGACTCGATGGCGTGGACGATCATGATCGCCGCGTTGAAGCCGTCGGGGCTGAACAGGTCGGGCGTGCCGCCGGCCTCTTCGATCGCCTCGACCATCGCGGTGTTGACGTCGTTGTCGGGAGCGCCCGGGAAGTAGTGGTTCAGGAAGCTGATCTTCTCGGATGCCTCGCCGTACGCACCGAATGTCGCCGAGTCGCCCAGACCGGTCACGACGGGAATCTCGTCCATGACCCCCTGCTGGCTCATGGCCTGCCACATCGCGCCCGACGTCGCGCCGGCCCAGGCCACGAACACGAGGTCGGGAGCGCCCGCGAGCACCTGCTGCGCGAACGGCGTGAACTCGGTCGCGTCCTCTGCCACGAGCACGGAGTTCACCGTGGCGCCCTGACCGCCGAGGATCGCCTGCACTGCCGCGACGTTGCCCTGGCCGAAGGCGTTGTCCTGCGCGAACACCGTCACGGTCCTGCCCTCGATGTCGTCGAGGAACGTGCCCGCGGTCGCGACGTCCTGCGCGCTCTGCCGGCCCGAGCGGAACGTGTAGTCGTTGATGCCGGTGATCGCGTCCGCAGCCGCAGGACCCGAGATGTAGAGCACCTTGTTCTGCTCCGCCTGCTCGGCGACGGCCAGCGCGACGCCCGACGATGCGGTGCCCGCGATGATGTTGACGCCGGAGCCGATGAGCTCCTTGACGGCGGTGACGGCCTTGTCGGGGTCGCCGGCGTCGTCGCGGTACTCGACGTTGATCGTCGTCCCGTCGATCTCGCCGGTGCCGTCGGTGGCGTAGTCGAGCCCTGCCTTGAAGGCGTCGAGGTACTGCTTGCCGTAGCCGGCGAGCGGCCCGGACTCGCTCGTGACGATGCCGACGGTGACCTCGGACACCCCGCCCGGCTCGGTGGACCCGTTGTCGGGATCGCCGGACGGCGCGCACGCCGCCAGGGCGAGCGCTGCCGTGACGACCACGGAGCCCAGGAGCAACTTCTTCGTAACCCGCATGTGCGTGCCTTTCCCCATTGGAAGGATCTGGTGCGTGAATCGGTGCTTCATCCTCAAACATGAGATCCGATTCAGGTTCTTGCAATGTAGGAAACGGAAGCCGTGCAGGTCAAGTCGGCGAGCCCGCTCCTCTCCCGTCGTTACCGAATCGGGACGAACTCCCGCGCTTCGGCGAATTCGCATACCTGCGGTATATACCAGCGGTATGCTTTCTTGGTGACCCACGATCAGGACATCGAGACCCTCATCGTCGCCGCCCACGCACTGACCCGCGTCGCGGCGCTCGAGACCGCCAACGAAACACCCGCCGCGCAGTGGCGCACGCTCACGATCCTCCGCGACCACGGCGCGCTCCGCATCGGCGAGCTCGCCCGCCTGAGCCGCGTGACCCAGCCCGGCATGACGCGTCTGGTCGGCCAGATGGCCGGCCACGGGCTCGTGGCGAAGATGACGGATGCCGCGGACTCGCGCGCGACGGTCGTGGAGGTCACCCCGCTCGGCCTCGAAGCACTCCAGACCTGGCTGCTGCAGCTCACCGCCGCGCTCGCCCCTCACTTCGACGACCTCCAGCCCGAGGAGTGGGACGCACTGCGGACCACGGCATCCGTCCTCATGCGCAAGCTCGACCGCACGCGCACGGCCGCCGCCGACACGGCCGAGGTCACCCGATGAGCGCCCACGGCAGCACCACGGGCTCGGTGTGGCGCCAGCCCGCGCAGGTGTGGGCAGTCGCCTTCGCCTGCGTCGTGGCGTTCATGGGGATCGGCCTCGTGGACCCGATCCTCCCCGCGATCGCGGAGTCACTGCAGGCGAGCCCCGTGCAGACCGAACTCCTGTTCACGAGCTACCTGCTGGTGACCGGGCTCGCGATGCTCGTCACGAGCTGGATCTCGAGCCGCATCGGTGCGAAGGCGACTCTGCTCATCGGCCTCGCGCTGATCGTCGTGTTCGCACTCCTGTGCTCGCTGAGCGGCAGCGTCGATGCGATCATCGGCTTCCGGGCCGGATGGGGCCTCGGCAACGCGCTCTTCATCTCGACCGCCCTCGCCACCATCGTGGGCGCGGCGTCGGGCGGCAGCGGCGCGGCCATCGTGCTCTACGAGGCGGCACTGGGTCTCGGCATCGCGATCGGTCCGCTCCTCGGCGGCCTGCTCGGCGAGATCAGTTGGCGCGGACCGTTCTTCGGCGTGGTGGTGCTCATGGCCATCGCCTTCGTCGCCGTCCTCGTGCTCCTGCGCGGGCCGAGCGAGAAGCCGGTGCCGGTGCCCCTGTCGGCGCCCTTCACTGCGCTGCGCATCCCGTCGCTGGCTCTGCTCGCCGTCGCCGCTCTGTTCTACAACATCGGCTTCTTCGTGCTGCTCGCCTTCTCGCCCTTCCCGCTCGGCTTCGGCGCCATGGGGATCGGCTTCACGTTCTTCGGCTGGGGCGTCGCCCTCGCGATCACCAGCGTGTGGGTCGCGCCGCTGCTGCTGCGCTTCATGGCCCGCACCACCGTCATGCTCCTGACGCTGCCCCTGCTCGCGGTCGACCTGGTCATCGCCGGAATCCTCGTCGAAGACGCCACGGCCCTGGTGGTGTGCATCATCGCCGGCGGCCTGCTCCTGGGCGTCATGAACACGGTGCTCACGGAGTCCGTCATGGAAGCGACGGATCTCCCCCGTTCCGTCGCGTCCTCGTCGTACTCGGCGGTCCGCTTCCTCGGTGGCGCCGCCGCTCCCCCGCTCGCCGCGCTCCTGTGGCACCTGTACGGCCCGACCGTGCCGTACCTCTTCGCCGCGGCATCCGTCCTGATCGCCACCGGCACGATCCTCTTCGGCCGGCGCGCACTCGCCCGCATCGACGAGAACGAAGCGGATGCCGCCGATGAGGCCGCGGCCGTACTGGTGGGCGACGCGGCCTGAGTCGACCGCCGAGGCTCGGAGCGGACATCGCGCCGGACAGCAGAAAGGCCCCGGATGTTCCGGGGCCTCTCTGGTCGGTGCACCCCCTGGGACTTGAACCCAGAACCCACTGATTAAGAGTCAGTTGCTCTGCCGATTGAGCTAGAGGTGCGTTGTTCACTTACGAGGCGAACGAGGATCAACATTAGCATCACGATCGCGTCTCGTGAAATCGAGGCGGGAGCGCCCCGGCTATCCTGGATTCCGTGACCTCCCCCTCCCCCGTTTCGACGTTCGACACGCCGTTCGAGGGAGACCTCCGGGCAGATCTCGATCTCGCTCTGCGACTGGCGGATGCGGCGGACGCGGCATCCATGTCCCGCTTCGATGCGGTCGATCTCGACGTGCGACTGAAGGCCGACGCGAGCCATGTCACCGAGGCGGATCTCGCCACCGAGCGGGCGCTCCGCGACCTGCTGGAGACAGAGCGTCCGGGCGACGGGGTGTTCGGCGAGGAGTACGGCGTCACGGGCGATTCGGCGCGGCAGTGGATCATCGACCCGATCGACGGCACCGCGAACTACCTCAAGGGCATCCCGATGTGGACGACCCTCATCGCCCTCGCCATCGACGGTGTGCCGCGCGTGGGGGTCGCGAGCCAGCCGGCGATCGGACGCCGCTGGTGGGCCGCGAGCGGCCTCGGAGCGTGGACGAACACGCCGACGGGCGAGACGAAGCGTCTCGCCGTGTCGGCGGTCGACACGATCGCCGACTCGAGCGTGAGTTTCCAGAGCATCGGGCAGTGGCGCGACGCCGGCAAGCTCGACGCCCTGGAGCGCCTGACCTCGTCGGTGTGGCGCGATCGCGGGTACGGCGACGCGTGGCCGTACATGCTGCTGGCCGAAGGTCGTCTCGAATTCGTCGCCGAGTTCGGCGTCAAGGAGTACGACATCGCCGCGCTGGTGCCGATCGTGACCGAGGCCGGCGGCAAGTTCACGTCGTTCGAGGGCAACGACTCTCTCTCGGATCTCTCCTCGCTCGCGACCAACCGCGTGCTCCACTCGGCCTATCTCGACCTGCTCCACACCGCCTGATCCCGCTCCGACTGACACCCGACCGCCTCCCATCCCCCACGGAGACTCTCTGATGCCCTTCCCCCGCATCCTCGGCACCGCTGCCGCCCTCGCGCTCTCCGCCGTCCTCCTCTCGGCCTGCGCCGGAACGCCCGAGGCCGCGCCCGAAGAGACCGGCAACGCGAAGACGCCGACCGCGGCCGCACCCGAGCCTTCGGCGACGCCCGAGCCGGCGCCCGCCTCGACCGAGGACCCGACCTGCACCACGATCATCGGGGAGTCGGTGGTGGCCGACTTCGAGAGCCTCGGCTGGAGCTCGCAGGCGTCGCCGCTGTACATCGGCAGCACCGAGATCGAGGACGGTCTGCAGTGCATGTGGGCGGACTTCGAGGGTCCCGCCGGCGACCACGGGCAGATGTTCGGCTGGGCGCCCGTCTCCGATGCCGACGCCGTCGACCTGCAGGAGGAACTCGAGTCTCAGGGGTGGCTGCGCGAGGAGGATTCCGCGGGCGTGTACATCACCGAGAGCGCGGACACCGCGATCGCGACGGATGCCGAGGGCTACGGCATGACGTACCTGTTCGCGTCCGGCCAGGTGAAGGTCGCCGACACGAAGCAGGGCCTCCTGCTGATCGAGTGGCCGAAGAGCTGACGCCCGGGGTCCGCGCGGGTCACTCGGGCAGCACGCGCTCGGTCCGCGCCCGCGCGGCCTCCTCCAGCACGATCCGGCCTCCGCGCTCGTAGAGCTCCATCGCACGCTCGCGGGTGTCGCCGACCGCCGTCATGCCGATGCGGCCCTGTTCGGTGATCGAGCTGATCATGTGGAACACGATCCCCTCCTGCCGCGACCGGTCGAAGTGCAGGTCGTGGCGCGCCACGACGTCGAAGAGGTCTCCCACAGATAGCGCGCGCAGGTCGTCGCCCTCGAGGTGGTCCGTCGCGACCAGGTGCTTCGGCACGCCCTCCGGGGTGAGGAACGCGCCGTCCTCGCCGTCATAGCGGCCGTCGGTGAGGAACTGCAGGGTGAGGAACGGATGCGTCGTGCCGCCCTTGCGGAGATTGAGCTCGATCGCCCACGAAGACCATTCGCCCGCAGCATCCCGCACGACGACGAAGTCCAGCGCGAAGCGCCCGCGCACCCCCATGTCCGCCAGGCGCCGGGCGACCGCGAGCGCCGGCTCGCTGATGAGCCGCGAGTACGCCGGATCGGCGGGGAACACGCATCCGAGGTAGCTCTGTCCGCTCGGACCGCCGAGCAGCTGGTCGTGCGTCGAGAGCAGCTCGATCGTGCGGTCGGGAAGCACCCGCAGCTGCACGCTCGGGCTCAGGATCTCCTCGCCCACGATGCGCTCCTCGACGATGCCGTGCCGGGTCGCGAGGGCGTCGAGCATGTCGGCCGGGCTCAGGGTCTCAACCTCCGGCTGCATCGCCTGAAGGGCCTGGACGATCGCGTCACGGCGGGCGTCGCCGCCGAGCTCGCCCACGCCGGCGAGGTTCACGAGCGCGTTGCCCGACCCCGATACGCCTTCGTCGAGCTTGAAGATCATCTGCCGCACCGTCGGCTTCTCGTCCAGCACCGCCTCGATCGCCCGCACGGCGTCGTCGCGGCTGCGCAGATCCTCGACACCGAGCGGATGCTGCACGCCGACGTCGCGGAACAGTCGCCGGCATCCGGTCTTCGTGCCGAGCGGGGCGAGACGGTGGTCGGCGCCGTACATCGGGATGCCCAGCATCAGCGCGAGATCGCGCTCGCGCTCGGTGGTGTTGTACGGGATCAGGTGGCACCGCTCACGGTCGGGGATGCTGCGCGCGATGCGTGCGAGGACGCGGGGACGTTCGAGCACCTTCTCGCTGAGCGTGCGGTGGGTGCCGTCGCCTACCGAGACGAGCGTGAGCCGCGCGAGTGCGTGGCTCGGGATGACTCCCGGGAGGAGCGCGAGGTAGTACTCGATGATGCGGGGGTCGATGGGCTGCGAGGTGACGTAGGTCATGCGCAGCATGGGCTGGCGCAGCAGCAGGAGAAGGAACAGGAACCGTTCCTCGTACGCCTGCACCATCGTCGCCGAGGTCGCGCGGCTGCCCACCGTGAGAGAGGGGACGACGACGACCGATTCGTCCTCGAGGTTGTGCTGCATCGATGCCCAGACCCCCGACATCCGTTCCTGCAGGCGGTCGAAGCGGTCATCGCGTTCGGCGTCGGAGAGCGACGAGAGCGTCGCGGGCGCCGCGGGCGCCGTGTCGGTGAGGGTCATGGTGCGACTCGATTCTCGGGATGACGGATGCCGTCCACGGCGTACGCGCGGACGGCCCGGCTGAAACCGCGAACGTCGAGCTCCCCCACCGGGTTCGCGGCGATGTGCTCCTCGACGGCGGTGAACGCGCGCTGCGCGACGAGGATCTGCCCGGCGGCGGCGGCCGCGCAGAGGCGGGCGGCGAGGTTGGTGACGCTGCCGATCGCGGCGTAGTCGAACCGGCCCTCGAACCCGATCCGGCCGAGTGTCGCGTACCCCTGCGCCACACCGATGCCGATGCCGAGATCGATCGCGCGGCGGTGCCACGCGGCGGTGAGGTCGCCCACCCTGTCGCGGATCTCGATCGCCATCTCGATCGCGCGCCGCGCCGGGTCCTCGAGCGGCAGCGGGTCGTTGAAGAACACCATGACGCCGTCGCCGGTGAAGCGCTCGAGCGTCCCCTCGTAGCGGTCGATGAGCTCGCCGAGCACCGCGTGGTACTCCGACAGCACGCCCATGACCTCTTCGGGCTCGCTGGCCTCGGCGAACGGGGTGAAACCACGCAGATCGCAGAAGACGACCACGATGTCCCGCCGGTGGCTCGCCAGCACGGCCTCGTCGCCGTGGTCGAGCACGACGTCGACGACCTGCCGTGACAGGAAGCGCCGCAGTCGGTTCACCCGCTCGAGCTCGTCGACCTGGCTCGCGACCCGGGCCTCGAGTTCGACGTTCCACCGGGCGAGCTCGGCGGCCTGCCGCTCGATCGTGTCGTGGTACCGCTTCAGGCGTGCGAGCGACGCGACGCGCGCGATGAGCTCGGCCTGATCGAACGGCTTGCTCACGAAATCGTCGGCGCCGGCTTCGAGCGCATGCCGCTTCTCCTGATCTCCGCTCGCGGTGATCATCACGACGGGGAGGAACCGCCAGCGCGGCACCGCACGGATGCGACGGCACACCTCGTACCCGTCTATGCCCGGCATCATGATGTCGAGCAGCACGAGGTCGATGTCGTGCCGCTCGAGCTGCTCGAGGGCCTCCTCGCCCGACGCCGCGGTGATGACGCCGTAGCCCCGCGGGGTCAGCACCGCGTCCAGCAGTCGCAGGTTCTGCTCGAGGTCGTCGACCGCGAGCACGAGGATCGGGTCATGAGGCATCGGCGCGGCCCCTGCCGATGAATGCGTCCACCTGCCCGGCCAGCTCGCGGATGCTGATCGGCTTCTCGAGGTACCCGTCGAAACCCGACTCCTTCGCCCGCTCTCGGTCCTCGCGCATCGCGAACGCGGTCACCGCGACGACGGGTACGTCCTGCAGGGCGGGATCCTCCCGCAGTCGCCGCAGCGCCTCATACCCGTCGAAATCGGGCAGCTGCAGATCCATCAGCACGAGGTCGGGCTCGCAGGTCGCCGCGAGCGTGACCCCCTCCTCGCCGGTGACCGCAGGCAGCACCTCATAGCCCGACGCCGTGAGCACGTCGCGCACGAGCTTGAGGTTGAGGGGGTTGTCTTCGACGACGAGGACCCGATGTCCGGTTGTCACGGCGCCGCCCCTCCGCCGCCGCTCGCCGCGATCGCGCCGGCGAGGGCCCCGACGTCGCGCAGCGCCCCGACGAGCGCGTCGCGACGGACGGGCTTGACGAGGTAGGCCGAGGCGCCCATCGCCAGCCCGCGCGCCCGCTCGTCCACGATCGACACCACGATGACCGGCACCGCGGCAGTGGCGTCATCCGCTCGCACGCGTCTCAGCACCTCCCAGCCGTCCGTCCGCGGCAGACGGATGTCGAGGAGCACTGCCGCGGGCACGTGCCGGCGGATCGCCGACAAGCCCTCGTCCCCGTCGCGCGCGATCACGACCTCGACCCCGAGCCCGTCGAGGTACGCCGAAGTGAGATCGAGCGACGCGCGGTCGTCCTCGACGACGACGATCATCGGCCGTCCCGCCTCGTCGTCCGCCGCGGGCATCGGGAGTGGCACACGCCGCGGGATCGTGAACCCGAAGGTGCTGCCGACGCCGACCTCGCTCTCGAGCCACATCGTGCCGCCGAGGATGGCCACGATCCGCCGGCAGAGGGTGAGACCGAGACCCGTGCCCTCTTCGCTCTGCAGTCCCCTCCGGCCCTGCTGGAAGGACTCGAAGATCCGCTCGCGGTCGGCGGGCGCGATGCCGATGCCGGTGTCCGCGACCGCCACGGCGATCTCGTGCTCGCTTCCCCGGGCGGTCACCGTGACGCTGCCGCCGTCCGGCGTGAATTTCACGGCGTTGCTCAGCAGGTTCACCAGCACCTGCTTGACGCGCAACTCGTCGGACTCGACCGTGTCGAGGTCGGCGTCGACATCGATGGACAGACGGATGCCGTGCCTCGCGGCCCGCTCGCGCACCATCGAGGCGCCGTACTCGAGTGCAGAGCGCAGCGAGAACGTCGACGGTTCGAGTGCCATGCGGCCGGCCTCCACCTTCGACAGGTCGAGGATGTCGTTGAGCAGCTGCAGCAGGTGGCGGCCGGAGCCCAGGATGTCGCGCAGGTACTCGTCCTGCCGGTCGTTGAGCTCGCCGAACATGCGCTCGAGGAGCACCTCCGAGAACCCGATGACGGCGTTCAGCGGGGTGCGCAGCTCATGCGACATGCTCGCCAGGAACTCGGACTTGTGGCGGCTCGCGATCTCCAGCTCGGCGGACTTCGTCTCGAGCTCGCGGAACAGCTGCGCGTTCCACACGGCGAGCGCCGACTGGCTCGCGAAGTTCTCGAGGAAGTCCATCGTGTCGGCCGAGAACTCACCGGGTGTGCGTCGGCGCACCACGAGCGCGCCGACGATCCGATCACCCCGGAGGACGGGCACTGCCACCATCGACCGCCAGCCGTCCTCGTGCAGCAGGCGCAGGTGGATGTCGAGTTCGACATCGTCGAGATCGGCGACGGCGATGGGATGCCGCTCCCTCGCGGCACGGCCGACGAGGGTGGTGTCGAGGTCGACCTTGATGCCGCGCAGCCGCTCGAGGAGTCGGTCGCTGGCGTACGCGCTTCTCACCGTGAACGCGTGCTCGTGCTCGACGTACTCCATGATCGAGCCGCCGTCGCATCCGGCGAAGCGCACCGCGTTCATGATGATCGTCGTCAGCACCTCGTCGAGGACGAGGCTCGAGCTCACCGCCTCGCCGACCTCGCTGAGCGCTTCGAGCTGGTCGACCTTGCGCGCGAGCTCGACGCTGCGGTCCTCGAGTGCACGCACCAGGTGGACCTGGCGCACCACCACAGCCGCCTGGGTGGCGAATGCCTCGAGGGCGGTGCGCGCGTGCGCGTCGAAAGGGGCGACCTCGGTGCGCCACAGCGAGATCACCCCCACGACCTCGTCGTCGAGCAGCATCGGCGCAGAGATCACGGTGCGGTAGTGACCCACCTTCTGGGCGTCCTGCCGCCCGTACTCGGCATCGGCGAGGACGTCGTCGATCTGCTGCATCTGCCGATCCGTGGCGACGCGTCCGACGAGGCTGGCGCGGTCGAGCCGGAAGGGGTGCGCGGCGATGTACGCGACCATCTCGTCGGGCACGCCGACCCATGACGACAGCACGAACCTGTCCCCGTTGATGAGATACACGTGGGCGGCATCGGACCGGCAGAGCCTGCGCGCGCTCTGGACGATCGTGTCCAGAGCCGAATCGGGATCCGAAGCGGAGCGCCCGAGTGCAAGCAGCACTTCGTTCATCGCTGCGAACTGCTCGGTGGCGTCGGTGTAGCCACGCTGGGGGGTTTCGAGTTCCCCCTCGCCGGCTCCATCCGAACGCTCCACGGGTGGCCTCCTCCCAGTGAGACCTCGCGTTCGCCGCGATGACAGGCCACATTGTCCTCGCGCCCGGGACTGCTTTCAAGACGAGGGGATTCAGGCGTGCGGAGCGCCCGGAAGGTTCGCCGCGAACGCCTGCTCGGCGTAGCCGGCGAGGATCTCCAGCCACTCGTCGTAGGCTCGATTCCCATGGCGATCGGCGTGACGATGTACACCTTCGATATCCAGCTGGCCGACGTCGATCGGAGCGTCTACGAGGATCTCTCGGTGCGCGTGGCGCGGCATCCGTCCGAGACGGACGCCTTCATGCTGACCCGGGTGCTCGCGTACGCACTCGAGTACGAAGAGGGCATCGCGTTCAGCGAGGGCATCTCGGCCACCGACGAGCCGGCTGTGCTCGTACGCGACCTCACCGGCGCGCTGGTGGCGTGGATCGAGGTCGGGGCGCCCGACGCCGCACGCCTGCACACCGGCAGCCTGGCCGGCGCGCGCGTCGCGGTGTACACCCATCGCGACCCCGCGAAGGTGGCTGCGCCCTGGGTGGGGAAGAAGATCCACCGCGCCGAGGAGATCAGCCTCTACAGCTTCGACTCGGGCTTCTTCGATGCGGCGACGGCGGTGCTCGAGCGCCGCAACCAGATGACCGTGTCGATCACCGAACGCCGGTTGTACCTCGACCTCAACGGCTCATCGTTCGAGTCGGACGTCCACGAGGTGGCGGCAGGCTGACACGCGGGTCACGGCAGGAAGTTCTCCCGCGCGAGCGGCGCGATCTCGAGCTCCAGGGCATCGGCGCGCGAGACCCAACGCAGTTCCTCGATCTCGGCGTCGATCACGGGCACCTGGGCGCCGATGTCGGCGACGAACACATCCGCCACGACGAGGAAGCCCGGTTCGTTCGCCGCTGCCGCGGTGTACAGACCGAGCGACTGCAGCGCACCCGGATCCACCGAGAGCCCCAGTTCCTCGAACAGCTCGCGGCTCAGCGTCTCGGCCGGCGTCTCCCCCGCCTCGGGCTTGCCGCCCGGCTGCATGAACGCCGTCGTGCCGGCCTTCCGCACGAGCAGCAGCTCGTCGAGGTCGTTCAGGATGACCGCGGCCGACACGTGGATGCTGCGCGTCGACGTCGATGCCGGGTTCGAGGTGCTCACGAAGGCACGCTAACAGCAACCGCGGAACCGGCCCGGCGTAGAATCACGTGTGCTTCCCGATTCCCCCGACCCCTCCGACCTGCCGCCGAGCGGCATCGACCCGGAAGATCTGGCGACCACCCTGCGGGTGCTCGCGATCATGCCGGGCGTCGACGAGTCGCACCCCGACTACGTGGCCGTCCGCCGTGCCACCGCCGCGATGTTCAAGGCCGTCAAGAAGGTGCGGCGCCGGGAGATCCGCGAGGCGATCGCCTCCGCCGATCGCGCAGTGGTCGCCGCCACGGCCACCGGAGCGCCGGACCGGATCGACGACGAGACCCGCGGCATCCCGATCACCTCGTCCACCACGGCTGCCAGTGCCGGCACCCTCCTCAAGGCTCGCGCCTGCTACATCTGCAAACAGCCGTACACGGTGGTCGACGCGTTCTACCACCAGCTCTGCCCCACATGCGCGGCCATGAGCCACGCGAAGCGCAACGCGCGCACCGACCTCACCGGCAAGCGCGCGCTGCTCACCGGCGGCCGCGCGAAGATCGGCATGTACATCGCGCTGCGCCTCCTGCGCGATGGCGCACACACGACGATCACGACGCGCTTCCCGCGCGATGCCGTGCGCCGCTTCAGCAGCCTCCCCGACTCGCCCGAATGGATCGACCGCCTGAAGGTCGTCGGCATCGACCTGCGCGATCCTGCCCAGGTGATCGGTCTGGCGGAGGATGTCGCTGCCGCCGGTCCCCTCGACATCCTTATCAACAACGCGACCCAGACCGTGCGCCGCTCGCCGGGCGCGTACCAGCCGCTGGTCGACGCCGAGCTCGCGCCACTGCCCGATGGCCCGCTGCCGGAACTCGTCACGTTCGGCCACACGAACGACCGTCACCCACAGGCGCTCGAGCGCTCCGTGACAGCGCACCCGATCCTCGCCGCGGCAGCCGCGCGCGCCGACGAGCTGACGGAGCAGGCCATGGCCGCGGGTTCCAGTTCGCTCGAGCGTCTCGCCGCCGGCACCGCCATCGATGCCGGCGGGCTGATCCCCGACCTCGACCACACCAACTCGTGGGTGCAGAGTGTCGAGGAGGTCGACCCCCTCGAGATGCTCGAAGTGCAGCTGGCGAACACGACCGCGCCGTTCCTGCTCGTGTCGAAGCTGCGCGCGTCACTGGCCGCGAGTCCGGCACGCCGCACGTACGTGGTCAACGTCAGTGCGATGGAGGGCGTCTTCAATCGCGGATACAAGGGGCCGGGGCATCCGCACACCAACATGGCCAAGGCGGCTGTGAACATGCTGACGCGCACGAGCGCCCGGGAGCTGTTCGAGACCGACCGCATTCTCATGACCAGCGTCGACACCGGCTGGATCACCGACGAGCGCCCGCACCCGACGAAGGTGCGGCTCGCCGAGGAGGGCTTCCACGCACCGCTCGATCTCGTCGACGGCGCCGCCCGCGTCTACGATCCGATCGTGCGCGGCGAGGCGGGCGAGGACCTGTTCGGTGTGTTCCTCAAGGACTACGCACCCGGCCAATGGTGAACCTGCCTGAGCCGGGTCACCGGGTGGTGGTGCGCTACATCCTGCCGACGGGCCAGGCGACAGATGCCCTCGGCGAGCTGCTGAGCGCGGATGCCGAATGCGTCGTCGTCGACGGCAAGCGCGGCGTCGAACGCATCCCGCACGGCGCGATCATCGCCGCGAAGGAAGTCCCGCCGCCGCCCGCACCCCGGGCGCCGCGGCGCCCGCCGACCGACGAGCTCTGACCCCGGGGGAAGAACTTCGCCCCGTCGGTGGTTCGACGATCCCATGAGCACAGTCGCAGAACTCCTCCGTCTGAACCTCCACGGCGTCTTCGGGAACCGGGATGCCGCCCACCGACGGGATGCGGCGGCTCGCGCCTACTCCCCCGGCGTGGTGCTGACCGACCCAGAGGGAACGGTCGTCGGCCCTGAGGCGCTTCTTTCCAGCGCGGAGGGGCTGCTGAAGGACGCGCCGGAGGAGTTCGTGCTCGTCGAGGACGGACCGGCCTACGTCTCGGAGACGACCGGGGTGCTGCCATGGGCGTTCGGACCCGCCGGCGCCCCCGTCGTGCGCGGCGTCGATCTCATCACCGTCGAGAGCGGCGTGATCACGTCGCTGACCGTTCTCCTGGCTGAAGCGTGAAGCCGCGTGGGCCGCGCCGCCGCGGCCCACGCACCCACCTCAGAACCGCAGCAGCACCTTGCCTGCACGGCCGGGCACGGCACTCGCGGCGGCGGCCGCGCGCGCCTGGTCGAACGGGAACACCTCGTCGACCGGCAGCGACACCTCACCCGACCCGATGCGCTGCACCAGCTCGGCGAACAGCGCACCGCGGGTGGCAGCATCCATCGTCTGGCTCACCTTGCTGCCCCAGAAGCCCTTGACCGTCGCCTGCTTGAAGATGAGGTCACCCGCCGACAGCTGCAGTGTGCTCGAACCCATCGATCCGAACGACACGAGGGTGCCGCCCTCACCGAGCAGCGAAAGCAGGTCGCCGGCCGCTTCGCCGCCGACCGAGTCCACCGCCGCGCGCGGAGCGTTCTCGCCGAGGATCTCCGCTGCCCGTTCCCGCCAGTCGTCCGACGCGGTGGATACGACATCACGGATGCCGAGCCCGGCCAGTTCGGCGACCCCCGCATCGCGGCGCACCAGACCGAGAACGTGCACCCCACGCGCCGCGGCGAACTGGGCGACGAGCTTGCCGACGGCCCCGTTGGCCGTGTTCTGCACGATCCAGTCGCCCGGTTGCACTTCCAGGAAGTCGAGCAGGCTCAGCGCGCTGAACGGCATCGAGATCAGCTGCGCAGCCGTCTCGTCGCTCACGGCCTCAGGCACGGGGACGAGTCCGGCAGCCTTCGCGACGAAGTACTCGCTCCACACGCCGAATGTTCCGCCGGTGGCGACGCGCTGCCCGACGTTGAGCGAGTCGACGCCCTCGCCGACCGCGTCCACGACCCCGACGGCCTCGGTCCCGGAAGCGGCAGGAAGCTCGGGCTTGTAGCCGTACGTGCCCCGGATCGTCCAGAGGTCGTGGTTGTGGATCGGCGAGAGGACCGTCCTCACCCGCACCTGCCCAGGACCCGGCTCGGGCAGAGGTCGTTCCGCGACCTCCAGAACCTCGGTCGGATCGCCGAAAGCGGAGTGGATGAGTGCGCGCACGGTGGTGCTCCTTGGTAGATCTCGGGCCGCGGGTGCGCGGCCCTCGAAGGTAAACCCGCATGCCTGCCGCGCGCATTCCCGGGCTCAGCGGCTCCCTAGTGTGCGGACCTGGGCCGTCTCGGTCGGAACAGCGGCGGAGGGGCCCACGTGCCCTGTGGCACGCGGACCCCTCCGCCTCCCGGGATCAGCTGCGCGCCGGGTTCGCCGGCAGCCACTCCTCGAGGGTCGTCTCGAACACCTGGACCCCGGCCACGGGCATGAGCGTGCGCTCCTGCATTCGCGCACCGAAGTACGGCGCCTCGGCGTCCGTCACGACCTCGCGCGGGTCCCCGCGGAAGGAGAGGCCGCGGCGCACCATCTCGTCGAGGCCCATGACCTCGGGGCCCGCGATCTCGACGTCGGTGTTCAGCGGGGCGCCGGCGGCGGTGCGCGCCACGGCGGTCGCGACATCCTCCGCGGCGATCGGCTGCACGAGGTTGCCCGGCAGGTGGATCGCCTCACCGTTGCCCGACACACCCGCGATGCCGGTGATGAACTCGAAGAACTGCGTCGCGTGCAGGATCGAGTACGGGATGCCGGAATCCCGGATCAACTCCTCCTGAGCGGTCTTCGCCGCGAAGTACGAGATCGCGTTCGGACGGTTCGTGCCCACCACGGTGAGGGCGACGAAGTGCCCGACGCCAGCGTCGCGTGCGCCCGCGATGAGGTTCCGCGTCGACGTCGTGAAGAACTCCATCACGTCCGCCGGTGCGAACGACGGCGAGTTCGACACGTCGACCACGACGTCCGCTCCCTGCAGCACGTCCGCGAGTCCCTCGCCGGTGATGGTGTTGACGCCGGAGTTCGGCGATGCCGGAACGGCCTCGTGGCCGTGCTCAGTGAGCTTCGCGACGACCTTCGAGCCGATGAGCCCGGATCCTCCGATGACGACGATCTTTGCCATGATGTGCCTTTCGTTCAGGGAGCGCGTGCGGCGCTCACCAGCTGAGACAGTCCTCGCCGCCGATCTGTGACAGCCCCGACTCAGCAGCGCCAGTGCGTGAGCTTCGCGGGATTCGAGACGAGCCACGCCTCGAGGATCAGGCAGCCCCGCACGGAGATGCTGAGCACGCCGGTCACCCGACCCTCCCGGCAGACGACGATCCCCGGCACGCCGTTCACAGACTCCACGCGCAGCGACGCCACCTCGTCCAGCAGCACGCCGCGGAGGTGCCCGCCGACGTCCGGCGCGCCCTCCAGTGCGGCCGCCGGCGCTGCCACGATCCCGCCACCGTCGACGGTGAGAACCACGCCGGGGTGCAGCATCCGTGTCAATCCGCGGGAATCACCCTGCTCGGCGACGGCGACCAGCGCCCTCACGACGCGCTCGTGCTGCGCGGCGCTCGCCCTCGAGCGTCGCGCAGAGCGGTGCAGCCACGAGCACGGGCGCGCGGTCACGCCCCGACCTGGGCGACGTGCCCGAGCTTTTCGGGGCTCATCACCCAGAGGAGGCGCCGGATGCCGTCCTCCGCCGCTGTGACGGTGACGAGGGTGGTGACCTCTCCCCCTTCCGAGAGGGTTGCTGCGGGTCGGCCGTTGACCTCCACCCAGTCGATCTGCTTGCCGGTCCAGAAATGGCTCGAGAACGCAGCCACGAACTGGGCGACGCGACTTCGCCCGGCCACCGGGATGCGCGCGGCGAGCTTGACGCCGTTGCCGTCGGTGTAGCTGACGACGTCCTCGGCGAACAGCCGCTCGAGATCGCTCACGTCGCCCTTCTGCGCGGCGACGAGGAACGCCTCCAGCAGGCGCCGCTGCTCTGCGGCGGCCACCTCCGCCTTGCGCGCCGACTCGAGGTGCTTGCGGGCACGGCTGACGAGCTGCCGGGCGCTCGCGACCGTGGCGCCGATGACGTCGGCGATCCGCTCGTACGGGTAGTCGAGCGCCTCGCGGAGGATATACGCGGCCCGCTCGGTGGGCGTCAGCTTCTCGAGCACGAGCAGGATCGCGTACTGCAGGGCCTCGCCGCGCTCCGCGCCGAGCGCGGGGTCGGCGTCGGTGTTGACCGGCTCGGGCAGCCACGGCCCGATGTACGTCTCGCGGCGTGCATGCGCCGACTGCGTGGCGTTGATGGAGAGACGCGTCGCGACCGTCGCGAGGAACGCGCCCGGCTCGCGGACCTCGGCGCGGTCGGCGTTCTGCCAGCGGATCCAGGTCTCCTGGACGATGTCTTCGGCGTCGGCCACCGTGCCGAGCATCCGATACGCGATGCCGAAGATGCGCCGGCGGTGCTCGTCGAAGACGGTGACCGCGCGTCTGATGTCGTCCGGATCGATCACAGGTTGCGTGTGCTCGCCCATTGCGTCTGCCGCTCCCGTCGCCGCGCTCAGCGTACGCCCGCCGCGGACGGCAGCAGCGCGTCGCCGGCTTCGCCGGCAGAGATCTGCCAGTCGTGGAAACGCGTCGGCGCGATGACGGCGCCCGCTCCGGGCAGCAGCTCGAACCGGTCGAGCTGCGCACCGAAGTAGGTCGCGAGCGGGTCGGCGGCGACCTCGCGCTCGTCGCGACGGAACCGGAGCTCGCGCTGCGCGAGGTAGCCGAGCTCGAAGACCTCGGGTCCCGCGTGCTCTGTGATCCCGCCGGTGGGTCGTGCGAGTGCGGCGCGGGCCACCGCCGCGGCCACGTCGTCGGCGGCCATGGGCTGGGTGAGGGCGTCGGCGACGTATGCGATCCCGCTGCGGGTCGCGGCATCCGTGATGCTGCGGATGAATTCGAAGAACTGCGTCGCGTGGACGATCGAGTAGGGGCGACCGGATGCGGTCAGCAGGCGCTCCTGCTCGGCTTTCGCCTGGAAGTACCCGCCCTCGGAGCGCGCGAGCCGGTCGGTGCCGACGACCGACAGCACGACGTGGTGCGCCACCCCGGCGGCGGCGCCGTACGTGAGGAGATTCAGCGTCGACCCGGAGAAGAACTCGCGCGCACCGGCCTCGTCCGTGTACGACGAATTCGACACGTCGACGAGGGCCTCGACTCCGTCGAGGGCGTGCTCCAGCCCTTCGCCGGTGAAGGAGTTCACGCCCGCCGCTCGCGCCACCACGACGACGTCGTGCCCCGTGGCTTCGAGCGCGGTGACGACCCTCGAGCCGATCAGTCCGGTTCCCCCGATGACAGCGATCCTCATGTCGAACCCTCTCTGCTTCATCGCGTGCGGAACGCGCGCGTCACAGCTGAGACCGGATGACTCGGCGTTCTGTGACAGGTCCGCGATCGATCTGCGGAATCAGCCGGCCGGGGCTTTCGGAGGATTGTGCATGAACTCGATGCGGATGCCGTTGTCGTCCTCCACGAAGGACGCGTAGTAGCGCTCGTTGAACCGCGGGTACGGCTTGGGATCGCGCACCGCGCTCCATCCCGCGGCGAGCGCGATGGCGTGGAGCCGATCGACGTCGTCACGGGAGTCCACGGCGAACGCCAGATGCTGCCAGCCGACCGAGCCGTGCACATGGGGGCCGGTCCCCGGCTCCCGCGCGGCGAAGAGGATGAGCTCCGTCTCATCCTCGACGTACCACGAGACCCCGTTGTCGCCGTCGGTGCGTTCCATGCCGAGCGCCGTGAGCACGGGATCGAATTGAGCGACCGCGCGGGGCAGGTCTTCCACGGTGATGCCGAGGTGATCGAGCAGGGGCATCGGGCCAGTCTCCCCGATGCCCGTTGCGTCCGCCCTGTCGACGCGCGGCCCCTGTCACAAGTCCGGGCCCCACCCGGTCCTAGCTCACAGTCTGCAAGACCCCACCCTCGAAAGGATCTCGACATGACCGCTCAGAAGCCCACCATCGTCCTCGTCCACGGCGCCTTCGCCGAGTCGTCGTCGTGGAATGGAGTCATCGCCCAGCTGCAGCAGCACGACGTCCGCGCGATCGCGGTCGCCAACCCGCTGCGGAGCCTCGCCGGCGACGCGGCCTACGTCCGTGACGTCCTCGCCTCGATCGAAGGCCCCATCGTCCTCGTCGGCCACTCGTACGGCGGGCTCGTCATCACCGAGGCGGCCGCGGGCAACGAGGCCGTCGTCGGGCTCGTCTACGTCGCAGCGTTCGTCCCCGAGACCGGGCAGAGTGCGTTCGAGCTGTCGAACAGCGCTCCCGGAGGCACGCTCGGCGACGCACTCACGGCGTACCCGGTGACGAGCGGCGGCGATGAGTTCGCCATCCGTCCCGAGCTGTTCCACCACCAGTTCGCCGCCGATGTGTCGCCCGAGGTGGCCGCACTGATGGCCGCGACCCAGCGTCCGGTCACGCGCGCGGCGCTGTCGGAGGCCCTCCCGACGGATCGTCCGGCCTGGCACGACATCCCGTCATGGCACGTCTTCGGCGACCAGGACCTCAACATCCCGGTCGCCGTGCACCGAGCCGGCGCTGAGCGTGCCGGCTCGCGCGGCACCCACGAGATCGCCGGCGCGTCGCATGCGATCACGGTGTCGCAGCCGGCGGCCGTGGCCGCGACCATCGCAGAGGCAGGAAAGGCGTACGTGGCTTCTCAAGAGATCGCCGCGTGACGGACCGGCGGCGCCCCGGACGATGGTCCGATCTCCGGGGCGCCGTCTCCACCTCGCGCGGCTGAACCGGCGCGCGAAACGCAGTGGCGGCGGTTGCTGGGGCAGACTTGACCTGTCCCTCGGTGCACGGAAGGTCGCCAGTGAAGATCAGTGAGCTGCAGCGGTTCGTCACCATCGTCGACCAGGAACTGCATGTTCCGCGCGCCGCCGATGCGCTCGGGGTCCCCTTGGCGTCGCTGTACTCGACGATCGACAAGCTCGAAGCAGAGGTCGGGCATCCGCTCTTCACCCGCAGCAAGCCGAGCTGGTCACTGACCCCGGCGGGCGTGCTCCTGCTCGAAGAGGCCAGGAATCGGATCGCCCGAGCCCCGGCTCCCGTCACGGCACCGAAGGCTTCCGCAGGCGGCAAGGCGAAGGCCTCCAAGGGCAAAGGCCGAGCGCCCATCGTGAAAGGCCAGCCGAAGCCGTACAAGAAGCGCCAGGGGCGTTAGCGGGCCGCGACTACAGCTCGATGACGCGCCCGGCGTCGACGCGCCAGTGACGGTCGAGGTGGACGGCGTCGAGCATCCGCCGATCGTGCGTCACCAGCAGCAGCGTCCCCTGATACGAGTCGAGCGCCTGCTCGAGCTGCTCGATCGCGGGCAGATCGAGGTGGTTGGTCGGCTCGTCGAGCACCAGCACGTTGACGCCGCGAGCCTGCAGAAGCGCCAGGGCGGCCCTCGTGCGTTCGCCCGGCGAGAGCTCGTCGACCGGTCGGCCGACGTGATCCGCTTTCAGACCGAATTTGGCGAGCAGGGTCCGCACCTCGCCGGACTCCATGTCCGGCACGAGCTCGCCGAATGCCGCCGCGAGCGGCTGTGACCCCACCAACAGCGACCGTGCCTGGTCGATCTCGCCGATCTCGACGTTCGCGCCGACGCTCGCCGTGCCCGCGTTCGGCGCCTGCCGGCCGAGCAGAGCCCGCAGCAGCGTGGACTTGCCTGCGCCGTTGTGCCCCGTGATGCCGATCCGCTCTCCCGCGTTCACCTGCAGCGACACCGGCCCGAGCGTGAACGAGCCCTGCTCGAACACCGCCGAGCTCAATGTCGAGACGACCGTGCTCGAGCGTGGCGCGGCGCCGATCGTGAACTCGAGCTGCCATTCTTTGCGCGGCTCCTCGACCTCTTCCAGCCGCGCGATCCGGCTCTCCATCTGGCGGACCTTCTGCGCCTGCTTCTCACTCGACTCGCTGTTGGCCTTGCGGCGGATCTTGTCGTTGTCGGGCGACTTCTTCATCGCGTTGCGGACGCCTTGGCTCGACCATTCCCGCTGCGTGCGCGCCCGGGCCACGAGATCGGCCTTCTTCTCGGCGAACTCGTCGTACTTCTCCCGCGCATGCCGGCGAAGCGTCGCGCGCTCCTCGAGATACGCATCGTAACCACCGCCGTAGACGCGGTTCGAATGCTGAGCCAGGTCGAGCTCGAGCACGCGCGTCACGCAGCGGGCCAGGAACTCACGATCGTGACTGACCAGCACGACACCGCCACGGATGCCGCGTACGAAGGCCTCGAGCCGCTCGAGACCATCGAGGTCCAGGTCGTTGGTGGGCTCGTCGAGCAGTGCGATGTCGAATCTCGAGAGCAGCAGCGCCGCGAGCCCGACGCGAGCGGCCTGCCCGCCCGACAGCCCGGTCATCGTCGCCCGATCCGCAGGCGTGCCACCGAGATCGAGTCCCAGATCGGCGAGAACGGCGGGCAGCCGCTCCTCGAGGTCGGCGGCACCACTGGCCAGCCAGCGGTCGAGTGCGGTCGAGTACATGTCGGCGGGATCGACGCCGTGCGCAGCGAGCCCGGGGTCGCCGAGCGCGGCGGCCGCAGCATCCATGTCTCTCGTCGCCTGCGTGCACCCCGTTCGACGAGAGATGTACTCGGCGACAGTCTCGCCCTCGACGCGTTCGTGCTCCTGCGGAAGCCAGCCGACGAAGGCGTCGGCGGGTGAGAGCGAGACAGTGCCGGCCTGCGGCTCGTCGATGCCGGCGAGCAGGCGAAGCAGGGTCGACTTGCCGGCTCCATTGGCGCCGACCACGCCGACGACGTCGCCGGGCGCGACGGTCAGGTCGAGCGAGTCGAAAAGTGTGCGGTGGCCGTATCCGCCGGCCACGCCGCGCGCCACGAGTGTTGCGGTCATCAGCCAATCCTCTCAGCGCCGGCACGCTGCGCTGACCCGGCGGATGCCCGCGAAGGCGGCTCCGGCTCACGCCGGCGCGTTGAGCCCGATCCTGTTGCCCTCGCTGTCCTCGATGTAGGCGTAGACGCCGCGACCGCCCATGATCTCGGTCTTTGGCACGAGGATGCCGCCGCCCGCCGGCTCGACCCGCGCCAGCCACTCATCGATCGAGGGGCTCGCGTCGAAGTAGACGCGCGAGCCGACGTGCGACGGCTCGTCTTCCGGGGCGGCGAACAGGCATCCCGCCGCGCCACCGTCCGCCGCGGCGAAGATGGCGGTCTCCTTGTCGGGCCCGACCGGAAGCCGGATGAGCTTCTCTTCGGTGAGCGCCTCATAGAACGCGATGGCTCGTGTCATATCGGTGACGGGGATGTCGAACCACACGACTCTGGACATTGCTCGGTCCTCCTTCTGGCGTCGGGCGGCCTGACCGGACGATCATCTCGCGTGATCAGGACGGATGCTGTCCGCGATGCGGTACCGGAACGGTATCGATCATCTTGTGCGCACGGGACGGCGGGTCTACCGTCACGCACAGAGGGAGATGCCCGTGCTCGCCTGGGGTCGATGGGTCGTGTTGCTGGGGGCGGTACTGCTTCTGGCAGGCTGCAGCGCACCCTCTCCCGCGAGTCCACCCGTGCCGATTCCCGCACGCGCGGTCTCGGCGCCTCCGCCCGACGAGGAGACGACACCTCCTCGGTCGGATCCCACGGGCTCGGCCCTCGTCACGATCGACCCGATCGGATTCGGCCTTCGGCCCGGCGCCGGGTCGGTGGCATGGGCGACGCAGTACTGCGAAGCGGCCGGGCTGTCGCCCTGCTCGGACATCGCCGATCGCGCCGAGCGCCTCTGCATCGAGCGATGGGACTGCCACCCGGCGCTGCTCGTGCCCTTCAGAGAGGGCACCGCCGCATTCCTGTCGGGCGGGCGCTTCACCTCGCCGGTGGTCTACGCCGTGTGGCTTTCGGAGAATCCGATGGTCGCCGTGGCCGGTGGCAGTCGGCACCTCCTCGAGTCATACCTGCTCACCGTCGGCGTGTGCCCCGACCAGGGAGGCGGCTACCCGCGCGGACCGGAGTGCCCGGCGTAGGAGGAGCCCGCCGTTTCTCCCTAAGGGCTATGCCCAATCGACGCAGGCGCGGCGCGGTGGGACAGTGAGGCAGGCTCTCCGAGCCTGTGCCTCAGATCCCCACTTGTGAGGTTGATCATGAATACTCGTCGATCCATCGCCATCATTGCGGCCGCACTCATCGCGTCGGTCTCACTCGGAGCCGCGGGGGCCTCGGCCGCACCGCCGACAGCCACGAACGCCACCGCCGTCGTCCATTGGAATGAGGTGGCGGCGAACACGCTCGCCGCCGTCCCCGGGCCGAACGGCGGCGCGCCGCCTGCGTATCAGATCAACATGGCCATGACACAGGGTGCCGTGTACGACGCGGTGACCGCGATCGGCCCGAAGCAGTACCAGCCGTACGTCCTCAAGCAGAGGTTCGGGGCGAAAGCGTCGATCGAGGCGGCGGTCGCCACGGCGGCGTACGACGTGGCCCACGCACTCGTCTCGACGGCGCCGGAGATCGCGCCGTTCCCCGGCAGGGGCGGCCTCCTGACGACGCTGGACGCGCAGTACGCGGCGTCGGTCGACGCCATCGCCGAGAGCTCGTTCAAGAAGCAGGGCATCGCCGCCGGCCACGCAGCGGCGGACGCGATGCTGCAGGCCCGACAGGGCGACGGGCGATTCGGTCCGTCGCAGTGGGTGCGCGACCCTCGAGCGGGGCACTGGTCCCCGCTGCTCAACGCGATGGGGCAGGAGATCCTCGACCCGACACCGTGGGTGGGCGGTGTCGAGCCGTTCCTCGTCGAGAGCGCGGCCCAGTTCCGCTCGGCACCGCCGCTCGCGCTCGACAGCCCGGAATACGCGGCCGAGCTCAACGAGGTGCAGATGATCGGCAGGGCGACTGGGTCCAGCCGGACGGAAGCCCAGACCTACGTCGCACAGTGGTGGCAGTGGGCGCCGATCCTCGCATGGAACGAAGTCGCGCGGCAGCTGATCGTCGCCAACGAGCTCAGCGCCGCCGATTCCGCACGGCTTCTCGCGATGCAGAACCTGAGCGGTGCCGATGCCCTGATCACGTGCTGGGCGGACAAGTACTACTACGACTTCTGGCGGCCGTGGAACGCGATCCCGCGGGCGGACGAAGATGGCAACGGTGGGACGACCGCCGAACCAGGCTGGACGGCACTCCTCACGGCCCCGTACCCGGATCACCCGTCCGGACACAACTGCAACGACGGCGCGCATGCGGCTGTCCTTCGCATGTTCTTCGGCGATGTCGTCGCGGGGGGCTTCCACATGACGAGCACGTCAGCGGCGCTGCCCGCCGGTGCGCAGCGGGTTCGCACATTCGACACGTTCTCGCAGCCGCTCAGCGAACTCATCGATGCGCGCATCTGGGCCGGCCTGCACTTCCGCTACGCGGACGTCGAGGGCCAGCGCCTGGGCGTCAACGTGGCGCAGTACGGGGCAGCGCACTACTTCCAGTCGGTGGGCCACTGACTGCCCGCGCATACGGTGACGGGCGAGGCGCCCGAGATCACCGACCGGCGCCTGCGCGCGAGCGCTCTGGAGCGTCAGCTGGCCGCCACGAACCGGGGCAGATCCAGCGCACCCCCGCGCGCCGCCTCGACGGCGGCGCGCACAGCTCCGACCGACACGATGTCGGCGCCCAGGTCGGACGCGACGATCTCGGGTGCGGGCAGGTCCAGCTCCTGCGGCAGCGCGTCGAGCGCCGCGTCGATCACCGGCCCTGCGCCGGCGGCGACGGCGCCCGACACGATGATCCGTCGGGAATCGAAGAGGCTCCCCAGGACTCCGGCGATGACGGCGAGCGTCTCTCCCACCTGCCGCGCGACGAGCATCGCACCCGCGTCGCCTTCGGAGGCGAGCGCGAGCACGGTCTTGGCGTCGATCTGGGCGGAGTCCAGTCCCCACAGCGCACTTGACGATGGCAACGATGCCTCCGCCAGCGCACGACGTGCCAGCTCGGCCACCCGGTAGCCGAGCCCCCACGCCCCTTCGACGCCCGCGACGTGGTCGAAGGCGACCATCTCGGCGGCGCCGCCATGCGCTCCACGGAGCGGAGTCCCGTCGACCCACACGCCCGCGCCGAGGCGCTCTCCTGCGAGAAGCGTCACGAAGTCGTCGCAGCCGACGGCCGCGCCGACCGCCCGCTCCGCCACCGCCGCCAGCGACGCATCGTTCTCGACCCGCACGATCGGCACCCATTCGCCGAAGAGGTCGCCGAACGACGGGTTCATCCGACGCCAGAAGTCATCCCGGTGAGGAGGCGACGACCCGTTCCGGTCCACGGGCGCCGGAACACCGACGCACAGCGCAACGACGTCGGTTCGCGTGATCCCGGCCGCCGCCAGCGCATCATCGACCACACGCGCGGCGTCGCGACGCCGGTCTTCGGGTGAATCGTGAGACGCATCGGCTGCCAGATGGCGCACCGCCCGCGCGGCGCCGCGCAGATCCGCGACGGTCGCCGTGAGGTGGGCGCGACCGGCGTCCAGCCCGACCACGTATCCGCTGTCCTCGCGGAACGCGAACCGCCGAGCCGGTCGCCCCTTCTGGTACTCCCCCACCGCACGGGCGTTCGGCAGCTCGGCGAGCAGCCCGCGCTCGACGAGTTCATCGACGACGTCGATGGCGGTCGACCGCGTGAGCCCGACGTGTTCGATCACGTCCGAGGCTGTCAGCGCGTCGGCGTCCCAGGCGAAGCCGAGGACAGCGTCCAGGCTCGCGCGACGCAGTGCCGTCGGGGTGAGCAGCGATTGTGACATCGAGGTCTTGACCTTTCACGCGTTCCTCAGCATTATGGTCCACATCCATTTGATTCGGCGAGTAAATCTACTCTTCGAACCAAAGAGACCCACAACCCACGGAAAAAGGACAACGACGTGCCTGCAGCATCCGTCTTCCTCCGCCGCGCGAGCGCGGCGGGCGCCGTCATCGCGATCCTCGGCACCTCCCTGGTCGCGTGCTCCGGCGCATCGACCGGGCCGGCCGAGGTGAGGTTCCATCTCAGCAAGCCCGAGGCGATCCCCTACTTCCGCGATCTCATCAAGGAGTACAACGCGAGCCAAGACGAGGTCGAGGTCGTCTTCGACACCTCTTCGAACCTGCAGGCGGGCTTCCTGCGCGGCAACCCGCCGGACCTCGGTCTGCTCAACTACAACATGGAGATGGCGCGCTTCATGGAGCGCGGCGCCCTCAGCGACCTGAGCGACATGCCCGAGGCCGACCGCATCCTCCCCGAGGTGCAGGATCTGGTCGACCAGTACGCCACCTACCCCGGGCGCACGAGCGTGCTGCCGTACTCGGTGATGGCGGCGTCCGTCATCTACAACAAGCAGATCTTCGACGAACAGGGGCTCGAGGTCCCCACCACGTGGGACGAGCTCGTCGAGGTCTGCGACGCGCTGAAGGCGGCGGGCATCACGCCGTTCTACGCCACCTTCAAGGACCCGTGGACCGTCGGGCAGGGATGGTTCGACTACGCCGTCGGCGGTGAGGTCGACGTCGCCTCGTTCTACGACGAGATGAACGAGCTCGGCACCGAGGTCGGCCCGGACTCGCCGGTGTCGTTCGAGAAGACCCTCGCCGACCCCGTCGAGCGGATGACGCAGCTCACGAGCGAGTACACGAACGCGGATGCCGCGAGCCGGGGCTACGGCGACGGCAACCTCGCCTTCGCGAAGGGCGAGGCGGCGATGTACCTCCAGGGGCCGTGGGCGTTCGGCGAGATCGACAAGACGAACCCCGACCTCGACCTCGGCACGTTCCCGCTGCCGATGACCGACGACCCCGATGACAACAAGGTGCGGGTCAACATCGACCTCGCCGCGTGGATCCCCGAGGCATCCGATCAGAAGGAGGGTGCGCGCGACTTCCTGAGCTACCTGTTCCGCAAGGACGTGATGGACGAGTACAACGCCGCATTCCTCGGCTACGGCACCACCACCGACTCTGCACCGGTCACCGACGAGCGCATCCTCGGCATGAAGGAGTACTACGACTCCGCGAAGTTCTACCAGGGCGCCTCGAAGGCGATCCCGCTGACCATCCCCACCGACAACTACATGCAGGGCATCGTGACCGGGTCCGACATCGAGAGCACACTGCGCACCCTCGACGCCGACTGGGCTCGGCTGGCGCTGCGCCAATAGCAGACACGAAGGGAACGCACTCATGGCAACCACCACGGCCACCCTCACGGTGCCCAAAGCGGGCAGGCGCTCCGGCGCGGCGACGATGCCGCGCACGCGCCGACGCGTCGAAGGGGTCTACTACCTCTTCCTGCTCCCCGCCCTCATCCTGTTCACACTCGCCATCACGATCCCGGCGGTCATCGGCATCTTCTTCAGCTTCACCGACTCGATCGGGTTCGGCGACTGGGAGTTCGTCGGGCTCATCAACTACGTGGCCGTCTTCACCGACCCGGCGATCCTGCAGAGCTATCTGTTCACCTTCGGCTTCGCTGCTGTCACCGTCATCGTCGTGAACGTGCTGGCGTTCCTGCTCGCGGTCGGGCTCGTCTCGCGCGTGCGGCTGAAGGCCGGGCTGCGAGCGATCTTCGTGATCCCGATGGTGATCTCGGGCATCATCATCGCCTACGTCTTCAACTTCCTGTTCTCGAACTCCCTGCCCGGGCTCGGGCAGGCGTGGGGCATCCCATGGCTCAGCGAGAGCATCCTCGCGAATCCGGATCTCGCGTGGATCGCGATCGTGATCGTCACGGCGTGGCAGGCGATCCCCGGCACGCTCCTCATCTACATCGCCGGCCTCCTGTCCATCCCGGGCGACGTGTACGAAGCGGCCGACATCGACGGCGCCGGCAAGATGCAGCAGCTCCTGCGGATCACGCTGCCACTGGTCGCGGGGTACGTCGTGATCAACGTCATCCTCGGCTTCAAGAACTTCCTGAACGCGTACGACATCATCGTCGGCCTCACCAACGGCGGCCCCGGCACCGCCACCCGCAGCATCGCGATGACGATCTTCACCGGCTTCTCGGGTGGCGACTACGCCTACCAGATGGCCAACGCCACGATCTTCTTCGTCATCGCGCTGATCCTCTCCCTCCTCCAACTCCGTCTCACTCGCGGAAGGAACGTGTTCTGATGACCACGCAAGCAGCCCTCGCCGTCGAGGACATCAACGCCGAACGCGTGCTCGACGGCGACGCCGTCCGCAAGCCCGCCCGCTCGCGCTTCGCGACGGAGCGCGTGAACTGGTCCGGCACGATCGTGCTGATCCTCTGCGCCTTCACGGTCCTGATCCCGCTGTACGTCACGATCACGATGGCGTTCAAGACGCAGGGTCAGGCCGTCGACGGCAATGCGTTCTCGCTTCCGGCACCGTGGAGCATCGAAGGGTTCGTCGCCGCCTGGGAGCTCACCGACTTCCCACGGGCGTTCACCATCTCGCTCCTCGTGACAGCGTTCACCGTCGCCGGCACGATCATCCTGGCCGCGCTGGCGTCGTTCGCCATCTCGCGCAACTGGGATCGCAAGCTCTTCCGCTACTCGTTCTACTACCTGCTGGCGGCGATGTTCCTGCCGTTCCCGGTGGTGGCGCTCCCCCAGATCCAGTTGACGGGACTCGCCGGGCTCGACAATCCCGTGGGCGTGACGATCCTGCACATCATGTTCCAGCTGAGCTTCAGCATCCTGCTGTTCACGGCGTTCCTGCGGTCGATCCCCGGTGAGCTCGAAGAGGCCGCTCGCATCGACGGCGCCACGACGTGGCAGACGTTCTGGCGGCTCATCTTCCCGTTGCTCGCGCCGATGAGTGCCACTGTCGGGATCTTCGCATTCCTGGCATCGTGGAATGACTTCATGATGCCGTCGCTCATCATCTCGGACCCCGCATCGCAGACGCTTCCGGTCGTCCAGAACATCTTCCAGACCCAGTTCAGCAACAACTACAACGTGTCGTTCGCCTCGTACCTCATGGCGATGGCGCCCGCGATCATCGTCTATCTGTTCACCCAGCGATGGGTCATGGAAGGCGTGACCCAGGGAGCCGTCAAGGGCTGAGGCCGCGGCATCCCACTCTCCACCGAAGAATCACCTCGAAAGGAAACGCGTCTCCGTGACGACTGTGCACTCCGCACCGCTGACCGCAAAGCTGAATGACCTCACGACCCCCGATTGGTGGCGTCAGGCGGTCGTCTACCAGGTGTATCCGCGGAGCTTCGCGGATGCCGACGGCGACGGCATCGGCGACATCCGAGGCGTCACCTCGCGCGTGCCCTACCTGAAAGAGCTGGGGATCGACGCGGTCTGGCTGAGCCCGTTCTACCCGTCGGCGCTGGCTGACGGCGGCTACGACGTCGCCGACTACCGCGACGTCGACCCTCGCCTGGGCACGCTCGAGGACTTCGATGAGATGCTCAGGGCGCTGCACGGCGCGGGCATCAAGGTGGTGGTCGACATCGTGCCGAACCACACGTCGGATCAGCACGAATGGTTCCAGGAGGCACTCGCGGCCGGCCGAGGCTCGGCCGCTCGCGCACGGTACATCTTCCGCGACGGATCCGGGCCGGATGGCTCCGAGCCACCCGCTGACTGGGTGTCGGTGTTCGGCGGCTCGGCCTGGGAGCGCGTGGCCGACGGGCAGTGGTACTTCCACAACTTCGCGGTCGAGCAGCCCGACCTCGATTGGTCGAACCCGGAGGTGCGCGCCGACTTCGTGAAGACGCTGCGTTTCTGGTCGGACCGGGGTGTCGACGGCTTCCGCATCGACGTGGCGCACATGCTCACAAAGGATTTCGTCGATCCCCTCCCCTCGCAGGCCGAGCTCGACGCGATGCCTCGCGACGGCAACCACCCGATGATCGACCGCGACGATGTGCACGAGGTGTACGCGGAGTGGCGCGAGGTGTTCGACTCCTACGACCCGCCGCGCACCGCCGTCGCCGAGGCGTGGGTCGAGCCTTCCCGCATCCCGCTGTACGCGCGCGCCGAGAGCCTGGGCCAGGCCTTCAACTTCGACTTGCTCGAGGCAGACTTCGACGCCACGCAGTTCCGCCGGATCGTCGGGGACAACCTCGCGCTCGCCGGGAAGTCGGGCTCGTCGACGACGTGGGTGCTGTCGAACCACGACGTGGTGCGTCATGCCACGCGTTACGGACTGCCCGACGTCGAGCGCGACGACAAGGGACGCCCCACGCGCAAGCACGGCAACGAGTGGCTGCTGTCGGGCGGTACGTCGCCGGTGCTCGACACCGAGCGCGGACTGCGCCGCGCCCGCGCCGCGACGCTCTTCGTGCTGGGTCTGCCGGGTTCGGCGTACGTCTACCAGGGCGAAGAACTGGGCCTGCACGAAGTGGCCGCGATCCCCGACTCCCAGCGCCAGGACCCGACCTTCTTCCGCAGCCCCGGCGAGGACATCGGACGGGACGGATGCCGCGTTCCGCTGCCGTGGTCGGCTTCGGGGTCCTCCCTCGGTTTCGGCGACGGCGGCGCCCACCTGCCGCAACCCGAGTGGTTCGCGGATCTCGCGGTGTCGGTAGAGGAGGACGACCCGCGCTCGACGCTCGCGCTCTACCGCCAAGCCCTCGCGCTGCGCCGGCTGCTGCAGACCGGCGAATCGCTGGAGTGGATCGACACCGGTCGCGAGGACGTGCTGGCTTTCCGCCGTCCGAACGGGTGGACGGTCTTCACCAACTTCGGTGAGACACCGTACGATCTGCCTGACGGAGGCGCGATGTCGCTCTCGAGCCACCACGTCGAGGGTCGCGAGCTCCCGGGCGAGGCGACCGTCTGGATCTCTGGGGCCTGACCGCCCCTCCCGAGCGCAGGGCAGCGGATGCCGCGGCAGGCGAGAGCCGCGGCATCCGCGTCTGGTCGTCACGAATGGCGCGCGGGCGGCGGGCCGGAGGAAGTCCGGGAACTTGGCAGAACACCGTGGACGGAGCGTCATCCGGACCAGCGACGGCTGCAGCTTTGATCCGCCGGAGCCCCGCGCCGCCGTTGTTCTCTGCGTCCTGTCGGTGGCGTTGGAGTTGCCGATGGCCGTTGAGATCGCAATGATCGCCGGAGCTCTCGTGCTGCTGGCATCTGCGGGTGGGTTGATCGGTGCGGCTGCGGTGGCGCGAAAGACGTGAGTGGGCTGTGTCTCGGCAGGTACCGCCCGTTTAGGCTTGCCCGATGCCTGAGGAATTCCGCGTCGTGTCGCATGGCGCACTGACCGCCTCACAACTCTCCGCTCTGCGGGGGTTGTTCGACCGGGAGTACCTCGCAGAGTACGGAGGGTGGGATCCGGATCGGCCCTACGGATACTCGCCTGCCAGCGTGCACATCCTCGCCTTCGTGGGCTCTGCGCTGGTGGGCCACGTCGGGTTTCAGACCCGGACGCTCACCGTCGGGGAAGCGGAAGTCACGGTCGCCGGCACAGGCGGCGTCTTGGTAGACGAGGCTGCGCGCGGCAGCGGGCTTGGTCGGCGCCTCATGCGTCGCGCGCAGGAAGCGATGTGGGAGGACGAGCGAATACAGTTCGGCTACCTCGGTTGCCGAGAGGGAGTCATTCCGTTCTACGAGAGCGCCGGGTGGCAACGAGTGCGAGCCGTCGAGCGTCACACATCGATGCAGGATCCGCGGTCGACGGTGGTGTCGTCCGACGGTCCACTGCTGGTCTTCCCCATCCGGGGACGCGATTGGCCGGCCGGCGAAATCGACCTGCGCGGCACCCCCTGGTGAGGCTCGAGCTGACCGGCACGGCGGCTCCGGCCTAGGCCAGCTCACTGATGGACCGGGTTGCGATCGCACCTTGCCCGGGGCGAGCATCCGTCCAAAGTGCGGCGTCACGGTAGGCCGAGCAACCCCTCCAGACGCTCGTTGACGAACCCAGCCCGAGCTGCGGAGGTCTGCCCCGATCACCGGTCGATCGAGGCCATGTTGGCTTGGTCGTGTCGTTCACCGGCGGCGGGTTCGAGCGCGCTGAGGCGATCGGCCTGCTCCTGAGTCAGCTCGAGGGCGTCGGCTGCGGTGTTCTCCTCCACACGCGCGACTCGCCGTGTCCCGGGGATTGGGGCGATGTCGTCTCCTCGGGTGAGGATCCACGCCAGCGCGGTCTGTGCGGGGGTGGCTCCGATCTCGGCACCGATGGCACGGACCTCGTCGACGAGGCGGAGGTTGCGGGTGAAGTTCTCGCCCACGAACCGGGGGTTGGTCTTGCGCCAGTCGTCGTCGGGGATGTCGGCAGCGGAGCGGATTTGCCCGGTGAGCAGCCCGTGACCGAGGGGTGAATAGGGAACGAACCCGATGCCGAGCTCGCGCAGCAGAGGAAGGATCTCAGCTTCCACGTCGCGGGTCCACAGCGAGTACTCGGTCTGGAGGGCGGAAACGGGCTGTACGGCGTGCGCCCGGCGAATGGTCTGTGCGGATGCTTCGGACAGTCCGAAGTGGAGCACTTTGCCTTCGGCGATCAGGTCAGCGACGGCACCTGCGGTGTCTTCGATGGGCATGTTCGAGTCGACGCGGTGCTGGTAGTACAGGTCGATGTGGTCGGTACCGAGACGGCGCAGGGACCCTTCGACCGCGGCTTTCACGTTCATCGGGGCGCTGTCTGTGACACCGGGTCCGCCGCCGGAGTGTGAGACGAGCCCGAACTTGGTGGCGATCTTCACCTGGTCGCGTCGTCCGCGAAGTGCTTGGCCGACGATCTGCTCGCTGAGGTACGGACCATAGATCTCCGCGGTATCGATGTGGGTGACGCCGAGGTCCAGGGCGCGGTGTATGGTGCGGACGGACTCGTCGTTGTCGAGCGCTCCACCCGTCGTGTAGGTGCCGGCCATCGTCATCGCACCAAGGCCGATGCGAGAGACCTCGAGGGATCCCAGGTGTGCGTTCTTCACGGGTGGTGTGTGCCTTTCTCGAATGTCGCCGTTCGTTCTGCGGCTGATGGTTCGAGTCAACGCTTCTTCCGCCGGGTGAGCGTGGCCCTGTCTATGGGTGGCCCGACAGGAACCCCCTACGCGCCCCGAGTCGGCGTAACTTCGAAAGATGGATGCCTCGGACGCGATCAGCGACTTCCTCACCACGCGGCGCGCCAAGCTCACGCCGTCGCAGGTGGGGCTGCCGGACTTCGGCGGCCGCCGTCGGGTGCCCGGACTCCGCCGGGAAGAAGTCGCACTGGTGGCCGGGATGAGCGCGGAGTACTACAAGCGGCTGGAGCGTGGCAACGCCGCGGGGGTTTCCGAAGCCGTCATCGACGGCGTCAGCCGCGCCCTGCAGCTCGACGAAGCCGAGCACGCCCATCTGTATGACCTGATCCGCGCCGCGAATGCCGGCACCCACCCACAACGGCGAGCGAAGACCACCCGCACGTCGCAACTCACGCCCGGTGCGAGGCAGACGATCGACGCGATGTCGACGGTGCCCGTTTACGTGCAGAACGGCCGTCTTGATGCCGTCGCCACCAACCGGCTCGGGCGAGCGCTCTACTCTGAGATGCTCGATGACGGCCCGCACCCGGCCAACGCCGCCCGGTTCATCTTCCTCGACCCGAGGGCGCGGTCCTTCTACCGGGAATGGGAAGCGCAGACACGTCAGATAGTGGCTGTCCTTCGCACCGAGGCCGGCCGCTCCCCCTACGACCGTCGACTGACGGGGCTTGTCGGCGAGCTCTCAACCCGAAGCGATCTGTTCCGAAAGCTCTGGGGAGCCCACGACGTCCGCGAGCACCGCACCGGCCTCAAACTGATCCACCATCCGGTCGTCGGCGATCTCGACCTCACCTTCCAAGCCATGGACCTCGCGTCCGACCGCGGACTCCAGATGATCGTCTTCTCCGCCGAACCCGGAACCCCCAGCCACGAGCGCCTCCAGCTGCTCGCCAATCTGGCAGAAACCGCCGTCCCTGCGCAATCCGCCGAGAGATCAAGCTACCCAGCCTGAAACGCCGCTCGCCGAGGACCGGCCTACGGGCACTGCACGGATATGGATCGAGCGATCGCCTCAAACGGAAGGCTCCGTTTCGGTAGGAAGTACCTCGGCCCCTTCCAACGTGCTTCCGTCGAGGCAACGCAGAAAGTCGCCCTCGGTCTCGACCTCGATCTCCTGCCCCTGGTCCTGCAACTCGAACGCTTTGCGCGCTTTGCCTGTGACGCTGGAGCCGGGCCGGAGCACTGCGGGATTGATGTCGCCCACGACGAGCACGGGGGCAGAATCCACGTATGCTCGGCCGCATGACCGACTACGCGTTCAAACCCGGGGACGACGTCTTCACCCAGGGCGCACGCGGCACTGTGATCGGCGTCCGGGCAACTCCGTCCGGCAAGTGGGTCTTCGGTGTCGAGGACGCCAACGGGACGGTCGACTACTACACGGCTAGGGCTCTCCGGTTGGCGTCGAGCTAGCGTCGGCCTCGAACCTCCTTCGAAGGAGGACACCTCACGGGACAGGGCGCGAGGCCAACTCGGATGAGTCGAGCCGTCCACACAAAGAAGAAGCCCCGACTGTTACCACACAGCCGGGGCGAGACGAATGAGAAGTTCGCCTATCTCGCCCAGAGTACCGCGCGCACCTGGGAGATGACTGGCGACGACCATTTGGGTCTGAGCGCTCTATCGAGCCGACCGACAAGGGAGCGCGCATCGGGCGACGCGATGCGGCCCAGGTCGACCGGACCGGCGACAATTGGCTTGTGAAGATCGAGCGAGTATCGGATGTCGATCTCGAGGAGATTCGCGCGTTCCTTCGTGAAGCCGATCTGACACTTGCAGGCCTCGAAGCCCCCACTGTCCAACTCTGGATCGAGCGCGACAAATGTGGGGAGATCGTCGGCAGCGCGGGATTCGAGCTAAGCGCAAATCGGAAGCACGCCCTGATCCGAAGCGTGGCGGTGGCGCAGCAGCGCCGATCCGCTGGGGCGGGATCGCGTCTTGCGAAGTTTGCCTTGGAGCGAGCGCACGAAGCCGGCGCTACGCGCGCGTGGCTGTTCTCGCGACGGTCCGGGCCGTTCTGGCAGAACCTCGGCTTCACCCGCGCCGACCGTGAGCAACTCGCGGCGACTCTGCCGGACACGCACCAGGTGCTTCTCTTCGTTGAGACGGGTCAACTCGACCGCGAAGTCGCGTGGTCCCGGAGCCTCAGCGACGACGCGCGCTGAGCGACCGGCCAAGTGAGCCGGCGCGTCCTAAGGTCGACGCATGAGGCGCTCCACCCCGCAATCATCGACGGCCGCCGCGCCCGAAGCCGCGGTGGTGTGGGTGAGTGGTTCGCAGGGCAAGCTCGGGCGCGAGGTGTGCCGCCAGTTGCTCGCGGCCGGCGTCCGCGTTCTGGAGGCTGATCTGCAAGGACCATCCTCCGTGGATCTGGCCGACGCGGACGAGGTGGCACGTTCGATGCAAGGCGCGACCGCGATCATCCACTGCGCCGCGATCCCTTCCCCGGAGCACACCGAGCCCAGCGAACTCGTCCGCAACAACACGATGGCCTGCTTCAACGCGCTGGAGCAGGCGTGGGAGGCGGGCATCAGCACTGCTGTGCTGGTTTCGAGCGGCGCCATCTACGGCACGTCATTCTCGCCTGAGCCGCTCCTCTTCTCGACCCTCCCGGTGAATGAGTCGACGCCGCTCGCCTTTGTTGACCCGTACGCGCTGACGAAGGACTTCACTGAGCGCATGGGCGAGATGTACGCGCGACGCGGAATGACGGTCACGGCGCTGAGGCCGCACTGGATCCTCACTTCCGGCGAGGCCGAGCATGTCGCCCGCACCCGCAGCGACGCCGACGGCGCCGCGAGCCTGTGGGGCTGGATCCACCTCGAGGACGCCGCTCGAGCATGCGTGCTCGCCCTGCAGCCTCGACCCGAGCACCGCGGATACGAAGCGGTAGTGATCGCAAGCGACGACACGCTCTCAGAAACTCCGACGAGCGACTTGCTGGCCCGCCACCTCCCGGGCGCGACTCGCCACGGGGACTTCCCAGACCACAGAGGCGGGTTCGACACCTCGCGCGCAGCCACCGTTCTCGGCTGGCATGCGACGCGCTCGTGGCGACATGGCTGATGCGCCAGCACGATTCCCTCCCCCCGCCAAGGTGGAACGACAGGGCTCCGACAGCAGCCAGAGTCAGTACGGTGAGGGACCCGGTCAGCGCCCGATTCACCAGGTCGGCTAGCGTCTTGAGCGTGAGCCGCATTCTTGTCACCGGCATGTCTGGGGCGGGCAAGACGACGCTTCTCGATGAGCTCCGACGTCGCGGCCACCAAGCGGTCGACACCGATTACGACGGTTGGACGCAGGGTGACGGCACGTGGGATGAGCCGCGCATGGCCGCACTGCTGGCGAATGGGGGCCCTGTCATCGTTTCCGGGACGGTCGAGAACCAGGTGCGGTTCTACGACAACTTCGACGCGATCATCCTCCTGACCGCACCACTCAGCGTGCTCTTGGAACGCGTCTCGGCACGCGTCAATAACCCGTACGGCACAACGGGCGAAGAGCGTGAAGAGATCTCACGCAACCTCCGGGATGTCGAACCGCTCCTCAGGGCGGGAGCAACGCTCGAACTGGACGGCCGCGAGACCGTCTCGGCACTCGCCGATCGCGTCGAGGCCGTCATCCGCGACACGAGGTCACACTAGCGACCGATCAGGGACCGGCTTGCGAGCGTGCGGAGCCTTCGCGATGCTCATCTCGTGACAGGTGTGGTGGTACGGAACGCGACGACGGAAGACGCAGCGGCGCTCGCCGTGCTGAAGGTTGCGTGGGCGGGGCGCCCGAACCATCCTGGGCCCGAGGAAATGCGTTCGTTCTCGAACGACATCGCTTCGTGGATGACAGCTGAAGGAGACTCGCTGATCGCTCGGGTGGCGGAGCGAGACGGCGCCCTGGTGGGCATGGCATGGCTTGTGATCTTCGACCGCGTGCCCGACTTCCACGATCGCAGCCGCTCGACAGGCGATATTCAGAGCGTCTTCGTTCTGCCGGAGTTTCGACAGCACGGCGTGGGGCGGGCACTTGTAGATTCTCTGCTTGAGGCGGCAGACGAACGCGGCATTCTCAGGGTCACCGTGAGTGCGAACGAAGCTGCGGCGCAACTGTATGTGAAAGCGGGGTTCCGCTCCGCGCCGCTCCTCCTGGAACGGCGACTGGACCGTCAAGACGTACTCGCGCCTTGACGGGCGTGGCCGCGTTTCGTCGTCTGCACGCGGAAGGACCCACCTGCGGACTTGGGGTAGTTAGTTCCGCAAACGATGCCGATTGCCTTTCGATCAGCGGCCCGGGGCTAATCTGGGTGCTTTCGACGATTGCGCGAAGCCTCGTGTTCGCGGTGGCCGCGGTGGTCACGTAACGATGCATCGCTTGTGCGGCTGGGAAACGAGGGCTCATGTACGGGAACGCGAGAACGCCGGACCGCCGAGAGCTCGAATACATCGGCCGCGTCCTGGGCGGGTGGCAGGACGATGATGGACCATTGCATCTGCATCCGGGCGATCTCGGATGGTACTCACTGCGAGGATCCGCCGCCACCGCCGCCGGAATGCGCGTGTGGTCCGACGGGGACACCATTGTCGCGGTCGCACTGCTCGATGGCCCCGACCTGCTGCGGTTCGCGATAGACCCGGCGCGGTGCCAGGACGCCTCTCTCGCTTCTCGAATCTCGGCGGACGTCGGTGATGCGACAGCCGGTGTCTTGGAGCCCGGAAGCGCGACGATCGAGGCGCGCGGCGCCGCCGCTCTCGGGGAAGAACTCATGAAGCGCGGGTGGCTGCCCGACGAGCCGTGGACACCACTTCGTCGGAGTCTTGCAGAGCCTGTCGAGGTTCCCGATCTGCGCGTTGAGATTGTCGAGCCGGAGCGCACGGCGGAATGGGTGTCGGTTCATTGGTCGGCTTTCCGCGGGACACCCATGCCCACAAGCGGCTTCGCAACTTCGTCGACGGATGGTGTGCGGCTGCGAACGCTCCATTCTTTGACGCCGGGCGTATCCTTCTGCTGCGCGACGAACAGGACCACCCGGTCGCGGTCTCCGCAGTGTGGTCCAGCGGTGCCGCGCGTCCAGGACTCATCGAACCGTTGGGAGTTCATCAAGAGCACCGCGGGCGTGGTTACGGCGCAGTCATGTCGCGGGCTGCCGCGGCGACACTGCGCGAGATGGGTTCGTCGAGCGTCACGGTTTGCGCAGAAAGCTCTAACGTGGGCGCGGTCGCGACCTACCTCGCGGCCGGGTTCGTCGCCGACCCCGAAGTCACCGACTGGCGCCGCGACGCGTGATGCACCGCCGGGTTGCTTGCGGGCGCTGAGCGACCGGCAAACGCACGACATTCCGAGGCCTATCGGGAACACTGGGTACGTGGAGAAGGTCGCAGCGCAGCAACTCTTCGTCGTGGTCGCACTTTTTCGCCCAGTCGACGTCGGAGCGATCTTTGACCGTCGCGAGTGGCCAGCACACGTCACGTTGGCATCAAACTTCGCAGTCACGGATCACGGCGAGGGACTCGCCCGCGCGGTGAGTAAAGGGTGCGCTGACTACGAACAGCTGTCGGTTCGCTTCGCAGCTCCTGCGATGTTCGGTCGCGATCCGACCGTCCCTGTTCAGCTCGTGGAGTCCGCCGACCTTCACGAGATGCATGAGCGCCTCGCCGATCTCCTGGAAGTCATGCCCGGTTTTGCGGCGGCCGACCCCGACTACTGGCGTGCGGGCTACCGGCCGCACATGACGCAAGTGCCGACCGTCGCCGTCCGTGACGGCGACATCAAGCAGATGGCGCACGTCGCTGTCGCCGCGCTGACCGAGAACACCGCAACCGTCATCTCAGCTCTCGCCCTCTCCCACGAGCCTCACGGCGTGTGAGCCCGCGTGCGGACCGCTCAAGGAGCGGCGCGGTAACTGATCTCCCAATAGTGGAACGTGATGGTGGCTTCGGGTAGCGCGCGTTGAACCTCGCCGTACAAGCGCTCTCCTTCAGCGCGATGTCCGTCAGCGGTGGCCTGGTCCGGCCAGCCCTGCTGCCAATCGAAGAGCTGCTCGAACCGGTCCGCCCAATCCCTAACCTCGCGCTCGAGCTGTGGCGGAAGCGCGGGGTCCCCGTCCGCGCACAGCCCATCGGCAGCCCAGAACGGCCAGCGAGCACCGTAGTCGTTGGCGAATCGGTAATGCATCTGGTGATTCTCCCCGGTGGAGCCGTTTGACGCGCGGACAACAACCGCCCTCCGTTCAGGGCTTCCGACGGAAAACTGCACCCCCTGGTGCCCACGGCATGGCGCTCACCTGCCGAGTTTGCTCGATCCTGCAAAGAGCGCCAGCTATCCACAAGACACGCTGGTGTCGCTCCGGCGCACCCGACGGCGTCAGCGATCGGCGCTACCCTGACCCCGAAGTGCTTCCGCACCGAGAAGGACGCCGAGCCGTATCTCGCCAACACCGAGGTCTCGCGCTCGAACGGCTCGTACACCGACCCGGGTGAGGCGCGTATCACGGTCGGCGCGCTGGGCGTCGAGTGGCTGCGCAACAAAAAGCACGCGCTCAAGGCATCCTCGTTCAGCTCTATGAACACGTCGTGGCGGGTCTACGTCCTCCCTCGGTGGGGCGACGTTCGGATCGGGGATACCCGCGCATCACACGTGGAGCAATGGATCCGGGAGCTGTCCGAGGGAACCGCGACGACGACCCGTACGAAGAGCGCCAAGGCACGCGCCAGCCCGCGATCGGCCAGCGTCGTCTATCGAGCGCTCGGAGTGCTCGCCGGCATCCTCGACACGGCCGTGGGCGACGGAAGGATCCCTCGCAATGTCGCTCGCGGCCGCCACTCCGCAGGACGAGGAAAGCCCCGCGATGCCAATGTTTAGAAGGGATCGCGGGGCTTCAACTCCGTGACAACGGCTGTGGAGATGGGGGGAATCGAACCCCCGTCCATCGCTGGGTAACTGCGGTTTCTCCGGGCGCAGTCTGTGAAATCGTTCTACTCGGCTCCGACCTTTGTCACAGACACCTAAGTCGACAAGCCCATCCTGAAAAGAGTCCCACGCGACGCTCAGGCGACGTCACGCAGCAAGATCCCTAGATGACGCCAATACCCGTGACGGGATCAGTCACGGATTGACGGCGTCGGGCTCGCTGCTCAGGCAGCGAGGGCGAACGCGGACTGCTTCTTTTCGGCAGTTATTGGTTTGCAAGGAGCGTTTACGAGATAACCCTGCATCCTCGGCCCGCTTCACGCAGATTCACAGGCGATGTCGAAACCGATCATCCCCGTTACCTCTTCAGAGGTGTCCTTCTCGCGAAGGGCCGCTGTCACACTGTGGAATTGTCAACACTCGGGCGCCGAAGCATCCGAGCACATCAGAATACAACGGATGCTGCGTCCCCGCCATTCCTGGACGCGAAGCCGGATCGCAGCATCCGTTCTCTAGCATGTAAGGGTGACCTCACCTCGCGCCGCGCGCCCGCAGACCACCCTGTTCGTGACCGGGAGCGCCTGGCTCTCGCCCGACCTGGTGCGGGTGACGCTGGCGGGCGACGAGTTCGCCGACTTCGCCGACCGGCCCGAGACCGACAAGTACGCGAAGCTGTACTTCCCTCCGGCGGGCAGCGCCCTCGAGCCGCCGTACGATCTCGCCACGCTGCGTGAGACGGTGCCGTTCGACGAGCTTCCGACGATCCGCACCTACACGATCCGGCGTGTGGATGCCGCAGCCCGCACCATCGAGATCGACTTCGTCGTGCACGGTGACACCGGCATCGCCGGGCCGTGGGCCGCGAACGCGAAACCCGGCGATCGGCTGACGATGTCGTCCCCCGGAGCGGGTTACTCCCCCGACCTCACCGCAGATCACCACGTGCTGATCGGCGACGAGTCGGCGATCCCTGCGATCTGGTCCGCGCTCGAGGCGCTGCCCGCGGAAGCCGCGGTGACGACGATCATCGAGACGCGGTCGGCCGCGCACCGGATCGAGGTGCCGTCGGGCGCCGTCGTCCAGTGGGTCGACGAGGACCACGACGCTCCCGGCGCGCGGCTCGTCGCGGCAGTGGATGCTGCGGCGTGGCCGGCCGGCCGCGTGCAGGTCTTCGCACATGGTGAGCGAGGTGCGATGAAGTCGCTGCGGCCGCTCCTGCTCGACCGCGGCGTCGCGCGGGCCGACCTGTCGCTGTCGGCGTACTGGGCGTACGGACGCACCGAGGATGCGTTCCAGGCCGAGAAGCGCCTTCCGGTCGGGCAGATCTTCCCCGATTGACCCACCGGTCACGGGTTAGGGTCTGAGGATGAGCGACGTCGTCATCACGGTTCGCGGGGAGCACGAGACCCGCATCGCCCCCGAGCGCGCGATCGCGCACCTGACCATCCGCGCCGAAGGACCCGAGCGCGGCGCCGTCGTCGAGCGCATGGCCGCGCTCACCCAGCCGGTGCGCGACGACCTCGCCTCGCGGAAGTCCGCGGGCACCGTCACCGAGTGGACGAGCCAACGCGTGTCGGTGTGGTCGGAACGCCCCTGGAACAACGAGGGCAAGCGCCTGGCACCGGTGCACTATGCGACCGTGGACTTCTCCGTCACGTTCACCGACTTCGCTGTGCTGTCGTGGTGGGCCGGCGAGGTCGCCGAGCGCGAGGGCGTGCAGCTGGGCTGGATCGAGTGGAAGCTCACCCCCGAGACGAAGGCATCCGTGGAACGGGAAGTCGCCACGCAGGCCGTGGGAGTGGCCGTCGGGCGAGCGAGCGCGTACGCCGGGGCGCTCGGCCTCGCCGATGTCACCGCCGTCGAGCTCGCTGACGTGGGACTGCTGACGCAGCAGAGCCGCCCCGAGACGGCACCGGCGCCCCGCATGCTCATGGCGAAGGCGTCGTTCGCCTCGGACGCTGCGGGTGGGGGGCCCGCTGTGCAGCTCCAGCCCGAGGACATCGTGATCTCGGCAGCCGTCGAGGCCCGGTTCGCCGCCCGATGAGCCCTGCCGACGTCGTGCCCCGCGCGGGCATCGCCGAGCGACTGTCGCGCATGATCCAGCTGCCCACCGTCTCGGCGGAGCGCGCTGAACGCGGGCAGGGGCCGTTCGATGCGTTCGCCGACGTGCTCGTCGAGCTCTACCCGCTCGTCCACGAGCACCTGGAGCGCGAGCGCATCGGCGAGCTGGGGATCCTGTACCGGTGGCGCGGGCGCGCCGAAGAGCAGCCGACGGTGTTGATGGCGCACTTCGACGTCGTCCCGGTCGACGAGAGCAACGCCTGGACCCACCCGCCGTTCGAGGGGCGCATCGATCGTGGCTGGGTGTACGGCCGCGGCGCGCTCGACGACAAGGGACCGCTCGTCGTCGTGATGGATGCCGTCGAGAACCTGCTCGCCTCGGGCTTCACGCCCGCGCGCGACGTGTACCTGTCGTTCGGAGGCGACGAGGAGACTTTCGGTGGTGCCGCCCGCATCATCGCCGAGACGCTGCGGGAGCGCGGCATCGAGCCGTGGCTCGTGCTCGACGAAGGAGGTGCCGTCGTGGACGCGCCGCTGCCCTTCGTCCGCGGCACGGCCGCCATGGTGGGCGTGGGCGAGAAAGGCGTGCTGACGCTCCGTCTGAGCGCCCGCGGCGAGGGCGGGCACGCGTCCGCTCCTCCCGCCCGCACCGCCGTCCGGCGCATCGCGCGCGCCGTCGAGCGGCTGTCGCCCCAGACGTTCCCTGCACGCACGCCGGCGGCGGTCACGCGCATGCTCGAGCTCTTCGCGACCCGGACGGGCGGCATCCCTCACGCTCTGTACCGGCTGCTGTCGAGGGCACCGTGGCTCACCGCGCGCGCCTTCACCGCGATGGGCGGCGAGCCCGCGGCGCTCGTGCGCACGACCGTCGCCGCCACCATGCAGTCCGGCGGAACGGCTGCGAACGTCCTCCCCTCGCAGGCGACGGCGACGCTCAACCTGCGCATCGCACTGGGCGAGTCGGTCGCGAGCACCGTGAAGCGGGTCCGCAAGCGGATCGCCGACCGGCACGTGAAGGTCGAGATGCTCGAGGGCGACGGACCGTCCCCGGAGTCGTCGACGGAGAACGCGCAGTTCGCGCTCATCACGGACGCGGTGAAGGTGTCGCACCCCGGCGCAGCGACCGTGCCGTACGTGATGATGGCGGCCACAGACTCGCGGCATTTCCACCGGTTCTCGCCGGCGGTCTACCGCTTCGCGCCACTGGAGATGAGCAAGGCGCAGCGCGCGTCGATCCACGGCGTCGACGAGCGCGTCGAGATCGCGGCGCTCGAGCGGGGCGAGCTGTTCCATCGCACCCTCCTCCAGCGCTTAGAGTGATTCGCACCGCCTTCGGCATGCCCGGGGGCGGTGTGCAGCAGTGACCGGGTCTGGGGCCCGAGCGAAGGAGCACCGATGACGCGCAGCGCCGTGTCCTCACGCGTCACCATCGGCGCGCTCGCGGGAGTCGTCGGCTTCCTCGCGTTCGTCGAGTTCACGAGCGGTGTGATCCAGGGCTTCTACACGCCCATGCTCACCGACATCGCCCGTCACCTCGGAGTGCACGACGCCGACGTCAATTGGCTCGAGGGCACCCAGCTCATGCTCTCGGCGCTCGTCGTCCCCGCATTCGCGAAGCTCGGCGACATGGTCGGACACAAGCGGATGCTGGTGATCTCGACGGCGATCACGGCCGCAGCATCCCTCGTCCTGCCGTTCACCGACTCGTTCGGCGTCTTCCTCGCGGCGTGGGCCGTCCAGGGGTTCTACGTCGTGTGGCTGCCTCTGGAGATCGCGCTGATCTGGTCGCGCTCTCGGCGCATGGAGGGCCGGGCGACCATCACGGCGCGAGCCGCCGGATTCCTCGTGGCGGCGCTCGAGACCGGCGCCATCGCCGGCGCCCTCGTGGGCGGCATGCTCATCGACAGCTTGCCGCTGTGGATCGTGCTGCTCGTGCCCGCTCTGCTCGTCGTCGCGTGCTTCTTCGTGATCCTGTTCGGAGTCAAGGAGTCGCCCGAGCCCACCGGCGGCCGCCTCGACAACGTCGGCCTGGTGCTCATCTCGCTCGCACTCGTCGCCTTCACCGGCGGACTCAGCCTGCTGCGCCTCAACGGCCCGGCTGATCCGATCGCCTGGCTCGTCACGGTTCTCGGGGTGCTGCTCGTGGTGCCCTTCGCGCTGTGGGAGCTGCGGCACGACGATCCGCTCATCGATGTGCGGATGTTCCGCTCCCCCGCCCTCGGGCCCGTCTTCCTCACGGCGGGCTTGTTCGGTGTGAGCGTGCTCGGCGCGCAGGCCCCGCTGTCGACCTTCGCCCGTACCGACCCGGCGGTGTACGGATACGGCCTGGGCACGACCGGCTTCCAGACCTCGCTCATCATCGGCGTCTACCTCATCGCGATGATCACGGGCGCACTGCTGTTCCCGCTCATCGCCCGGCTCACCGCGCCCCGGCTGACTCTCATCGGGGCGGCGACGCTCGTCGGCATCGGGTTCCTCATGTTCCTGCCGTTCCACGACACCTACACGCAGATCATCGTGAACATGGTGATCGTGGGCCTCGGATCGGGAGCCCTCGTCGCGGCGCTGCCGGCGGCGGCGGCATCCGCGGCGCCGCCCACCCAGACCGGTGTCGCGACGGGTCTCACGAACTCGGTGAAGACCGTCGGCGGTGCGATCGCCTCGTGCGTGTTCGGCATCGCGCTGCTGCACGGCGCGACCGGCGCGGCGACCGAGGGCACTGCGGGATCGTTCTCGGGCTACGTCACGGTGTGGGTGGTGTGCGGCGTGACCGCGCTCGCCGCCGCGGTGCTGCTGTGCTTCGTCCCGAAGACGGCGTTCAGCGACAGCGCCGCGCACGGCGCGGATGCTGCGGATGCCGTGAGCTGAGGCTCTACTCGCCGAGGCGGTTGCGCGAGCGCATGGCGCGCTCGGCCTCGCGCTTGTCTTCGCGCTCGCGGATCGTCTGACGCTTCTCGAACTCGCGCTTGCCCTTGGCCACCGCGATCTCGACCTTGGCGCGGCCGTCCGAGAAGTAGAGCTTCAAAGGGATGAGCGTGTAGCCGCCTGCCGAGATCGCGTGCGAGAGCTTGACGATCTCCTCCTTGTGCAGCAGCAGCTTGCGCGTGCGCTTGGACGAGTGATTCGTCCAGTGACCCTGCGAGTACTCCGGGATGTGCACGGCGTCCAGGTACGCCTCGCCGTTGTCGATGTACGCGTAGCCATCCGAGAGGTTGGCGCGGCCTTCCCGCAAGGACTTCACCTCGGTGCCGGTCAGCACGAGGCCGGCCTCGTAGGTCTTCTCGATCGCGTACTCGTGGCGCGCGCGACGATTGGTCGCCACGACCTTCTCCCCGCGTTCCCTGGGCATGATGTCTCCTCGCTGATGCCGAAACGTCGGACGGCAGCCTGTCAGTCTACCCCCGCGACGGGGTGGACGATCACGCGCGCAGCCACCTGCGGATCGCGAAGCTCGCCGACAGCGCGGCGAGCACCACACCGACGAGGATCAGGACGGGCACCACGAGCCACGCGTCGGCCATTCCGACCCAGGTCGTGACGAAGTCGACGCGGTTGCGCAGGTAGTTGTTGACGCCGAAATGCACGCCGGCGATCACGGCGGCGCTGGCGAGGATCGACCCGAGCAGCGCCGCGATGACACCCTCGAGGATGAACGGCGTCTGGATGAAGCGATTGGATGCCCCGACCAGGCGCATGATCCCCAGCTCCCGCCTTCGCGCGAAGGCGGAGAGGCGGATGGTCGTCGCGATCAGCAGCACTGCGGCGATCAGCATGAGCACGGCGATGCCGACCGCGATGTAGGTGGCGATGGTCAGGGCCGAGAACAGCGGATCGAGGTACTGCATCTGGTCTTTGACCAGCTCGACCCCTTGCATGCCGCTGAAGGCCTCGATGATGACGTCCGACTGCTCGGGGTCGACCAGCGTGATGCGGAACGTCTCGTTGACCTGATCGGGCGTGATCACGCTCGCGTTCTCTTCGCCGGCGATCTGCAGCAGCTCGTCGTACGCCTGCTGGTGGTCGAGGAACGTCAGGTCGCGAATGAGAGGCGCCAGCGCGCTGCCTTCGAGCTTCGCGCGCACCTCTTCGACCTGCTCGGGCGACGCCTCGCCGTTCGAGCATGTCGCAGGCGTCGAGATGCTGGTGCACATGTAGACCGCGACCTGCGCGCGCTCGACCCAGAAGTCGCGCATCGTGCCGATCTGCATCTGCATGAGGATCGCCGCACCGACGAACGTGAGCGACACGAAGGTGACCAGCACCACCGAGACGACCATCGAGACGTTGCGCCGGAGGCCCGTGAAAGCCTCCGACATGATGAGTCCGAACCTCATGAGGTGGGCCCCACTTCGTCGTCGGGATCGGTGGCGCCGAGGCCGAGCCGATCGGCAAGACCGAGCTCCTCGACCTGCAGCTCGACGGCGTCGACGAGCGGGATCGGCTGGGTGTGGGTGGGCTTCGCGGGGGCGGATGCCTCGGCCGCGGGCGCGGGTTCGACGACCGGCTCCTCGAGGGCCTGTGCAAGACCCTCCGCCTGCTGGGCCTCCGCGGCCGTGACGGCGACCGCCGCGGCTGCGGCGGCCGCAGCCGCCGCGACACCGGCGGCCGGCGACGCGGCATCCGGCTGCACGCCGACGAGCTCCTCGTCATCCTGCACGGCCGTCGGATCGAGGCCCGCGGCGGCCGCGATCGCGGCCTCGCGCTGCACCTCGAGCACCGCGGTGAGGGCGGCGACCGCGGCGGCGCCGCGCTCCGGCTCCGGGGCGAGGCTCGGCAGGCTCGACCGGTCCCCGTAGCCGCCGTGGCGCTCGTCGCGGATGATCTCGCCGTGGCGCAGCTCGATGACGCGGCGCTGCATCTGGTCGACGAAGCCCGCCTCGTGCGTGGCCATCACGACAGTGGTGCCGCCCGCGTTGATGCGCGCGAGCAGCTGCATGATGTCGATGGATGTCGCGGGGTCGAGGTTTCCGGTCGGCTCGTCCGCGAGCAGGATCTGGGGCCGATTCACGAGCGCACGGGCGATGGCGACGCGCTGCTGCTCACCACCCGACAGCTCGTGCGGGAACCTCTTCTCCTTGCCGGCGAGGCCGACCAGCGCGAGCACCTCGGGGACCGCCTGCTGGATGAATCCCCGCGATGACCCGATGACCTGCAGCGTGAACGCGACGTTCTGGAACACGGTCTTGGTCGGCAGCAGCCGGAAGTCCTGGAAGACCGCCCCCACATGGCGCCGGAAGTACGGAACCTTGCGGTTCGACAGCGTGCGCAGGTCGCGACCGAGGACGACCACACGCCCTTCGGACGGCGTCTCCTCGCGGAGGATCAGACGCAGGCAGGACGACTTGCCGGAGCCCGACGCACCGACGAGGAAGACGAACTCCCCGCGCAGCACCTCGAAATCGACATCGCTCAGAGCGGGCTTGGAAGTGCCGCGAAAGCGCTTCGTGACGTTTTCGAACCGGATCATGGCCTAACGAGCCTATGCGGACGCCACCGGCCCCGGTCCAGCGACACTCATCGTTTGCGCATCGGTTCGCCGAGTGCGGGCTGGATCAGTCGTCGTCGTCCTTGCGCTTGCGCCAGCGGATGCCGGCGGAGATGAAGCCGTCCAGGTCGCCGTCGAAGACGATCGCCGGATTGCCGACCTCGTGCCCCGTCCGGAGGTCCTTGACGAGCTGCTGACCGTACAGGAAGTACGAGCGCATCTGGTCGCCCCAGCTCGCGGTGATGGTGCCGGCGAGCTCTTTCTTCTTCGCCGCCTCCTTCTCGCGCTGCAGCAGGAGCAGGCGAGTCTGCAGCACGCGCATGGCGGCGGCGCGGTTCTGGATCTGCGACTTCTCGTTCTGCATCGACACGACGATGCCGCTGGGGATGTGCGTCAGGCGCACCGCAGAGTCGGTGGTGTTGACCGACTGGCCGCCCGGGCCGGACGAGCGGAAGACGTCGACGCGCAGGTCGTTCTCGGGGATGTCGACCTCGACGGCCTCCTCCATCACCGGGATGACCTCGACCGCGGCGAACGAGGTCTGCCGCTTGTCCGCCGAGCCGAACGGGCTGATGCGCGCGAGGCGGTGGGTGCCGGCCTCCACCGACAGCGTGCCGTACGCATAGGGGGCGTCGATCTCGAACGTCGCCGACTTGATGCCGGCGCCCTCGGCGTACGAGGTGTCCATGACCTTCACCGGGTACTTGTGACGCTCCGCCCAGCGCAGGTACATGCGCATGAGCATCTCGGCGAAGTCGGTCGCGTCGTCGCCGCCCGCGCCGGAGCGGATCGTCACGACCGCCGAGCGCTCGTCGTACTCGCCGTCGAGCAGCGTCTGCACCTCGAGCTGGCTGACGATGTCCTCGAGTTCCGCGATCTCGTGGCGCGCCTCTTCGGCGGAGTCCTCGTCGTCCATCTCGTTGGCGAGCTCGACGAGCACATCGAGATCGTCGAGGCGCTGCTCGACGTCTGTGATGCGCTTGAGCTCTGCCTGGCGGTGGCTGAGGGCGCTGGTGACCTTCTGTGCCTTCTCGACGTCATCCCACAGGTTGGGGGCGCCGGCCTCCTCGCTGAGTCGGGCGATGTCGGCGTTGAGTGCCTCGACGTCGACCACGGCCTTGATGTCGGCGAACGTGGAACGCAGGGCCTGGATGTCGGCGGAGGGATCGAAGTCGAGCATGACACTCCAGACTAACGTGGAAGCGATGACCGATCACACAGGCTCCCCCACCGCTCGTGACGTGCTGTGGCGGTTCGGGCCGATGGTCTACGGCCCCACCGTGCTGTTCGCGCTCGGCGAGGGGGCCGTCATCCCGCTGATCCCCGTCATCGCTGCACAGCTCGGCGCGGATGTCGCCGCCGCCGCCCTCGTCGCCTCCGCGCTGGTCGTGGGGCAGCTCTGCGGCAACATCCCCGCCGGCTGGGCGGTCGCGCGCGTCGGCGAGCGGCTGACCATGGTGATCGCCGGAGTCGTCTCCCTCGGCGGCGTGGTGGGCATGGCGCTTGCGCCGTCGCTCGGCATCTTCGCCCTCGCGGTCTTCCTCATCGGCTTCTGCGCCGCGGCCTTCGGCCTGGCCCGCCATTCGTTCATGACGACCCGCGTTCCCCTGTCCTTCCGCGCTCGCGCGCTGTCACTGCTGGGCGGCACGTTCCGTCTCGGCATGTTCGTCGGACCGTTCGTCGCGGCAGGCCTTCTCGCCCTGTTCGGCGACGAGCACGCCACGATCTGGTTCTTCGGCGGATGCCTCGTGGCCACGGTCCTGCTGGTGCTGCTCGGCCCCGACCCCGAGAAGCAGTTCCTCATGCCGCAGGAGCAGGCGGCGCGCGACGCTTCCGTCGACACCGAAGACACGGGTGAGCCGGTCACCGGTTCCATCCGCCTTCCGCGGAGGGAGACCTCCGGCGCCGGTCCCGGAACCGGAGTGATCCGCACGATGTGGCGGCACCGCCGTGTGCTGTCGACGCTCGGCCTGGCCGCGGCATCCCTGTCCGCCGTCCGTTCGGCGCGCCAGGTCGTGCTGCCGCTGTGGGGTGTGTCGATCGGCCTCGACGCGCAGACGATCGCCCTCGTGGTCGGCATCTCGGGTGCGATCGACTTCGCCCTCTTCTACGCGAGCGGCCAGGTCATGGACCGCTTCGGCCGGCTGTGGGCCGCCCTGCCGGCCATGATCCTGATGGGCGCGGGCTTCGTCGCCCTCGCGTTCACCCACGACCTCCCCCAGGCCGCGATGTGGTTCGCGATGTTCGCGGCGGTGCTGGGCGTGGGCAACGGTCTGTCGAGCGGCATTCTGCTGACCCTCGGCGCCGACGTCGCACCCAAGGCGGACCCGGCGCCCTTCCTCGGCTCGTGGCGAACCCTCACCGACGCGGGGGGCGCAGCCGCGCCTCTGCTCGTATCGGGCATCGCCGCCCTCGCCTCCCTTTCCGTCGCGACCGGGATCATGGGCGCGATCGGTCTCGTCGGCGCGTTCGCCTTCGTGCGGTGGGTGCCACGCTATGTGCCCCGGGCCCGCGCGTGAGCGAGGTCGTGACCTTCTGCCGCAGCCGCAACGACGGGCGTCGCTGCACGCGCCCCCTCGGGCACGCGGGACTGCACCGCCACCGCACGATCATGTGGTCCGATGCCGGGGCGGATCCCGCGCACTGCTCCGGCTCCGGCGAGCCGGGCGAGCCCGCCGCACCCCTCGCCGGCGGCTTCCCCGACGGGCGCGCGCTCTGCCCGGTGTGCCTCCGGTTCATCGAGCTCGACGCTGACAGCCGCCTCCTCGCGCACGACACCGCCGACGAGACGGAGACGGATGTCGAGGCATCCCGCCGCCGCGACTGGCTGAACGCCCACGGCTGGTAGCACTCGCCGCGGCTTCGAGACCGGCCGTGTGCGCCGAGACCGGGGTTCCCTCCCGAAACCCAGGCGCTCACCAGCGGTTTCGCGGCATCACACGGGTTCGCGATGAAGCGCGGGCCGCCGAAGGTCAGACCCAGGCGCGCCGCACGGCCTCTGCGCCAAGCTGCATGCGCGTGGTGACCCCGGCGGTGTCCATCAGGTCGGCCACTCGGCGCTGGACCGTTCGCAGCGAGATGCCGAGCTGCGCGGCGGCTGCGGCATCCGTCACCCCCAACAGGAGCAATCGCAGAAGATCGCGGTCCACGTCCTCGGTGGTCGGCGCAGCGGCGATCGGAAGGAACTCGGTGGCGGCCCGCCAGTACTCCTCGAAGATCGATGACACGAGGTCGAGCAGGCCGCTCGGATGGATGAGAAGGGCGCCGAAGCCCTGGTCCTCGTCCTGCGAGTGCATGGGCACCAGCGCCATCTGGTCGTCGGCGATGAACATGCGCGTCGGCAGCGTCGGCAGCACCCGGATCTCCTCGCCGATCTGGGCCATCTCGCGGGCCGCCGCGAGGAATCCGGGTCGCTCGAGCACAGCGCTCTCGACGATCACGCGGTATCGCACACCGCGTGCGAGAGCGCGGTCCTCCTCGATGTTGTCCTCGCCGCTGAGCAGCGCGATCTCGTGGAGTACGAGCACCCGCACCTGCTCGATCGAAGCGGCCTGCAGCTGCGCCACGCGCTGGCGCACGGCGTCGTCGCCGATGACCACGTCGACCACGTCCGCGATGCTGCGCTGCTCCGCCGAACGCCGGTAGAGATCGCTCAGCTCGACCAGCGCCTCGTGTGCGCGGGTCAGCCCGCGCTCGCGCTCGAGCAGCAGCGGACGCAGCGAGATCGACGGCGGGGATGCCACGAACCGGTCGCTCGCCGACGCCTGGCGTGCGAGCAGCCCGAGCCGCTCCAGTTCGGAGACGATCGGTCTCACGCGCGGCAGCGACATGCTGAGCAGGGAGGCGATCTCGGCCGTGGACGCGGAGGGCTGCTGCAGGACGCACCGATAGACGGACGTATGGGCCTCGTCGAGGCCGAGCGCGTCGAGCACGGTCACCTTCTCCATGTGGTCCATCGTCACCCGCCGACCCTGGCGGATGATGGCCATGGCATTTCTCCGCCATCTACTTTATGCACTCCGGCCACGAAGGTGGGGGTTACACGGATCCCCACACCGGAAGGCTCGCGCATGTCACGACCCCAGCCCTTCGGCCGTCGCCTCGGACCGATCGTCGCCGCCACAAGCGGACTGGCGATCGGCATCGCAGGCATCGGCCTCGCCTCGCTCCCGGCGGCCGCCGCCGCCCCCGCCCCCAGCGGTCCCCCCGACGTCGGCGCGGTCGCCGGCAGCCCGCACACGGTCACCCTGATCACGGGCGACCGCGTCACCGTCACCGACCTGACCGACGGCACCCACGCGGTGTCGATCGACACCGCGGTCGAGGGCGCCGGCGCCCGCACGTACGAGGCGGCGGGCGACCTGCACGTCGTCCCCGACGCGGCGATGCCGTATCTGGCGTCGGGTGCCCTCGACGAGGACCTGTTCAACGTGTCGCTGCTCATCGAGTGCGGCTACGACGACGCGTCCGTCGACGCGACGCCGATCATCGTCGAACAGGATGCGGCCGCGACCCGCTCATACTCCGCACCCGTTCCGGGTCTCGAGGTGCGGACCCCGCTCGAGAGCATCGGCGGCGCCGCGGCGACGCTCGGACACCAGGACGCGGCATCCGCGTGGCAGGCGCTCACCACCCCCACCGCGCGCAGCTTCTCCGCGGCGCCTGCCCTGGCCGGCGGCATCGAGGCGATCCACCTGGACGGCAAGGTGCGTGCCACGCTCGACTCGAGCGTGCCGTACATCCACGCGCCCGAGGCGTGGGCCGAGGGGCACACCGGCGAGGGCGTCACCGTCGCCGTGCTCGACACCGGCTACGACGACACCCACCCCGACCTGCAGGGCCACGTGCTCCCCGACTCGAAGAGCTTCGTGCCCGGCGAGGAGGTGGCGTCCGATCCGAACGGCCACGGCACGCACGTCGCCTCGACGATCGCCGGCACCGGCGCGGCCAGCGGCGGCACCCACCGCGGCGTCGCCGACGGCGCCCAGCTGCTCGTCGGCAAGGTGCTCGGCGCCGACGGCTACGGCCAGGACTCGTGGATCATCGACGCCATGGAGTGGGCGGGACAGAACGCCCCGATCGTCTCGATGAGCCTCGGCTCGCAGAGCCCCTCCGACGGCAAAGACCTGATGGCGGAGTCCCTCAACCGGATCTCGGAAGAGACCGGCGCCCTGTTCGTCGTGGCGGCCGGCAACTCGGGCGCTCCCGAGACGATCGGCGCCCCGGGCTCCGCCGAGCAGGCGCTCACCGTCGGCTCGGTCGACGACCCGTCGGGCGCACTGTCGTGGTTCACCAGCCAGGGCCCGCTCGCGCGGTCGGGTGCGCTCAAGCCCGACGTCACCGGGCCCGGCAACGACGTCACGGCAGCACGATCCGCCGACAGCGGCGGCGCGGGCAGCTACATCACGATGAGCGGCACCTCCATGGCGACGCCGCACGTCGCCGGTGAGGCCGCGATCCTCCTCAGCGCCAACCCCGACTACACGAAGGACCAGCTCAAGGCAGCGATCGCGAGCACCGCGACCGACGTGGGTCACACGGCGTACCAGAGCGGCACCGGTGTCGTCGACGTGGCCGCCGCGCTCGACGCCCCGGTCATCGCGTCGGGGTCGGGCGACTTCGGCATGCTCATGTGGGGCGAAGAGGCCACCCCGGTCGAGCGCACCGTCGAGTACACGAACCGCACGGATGCCGAGCTCACGGTGGCCCTCACCGCGACGCTCTCCGACACCACGCCGGGTGGCGGCGACGGCGGGCCCGGCCGGCTGTCGGCCGGGATCGCGTTCGACGCCCTCACCATGGACGTCGACACGCTGACCATCCCCGCGGGCGAGACGCGTTCGGCGAAGCTGACGGTCTACCCGGCCAAGGTTCCCGCCGGCACGCAGCTGTCGGGCATGCTCGTGGCATCCGTCGACGGCGAGGCCGTCACGCGCACCGCGCTGGGCACGATCGCCGAGGCGGAGCGCTACGACCTCACGCTCACGGCGACGGACTTCGAGGGCAATCCGACCACCACCTACGCGTTCCTCTGGGACCCGGCGACCGAGTGGGCGGAGCCCGTGCTGGTCGAAGGCGAGACCACCCTGCGCCTCATGAAGGGCGACTACACGGTCATGTCGTTCATGGAGCTGAACCGCACCCCCGACACGATCGCCAGCGTGCTCGTCGGCGAGCCGACGCTCACCCTCGACCAGGACCGCACCGTCGCCCTCGACGCGCGCACGGCCGAACAGGTGACCGTCGACGTCGGTCAGAAGGGTCTCGACCCCGTCTTCCGGCGAATGGACGTGACGGTCGACGCGTTCGTGGCGAGCGCGATGATGCCGGTGTGGACCGACGAGATGTGGGCGCAGCCCATGACCGTCGACGACGCCGACTTCTCGTTCGCGACCCGCTGGCGCCTCCAGACGCCGATGCTGACGGTGTCGTCGGGCAAGAAGCCGATGGACCTCATCGTGCAGATCGGCTCGACGTTCCTCGACGGCTCGTTCAAGGCAGCCGCCGTGGACGCCGGCAAGGGCAGCGCCGACGAGCTCGCCGCGGCGGGCGTCGCCGGCAAGATCGCGGTGGTCACTCGATCGGCGGAGGTGTCGGCATCCCAGCGGGCCGCCAACGCGGCCGCCGCCGGCGCGAAGCTGCTGATCGTCGTCAACGACGCCGATGGCGAGTTCAACGAGTGGGTCGGGTCGGAGGACTACACGACGGATGCCCCGATCCCGGTCGCCGGCGTCAGCGGTGTCGAGGGGCGCGCGCTGCTCGCACAGCTCGCGCAGAAGAAGTCCACGCTCTCCGCGATCGGCGTGCCGACCTCGGACGTGGTCTACGACATCGCGGAGTTCGGCGACGGTGAGATCCCGTCCGACATGTCGTACGCGCACACCGCCGAGGACCTCGCTCGCATCGACACCCGCTACATCGGGCAGAAGGAGGAGATCGGCGAGTTCCGCTACGACTTCGTGCCCGGCGCTGAGTACGGCAGCGGGTTCCCGATGCGCACGCAACGGGGCACCGAGCGCCAGGACTGGGTCAACACCGACGGACTCCGCTGGTACCAGGACGCGACCATCACGTCCGTGGGGTGGCAGATGCGCGACATCAAGCGCACGTACGAGCGCGGCGAGCGCACCGAGGCCGACTACTACGGCGCCATCGTCCGTCCCTACGTCGGCACCGGGTACTGGGTGCCGTACCTCGCATCGGACTACGCGCAGATCAACATCCCGAGCTGGGCCGACGGCGGCGACGGTGAGCACACCGGCGCCTTCGACACCTGGATCGAGCCGTCGACCGTGCAGCAGCTGACCGACATCTACATCGACGGCGAGCTGTTCGCACAACGCGAGCACCAGGGGGCCAACGTCTACGACCTGCCCGACGGCGAGCACGATTGGCGTGTGGTCAGCACCGCGACCCACGACGGCTCGCACCTCGCGGGGTCGACGAAGACGGTCAGCGACTGGACGTTCCGCGCGTCGGGCAAGCTCGGCGACTGGGACTACCGGCTGCTGCCGATGATCCAGGCGTACTACGACGTCGAGGTGAATGCTGAGAACCGCGTCGGCGAAGGCCGTCGCAAGGGCTCCGCCATCCCCCTCGGTCTCGAGCTCGGCCACGTCGCCGGCACCGCGCCGGCAGGCGCGATCACCGAGGCCACGCTCGAAGCCCGCACCGCGGGCGGCGAGTGGAAGCCGGTCGCTCTCGACACCGCGAAGACGGATGCCCCCACCGGCGCGGTCGAGGGCGACGGGTACATCTTCGCCGAGTCGCGCGCGTGGGTCAGCGGCTACTCGGCGCAGATCCCGGTGTCGGACAAGGGCGGCTGGGTCGACCTGCGCGTGACCGCGACGGACGCCGAGGGCAACACGTTCACGCAGGAGATCGAGAAGGCGTTCGAGGCCACTCCAGCCAAGGGCGTCCGCTAACCCCCCGCCCCCGGAATCCGGCAACCCCGGCGCACGCGCGCCGGGGTTGCCGGCGTCTGCGGGGATCCGCCTGAACCAGCATCACCAGAGCATCGCGACGAGGTGGGCGAACACCTGCTCGGGGTCGTTCTCGAGCCCGCGACGGGTGAACCACGTCGAGACATTGACGACGTCACGGTGGAGGAAGTCGAGGCCCTGCGGGTTCGCGGCGACGTCGACGATCTGCGGAAGATCGATGACGACGACACGGCCGTCGTGGTCGAGCAGGTTATAGGGCGAGAGGTCACCGTGCGCGAATCCCGCGTGCGCGAACGCCTCGAGGATGCCGACGACCTGGTCGAAGGCACTGCGCAGCTGCTCTCCGTGCAGCCGGCTCTGCGCCAGCCGCGGCGCGGCCGCCCGCCCTTCGCCGACGAACTCCATGAGCACCTCGGTGTCGCTCACCTGCACCGGGTACGGCACCGGGACCCCCGCGCGCCAGGCGCGGCAGAGCGCGTCGAACTCGCTCACCGCCCAATGGCCGGCGGCGACCGAGCGTCCGTACGCCGACCTGCGACTCACCGCTCGGGCGTCACGGGTGTTGCGCATCGTGCGTCCCTCCTCGTAGCTGCCCGAGCGGTGGAAGTCACTGTGATGCGAGTTGCGGTAGCGCTTGGCGGCCAGGAGCACGCCGGCGGTGCCGGGCACCGCACGCTCGATGAGGTGCACGTCGGCTTCTTTGCCGGTCTTCACGACACCGAGCTCGGTGTCGAACGCGCCGGACGCGGTGACGACCCATTCCGGGTGCGGCAGTGGTCCGCGCTGGGTGGGCGGGGATGCGGGCCACGTGGACCAGCGCTGATCGGGGCCGGGTTCGAGATCCGGCGAGAGAACGGATGCGGACGCGTCGAGGCGTTCGGATGACATCGGCAGGACACTCCAGGACTGGAGGTCGCCGATCTCAGTGCGTGCGGGCGACCTCGGAGGAAAGGGAAGGGGCAGGGAGCATGACGAAGACGGTCATCGTTCTCCTCCTTTCCGGTCGAGGTGCCTGGGGCACCGATCCGGCACCACTGTAACGGACGCCGGGCTGCGGCATCCAGCCCTCCGTCTCGGCGGGCGCGGCGAAGCGGCGACGGGCACCGGTTCCGTCGCCGCTTCGTCCGCTGCTGATCGGTCCCGCCTCCGGCGGACGGACCAGTCTTTCTGAGCGGGCTTCACCCCCCAGTCATGGCAGCGGTGGGATCGTTCCTCCGTTCGTGATGATCAGCGACGACGTCTCGTGGCAACTCGGGAGGATGTCATCCTGCGCCGGGTTGGTGCTGTCGTAACTCACCTTCCAGGAGAACGGCCCGCCGGTGGTGACGGCGACGGTGGTGTTGTTGGTTCCCACCGTCTGCGGCGACGCGCCCGAGACCCCTTGGTTCACTGCCGGGAACACCGGAGTGCCCGAGCAGTCGGTCGAGGGATACAGCGTGAACGTCACCGTCCCGGCAAGAGGCCCACCGGCCGAAGCCGAGATCGTCGCCGAATCGTTCGGATACCACCGCTGCGCGGTCGACATCCTCGCCTGCACCGTGCTGACGACGACGTCTTCGTTGCCGTCGGTGCACGGGGCGTTGTGGGTCTTGCCGAGGGTGTTCGGTGAGCTCCCGCTGTATGTCGCAACCCAGTGGTAGATGCCCGCGGCGGTCGGCGTCACCGTCGGCGACTCGTAGTTGCCGTTGCCGCTCACGTTCACCGCGGTGGTCGTCTGCACGAGCGGGCCGCAGCCGGTGGTGCTCGGTCCGTACAGCGAGAACGTGATCGTGCCCCCCGCGGAGGCGCCCGGGACCGGCTGGGCTCCTGTGCGGATGACGGGGTCGAGCGGCTGGGCGGTGGTCCCGCCGAGTGTCGCCGTGTCCTTGACCGTGCCGCCGAGCACGATGCCCGCGCTCGCCTGGGTGGTGAGTGTCGGTTCCACCGGATTAACGGTGAAGCACTCCGTCGCCCTCGAATCGCTCGAGCCCGTGACCCCACTGCCTTGGACCGGCGTGTACTCCGCCCTCCAGCAGTAGCGGCCGGCGGCCGTCACCCACGCGGTGGCCGACTCGACCGTCACCGGATAGGTCGCACCGGTGAGGTTGGTCGATCCGACGTCGGTCCCACCCTCCGCGCACAGTCCAGGTGCGTCCACCTTGCAGAGGTGGAACTGCACCGAACCGCCCACGGCGGTCGTCCCTCCGGTGATGTTCACGACGGCGGAGTCCTTGACGCCGACGACCCCAGTGCCGATCGAGATCCCCGAGCCGGGGATGGTTGCGCCGGCGGCGGTCTTGGGTGTGGTCTCCGTCGTCGATTCGCAGCTGCCGAACTCGGGCGCGGGTGCCAGGATGGTGTCCTTGTAGTCGGCCGTGTCGGAGTTGCCCGTCACGGTGCTCGGGATCACGTTCGCGATCGTGAGGCACTGCTGCACCCCGCCGAACACGGTGTCAGTCAGGTTGATGGCCGCCTCGCCCTTGAATCTGTCCGGACTGTACGCGGCCTGCGATACCGTCGCGTTGAGTGGGATCGCGGCTCCGAGCGTCAGATTCGGCGCCGTTCCGCTCCAGATGCGCAGCGACAGGGCGGTGCTCCCGCCTTGCTGGTCCCAGAGGATCATGAAGTCGCCGGGCACGACCGGCGGTCCCGCGGATCCGCCCTGACGATTCGCCCACGGATTGCAGTTCGCGATCAGCTGAGCGTCGGTGGCCGTCTCGTAGGCGCATCCGGCCGGCACGTCGTTCTGCATGAACTCGAAGGCGATGAACCCGCTGCCGTTGGCCGAGTCGCGCTCCCACGCGAAGTAGAGCCAGTCGTCGCCCGCCGCGTCCTTCTCCGCGTCGACCCACGCACGCCGCAGGTCGACCTGGGCGTTCGGGTTGGTGGGGTCGAGCGTCGGCAGCCCGTCGTTGTGGATGACCGCGATCTTCGTCGTGTTGGAGTTGAGTGGTCCGAGCTCCTTCACGTTGCCGAATTCGTCCTCGATCGATTCCATCGCGGGATCCGTGACATCGGGTACGACGATTCCGTCGATCGCCCACGGGCCGTCCGCCGCGGTGGCCGCGGATGCTCCCCCCAGAACGAAGGCCGCCACCATACAGCCCGTGACTCCCGCGGCGATCGAGCGCCGCCGCTTCTCCTGAGACATGGTCCTCCCCTTTCCCCAGGCCATTGCTGGCCCTAGGCTATGAACCGCGTGGAGACGCGACCATCGGGAGAAATGCGGATGGGGTTCCGGGGAACTCCCTAGGTCGTCAGTCTCGGGCGGGAGGCGCGCGATTCGGGGAGGAATCGTGAGCACGGAAGAGTCATTCGCACTCGTGGTCGCCGGTGACCACGTCAGGGCCGAGTACGTAACGCTGCTGGGCCGGCTGGGGCTGTCCGCGGTCGCATTCGCGACGGTGACGCAGGCCGCCGCACAGCTGAACGGCGTGGCGCCCGAGGTGGCGATCCTCGAGGTCGAGGACGGCGGGTGCGGGTTCCTGCGGGAGCTTCGAGATCGCTACGGACCCGAGCTGCCCGCGGTGCTCGTGTCGGCGGATCGGACGACGCCCGCCGACGTCGTCGCCGGGCTGCTCGTGGGCGCCGACGACTACGCCGCGGAGTCCATGGACGCCGACGAGTTCCTCGCCCGCGTGAGACGGCTCATCGAGCGCACCCGGCCGGCTCGCGGCGCGACCGTGGACCTCCGGCGGCTCTCAACGCTGACCCCGCGCGAGAGACAGGTGCTCGCGCTCACGACCGAGGGGATGTCGCAGAAGCAGGTCGCCACCGAGATGGGCATCAGCATCAAGACGGTCGGCGCGCACATGCAGAACCTCCTCGGCAAGCTCGGCGTGCACTCGCGCATGGAGGCGGTGGCGCTCGCCGCGCGCGCCACGGCGACCTCCGAGGGGTAGCACCCGCGGCGCCCCCGCGTCAGCGCAGCGCCGTGCGGCTCGTGGCGGTGGACTCGAGGACGACGCCGTCAGGTACGAACACGGTGACGATGGGCGGATGCCACTGCCCGGCGACCGTCACCCGCGCGGAGACTCCGTCGGGGGTCGAAGCCGAGATGAGTCGCGCCTCGGGGTCGAGGGTTCCCATCATCGCCTCGGCTTCCCGACGCACGCCCGCGTCGGTGAGCGTGGCGACAGGCTCGCCGTCGACCACCGAGAGGTCGAAGCCGTCCGCCGCAGCCAGAGCCGCCGCATCCGCCATCGCGTCGAGCTGCTTCTGCGCGAGATACAGGCTCGTCGCGGCCGTGCAGACGAGGATCACCGCGATCGCGAGCACGGCGTAGCCGAGGGTGAGGATCAGAACGCTGCCCGCGTCGTCGGGGTCGGCCGCCTTGGTTCTCCGCGCGAGCACGCGCGTCACCTGGGCGATCATCGCTCGCTCCAGAAGCGTGAGACCTTGTGCGCGGACGACGCCTCGATCGGGACCGCGGCGATGCGGTCGAGGTCGAGCACCGGCGGCACGAGCGGCAGCGTGACCGTCGTGCGGACGCGCACGTGCAGCGTCGCACCCGCCCGCGGACAGGCGGCGCCCGATGGCGTGCAGTCGATGGAGAGGTCGACGTCGTCGAGGCCGTACTCCTCCGACACCGCTGCGAGCACCGCGTCAGCCCGGGCGCGCGCGTCGTCCACGTCGCTCGCGGTCGACACGGCGCGCGCGATGTGACGTGCGGCGGCCTCGGCACCGAGGCTCTGCCCCTGGATGAGGCCGAGCGCCACGACCACGTAGACGAGGGGCACGAGGAGGAGGAGCCCGACGAGGATGAACTCGAGGGCTGCGGAGCCGCGGTCGTCCGCGAGCGGATCCGCTGCGAGGCTGTCAGTCGAACGATTCGACAGGCGCATGCGCCGTCACCTCCATTCCGCGCGGCGCACCGAGCAGGCCCACGAGCGGCAGGGTCGCCTGGACTCGTACCTCGACGGTCCGCTGGCCGAGCGCCGCCGACTCCTGCACTCTGACGTCCGTCGCGTATTCGGCGCCGATCGCGCGACCCACGATGTCGCGCGTGCGCTGCGCGCCGTCGGCGAGCGTCGTGTCGGCGAGGGCCGCGTGATAGGCCCCCTCGACGGCCGCGTCGTGCACGACGTTGCGGACGTACACGGCGAGGCCGAACTGCAGCACACCGAGGGTGAGCACGGTGAGCAGCGTGCCGACGAGGACGAACTCGACGGGGCTCGCTCCGGCGTCGTCGCGCAGGTCAGCCCCGAGTCGGGCGCGCAGGCCCGACAACGCGCGGACCAGGCCGACACGCAAGACGTCAGAGCCCGGAGACGCGGCTGATCGCCTGCTCGAACAGGTCGGCCAAGGCGGGCCCGGCCATCGCCCAGATCACGACGACCAGCCCCGCGGTCATCAGCGTGATGAGGACCCACCCGGGGACGTCACCCCTCTCGTCGTCTGCGAGGTCGCGCGCTGTGGTGCCAAGACGAGCCGTGAGGCGCAGCATCCGTGCTTTCATCATTTCTCCTTCCGGCCGTCAGCCGAGTCCGAGTCGAAGCATGAAGATCCCCGGGAACACCGCGAACAGCACGCTGAGCGGCAGGATCAGGAAGACGAGGGGAAAGAGCATGTAGATCTCCTTCCGGCCCGCGCGCTCGATGAGTGTCCGCTTCGCGTCCTCGCGGGCGTCGATCGCCTGCGCCTGGAGAACGTGAGCGAGCGGCGCGCCTCGCTCGATCGCCGCCACGAGCTGGTCGATCGAGCGGGTGAGAGCGGGGATCTCGAGGCCTGCGGCCAGGCGAGTGAGCGATTCCGACAGCGATGAGCCGGTGCCCACCGCGACGACGACGCCCCGCAGCTCCGCGGTGAGCTCCCCCGCCCCCACGTCGCTGACGCGACGCAGCGAGTCGAGGATGCCCTCGCCCGCCGAGAGGCACAGCGCGAGGAACTCGAGCACCGTCGGCAGCTCCTCCTCGATGCGTGCGGCCCGCGCCCGCGCCGCGCGGGTGAGCCACGCGTCGTACGCGAGCGCCGCGGCGACGGCGGCGACCGGCGGAAGCAATCCGAGGACCGGCGATCCGCGGCCGACGAGCACGAGCACGACGACCACTGCGCCGCCGACCGCCAGCCCCGCGATCGCCCAGGCCAGCTGCCTGCCGCGGAAGCGGGCGGCGTCGATCGTCCACGCGGCCTGATGCAGGCGTCGGGTGAGCGACGCGTCACCGCCTGCCAGCCGGCCGAGGCGACGCTGCACGAACGCCGACCACGCGAACGGCGATCCTCCGACCGCAGGACCCGCCACGTCGAGGCCCCGCGGATCGGTCACGTCGCGGATGTAGGGCGCGATCCGCCGCGCCAGGCTGGGCGCGCCCCATCGCGGTGCGAGCGAGATCAGCAGGCACACCCCGACACCGAGCGCCGTGCCGAGCACGACGGCGTAGGCGACGTCGCCCATCGCGAATCCGATCACCCGAACCACCGCCGCGGTTCGGGAAGGCGGCCGAGACGGATCATGAGCCGGTACGCGATGAGCGACACCGCCGCGCCGACGAGGATGAGCGCGATGCCGCCCGCGCTCCCGTACGCGCGGGCGCCCTCCGGACGCATCGCGAGCATCGCGAGGATCACCCACGGGGCGACCACGCCGAGCACGGCCGCCCCGCGGATCCACGACTGGCGCGATTCGACCTCGGCCCGCAGCGCCGCGTCCGCTCGCACGGAAGAGGCGAGCGCGCGCAGCACCGCGGTGAGCTCCGTGCCGCCCACCTGACGGGCCATGCGCAGGGTCTCGACGATGCGGTCGGCGACCGGGTCTGCCAGATTCGTCTTGAGGCGCTGGATGCTCGAATCGAAGTGCCCCGACGCGGCGATGTCGCGCGCGAACGCCGCGAACGCCGGCCGCAGTTCAGCGGGAGCCGAGTCTGCGAGACTCGCGACGGCATCGGGCAGCGACATCCCCGCGCGCACCGACGCGATGAGCAGATCGCATACGTCCGGCCAGAGGCCGCGTCGCGTGCGCAGCAGCTTCGAGCGACGCGAGCGCAGCCAGGCGAAGGGCGCGAGCGCCCCCGCAGCCGCAGCGACGAGAGCGAGCGCGGCGACCGGCGCGATGAGCCACGCCGCCGCGGCTGCCACCGCAGCGGACACCACCGCGACCACGATGATCGACGACGCGGACACGCGGGGCATCCCCGCGTCTTCGAGCAGACGCGAGATCCGCCCGCGCCGGGGCGCACCCGGACGACGCGAGCCCGCCGGCCAGAACCACGGCGACAGCATCAGCAGCAGCCCGGCGGCGAGCACCGCTGCCCACACGAAGGTCACGCGGCGACCGCCCGGTAGAGGGTGTGCGCGGTGAGCACGCCGTCCGCGACTCCCGTCGGCGCGACGATCTCGACCACCCGTCGTGCGCCGCGCGCGTCGCGCTGGCAGTGTGCGACGAGATGGACGGATGCTGCCACCGCCGGCTGCACGAAGCTCGCGTCGATGTTGCGCCCGGCCAGCAACGGCAGCGCGGCGAGCTTGCCGAGCGCTTCGCGAGCAGAGTTGGCGTGGATCGTGGCGGCACCGGGAACGCCGGTGTTGAGAGCCAGCAGCAGATCGAGCGCCTCAGCGTCGCGCACCTCGCCGACGACGAGCCGGTCGGGGCGCATGCGCAGCGCCTCCTTCACGAGTCGGCGAAGCGTGACCTCGCCGGTCCCCTCGAGGCTCGGCTGCCGACCCTGGAGAGCGACGAGGTCCGGCGCCGCGACCGCCAGCTCGAAGGTCTCCTCGACCGTCACGATGCGGTGCTCGGGTGGGCACGCGGCGATGAGCGCGCCGAGCAGCGTCGTCTTCTCGCAACCTGCGGTTATGCCTCATTTCCACCAGGGCTTTTCTGGATGGAGCCTCACCACACGCCGAAGGCGAGAAGCCTGCTCAGCGCGTCGAGGTTCAGGCGGCGCGGCTTGCCCGGTCGCGCGCTCGCTTGCACTCGCGGCACCACCGCTCGACCTTCCCCGAGGAGCGGGTGATGAACGCGACGTTCGAGCCGGTGAGGGCGTGCCCACGCTGACAGTAGGCACGAGTCATGCCCTTGTCGAGCTTGCGGTGGTGGAAGAGACAGAGCGTCGCGTAGTCCGCGAGCTCGGTGCCGTATCGGATGAGCACGCCCCGCGTCAGTTCGCGTGCCTCGGGTCCTGTCCCCATCCACGCCCACTCGTCGGCGGATCGAGTGCAGCCGAGCGACTCGCACTCGAACAGCCGCGCTCGCCCGCGTTCGAGTCGCAGCCGCCTATGCACGGCGGCGTACGAGTTCGGGTTCTTGTGCATGCCGCCGAGGGGATCGCCGTAGCGCTGAAGCCGCAGCAGGTGCGCATTGCAGAGCCCGCGTCCGCGCACCTTGCCGCCGCAGTCGTCCACCGAGCACGTTGCCATGGTCACCACGTCCCGTGGGAAAGGAGAGCCAGAAGGGCCTCCAGATCGACGAAGCTCCACCTGCCGGGGCCGGGGGCCATGCCTGAGTCCGCCCACGCCTGGAGGCCCTGCAGCTGCGGGTCGTAGGGACGGCGCCGGCGCGCGAGCCGGTCGGGGTCCACGACATCGCACGCCGACCTCTCGAGGACGGTCGCGCCAATCGTGCCGCCCTCCTCGGTCACGATGCGGGCGTCTGCGGGGCACAGGTGCCCTCCGGCGTAGACGCCGCTCCTGACCTCCGTCCATGCCTCGCTGACGCGGCGCGCGGTCACGGTGCCGACGCCGCACACGACGCAACCGCGGTAGCGGCTCGTCGCGGGGACCGGCTGCGGGGTCGGCGGTCGGAGGTCGCCGACGTGCGCCGCGAGCGCGCGCCGGATCTCAGCTGCGAGGTCGGAGGGGACGAATAGCCACCCGCCGCCCTGCGACGGCGCTGCGCAGGTCTTCATCGACGCGCGGGGCTGCCAGATGGGGCTGAACTGGCGCGCCCATCCGGCCGTCACTCCGAGGTCGCTGAGGCGCTCCAGCAGGCTCCGCGCGGCCGGGTACGAGTGCAGGTAGGCATCCGTCGCGGGGGTCGCGCCTACCGCCGCGAGAGCGTCGAGCGCGGCGGCCAGCCGGTCGGCGGTGATGCTCGGCGAGCCCAGCGCGAGGAAGCCGGGATGCTGGGTGGCGATCTCGGCGGCGAGCGCGTGCCGGTCGGCGCACGAGGGGCAGACGGCGAACGTCAGCACGTGGGCCTCATCCACGATGCGCAGGCCCACGTCGCGGCCGAGCACGAGGCGCTCGGTCGTCGGCGTCCCCTCGGGGCAGGGGCGGCCACAGGTGGCGCACGGCGTCATGCCGTCCGGCAGGTCGCGGACGCCGATCGGGTGGCCGACGTGCGGGGTGGTGGCGGTCATGGCTTCTCCTTCGGCGCTGTGCGTCGGGCAAGCTCGCCCGCGCTCATCGAGGCGACTCGCTGCCTGAGGCTGCTCACGAGGCGGTCGCGCTCGCGGTCGGCGTTGTCGGCGGACACCCCGCCCGCAGTACCCCCAGAAAGGAGAGGGGCCGCACTCCGACGCGAAGGCGTCGGCCGATCCAGTGCGTCTGCGGGCGGGGCGGTCTTGGGGGTCGGGGTCGGGGAGGGGTGCGCGGCATCCCACGCGCGCTGCGCGTCGCGTCGGCTCTCGCTGCGCCGGGGGCGGCTTCCGGGCGGCTCCATGGTCACCGCCGACGGCGTGCGTGGTCTACGCGCTCGTGGCACCAACCGCGCACGCCCGAGTCGGGAGAGCCGAAGCAGGGCGTGCGGACGGCGGCAGCGTGCTCGATGCAGGGCACCGCGCCGGGGTCGATCCGGTTGCGGGCGAGCTCGCGGAGCACGACGGCGGGCTCGACATACCGCCAGGTCTGCTCGGGGCGGCGCTCGCGCTCGATCCGCTCGACCATCGGCGTGAGCACGCTGTCGCGCCCGCGGCGGGCGTCGGCGAGCTGTTCGAGGGCGATGCGCTGCTCGTCGTTGACGGCTCGGCCCGACCCGGACTCCTGCGAGCGGCGGTAGGCACCGTCAGCCGCCTCGGAGTCGACGCCGAAGGCGCGGCGAACGCGCTCGGGCTGGGTGGTGCGGTGCTGAGCCATGGGGATCCTCCAGGGCTGGGCTGGGCGGGGGGTCGGACGCCCCGCGTGCGCCGAGGCTACGCCGTTGTGTTCGATGGTCGCCAGTCCGTACTACCGAGCGTATTCGTACAGACTTTCGGGCCGTTCGTGAGCGATTCCCTCCAACCCACCTGCTACGGACGTGCGTAGAGAAGCCAGTAGTACAGGCGTACGATTCTCGCCATGGCGCGCCTCGAACGAAACGCCGAAGCATCGGCCCCCGTGCGCCTCTGCGCGGTCGAGTCGGTCGAGTGTCATCGGCCGGTGATGAGCCCGAGTGCGGCCTTCTGCCGGTTCCACGCGATGGGGATCGCCGAGAGCTTCGGCATCCGCACCGCGGCCCAGTTCGAGGAGAAGCTGAACCGGGAGCGGCAGAAGCTCGATCGCCTCGCCCGCCTTGGCCGCCGCCGCTGAGGGCTCGACTACCCACGACCCACGCCCGCCACGATCGAACAGGAGACCGATCATGACCAGCACCCCCGCCGCACCCCCGCCCGCCTCGCTCGTCGCGAGTGGGGCGCCTGTCGTCACGACGGCATCCCAGCTCGCCAGCTTCGAGGCCTACCGCCGTCAGCAGGCGGTCGACGCGATCGCCCAGATCCAGCGCGCCTACCGCGAGGGCAGGGCGATTCCTCGTCTGGTCTGATCTCGTCGCCGGTCGTCGTCCTCACCACCTTGAGCCGAGGGCTTTCCCCGAAGCGCAGCCGAAGCGCAGCGGAGGCGGAGTCGGAGGGGAAAAGCCTTCGGCGTGCTCTGGGTGGGAGCTATTTGGTATTTGCCCATTTGAGCGCTCATAAACACTCAATGAGCATTTAAATCTCCCTTCATGAACAAGCGGGTGAGCGCTGCGCGCGCTCACCCCCTCCCTAGGGGTCGGGGGCGCGCTCCGCTCTCGCCCGTTTGGTCAGGAAGATCGCGGATGAACCGCCGCCGCCCAGCAAACCCAACTCGACGAGAAAGGGGGTTTCCCGGCAGGGAATGTCGGGAAACCCGCGCGGAATGAGGGGAAATGCCTCAGTCCTCCTCGACCTTCGAGGCGAGGTAGAAGCCGAATCGGCCGCGACCGCGCCCACCGCTCGGGATCTCGTGCTTGCCCAGCAGACCCTCCGCGATCAGCTGCAGCACCGCGTCACGCGCTCCCGGGCCTGCCACCGCCTCGGCCTCGAGATCGGCATACGTAGGGTTGTCCGGCCGCTCCTCGAACGCCTTCGCCTTCACCAGGTGCTCCAGCACCTTCGAGCGGGTCTCCTCGCGCTGCCTCTTCGACTTGGCGGCATCCTTCGGGTTCATCGCCTTGAAGAACGTCCCCTCGGGGCCGTAGTGCAGCTCGGCGATCGTCGCGCCCTCCGCGTGGTTGCCGTGCCGGTCCTTCGTGCACACCAGCTCGGAGAGCCCCGGCTGAGCCACCGTGCCCACGATCTTCCGGTAGATGCGCAGGAACATCTCGACGCCGTAGAGCTTCCGACCAGACCCGACACCGCCGCGAGCGTCCTGCCCAGGCGACCAGCCCTTCGGGAGGCCGTCGATCGTGAGAATCGCGCCCTCCGAGCCGTTCACCGAGACGATGTTGCGCTTGAGCCCCTTCTGGAAGCGGGCCACGTCGCGCGACGAGTTCTCATCGAGGTTGAGGGCCGCCATCGCCTCAGGCACGGAGTCCGCGACGATCAGCCCGGCCTGCCGACCGCGCAGCCGCGAGCGCAGCAGCTCCGTAGGCACCGCTCCGGTCTGCCAGTCGATCAGGACGAAGCCTCCCAGCGTCTGCCGAGTGACGCCGGCAAGCCTCATCTGGTTCAGGTACAGCCCCGGAGCGTCGCCCGTCTCGGAGTCCAGCGTCACGGCGACACCATCCACCTCACTGAGCGTCTGCGCGATCAGCAGCTGCCCGAGCTTGCTCTTCGCGTGCCCGGACGCGCCCGCCACTGAGCTCAGCCCGGAGTACAGCAGCGGGCCGTACCCCGGCACGTCGCCGACCGTGGGCGTCTTCTGAGGCCAGCCGCGCTTGTCGAGGTCGTCCCACAGCGCCAGCACGTCCACCGCCGTGTCCTCGAAGTCGTCGGGATCGAGGTTGAGAGGGATCTCGGCGTCCGCGTCGAGGACGGAGGCCGGATCGCCGAAGCGCAGCCGATACTCCTCCTCCTCGCGGGCCTGCTGGAATGCGGCATGCGCCTCCGGGTCGTACTCAGCCACGGTCGCCCTCCTCCTCGTCGGTGTCGTCGTCGGTGACCGTCGTGTACGGCCGACCCGCGATCCGGTTGCGAGGATCGGCGAGGATGCGAGCGTTCTCGGCCTTCTCCTGCTCGGTCAGCGGCCGCGGGCTCAGCACGAGGACGGATGGCACCGGCCATTCATCCGCAGGCACCGGCGCAAGCTCCAGGTAGTCGCGATATGCCTCGTCCCCGCCGCACGGGTTGCAGATCCTGATCGAGCGGTCGAGGACGATCCTCGAGCCCGATGCAAGGTCGTTCTCCGACTCCCTCAACGGCCCGTGACAGCGCGGGCACATCTCGTCCTGCCAGTCGACGCTCATTGACTCGTTGTCGGCGTTCTCGTTCTCGGTCATGATGGTGTTCTCCAATCCGGAGCCCCGCTACTGCGCGGGGCCCTCCTTCGTGTTGTGGGTGGTGTCGTTGTGCTCGGGCTCGCCCACGGCGGCCTCAAGCTCGGCGAGACCGCGCTGCATGTCGGCGCGGATCGCGGCCGGGTCGACGCCTTCGGCGGGCGGGCGCGCGTTCGACACGCCGGGGTAGCGCTCGGTGGGGCTCATGAGCGGGCCTCCTTCCGCACGGTGACGGGATGCCGCCGACCGTCGCTGACGCGCGGCCCCGGCTCAGGCTCGCCGCGCTGCACGCCCTCTGGATCGGAGACGGCCCAGATCGAGGCCGTCCCGCGGTGGCGGGCGGACGCGCCGGGATAGCTGGTCATGAGCCGTTCGAGCGCGGCAAGCTCCTTCCGGCGCTGGTTCGCCAGGCGCCACGCCTCGCGCTCCGAGGGGCGATGCCGTGGTGTCCTGGCCTGAGCGGCCTCCAGTGCGCGCTCAGCCTCGACCAGAGCCGCCCTCGCGGCATCCCGGCGCTCACGCAGACGGTGCAGCTTCTCGCGCTTGGCGGTCATCCTCCCGACCTCGGCGAGATAGGCCGGATCGACCTTCCCCTCCTGGTTGTCGCTCAGCTCGTCGTCCCGGCAGAATCGCCTACTCATAGGTCAGCTCCGTCTTGGCTCCGGGCTTGGTGCGCGCGGCGAGGAGCGAGTCGACCGCTGCATCGGACAGCCGGTCAGGGCGAGCGAGCAGATTGCCAGGGACGGTGATCCCGTTCTCGCCCAACATCTCGAACAGCAGTCCGTGAGCAGCAGATCCGGTCATCTTGTGGCCGTGGACGAAGTGACGCATCATCCCGTCGTAGAACTTGTCGTGAACCCTCTGCACTGACGCGAGCTTCCCCTTCCAAGACTCGATCTCCTCTCGGGCCTCGGCGAGCTGCGCCTGCACAGCGCGCACGCGATCGCTCGACCCGGCCTCGACGTCGGCCGTGAGCCGCACGCGCGTGGTATCGTGCAGAGCCTTCTCCGTGCGGTGGGCCGCCCTCGATTCGGCCAGGTCGTTCTCGAGTGCGCGCACACGATGCGTCAGCCGGCGATTCTCCTCTGCAATCCGATCACGGGCGCTCGTCGCCTCGCTCCGGGTGGCGTACTTTCCGCGAGCCATCAGCGGGCTCCTTCCTTCTTGGGTGCGGCGGGTGCCGCGATGGTGAGGCTCAGGAGCCTCGCGACCTCGCGCTTCTGCTCCGGGGTGAGCCGGATGCGCTCGCGGATAGGTCGGTTGTCGATCTCCGGGCGCGACGAATCGCCCCCGGTCGGGGGTGTGGTCGGCATGGGTCAGTCGCCGACGATCTCGTAGCTGCCGACCGGCGCGATCAGCTTCCTGATCGCCCTGCCGCCGCGCTTGCGGCCGTCGCGCATGCGAGGCGCGCGCTTCTCCTGCTTCGCCAGCATCGCCTCGGCGACCATGGCGCGCTCGACCTCATCGAGGTCGTTGTAGAGCTTCCCGTCGATCTCGTAGACCTCGATCAGCCCGTGGACGTTGTGCCAGTTCTCCGGCGTCCGGCTCGAAGCGTTGAAGTGCCGAGCGGTGCCGTCCGGGTACGGGATGAAGCGGCGCTTTCCGGGCGCGGCGTTGGGGGTGGGTTCGGTAGCCATGACGGCCCCTTCGTGCCAGAGGCGCAGAATGCGCCGAGTCAGAACGCCGACGTAGGCTCCGCGGAGCGTCGGCATGATCTGGCACTTTTTGGGCGGGTCCCTCCCACAGCGCTCCAGAAATGAAGGCGCGCTAAAGCCATATTAGCATATTTCTGCCTGGTCATGGCGGGTTTTCGCGCCCGTCTGCGCCCTGCCCCGTGCGCCCCTGCCCCGCGCCCGTCCCCCGCGAGTTAGCGCGCCTACGCGGCGCACAGCGCGTCTCAGCTGCGCTTTTGCCCCATGACCCGGGGACGGTGGAGGCGACTCAGACGATGAGAGTGAGCGCCGCGGGGACCATCGCCACGCGCTCGCGGTCCGCGGCCGTCAGCGGCACGTCCACGGCCAGCACGAGGTCGTAGGACGGCGCGAGGAGGCTCATCGGCACGTCCTCCCATCGAGCGGGGATCAGTCGGCGCGTGGCGGGATGCTTGCGCACCAGTGCGTTGAGCATCGCCTGGGACGGGTCGATGCCGGTGTACCGATCGGGCGCGGTCAGCCCGAGGTCGAGGGCTCGACCGGTGCCGCAGCCGATGTCGAGCACCCTCGGCGCAGCGCCGGGGAACGCGGTCCGGACCTGATCCACCAGGGCGGCGTCGAAGTCGGGCTCAGGAGCCCGCTGGGCGTCGTAGCGCGTCCCGATGGCGTCGTACTCGGCCCACCCTCCCGAGAAGGTGCGTGGGGCGTCCTGCAGGCCGTACACGCGATCGTTCACGGCGCGGTTGATCAGGTCGGTGTCGTCGAGGTCGGCGTCCATCGTCCACCAGCGGTGCGGGGTGCCCGGGTGGGCGAGGTAGATGTTCGTGGAGCGCCAGAACCGCCCTGGCTCGCCGAACGTGTGGATCACGTGCGCCGCGCGCCGGAACTCGTCTCGCGTGATCCCAGCAGTACGCCCCGCGACGATGTAGTCGTGCGGGGCGCTGTCGGCGTAGGTCTTGGCGAACGTCCACCGGAGAGTTGGTGCGAGGGTGAGCCACCACATCAGGTCGTCGGGGCTCACGCTCTTGGGCATCAGGCCGGGATGCCTCCCGCCGCGGGCTCGATCCGCACGCGCGCTCTCAGCAGGTCGTCGTTCAGCCGCTTGCCTCGGTCCTCGGGGTGGCTCTGCACGATGGTCACGCGGGCGACGGTGGCGAGCACGGCGCGCTGTAGGTCGACGGGTGCGTCGAGGAACGCCTGGCCGGGATCGCGGGACTTGAGGATCGGGCTCGACGTGCTGCGCTGCGTCACCTGAGCCATGCGCTTCTCGATCTCGGCGATCTCGGCCTCGATCTTCGCCGACTTGCGCCGGTAGTCCGCCGTCTCGATCAGGTCGTCGTCCCACTCGCGCTTGGTGCGCTTGAGGCGCTGGTCGAGGATCGCGAGGGCTTCGCGGTCGGGCGCGAGGTCGATGCCCTTCGGGCTGAGCGCGGCCGCGATGTCGGGATCGCGCACGAGGTCGGCGATCTCGCCCAGCACGAACTTGTCGAGCTTCACCTGAGCGATCGCGAGGTGCGCCTGCTCCGTGCACCGGTAGAACCATCGAGGCGGCTCGGGCCGTGACGGCGTGCCTCCCCTCCGCGACACGCGCATCGTGCCGCCGCATTCCTTGCCGGACGGGTCCACGACGCCGCAGCGGTACAGGCCCGAGCCGAGCCAGGTCAGCGAGGTCTTGCCGACGTTGGTCCGGCGCGAGGGATCGGTGAGCTTGTCCTCCACCGCCCGCCACGCCTCCTCGCTCACGATGGGCGGCCACACGGCCTTGCCGTGGATCTTGAAGTCGCCATGGCTGCGCTGCCCGGTCGAGATGAGGCCCGCGTTGCGAGGCCTGAGCACGAGGTCGCGGAAGGCGGTTGTCGCCCACAGCTTGCCGTCCGTGGAGGGCACGCCCCGCTCGTTCAGGTCTTTGACGAGAGCTCGGATGGTGCGCCCTTCGAGCAGCTGCTGCGTCGCCCACCGGATCACGTCGGCCTCGGCGGGGATGATCGTCACGCCGTCCTTCTCGAAGCCGTACGGCCGGCGCCCGCCTCGGTACTTGCCCTTCTCGACGGCCTGGGCCTTGGCCCGGCTCACGCGCTCACCGATCCGTTCAGCCTCGGCGGCGTCCACGTTGCCCTTGATCCGGGCGACCATCCGGCCGTCCGCCGTGCTCAGGTCGTCGTCGCCGGAGACCTTCGTGCGCACTCGCACGCCGGTCTGCTCGAACAGCTGGATGAGGTCTTCGACCTCCATCGGCCGACGCGTCAGGCGGCTGTTCGAGTAGGCGAAGATCGAGTTCATCTCGCCCCGCCTCGCGGCGGCGATCATCTCGGCGTACAGCGGCCGGGGCTTGCGCGAGCGGGTGCTGGCCGACACGTCGTTCTCGATGAACACGAGGTGCTCGGGCACCACATGGCCGTGCTGATCCGCGAGGCCTCTGCAGTCGCTCAGCTGGCGCTGCACCCCGACCTCGAGGCCCTCTCGGTCGTCGCTGATCCGGACGTATATGCCGCCGATGAGCTGCCCCTCAGGGCCTCCTTGGGGCCTCTTGAGCTGCATTCTTCCCACGGAAGCATTTTATCAGGTTTCGTCTTCCCCGCGTGCGTCGCCCCCGAGACCAGCACCGACTGCCCCGCGATCATCGCGTCGCGCAGCAGCGTCGCGGCCTCCGGGGCGATCGAGCCTGCCGCGACGAGGCGTGCGAGATCCCGGTACGCGGGGAGGAACTTGCGGATGTTGACCGCCCAGTGCCGGCGCGTGATGTCCGGGATCACGACGTGAAGCCGGGAGCCGTCGGGTAGCGACGCGTCGACGAACGGCTGACTCAGGTCGACCCGACGACCGCTGGATTGCAGCATCCGTTCCACCAGATCGCGCACCGCCGTGTCGGTGAGCATGAGCGGCGTGCGCTCGGGGACACCGCCGCGGGCGATGAAGATGCGGTCGGGTGCGTTGATCCAGACCTCTTCGACGGTCGGGTCGTCGAGGTACGCCTGCAGGGGTCCGAACCCGGAGACCGCGGCGAGCACGTCGCGCACGCAGGCCGTCTCGTCGTCGACGGGCGCGAGGCCGCGCGCGAGGGCGAAGTCGTTGTGGCGGCGCACCTCTGCGCGGGCGACCTGGGCCGCGAACTCGGGGTCGCGGGTCGGATCCGACCGTTCCGCACGCAGCCGTTCCCGCACGCGCTCCGCCACGACGGATGCGACGGGGGCGGCGGCAGAAGTCACGCCTGCATCCTGCCAATTCGCTGCCGAGCCAGCCGAAAGTTATCCACAGATGCGGGCGGACGGCCGGCGCGGCAGGATGGAGGAACAGACGAAGGGACGAAGATGACCAAGACGGAGATGGCCCCCGCGGCGAAGGCGGGACTCGGCGTGCTCGGCATCGTGCAGGTCGCGTTCGCGTTCCTCGCATTCTGGGATCTCGCCCACCGCGACGCCGACGAGGTCCGCGGGCCCAAGGTCGCGTGGATCCCCGCGATCCTCGTGAACTGGATCGGTCCCGCGAGTTACTTCCTGTTCGGCATCCGCCGCTGAGCCCCCGGCCGGAACGGGGGCCAGCCCCACAGCCGACCCCCAGTCGCCTCACTAGACTGAGAGCCTCGCGGGAGTGGTGAAATTGGCAGACACGCAGGATTTAGGTTCCTGTGCCTCCGGGCGTGTGGGTTCAAGTCCCACCTTCCGCACGCGAGTTCTCGCATCCTCCGCCGACTGACGACGGGACGACCATCGTGCACGCAGTTCCCACAGCCCTGATCCCCTGGCTGGATCCGGCCGCCATCATCGAATGGGCGGGCCCCTGGGCGCTCGTCGCCGTGTGCTTCATCGTCTTCGCCGAGACGGGCCTGCTCATCGGGTTCCTCCTCCCCGGAGACACGCTCCTCGTGATCTCGGGCCTGCTGTCGCACCCGCAGTCGTATGCGCCGCACGGCGTGTTCGGCATCAGCGTGTGGTGGGTGGCGCTGCTGATCGGTCTCGCCGCATTCATCGGCGGAGAGGTGGGCTACTACATCGGCCACAAGGGCGGCCCGGCGGTCTTCGAGAAGAAGGAGTCCGGGCTGTTCAGCGTCAAGAACGTCGAGCGCACGAACGCGTTCTTCGAGCGGTTCGGCGGACTGACCATCATCCTGGCCCGCTTCGTCCCGATCGTGCGCACCTTCGCCCCCGTCGCGGCGGGCGTCGGGCACATGAACAAGTGGAAGTACACGCTCTACAACTTCATCGGCGCGGTGCTGTGGGGTTTCGGCCTGACCATGTTCGGCTACGCCATCGGGTTCATCCCGCCGGTCGCCACATTCGTAGAGAACTACATCGACCTGATCCTGCTCGCGGCGGTCGGCGGCACGGCGCTCGTGACGCTGTGGCACTACTTCCGCGAGCGCAGCAAGGCGAAGAAGGCTGCGGCAGCGGGCGAGGATGTCGTCACCGACCACAGCGAGGCCGAGGCGCTCGTCCTCGACGCCGAGGTGTTCGACCGCGGTCCCGACCACCACGAGGGCGGCGCCCCCAAGGCCTGATCGGACGGCGAGCCGCGGCTCGATCCGTCAGGAGGCCTTCTTCTTGGCGGCCGGCTTCTTCGCCGACGACTTCGCGGCGGGCTTCTTGGCGGATGCCTTCGCCGCCGGCTTCCCATCACCCCCGGCATCCTCGTTGCCTGACGCCTTCGCGTCGCCGACTTCGCGGGCTGCCCGGGACTTCTCGACGCTGGCGCGGAGCGCAGCCATCAGGTCGATGACCTCACCGCCGGCCTCCTCTTCCTCCTGCTCGCCGAAGGTCTCGGAGGTGTCGAGCGCGTCGCCCTTCTCGAGCTTCGCCTCGATGAGGGTGCGCAGCTCCTCCTGGTACTCGTCCTTGAACTCTTCAGGATCGAAGTCGCTCGAGAAGCTCTCGACCAGCGACGCCGACAGCTCGAGCTCCTTCGCCGAGATGCGCACCGACTCGTCGAGCGACGGGAAGGCGGCTTCTCGCACTTCGTCGGACCACAGCAGGGTCTGCAGCACCAGCACGCCGTCACGCACGCGAAGCGCCGCCAGCCGGGTCTTCTGCCGAAGGGAGAAGCGGACGATGGCCGTACGATCGGTCTGCTCGAGCGTCTTGCGCAGCAGCACGTAGGCCTTGGGAGAGGCCGAATCCGGCTCGAGGTAGTACGCACGGTCGAGCGTCAGGAGGTCGATCTGCTCGCTCGGCACGAACTCGACGACGTCGATCTCGCGGCTGCGCTCCGCCGGCAGCGACTCGAGGTCCTCCTTCGTCAGGACGACGGTCTTCTCACCGTCGTCGTAGGCCTTGTCGATGTCGGAGTACGGCACGACCTCACCGTCGATCTCGCAGATCCGCTGGTAGCGGATGCGCCCGCCGTCCTTGTTGTGCACCTGGTGCAGCGAGACGTCGTGGTCCTCGGTCGCCGAGTACACCTTCACCGGCACGTTGACGAGTCCGAACGTCAGTGCACCCTTCCAGATCGCTCTCACCCCACCAGTGAACACCAGGGCGCCGACACGCGGCCACCCCTTGCGTCACGCCGCGCCGATACTCTGAGCCCATGGCGGGCGACGAGCAGCTGGTGCGCATCGGCGGCCGCCGCCTGCGCATCACGAACCTCGACAAGGTGCTCTATCCCGAGACCGGCACCACCAAGGGCGAGGTCATCGACTACTACTCGCGCATCGCCGAGCTCCTCATCCCCCACGTCGTGGGACGACCCGTCACCCGCAAACGGTGGCCGGGCGGTGTCGGCACCGACGACGACCCCGGCATGGTCTTCTTCGCGAAGGACCTCGAGCGCGGCGCGCCGTCGTGGGTGCGACGGATGCCGATCGCCCACTCCACGGGTACCAAGGAGTATCCGCTGGTGGGCGACGTGCCGACGCTGGTCTACCTGGCCCAGGTGGCGAGCCTCGAGCTGCACGTGCCCCAGTGGCGCTTCGCGCCTGAGGAACGAGCAGGCGGGCGCTTCGACGCCGGCGGAGGACGCGGTCCGGCCGACCGGCTCGTGCTCGACCTCGATCCCGGGCCCGGCGCCGGTCTTGCGGAGTGCGCGGTGGTAGCGGGCTGGGCCCGCGAGATCCTGCTCGACATGGGGCTCGAGCCCTACCCCGTCACGAGCGGCAGCAAGGGGATCCACCTGTACACGGCGCTGCCCCCGGGGCAGTCGACCGAGCAGGCCTCCGCGCTCGCGAACGAGCTCGCCCGCGCGATCGAGGCCGACCACAAGGACCTCGTGGTCAGCAGCATGAAGAAGACCGAGCGGCACGGCAAGGTGCTCATCGACTGGAGCCAGAACAACGGGTCCAAGACGACCATCGCGCCTTACTCGCTGCGCGGCCGGCCGCATCCTACGGTCGCCGCGCCGCGCACCTGGGAGGAGCTCGACGATCCTGGGCTGCGCCACCTCGAGTACACCGAAGTGCTCGAACGGGCCGAGACCATCGGCGACCCGATGGCTGCGCTCGGCTTCCACGCCGGTGGCCGTGACGCCGAGTCCGGACCGCTGTCGGCATACATCTCCAAGCGGAGCGCCGACCGCACCCCGGAGCCGGTGCCGGCGAACCCCCTCGGCGCGTCGCCGCACGGCGAACTTCCGAGATTCGTCATCCAGGAGCACCACGCGACCGCGCTGCACTGGGACTTCCGCCTCGAACACGACGGCGTCCTGGTGAGCTGGGCCGTTCCGCGCGGCGTCCCGCACTCGTACACGCGCAACAACCTCGCGATCATGACCGAGGACCACCCCATGGAGTACGCCACGTTCGAGGGCACGATCCCCGCGGGCGAGTACGGGGGCGGCACCGTGACCATCTGGGACGACGGGCGCTACGAGCTCGAGAAGTGGCGCGACGACGAGGTCATCGCGACCCTGGAGGGCCGCCCCGGCGGCCCGCTCGGGCGCGTCCGGCTGGCGCTGATCCGCACCGCCGGCGACGGCGAGAAGTCCAGCTGGCTGCTGCACCGCATGAAGACGGATGCTGCGGGCCGAACACAGCCGGACGGCGCGGTCGTCGAGCCCAGTCCCCAGGCCGACGCGGTTCGCGACGCACCGGGCGGGCGGGGTGCTGCCACCGGTCGAAGACCCTCTGTGAGCTCCGGTTCACACAGCGGCCCCGGCGCTGGGGCCGGCGCGGCCGACGTGGGGACCCGTGTGAACCGGAAGTTCAGCGGGGTTCCAGGAGCATCTGCACCGGCCGCCACAGAGCTGCGGCCCATGCTCGCGACGAGTGCGACTCCCGCCCAGGCGCGTCTGGCCGCGCGCACCTGGACCGACCGCGAGCACAGCGCCGAGGCCTGGGTCGAGATGAAGTGGGACGGCATCCGCGCGGTCGGCGCGTGGGACGGACAGCGCCTGCGCCTGTTCGCGCGCAGCGGCAACGAGGTCACGCACCGCTACCCCGAGCTGACGGCGGTCGACGCCGGCCTCGGCGCGGAGCCGTGCGTGGTGGACGGCGAGCTCGTCGCCCTCGAACCCGACGGCCGGCCCAGCTTTCCGCTCCTGCAGACCCGCATGAACTTCGAGCACGCCGGCGACATCGCTCGCGTGGCGCGGCGCACGCCCGTGCGGTACTACCTGTTCGACGCGCTCTCGCACGACGGAGACGACCTCGCCGGGCTGGCCCTGCGCGAACGCCGTGACGTGCTCGAGGCGGTGGCCGCAGCATCCGTCGAATCGATCACCGTGCCGCCCGTTTTCGACGATGTCGACGCGGCGCTCGACACCAGCGAGCAGCTGCGCCTCGAGGGCATCGTCGTGAAGGACCCGGCGTCGCGATATCTCCGCGGCGGCCGCTCGGAGTCGTGGTTGAAGGTCAAGAACACCAGAACCCAGGAGGTCGTGATCGCGGGCATCCGACCCGGCAAAGGCGGGCGCAGCGGCACCTTCGGGTCGCTGCTGCTCGGCATCCCCGGCGCCGACGGCCTGCGGTACGCCGGCCGCGTCGGCAGCGGATTCAGCGACTCGACACTGTCGATGCTGCTCAAGAAGCTGACGCCGCTGCGCACCGACCAGAACCCGCTCGTCGGGGTGCCGCCGCTCGACGCGCGGGACGCGCTCTGGGTGCGGCCCGACCTCGTCGCCGAAGTGGAGTACGGCGAGTTCACCCCGGGAGGCATCCTCCGTCACCCCAGGTGGCGCGGACTGCGTCCCGACAAGTCGCCCGCCGAGGTGCGGCGCGAGGACTGACGCGCCGCGTCACGCGTGGGCTTCGTGCTCGACGTGCCCGGCGGGCTCGAGCTGGAAGGTCGAGTGCTCGACGTCGAAGTGGTCGGACAGGCACGACTGCAGGGTGCTGAGGATGCCGGCGGCCCGACCGTCGGTGAGTGCCGCGGTCTGGACGACGACATGCGCCGTGAACACGGGTGCCCCACGCGTCAGCTGCCACACGTGCACGTCGTGCACGTCGACGACCCCGGGTGTGGCGAGGATGTGCTCGCGGATCTCGTGCACGTGCGTGCCCTCGGGCGCCGACTCGGCGAGCACCGACACGACCTCGCGCAGCAGGCCGACAGCCCGCGGGATGATCATGGCGGCGATGAACAGCGAGGCGATCGCGTCGGCCTGATACCAGTCGGTCGTGACGATCACGATCGCCGCGACGATCACGGCCGCCGAGCCGATGAGATCGCCGAGGACCTCGAGATACGCGCCGCGCACGTTGATGCTGTGTCGCTGGGCGGAGCTCAGCAGCCACATCGCCACACCGTTGGCCACGAGGCCGACGACCGCGACGACGAGCATGAGGCCACCGGCGACCTCGGTCTCGCCCGGGTGGAGCAGGCGTGAGATGCCTTCGAACGCGACCCATCCCGCCAGCACGATCAGGATGACGCCGTTGATCAGGGCCCCGAACACCTCGGCGCGCTGATACCCGAAGGTGCGGCGGTCGTTCGCCGGCCGGCCCGCGACGGTGCTCGCGATGAGGGCGATCACCAGTGCGGCGGCATCCGTGAACATATGCGCGGCATCGGCGAGGAGCGCGAGCGAGCCCGACAGCACCGCGCCCACGATCTGCACCACCATGACGGTGGAGGTGATCGCGAGCGAGATCGCGAGCAGGCGGCGGTTGCCCGCCCCTCGGATCCCGGTCGGCGCGTGGTCGTGCATGTGCCCAGGCTAAGCCCGGGACCGCCCGGAACCGGCAGTCGCGCCCAGTCGGGAATGAGTGTGATTCTCAGTCGCAGCGCGATGACCGCTACCGGTGCCCGCGTGTGCCCCCGGCCTCGCCGCGATGATGCTCGCGGCGAGGTCCATGGTCCGGCCCGACTCCGCAGGAGGCGCCGGCCGGCGGACCAGGCGGGGCCGCAGGACGAACCACAGCACGACGCCCATGACGACCGTCGCCCCCAGAGCGCCGTTCGAGCCGAGGACGGTACGGGCTCCGCCCACGGTCCCCAGCAGCCCGGCAACGCCCCAGGACAGGCTCACCGTCGCCGCCCACGCGAGCGCGATACGCCACCGGCGTCGCAGCAACGACCCCTGGGCGACCCCGACCACGCCGCCCGTGACGAGTGCCGTCGCCGCGGCCGCGGCCGGCGTGACCGCGGGGCCGAACCAGACAAGGCTGAGCGCGCAACCCACACCCGTCGCGCCGAGCGTCCAGACCGCCCAGCGCCAGTCCACGAGGCGGCCCAGCGCGAGACACTGCGCGGCTCCGACGACGCCGCCGACGATCGAGCCCGCCGCCAGCGCCGTCAGCGCGCTGCGATGCGTCCCCAGGACCGCTGAGGCAATCGACTCCCCCAGCGGAAAGGCGAGGAAGGTGGGGATCCAGCGAAGGAAGAACATCGGCCGCTCCGGACAAGGCTGCGTGCACAACAGCATGCCTCTCCTGGGCGGCGATGGCGAGGCATGCAGGGGTTGTCCCCCTCGATGCCCTCCACCTGATACCGCCGCGCCCGTGAAGGACGGTGTCGAAGGAGTGACCGATCGCCCCTCGCGTCAGAGCTCGGCGAGCAGCGCGGCCAGCGCGACGAACGCGCGCGAGCGATGGGATGCCGCGTTCTTCTCGTCGGCTGTCCACTCTCCGACCGTCCGCTCGGCGCCGGTCGCCTGCCCGTCGGGCACGAAGATCGGGTCGTAGCCGAAGCCGCCGGCGCCTGACGGCGCGGTCGCAAGGCGTCCGGGCCAGATCCCCTCGACCACGTGCTCGTCGGCGTCCCCCTCGGCCACCGGCACGACGAGGGCGATCGTGGAGACGAACTGCGCGGTGCGGTGCGGGTCGCCGATGTCGGAGAGCTGGTCGAGCAGCAGGTTCAGGTTGGCCGAGGCATCCTTGGCATGCCCGGCCCAGTAGGCCGAGAACACCCCGGGCGATCCGCCGAGCACGTCCACGCACACGCCCGAATCGTCGGCCAGTGCCGGCAGTCCGGTGTGGTCGGCGGCCGCGCGCGCCTTGATGAGGGCGTTCTCTGCGAAGGTCACGCCGTCCTCGACAGGCTCGGGCCCGTCGTATCCCACGACCTCGAGGTCAGGGCGCGTCGCCGCGACGATCGCCTGGAACTCCTCGACCTTGTGCGGGTTGTGGGTCGCGAGGACGATCTGTCGCGGCATCCGTCACTCCCCTTCCGCGGGCTGCAGGGCCGCGAGCTGATGTGTCCGGAGGTCCGCGCAGCCGTTGACGCCGAGCTCGAGCAGGGCGTCGAGCTCGCGCTTGTCGAACGGTGCGCCCTCTGCGGTGCCCTGCACCTCGACGAACAGGCCGCGGCCGGTGACCACGACGTTCATGTCGGTCTCGGCGCGCACATCCTCGACATACGCGAGGTCGAGCATGGGCTCGCCGTCGATGATGCCGACCGACACCGCCGCGACGGAGTCGAACAGCACCTGCGCCTTCTGGCCGATGAACTTCTTGCCGCGGCCCCACTCGATCGCGTCGGCGAGCGCGACGTAGGCGCCGGTGATGGCGGCCGTGCGTGTGCCGCCGTCGGCCTGCAGCACGTCGCAGTCGATGACGATGGTGTTCTCACCGAGCGCCTTGGTGTCGACGACGGCGCGCAGCGCCCGGCCGATGAGGCGCGAGATCTCGTGCGTTCGGCCGCCGATCTTGCCCTTGACGCTCTCGCGGTCGTTGCGCTCGTTGGTCGCGCGCGGCAGCATCGCGTACTCGGCGGTGATCCAGCCCTTGCCCTTGCCCGTCAGCCAGCGCGGCACGCCGTTCGTGAACGACGCGGTGCACAGCACCTTGGTGTTCCCGAACGAGATCAGGGCGGACCCCTCGGCCTGGCTCGACCAGCCCCGTTCGATGGTGATCGGACGCAGCTGGTCGACGGTACGGCCGTCGGCACGGGTGATGTCGGTCATGCAGTTCTCCTCTGGAGGGACGGATGCCTCAGCCGAGACGGCGGGCAGGGTTCGAGGCACGCGGAAGGTCGATGGCGCCGGTCTGGACCAGGCGCACGTCGGTGACCTCGCGGCCCATCAGGCGGTGCGCGAGGCGCAGGAACTCATCGGCCGACGCACCGGTGGCTTCGTAGACGTGGCGGGGCTCGGCATCCGGCCCCGCGAGCAGGTCGCGGGAGACCAGCTGACGGTAGACGTCCTTCGCGGTCTCGGAGTCGCTCGACACCAGGCTCACGTCCGGGCCCATGACGTAGCTGATCGCGCCCTCGAGGAACGGATAGTGCGTGCAGCCCAGTACGAGCGTGTCGACCTCGGCTGCGCGCAGCGGCGCGAGGTACTCCTCGGCGACGGCGAGCACCTCCGGCGAACCGGTGACGCCGGCTTCGACGAACTCGACGAACCGCGGGCAGGCCTGCGCGAAGACGGTGAGACGCTCATTGACACCGAGCATGTCCTGGTAAGCGCCGGAGCTGATGGTGCCGGCCGTGCCGATGACGCCGACACGCCCGTTGCGCGTGGTCGACATCGCCGTGCGCACCGCGGGGTTGATGACCTCCACCACCGGCACGTCGTACCGCTCGCGCGCGTCGCGCAGCATCGCCGAGGACGCCGTGTTGCATGCGATCACGAGCATCTTCACGCCCTGGGCGACGAGATCGTCGAGCACCTCGAGCGCGTAGCGCCGCACGTCGGCGATCGGCTTCGGGCCGTACGGCGAACGCGCGGTGTCGCCGATGTACAGGATCGACTCCTGCGGCAGCAGCGCCGAGACGGCCCGCGCGACGGTGAGCCCGCCGACTCCGGAGTCGAAGATTCCGATCGGCGCGTCGTTCACGAGAGTCCACCCTACGCCAGCGGGTCGCCGCGGGGCACGGCGAAGCCGCGGCGAGCAGAGCGAGCCCTCGGGGGGAACCCCCGCGTCATGAAAAGCTAGGCTGACCCGCATGGCCGCCTCGACCGCCCTGCTGACGGACCGCTACGAGCTCACGATGGTCGACGCGGCGCTGCGCGACGGCACCGCTCACCGACGATGCGTGTTCGAGCTGTTCGGCCGGCGGCTTTCCGGAGGCAGGCGCTTCGGCGTCGTCGCGGGCACGGGGCGGCTGCTGTCGCTCATCCGCGAGTTCCGCTTCGCAGACCAGGAGCTGCGCTTCCTGCGCGACGAGAAGGTGGTGGATGCCTCGACCCTCGATTTCCTGGAGGGCTACCGGTTCACCGGCTCGGTGACGGGGTATCGCGAGGGCGAGCTGTACTTCCCGGGCTCCCCCATCCTCACGATCGAAGGAACGTTCGCCGAGGCCGTCGTGCTCGAGACCCTCGCGCTCAGCGTGCTCAACCACGATTCGGCGATCGCGACCGCCGCCGCCCGCATGAGCATCGCCGCCGGAGACCGTCCACTGGCCGAGATGGGTTCGCGACGGGCCGGAGAGTCGTCGGCGGTCGCCGCAGCGCGTGCGGCCTACATCACGGGGTTCAGCGCCACCTCCAATCTCGAGGCCGGTCGCCGGTGGGGCATCCCGACCATGGGCACGGCCGCCCACGCCTGGACTCTGCTGCACGACACCGAGGAGGACGCGTTCCGCGCGCAGATCGAGGCCCTCGGCGTCGGCACCACGCTGCTCATCGACACCTACGACATCCGCCAGGGCGTCGAGACGGCCATCCGGGTCGCGGGGACGGGGCTCGGCGGGGTCCGGATCGACTCCGGCGACCTGCCCACCGTGGCCGCCGAGGTGCGCGCCCAGCTCGACGAACTCGGCGCCACCGGCACGCGCATCACCGTGACGAGCGACCTGGACGAGTACGCGATCGCCGCGCTCGCGGCATCCCCCGTCGACTCCTACGGCGTCGGCACGTCAGTGGTCACCGGGTCGGGCACGCCGACCGCCGGCATGGTCTACAAGCTCGTCGCACGGCAGGACTCCGACGGCGGGTGGGTCGGCGTGGCGAAGGCTTCGACAGACAAGGCGTCGAAGGGCGGCCGCAAGGCGGCGTTCCGCACGCTCGACGCGGGTACGGCGACGAGCGAGCTCATCGTCGTGTCCGACGGCTTCGAAGCACTCGACACCGCCGCCGCCCATCCCGGATCCCGCGCGCTGCAGGTGCCGCTCGTCGTCGACGGCGAACCGGATGACGAGTACGAGGGATCCGACGGCGTCGAAGCCGCTCGAGCGCATCACGCTCGCGTGCGCGAAGAGCTTCCGGTGCGCGGGCTCGCGCTCAGCCGCTCCGACCCGGCGATCCCGACGGTGTACGCCGACGCCGAGTGATCAGCTCTGCAGCGACTCGTAGATCTCTTTGCAGGTGGGGCACACGGGGAACTTCTCGGGGTCGCGGCCCGGCGTCCACTTCTTGCCGCACAGCGCGCGCACCGGCTTGCCCGTGATGGCGGACTCGAGGATCTTGTCCTTCTTCACGTAGTGCGAGAAGCGCTCGTGGTCACCCGGCTCGATGTTCTCTTCCTTGAGGAGCTCTTCGAGCTCGCGATCGAGGGTCGCGATTCCGCCCTGGTCGGGGCTGTCCAGCGGGGTGCTCATGGTCTGCCAGTGTAGTCGGGGCGGACCCGGCTGGGGCGCGTCCGCACGAGTCAGGTGGACTCCGCGAACTCCATGAGCCGCCCACCACGACGCTCGAAGACGATGGCTCCGATGCCGATGCCGACGACGAGCACGCCGAACCCGATCGCCAGGCCTCCCCACAGCGCCGTGTTCGCGGCCTCCGTGTCCCCCTGCAGGGCCAGCCAGCCGCACCACAGGACAGGTGCCGACAGGACGAGCGCACCGGCCATGACGCTCCCCTGCGCGATCGCGCCGTTCGCGCCGGTGCGCTGCGGCTGCTGGAACGGGCTCTCGCCCGGCCGCGACACCGCGTAGGGCGCGACCACCGAAGAGATGCTCGAGAGCCCCAGGCCTGAAAGGAACAGCGCGGCGCACACGCCGGTGAGAGCCGGGAGCACCGCCCAGCGTCCGTGCACCAGCGTCGCCACCGGGATCGCGACGGCGAGCAGAGGGACCCCGACGAGCAGCACCGGCACGAGCCGGCCGAGGCGGTCGGAGACGCCCCGCACGCCGCTGGCGATGTGCATCCACACCGCAGTGGAGTCGTAGGCGATGTCGTCGTGCGGCAGCCAGCCGAGGAAGAGCGCCGCGAAAGGCACGGGCACGAGGGCGACCAGCTCGGGCGGGACGCCGGCGATGAGCAGCGGCACCACCGTGATCGCGGCTGCGAACGGGATCACGAGGCCGTTGACGACGTAGCGTCGGTCGCCGAACCAGTAGACGAGGCTGCGCGCCGCGATCGCACCGCCGGGAGTGCCCGGGGCGACGCCGAACCATCCGAGCCCACCTCGCTCGCGCCCGGTCCCGGGGCGCTCGGTCGTGGTCAGCAGCCGATTGACCGCCCATACCCAGAGCATCGCCAGCAGGACGATGGTGCCCACCGCGATGAGCGCGGACAGCCACGCGTCGCCGCCGGTGATGACCATGCCGGGCAGGGCCCACGCGGCCCCGAGCGGGGTGAGTGCCAGCCAGTCCACGGCCTCGAGCAGCTGCGGCGGCACACTCCCCTGCCACTCGAGCGAGGCGAGGAAGACGCCCATCGGAACCACGACGACGAGTACGACGAGCACGAAGACGCCCGAGAGCTCGCGCGAGCGCCGGTCGCGGAGGAAGAGCGAGGCCAGCGCCATGCACACGCGCGCCAGCAGGACGCACGTGAGCACTCCGAGCAGCACGCTCACGACTCCGACGATCACCGGCACACCGTGATCGGCCCACACGATGGCGGAGCACACCGCGACCGCGAGCAGGACCAGGATGGGCACGCTGAGCAAGCCCGCGACCGCCAGCACGAGGGCGAGGCTTCCGCGTGGAAGGCCGAACAGGGCGAATCGCCGGGGATCCAGAGGGTCCTCCACGGCGCCGAACAACGGAGCGAGCGCGAAGCCGAGGGTCACTGCGGAGCCCCCGAGCACGGTGACCGCGAGAACCTCCTCGGTGGAGGCATCCCCCAGCGTCAGCAGCGCCCAGCAGGCGGACGCCGTCGCGGCGACGAGGATCACCAGCCCGGTGACCACCCGCGTCACATGCCCGCCGTCACCGCGGAACGTGCCGAACAGCAGCGCGAGCCTCAGTCGGAGAATGTGTGCAGCCACTCGAGGCCCTCCACATCGCTGAGCCCTCCGGCCAGTTCCACGAAGCGCTGCTCGAGCGTCAGCTCGCCGCGCACCTCGTCGACGGTGCCCTCCGCGAGCACCTGACCGGCCACGATGACCGCGACGCGCGTGCAGACGCGCTCGACGAGGTCCATGCCGTGGCTCGAGAGGATCACCGTGCCGCCGTGCGCGACGTAGGTGGAGAGGATGTCGAGGATGATCGCGCTCGAAACCGGATCGACCGCTTCGAACGGCTCGTCCAGCACGAGCAGACGCGGCGAGTGGATCAGCGCGCCCGCGAGCATGACTTTCTTGAGCATGCCCGCCGAGTAGTCCGAGACGCTCCGGCCCAGCGCGTCCTCGAGGTCGAAGGCGCGTGCGAGGTCAGCGGTCCGGCTCTCGACGACGGCGGGCGGGAGCTTGCGCAGCACCCCGTAGTAGTACAGGAGCTGACGGCCCGTCAGCCGGTCGAAGGTGCGCAGCCGATCAGGGAGGACCCCCATCATCCGCTTGGCCGCGAGCGGCTTGGCCGCCGCATCCACTCCTCCGACATGGATCGTGCCGCGATCGGGTTCGAGCAGGCCCGCGATCATCGAGAGCGTGGTCGTCTTGCCGGCACCGTTGGGGCCGACGAGACCGTAGAAGGTGCCCGCGGGGATCGTGAGGTCGATGCCGTCGACGGCGACGGTGCTGCCGAATCGCTTGGTGACGCTGCGCAGCACGAGGGCATTGGCGGATGCCGCGGCCGCCGTTGCGGCCTCGTCCAGCGAGACGGCCGCGGCCAGGGCCTCGGGGTCGAGGGTCGTCATCGGCTCCGGGGTGGGCAGAGGCACCGGCTGGAGTTCAGCGGGCGCGGGAGCGTTCTCCAGCGCGGCCGCGTCCGGCTCGGCGGGCGCAACGGAGGGCTCGACCGCGGGCGTGGGCTCCACGACCCCCGCGGGCTCGGCCACGGGCGCGGACTCGACCACGGGCTCAGCATCGACCACCGCCGCGTTTTCGGCAAGAGTCGTGTGTTCGACGTCGGCCTCGGACTCGGCGGCCGGTTCGGGCGCGTCCGGAGTTTCGGGCGCGTCCGGGGTTTCGGGCTCGACCGCGGCCGCCGGCTCAGCCTGCGGCTGCGCCGGGAGCGCGGGCTCCCGCTCGGCCTGCGGCCCCGCCTCGATCGCGGCGTCGTCCGCTGCCGTTCCGTCGTCGACGGGTGTCGCCTCCTCGACCGACGCCGCCTGCGCGGTCTCGGCGGGCGAACCCTCGCCGACGTCGGGAAGCGGCGGGCGCGGCGGCACGACGATGCCTGCGGCAGCGCTGGCCGCGAGCTCGAGATCGCTCGGAAGGGGCGGCGGCGGCCCCGGATCCGGAGCGGGGGCCGGCTTCGGCGCGGACGCAGCCGGCGTGCGCTTCTTGCGCGGAGCGGCGGGGGGTTGCGAACCCGCGTCGGTGCGCGGCTTGCGCGGCGGGCGGCGGGGCTTGTCGGGAGCCGGTGAGACCGTGTCTGCGAGGCGTACGACGCGCGCGCTGGAGTGACGGTCCGGCTCTTCCGGATCGATGTCATTCGGCACCGGGAGGGAGGCTGTCACTGAACCAACGTATCAAGCGGGCCTGATCGCGACGGAGTTCGTCTCGCCGCGTCGCGGCATTCGCGTTATGTCACAAATCGGCAACGGGAGCCGCCTATTATGCGCCTTCCCAGGCCTCATCGCTACCATGGTCGAGGCACGAAGGGGTGTCGCGCCGGTGAACCGGCAGTGAATCACGCACTTCAGGAGCAGATTTTGACCCTTCAGACCGTCATCCTCGCAGCCGGAATGGGCTCGCGACTCGGCCGCAGCCTGCCCAAGCCCCTCACGGAGCTCGGCGACGGCCGCAGCATCATGCAGCAGCAGCACGACAACATCCGTGCCGCTTTCGGCCGCGAAGCCAAGATCACCACCGTCGTGGGCTACCGCGCCGAGACCATCGTCGAGGCGTTCCCCGACGTCGACTACGTCTACAACGACCGTTACGACCAGACCAACACGTCCAAGAGCCTGCTGCGCGCCCTCGCCAAGACGGGCAAGGGCGGCGTCCTCTGGATGAACGGCGACGTGGTCTTCGACCCGCGCGTGCTCGGCCGCGCCATCGAGCTGATCGAGCGCGACCAGTCGTTCGTCACGGTCAACACCTCCAAGGTCAGTGACGAAGAGGTCAAGTACACGGTGACGCCGGAGGGCTTCATCAACGAGCTGTCGAAGACCGTCAAGGGCGGCATCGGCGAGGCCGTCGGCATCAACTACATCTCGAGCCGTGACAAGAAGGCGTTCATGCGCCACCTCACGCGCGTCGACGACCAGGACTACTTCGAGCGTGGCCTGGAGCTCGCGATCGCCGAGGACGGCGTGCTGCTGGAGCCGCTCGACATCTCGGACCTGTACGCCGTCGAGGTGGACTTCGCCGAGGATCTCGAGCGCGCCAACCTCTTCGTCTGACGGGTCGCTCCGCGGCTGTCAAGCCCGAGCCTGCGATCAGACTCGGCCGCATAGACTCGGCGCGATGACCGACAAGGTTCACCAGATCCACTCCCTGCCCGGCGACGCGCCGTGGCAGGGAGGGCTGCCGCCCGCAGGATCCGACGAGCACCCCTTCACGATCCGTGCGCTCGACCGGGTGCTCGCGATCCAGCGGCCGGTCGTCCTCGCGCACCTTCGCAGCATCCGTCTCCGCCATCCGGACTCCTCTCCCGCTGACATCGTCCGCATCCTCGAGCGGCGATATCTCGCTGCGGTGACCACCGGCGGCGCCGCGGTCGGCGCGACCGCGGTCGTTCCCGGGATCGGCACCGGCGTGACGCTGGCGCTCAGCGGCGTGGAGACGGTCGCGTTCCTCGAGGCGACCACGCTGTTCGCACAGTCGGTCGCCGAGGTGCACGGCATCCCGGTGTCGGATCCTGATCGGGCGCGGGCCCTGGTGCTGACGCTCATGCTCGGCAAGGAGGGTGTCGACCTCGTCGCGCAGCTCGCCGGCCAGGCCGCCGGGCGCGGTCCCTCCCGTTCGGGCTACTGGGGCGAGCTGATCACGAAGTCGCTCCCGCGCGCGGCCGTCGGGCCGCTCGTCGACCGGCTCAAGACGACGTTCATCCGTCAGTTCGCGGCGCGGGGCGGCGCCTCGTGGATCGGCAAGGCGCTGCCGTTCGGCATCGGCGCGGCCATCGGCGGCGCCGGCAACAACATCCTCGGGCGGCGGGTGCTCACCGGCTCCCGGCGGGCGTTCGGGGTGCCCCCGCACGCGCTGCCTCCCGAACTCGAACCGCGCCCCGGCGCCGACCGTATCGAGCGGCTCGCCGGACGCGGCATCCGTCGCGCCGGCGAGGCGGTCGTCGACGGCGTCACGCGCGGCGCGTCCGGTGCCCGCCGCATCACGGCCCGCGTGATCCGGCGCGCGCCGGAAGCGATCGAAGCGCCCGTTCCGACCGAGGACGGAGCCTCCTCCCCGCCGGCGGGGTGACAATGGCGGTATGGGTCTGTTCAGCAAGCTTCCCGAAGAGCCCGTCGAATGGGCGGGTCTGCCGTCAGAGCCCGCCCGCTCCGAGACGCAGGCCGAACGATTGACCGAAGCCGCATCCGTCGATCTCGGCGGCCTCGGCCTCGGCGACATCGCCGTCGGCGGCGGCGCCGTCGAATCCATCGTCATCCCGGTGGCGCCTGTCATCGAGATCGCCGAGCACCAGGAATCGGGCGAGGACGAGTAGCGCGCGAACCCCGCCCGCTCTGCAAGCGCTTGCAGCGTGTCCTCGACACACGCACGACCACGGGCATACGCTCACAGGTATGGACAGCACGTTGGCGTGCCTTGCGGCGTGGATGCCACGGCAGCGGTGGTACGCCGCCAAGGGGCGCCCGCCCAGCCTGCGCCTGCTCGCGTGGTGGGATCTGAGCGCGGAGTCCGGCGGCGCGGAAGACGCCGACACCGGCACACGCATCCGCACATTCCTCGTCGCGGACGAGGGCGCTCTGCCGGCCGTGCTGTACCAGATCCCGGTCGTCGAGCGCGCGACGGAGGACGTCGACGCCGACCCCGACCACGTCATCGGCAGTCCGGTGCCGGGAACGACCTTCATCGACGGCCCGTTCGACCCCGCGTACGCCCAGGCTCTGCTGCGCCTCATCACGGTCGGGGGCACCGCACACGGACCGCAGACCACGGCGATCGGGCGGGTTGCAGGCTCAGGCGGAGCTCCGTCTCGGGCGACCTCGCGGGTGATCAGCGGAGAGCAGTCGAACACGTCGCTCATCTTCGAAGGCGACGGCGCCCCGGTGATCTGCAAGGTCTACCGGCAGCTGCACGCGGGCCTCAACCCCGACATCGAGCTGCAGGAAGCGCTGGCCGGGGCGGGATCGCCCCATGTGCCGCGTCCGGTCGGCTCGATCGAAGGCACGTGGCCGGACCTGGCCACCGCGCACGGCACCGTGCACGGGTCCCTCGCCTCCGCGCAGGAGTTCCTGCCGGGCGTCGAAGACGCATGGCGCGTCGCGCTGCAGGCAGCAGCCAAGGGTGACGACTTCCGCGACGCGGCACGCGCGCTCGGCACCGCGACGGCCGAGGTGCATGTCGCCCTGGCGGAGTGCTTCCCGACCCGCACGGCGACGGACGCCGACCGCGCGGCGACGGCGGCCACGTGGGAGCGAAGGTTCGCGATCGCCATCGCGGAGGTCCCCGAGATCGCCGGACAGCGGGATGCCGCCGCAACGGTGTACCGGCGCGCGCTCGAGGTGCCGTGGCCGCCGCTGCAGCGCATCCACGGCGATTTCCACCTCGGGCAGGTGCTGCACTCCCCCGAGCGCGGCTGGATCATGGTCGACTTCGAGGGCGAGCCGCTGCGCCCGATGGCCGAGCGCACGCAACCCGATCTCGCACTGCGCGACGTCGCGGGGATGCTCCGCTCGTTCGACTACGTCGCGGGTTCGCTGCGCCTGGACGACCCGGATCGCTCCGCCGACGCGGTGCGCGCGTGGGCGCGGGACGCACGCCGGGCGTTCGTGGACGGATACGCCGCGTCGGCGGGAGGGCTCGACCCCCGGCATCCGCTCCTCGCCGCGCTCGAGCTCGACAAGGCGGTGTACGAGGCGATCTACGAGGCCCGCAACCGGCCGACGTGGGTCGCGATCCCGCTGCGCGCGATCGCGCGGCTGGTCGAGCGTCCTGCCCCGGTGGCCTGACGCCGTCGGCCGAGCGTCGCGGGCTCAGCCCTCGTCGTCGAGTTCCGCCTCGTCCTCGGGCTCGTCGTCCTCGGCGTCGGCGACCGACCGTGCGTACCAGGAGTCCCAATCATCCATGAGGCGCTGCACGGCCCCGTGGAATCTCGCCGTCGCCGAGCCCGGTGCGGTGTCGCCGAAGTAATGGGTGACCCACTCCTCCAGGCGGGCGACGGCCTCGGGGTCCGAGAGGACGCGCTCGGTCTGGGCGACGATGTCAGGGGCGGCTGTCGCGTCGAGCCACTCGCAGGCCGACAGGTACCCGTGCGTATCGATCGCGGCGGCGGGGTCGGCCGGCCGCGTGATCATGAGCGGCTTGTCGGCCGCGAGCCGGTCGTAGACCATCGCCGAGATGTCGACGATCGCGACGTCCGCGGCGGACAGCTGCCAGCCGAGCTCCGGCCCGTCGTCGAAGACGTGCTGGCCCGAGGGATCCGAGGCATTCGCCGCGTTCAGGGCCGCGATGATGCGCTTGTTCGCCGCCCCGTACTCGTGATTCACGACACCCGAGCGCGGGTGGGGCCGGTAGATCACGCGATGGCGACCCGTGGCGAGGAGCGCGGTCACGAGCGCCTCACCGTGCGTGGCTATCGAGCCGTAGTGGGCCGACGGGCGGTCCCCCTCCCACGTGGGCGCGTAGAGCACCACCGTGCGCGCGTCGGGGGTGTAGGGCAGAGTGCCCGAGTAATGGTCGGCCTGCGGGCGCCCGATCTCGATCGTGCGGCGCGCGATGTCGTAATCCCACAGCACCCGCGAGAGTCGCTCCCGCGCGGCGTCGCCCGCGATCATCGCGTAGTCGTACGCCTTGTACTGGTTCGTGGTCATGTACATCTTGTCGGACTCGCCGTGGTTGATGAACACGTGCCAGCGACGGCCGTAGCGGAACATCTGGAAGTTGCGCGTGTTCTGGTTGACGTACAGCACGACGCGGATGTCCTGCTTGGCGATGAAGCGCTCGAGATCGCGCACCGTCGGAACGAACGCCACCGGAAGCGCCCCGTCGGCCAGCAGCGCTTCGGCGCCGGTGGCAGCGCGGCTCAGCACCACGACGGGCCAGGTCTTCGCGAGGTCTGCGAGCGGCTTGTACCACTGCCGCATCTGGTACATGTTGACCGCGCCGTCGGCGAAGTAGACGGCCACCCGGTACTGGAAGGGCGGGTGCGGCGGCCGGGCCGCGAGGGTGCGCCTCACGTCGATCACGGCCGAACGATTGCGCACCGCCTTGCGGACGAGAGCGACCGCCTTCTTGCCATCCGAGACCAGACCCACGCTTCCAGCCTACCCAGGGCTCTCATGACATGATCGACGCGTGCATGTCGAGCAACACGGGCGCAGGGACGCTCCGGTCCCTCCCCCCGGCTCCGGCGTGAGCTTCGTGATGCCGGTGCTCAACGAGCGCGACTACCTCGGCCGTGCCGTCGAGACGGTGCTCGCGCAGGACGTTCCCGGCCCGACCGAGCTGGTCCTGGCTCTCGGCCCCTCGACGGACGGCACCAACGCGCTGGCGGCGAAACTCGCCGCCGGCGATGATCGCATCGTGCTCGTCGAGAACCCGGGCGCAGACATCCCGATCGGCCTCAACCTGGCGATCCGCGCCGCGCGGCACCCCACCGTGGTGCGCGTGGACGCACACTCCGAGCTGGATCCGACGTACGCGCGACGCGCGCTGGCGACCCTCGACCGCGTGCGCGCCGCGAACGTCGGCGGCGTGATGCGCGCCGACGGCCGCACGCCGTTCCAGCGTGCCGTCGCGCGCGCCTACAACTCCCCCATCGGCCTCGGCGGCGGCGCGTACCACGGCGGCACGCAGGAGGGCGAGGCGGAGTCCGCCTACCTCGGCGTCATGCGCCGCAGCGTGCTCGAGGAGGTCGGACTGTTCGACGAGAGCATCCGGCGCGGCGAGGACTGGGAGCTGAATCTGCGCATCCGTCGTGCCGGCTACCGCGTCTGGTTCGATCCCGCACTGGCCGTGACGTATTGGCCGCGCGAGAGCTGGGCGCGCCTGGTGCGCCAGTTCTCGGCGACGGGCCGGTGGCGAGGGGAGCTCGTCCGCCGCTTCGGGCGCGGCAACTCGCTGCGGTTCTTCGCCCCGCCGGCGCTCGTGCTGACGATCCTGCTGGGGATCATCGTCGGCGTGCTCCAGCTCACGGGTCTGCTGCAGGGTTGGTGGTCGGTTGCGGCTTGCGTCGCCTACCTCCCCGTGCTCGCGTACGCCGTCCTCATCGCCGTCGTCGCTCTCGGCCGGGGTGGCGGGCACGGCTGGCGCGACAAGCTGTGGACGGCGGCGGTGCTGCCGTCCATGCATCTCGCATGGGGCTGGGGCTTCCTCCTCGGAGTGATCGGCGGTGCACACGACACCGTCGACACGTCCCGCCTCGGAAGCCGCAACACGCCGCTGCCGTGACACCCGGCGGGCGGGCGGCCGTCAGGCGTCGATGAAGCCCTGGTCGAGGATGCGTGCCACGACCCGCTCGGCGGCGCGGCCGTCGTCGCGGGCATTGAACTTGTCGCGCCACCGCGCGTACCGCGACGCGTACTTCGCGGTCTCGTCCGCGGCGAGCGCGGCCACCAGTTCATCCTGCGTGCGCACCATCGGGCCCGGCGCGTGCGCGGCCAGGTCGAAGTAGAACCCGCGCAGTTCCCCTCGGTAGTGCTCCATGTCGGGCACGAGGAAGTACATGGGCTTCCCGGTCACCGAGTAGTCGAACATCACGGACGAGTAGTCGGTGATGAGCGCGTCGGCGACGAGCAGCAGCAGCGAGGTGTCGGGGAAGCCGGTGACGTCGATCACGCGCGGGCCTTCCGCGTCACGTCCGGGCAGCAGCGTGCGCGAGTGCCCGCGCACGAGCACGACCGCATCGGTGGCCGCGGCGAGCGAGACCGGATCGATGAAGTCCACGATCTGGTCGCGGTCGTCACGCCACGTCGGCGCGTACAGCAGGACGCGCTCGCCGGGACGGATGCCGAGGGCCTCGCGCGTCGCCGTGCCGTCGCCCGTGGTCAGCACATCGTTGCGCGGATACCCCTCGACCCAGATCGGTCGTGTGAGGAATGCGTACGCCTTGCCGAGGATGCGCGCGGCATAGGGGTTCTGCGCCAGCAGGATGTTCCACCGCCGCGACTCGCGGACGACCGCCGCCGTCCGGCGCGGGTCGAACCCGGGCCGGTGCAGCGCCAGGCGCTTGAGGGGCGTGCCGTGCCAGGTCTGCAGCACCACCTGCCCCTTGCGTCGCGCGAACCGGCGGCGCAGCCAGTCGTTGACCACGAGCAGTCGCGCGGCGCCGCGGGCCCGCCACCATTCGGGGCTGCCCTCGACCACGGGAATCGCGCCGGCCGGCACGGCGACCGACAGGTCGACGACGCTCCAGTAGCGGGTCACGCCCGGCGCGCGGCGCGCGACCTCTCGGTCGATCGCGAGAGGGTTGCAGCTGGCGTTGCGGCCATAGAAGCTCTCGAAGAACACCGCGTTCTCGAACCCCGTGGCGGGTCGGGTCGCATAGCGGCGTTCGAGGGCGTCCTGCCCCTCACCGGAGTCGTACGCGGGGTCGATCGGGGGCCCGACGCGCAGGGTCCACCCCTCGAGGCTCGCTCTGAGTGTTCCGAGCTGCGTGAGCGGGAGGACTTCGGGGGGACGGATGCCGCGGGCCGTGGGGTCCGTGATGCGCACCTCGTACGAGCCCGCGGGCAGCGGCAGTTCCGGGCCGCCCCAGCGCGCGGCGCGCAGCGGGAGCGTCGCGGTCCACGTCTTGCCGCGGCCGGTGAGGCGCGCGGTGACGCGGGCGCGGGCGCCGACGATCTCGACGGATTCGGGCCGTTCCCCCTCGCCCGAGAGCACGAGAGCCGGGCTCCCCTCCGTCGTGAAGCGCGCGTCGGTCATCCGGTTCCTTCCCTCGGGCCGTCGTGGGCCGTTCCGGCCAGAATCGCACGGTACACCCTCTCGGCGTTGCGCCCGTCGCGGAACGCGTGCACCCGCGCGTCCAGCGCGACCGCCCGTTCGACGCGGCGCGCGCGCTCGGCATCGTCGCCGAGCACCGCGTCCAGCTGGGTCGCCGCCTGAGTCCAGTCGATCGCCCAGTCGTCGCCCGCCACGTCGGCGTAGGTGCCGTAGAAGCCGCGCCTGCGCGCGTACTCGTCGACGTCGGGCGCGAGGAACAGCGTGGGCAGCGGCACGAGCGAGGCGTCGAACGCGAGCGACGAGTAGTCGGTGACGAGGGCGTCGAGGCCGGGCAGCAGCGGGGTCACGTCTGCGACCAGGTCGCTGCCGAGCGACTGCACGCGGTCCGTCGGGAACGGCGGGGCGTAGTCGCCCGCGCCGAGCGGGTGCGAGCGGACGAGGAGCGTCGCGTCATGACGCCCCAGCACGTCGACGATCTGCGACCACTCCTCGGTGGTCGGCACCGCGGGGTCGACCGCACCGTCTCGCCAGGTGGGCGCATAGAGCACGAAGCGGGTCGAGGGCTCCACGCGGGCAACCGCGCGCCCGATCGCGGCGCGCGCCTGCACTCGGCGATCCTCGGCGGTGCCGCGCGAGAGCACGTCGACGCGAGGCTCGCCGGTCACCGGCACGCTCGCGTCGGGCAGGGCGAAGGCGGATTCGAGACGGCCGCGGACGAGGTGCGAGGCGGCCGGAATCACGCGGATGCGGCGCGCGGCGCCGCGGTACATCGATCTCAGGAGCCCGCGCACCGCTCCGGCGGCGGGGGTGGCCGCGACGACGCCGGGCACCCTCAGCGTCTCGGGGGAATCGACCCCGATCCGCTTGAGCGGGATGCCGTGCCACAGCTGCACGACGAAAGCGCCCGACACGGCGTAGCGGTTGACGTCGCCGAATCCGTGCGTGACGACGACCACCCGGGCGCGCGCGGTGCGCCACAGCCCGTTCAGGGAGCGCTTCGGAACCGTGCGGATGCCGCGGGCCGCGGCATCCGCCGCCTCCTGGGCCGACCCGACCAGCCACACCGGGCAGCGTCCGTCGGCGGCCGCGACCTCCCAGAGCGCCAGCGCACCGTCGCCGATGCCGACCGCACAGCCGATGACCCACTCGTCGCGCGAGCGAGGCACGAGGAGGGTGAGGAGGCGTCCGGCGGCGTAGAGCGGGATCGTCGCGAGCTTTCGGGCGTTCCCCGCGCCGAACGAGAAGGACGCCATCCCGCGAGCCTACCTGCTCGCCGGATGGCGTCCCTGGGGGGGTGTGGACTACTGCTGGAGCGATCCCAGCGTGACCTGGACGGTCTGCGTCTTGCCGTCGCGGACGTACGTCACTTCGGCGTCGCTGCCGGCCGCGGCCGCACGCACCTGAGCCGTGAGGTCGGTCGCGTCGGTGACCGGCACGCCGTTGAAGGCGGTGACGATGTCGCCCTGCTGCAGGCCCGCGGCGGCGGCCGCACCGCCGTCGGTGACGGCATCGATGTAGGCGCCGGTGATCGTGGAACCCTCGACGGATGCCGCGGCCTTCACGTTCGCGCCGAGCAGACCGTGGGTCGCCTCGCCGTTGTCGATGATCTCGCCGGTGATGCGCTTGACGATGTCGGACGGGATCGAGAAGCCGACGCCGATCGAGCCCGAGCCGTCGGACGACGAGCCGCCCGCGGTCGCGATCGCCACGTTGATGCCGATCAGCTTGCCGTCGGAGTCGACCAGCGCGCCGCCCGAGTTGCCCGGGTTGATGGCGGCGTCGGTCTGGATGACGGAGATCGAGATGCTCTCGGTGGCCGTCGACTGCTGGTCGCCCTGGCCGAAGTCGAACCGGAACGGGCCCTCCTGGCTGTTCTGGTCCTGCTCGTCCTGGCTGTCGCCGCCCGCGTCGGGCGCCGCCGACGACGCGATCGAGATCGAGCGGTTGAGCGCGCTCACGATGCCTTCGGTCACCGAGTTCGCAAGTCCCAGCGGCGCGCCGACCGCGACGGTCGTGTCGCCGACATTGAGCTTGCTCGAGTCTGCGATCTCGATCGGGGTGAGGTCCTCGGCGCCTTTCAGCTTGATGACGGCCAGGTCGTACGTCGGGTCGGTGCCGACGACCTCGGCGTCGTAGACGCGGCCATCGGACGTGGTCACGCGGACGGTCGCGTCACCGGTCGCGCCGTCGAGCGTCACGACGTGCGTGTTGGTGACGACGTACCCGTCCTTCGTGAGCACGACGCCCGAACCGGTGCCGGCCGCCGACGAGCCGGTCGCCTCGATCGTGACGACGCTCGGCACGACCTTCGCGGCGATCGCGGTGGTCTGGTTGACCGAGTCGGTGTCGTTGACCGTGACCGTCGACGGTCCCGCGGCGGGCGAGGCGCTCACCGGGGCGAACCAGGTGACGCCGGCGTACGCACCGCCGAGGCCCGCGGCGCCGCCGACGATGGCGGCCGCGACGATCAGGCCGACGACCTTGCCGGCTCCGGACGACTTCCTGGGCGCCTTGGTCGCCGTCGGCACCGCGCCGGTCGTGCCCGCGATCGGCACCGTCGGCTGGGCGTCCGCGGCGGTGACGCCGAACGCGGCACCGGGGGCACCGGGCGCCGGCTGGCCCGCGTAGGAGTGGGGGTAGGGCGCGGGCTGACCGGCGTAACCCTGCGGACGGGCGTACGCGTGCGCCGCTGCCGGGTAGCCGGCGGGCGGCACGGGCTGGGTCGGCGCGGTCGCCTGCACCTGGGCCGCAGGCTGCGCGGCGGGTGCGCTCGGCGGGACCGGGGGCAGCGCGGCGGCGGACTCGGCCGGGGTCACGGGCGGCGCGGGCTGGGCCGGCGCGGCGGGCTGCGCGGGCTCGACGGCTTCCGGCGCGGCCGCGGCGGGGGCCGGGGTCTCGGGCTGGGCGGGCGTCTGCGCGGCGGCCTCCGCGGCCGACTGCGAGGGGACGGCGGGGGTCTGGTCTTCCGGGCGATCGCCCTGGATGTCGCTCATGGTTGCTCCTTCTGCCAAGCACTCACCACTGTGCCCACCGATGCTGTGCGTTTCTTATGTCGCGAATGGGACTCGGCTATGCAACAGGGATGAGCCCGCCCGGTATTACGGTGAAGCGATGCGACAGATCCCCGGAGCATGGCGCCGCACAGCCGCGGGCGCCGGACTCGTCGGTTCCGACGGGTCGATCCACCCCACCATCTTCGCCGAGATGTCGGCCCTTGCGGCGCGTACGGGCGCGATCAATCTCGGGCAGGGCTTCCCCGACGAGGACGGCCCGGCCGAGGTGCTCGAGGCAGCCCGCTCGGCGATCGCGAACGGCGCCAACCAGTACCCGCCGGGTCGCGGCATCCCGGATCTCCTCTCGGCCGTGGCCGAGCACCAGGAGCGGTTCTATGGACTGCGCCTGGATCCCGCCCGCGAGGTGCTCGTGACGGCGGGCGCGACCGAGGCGCTCGCCGCGGCGCTTCTCGCCCTCATCGACGGTCCCGACGACGAGGTCGTGGTGTTCGAGCCCTACTACGACTCGTACGCGGCGGTCGTCGCCCTCGCCGGCGCGCGGCTCGTGACGGTGTCGCTGAGGTGGCCCGACTTCCAGCCCGACCTCGACGAGCTGCGCGCCGCCGTGAGCGATCGCACCCGCGTCATCCTCGTGAACGATCCGCACAATCCCACCGGGGCTGTCTTCGGCGCCGAGGTGCGCGACGAGGTCGTGCGCCTCGCCGAGCGCCACGACGCCGTCATCGTGACCGACGAGGTGTACGAGCACCTCGTCTTCGACGAGCCGCACGTGCCGATCGCCACGCTCCCCGGCGCCGGGGAGCGCACGCTGACGATCTCGTCGGGCGGCAAGACGTTCTCGACGACCGGCTGGAAGATCGGCTGGATCTCGGGCCCCGCCCCACTCGTCGACGCGGTGCTCGCGGTCAAGCAGTTCCTCACGTACGTCAACGGCAGCCCGTTCCAGCCCGCGATGGCCACCGGACTCCGCTTGGACGACGCGTTCTTCCAGAGCATCGCCGGCACGCTGCGTGCGAAGCGCGACCTGCTCGGCGCGGGGCTGCGCGCCGCCGGGTTCGATGTGTCGACGCCCGCCGGCTCGTACTTCACCGTCGCGGACGCCGCGCCGTTCGCAGCGACGGATGCTGCGGCCTTCTGCCGCGCCCTCCCCGGGCGCGCCGGGGTCGTGGCCATCCCCCTCACCGCGTTCGCGACGCCGGACCGGCGTGAGCAGTACGCCACGCTCGTGCGCTTCGCCGCCTGCAAGCGCGTCGAAGTGCTGGAGGACGCGGCATCCCGCCTCGCCCGCCTCGGATGAGCCTCGGCGTCAGCGCGGCCCGACACCGAATCGCCGGAGCGTCAGCGCAGGGTTGACACGGCGCACGCGCTCGATCGCTCCGACGTCGAGGTGGGCGACCGCGACGTCGGTCGACGTGCCGACGGCGGCGAGCTCCACGCCCTGCGGGTCGACGACGAGCGAGTGGCCCACGCCCAGGGGCGGCGGATGGTCCGCGGCGGCGACGAACACCGTGTTCTCGATCGCGCGGGCGTGCAGCAGGGTGCGCCAGTGGTGCTCCTTGAGCGGACCGCGCACCCATTCCGCCGGCACGAGGAACACATCGGCCCCGGCGTCCACGAGCAGTCGCCCGACCTCGGGGAAGCGGAGGTCGTAGCAGGTCATGAGACCGAACCGGAGTCCCCCGAGCTCGAACGTCTGCGGTTCAGCGGGCTCGCCGGCTTCGACCCAGTCCGACTCCCGCTGGCCGAACGCGTCGTACAGGTGCAGCTTCCGGTAGTGCGCGATCAGGCCCGTCGCATCGACCGCGACCGCGGTGTTGCGCACACGCTCGCCGTCGCCGGCGCGCTCGAGCAGTCCGGCGACGATCGTCAGGTCGTACTGCGCGGCGAGTCGCGTGAGCGCCTGCACGAACGGGCCGTCCAGCTCCTGGGCGTTCGCGGCGAGCGACTCGTCGAACGGGTCGACGAAGTAGCTCGAGTACTCGGGGAGCACGACGACCCGCGCTCCGCGATCGGATGCCGTGGCCACGAGCTGCGCGATGGACTCGAGGTTCACCGCGGCGTCGGCCGTCGGCGCGAACTGCGCCACCCCGATGGGGAGGGTCTCGGTCATCGTCACGCTCCGTTCGTCCGGCGTCGCGCCCGGAGGATCGCGGGCAGGACCAGCCACATCGCGCAGACCAGCAGCCCGAGCGGGATGAGGGCCCACCAGAACGCCGACCCGCCCAGCACGACATCGAACACGAAGGCCACGACACCGACAAGGAGCACGGCGACGGTTCCGAGCGCAGTGACGAGGGCGAGGTGTCCGTACCGCACGACTTCGGCTTTGGCGCGCTGCTGGAACAGCGCGCGATGCAACGCCACCGGTGCGAGGGCGACGATCGAGCTGAGGGCCGACAGCACGACGAGCCCCAGATAGAACGACTTCTGGGAGTCGGTGAGGTCGCCGAAGGCCGGCTGGAACGCCAGCGCGAGCAGGAAGCCGGTCAGGATCTGCGTGCCCGTCTGCAGGACGCGCACCTCCTGCAGGACCTCGCTCCAGTTGCGGTCGGCGCGCTCCTCCGGCGTCTCGGCGCGGCCGTCGGCGCGCTCTTGTCGAGGGTCGGTGTCGCGCTCGGTGGGCATGGGTTCATCCTCGCCCGCTGCCCGCGATCGGGGCAAGCAGACCACCCCGTGTCACGACCACCCCAAACCCCGTGCTAGGCTATTCCTTGTGCCGCGGGGTGGAGCAGCTCGGTAGCTCGCTGGGCTCATAACCCAGAGGTCGCAGGTTCAAATCCTGTCCCCGCAACAGAAAACACAGAAGAGGGCGTCCCGAAAGGGACGCCCTCTTCTGTGTTTGTCCCGCGTTGTCGCTTCAGTCCTCCGGGTCCATCGCACCGCACAGGTCGTCGAGGAACCGCGCGACCACGGCGAGTTCCTCTTCGTCGTAGTCCATCGCGACGCTTCGCATCGCCCGCAGCCGGTCGCCGAAGACCCGGAAGAACGCATTGCGCGCGTCCTCCGTGAGCACCACCACGCGCCCCCGCCCGTCGCTGGGATGCGGTCGGCGCTGAACATGCCCGGAATCCACGAGTCGATCGAGCAGCTTCGTGGTCGATGCTGTCGAGATGCGCAGATGGCGGGCGATGTCGCGCGGGCTGACCGACCGCCCTTGCCGCTCCCGGATGATGAGCAGCCGAAGGGCCGCGACATCGGAGGCGTTCATGTCCATGTCGCCCTTCATGCCGCTGTGCATGCGCTCCATCGCGTCGCTGACGGCACGGATGGACGTGAGCACACGCATCACCGCATGCTCATGCTCTGTCTGTGGCAGCCATCGCTCGGACATCATGGAAGTTCCCTCCGACCCGTTGTAGCATCGCACGAGAGGTATTGCTAGTTTATCTAGCAATCTGAGAGGAATGATGGGATGCCCGACACCGACCACGTCGTCCTGCTCGACGATGACGGCCGCGCCATCGGCACGGCCCCGAAATCCAGCGTGCACGGCCCCGATACCGCCCTGCATCTCGCGTTCTCCTGCCACGTGGTCAACAGCGACGGCCAGGTGCTGATCACCCGTCGGGCCCTCACGAAGCGTACGTGGCCCGGCGTCTGGACCAACTCGTTCTGCGGGCATCCGCGTCCTGCCGAGCCGGTGCTCTCGGCGGTCCGCCGCCACGCGGACTTCGAACTCGGGCTCACGCTCACCGACCTCCGGGTCGCGCTTCCGTTGTTCCGGTACCGCGCCACCGACGCCAACGGCGTCGTCGAGCACGAGGTGTGCCCGGTGTACACCGCCTACACCGACGACGAGCCCGTGCTCAATCCGCTGGAGGTCGTCGACGCGCGGTGGGTCGAACCCGAGGCGCTCGCCATCTCGCTCGAGGCGACCCCGTGGGCGTTCAGCCCGTGGCTGGTGCTCCAGGCCCAGCAGCTCCACCTCTTCGAGACGCCATCGCGCGAGAGACGCGCGTCATGATCCCCGCGGCAGCCGACCCCGATCTGCGGATCGCGATCGACGGGGCGCTCGCGCGCATCCGCGAGCGCGCGTCGGAGCTCGGCCCCGCGTTCGGCGTCCTGGGCGACGCGATCACCCGTGCAGCGCAGGGCGGAAAGCGTCTGCGTCCCGCCCTGGTCACCGCATCCTTCGACGCGTTCCGCTCCGACGAGGCCGACACGTCCGCGGTCCTCTCCGTCGCGGCGGCCTTCGAGCTGCTGCACACGGCGTTCGTGGTGCACGACGACGTGATCGACCACGACACGATGCGCCGCGGGGTGCCCAACATCGGCGGCGAGTTCCGGCGGCGGGCAGCGGACGACGGCGCCGACCCCGACGGGGCGGCACTGGTGGGCGACGCCGCCGCGATCCTGGCCGGCGACATCCTGCTCCACGAGGCCTTCCGCCTGGTGGCGATGGCTCCCACCGACGGTGCGACGCGGGACCGGCTCCTGACCCTGCTCGACGACGCCGTCCTGATCTCGGCGGCGGGCGAACTCGCCGACGTCGAGAACAGCGTCGCGACGCGGCATCCGTCCCGCCTCTCGACCCTCGATACGGCGTTCAACAAGACCGCGGTGTACACGTTCCGCGCTCCGCTCCAGGCGGGCGCGCTCCTCGGGGGCGCCGACGGCGACGCTCTGCGCGTGCTCGGCGAGGCCGGCGGGCGCCTCGGGCTCGCCTTCCAGCTCGTCGACGACCTCATCGGCGCCTTCGGGACCACGGCGCAGACAGGGCGTGACACCGGACCCGACCTCCGCGAGAACAAGCGCACCCCGCTCGTCGCGCTCGCGCGCGAATCGGGCGCCGCGCCGCGCGTCGACGAGGCGCTCGCCCTCGCGCGCACCGGACCCGTCGCGGTGCGCGAGGCTCAGGTCGTGCTGGAGGAGACCGGAGCACGCCAGCGCCTGGTGCAGCTCGTCGCGGACACGTTGACCGCCGTGCGGGCGGCGTCGCACGATCCCGCACTCCCCGACCGGGCCGGCGCTCTCCTGCGCACCCTCGCCGACGGCATCGAAGGACGGATCCCATGAGCACCGTGCGCACCGCGACCCACACGGGACTCGCCCTCTACAACCAGGCGGCGGCGGATGCTGCGGCAACCGTGATCGGGCGGTACTCGACGTCGTTCGGGCTCGCGTGCCGGCTGCTCGGTCCGCGACCGCGACCGCATGTGCGCAACGTCTACGCGCTGGTGCGCATCGCGGACGAGATCGTCGACGGCCCCGCCGAAGAGGCCGGGCTGCCTCCGGAGGTCGCCGGCGAGATACTCGATCAGCTCGAGCAGGAGGCACTCTCGGCGATCGCGCGCGGCTTCAGCTCGAACCTCGTGGTCCACGCGTTCGCCGGGACGGCCCGCGAGTGCGGCATCGGCGAGGATCTCGTGCGTCCCTTCTTCGCGTCCATGCGCACCGACCTCGGCACGCACAGCCACGACGCCGCCTCGCACGACGCCTACGTCTACGGCTCGGCGGAGGTCGTGGGGCTGATGTGCCTGCAGGTGTTCGTCAACGCCGGGGCGCAGCATCCGGTCACGCCCTCTCCTGAGCTCGTCGACGGCGCCCGGCGCCTCGGCGCCGCCTTCCAGGACGTCAACTTCCTGCGCGATCTCCACCACGACGAAGCCGTGCTCGGACGCGACTACCTCGGTCTCTCGTCGGCCGATGGGGAGCGCGCTGCGGTGCTCGATCGCATCGACCGCGACCTGGCCGTCGCGGCCAGCGCCATCCCGGCGCTTCCCGCCGACTGCCGCCGCGCGGTGACCGCCGCGCACGACCTCTTCGCCGAGCTCGCCGTGCGCCTGCGCGCGTGCGACGGATCCGAGGAGCGGGTGCGCGTGCCCGACGCCGTGAAGGCGCGCCTTGCGGCCCGCGCGCTGCTGGGCTTCGCTCCGCGGGAGGTGCGCGCATGACACTCGTCGACGGACCGCGCCGCGCGGTCGTCATCGGCGGCGGCGTCGGCGGACTCGCCTCGGCGGCGCTGCTGGCCTCCGAAGGGTGGGACACGACCCTGTTCGAGGCGCGCGACGAACTCGGCGGGCGCGCAGGGTCGTGGGAACGCGACGGCTTCCGATTCGACACGGGGCCCAGTTGGTACCTCATGCCCGAGGTGTTCGAGCACTTCTTCCGGCTGCTCGGCACGACTGCGGAGCGCGAACTCGACCTCGTGCCGCTGGATCCGGCGTACCGCGTGTACTCGGATCCGTCGACGGGCCTCTCTCCGCTCGACGTGCGCTCCGGCCGCGCCGAGGCCACCGCACTCTTCGAGGGCGTGGAGCCCGGCGCGGGCGCCCGCCTCGACGCGTACCTCGATTCCGCCGCCGACGCGTACGACCTCGCGGTCTCGCGCTTCCTCTACGACACGTACGAGACGACCGCGGGCCTTCGAGACCCGGCACTGCTGCGACGGATGCCTCAGCTCGCGCCCCTCCTGACGCGCAGCCTCGCCCGCCATGTCGAGCGCCGGTTCACCGATCCCCGGCTGCGTCAGATCCTCGAGTACCCCGCGGTCTTCCTCGGGGGATCGCCCTACGGTGTTCCGAGTCTGTATCACCTCATGAGCCACCTCGATCTGGGAGATCGCGTGCTCTACCCGCGCGGCGGATTCACCGAGCTCGTGGGCGCGATCGCTCGCCTGGCCGAGGCATCCGGGGTCGCGATCGAGACCGGAGCGCGAGTCACCGCGATCACCACGGAGGCCGCAGTCGCGACGGGCGTCGAACTCGCCGGCGGACACCGCGTTCCGGCCGACCTCGTGGTGTCGGGCGCCGACCTGCACCACACCGAGACCCGGCTGCTCCCCCGCGCCGCGCAGACGTATCCCGAGGAGTGGTGGCGCTCGCGCACGCCGAGCCCCGGCGCGCTGCTGGTGATGCTCGGCGTGGAGGGGCGGCTTCCGCAGCTCGCCCACCACACGCTGCTGTTCGCCCGGGAGTGGCGCGAGAACTTCACCGACATCTTCGGCGCGCGCCCACGCATCCCGGCCCCCGCGTCGCTCTACATCTGCCGTCCCAGCGCCACGGACCCCAGCGTGGCGCCGCCGGAGCACGAGAATCTCTTCGTGCTCGTCCCCGTGCCCGCAGACCCCCAGCTGGGGCACGGGGGCATCGACGGCGGCGGCGACGCGGCGATCGAGGCGGCCGCCGACGAGGTGATCGCGCAGATCGCCGAGTGGTGCGGCATCCCCGACCTGGCGGAGCGGATCGTGGTGCGCCGCACGGTGGCACCCGGCGACTTCGCCGACGACTTCGGAGCCTGGCGCGGCAACGCGCTCGGCCTCGCGCACACGCTCGGGCAGAGCGCGGTGTTCCGTCCCCGGAACACGTCGCGCAAGGTCGAGGGCCTGTCGTACGTCGGCGCCTCCACCCTGCCCGGCATCGGGCTGCCGATGTGCCTCATCTCGGCCGAACTCGTCGTCAAGCGTCTGCGAGGGGATCGCTCCCCCGGTCCCCTCGCAGAGCCGGCGAAGGTGTGACGGTGCCGGGACTCTACCTCGCCGCCATCCTCGTCTCGGCGGCGGGCGTGCTGCTGATCGACCGGCGCTGGCGCCTCGCGGCGTGGCCCGCGCCGGGACGCACGGCCCTGGCGGTGGCGATCGGCACCGCGTTCTTCCTCGCGTGGGACGCCGTCGGGATCGCCACCGGTGTCTTCGTCAAGGGCGACAGTTCCCTGCTGCTGGGCGTCGACCTTGCTCCCCATCTCCCGCTCGAAGAGCCCGTGTTCCTGGCGTTCCTGTGCTACCTGGCCCTCGTCGCGTGGTCCGGCGCCCTGCGCCTGACAGATCGGCGGAGGGCGGATGCTGCGCCCCCGCGCTCGGAGGCGACCCGATGACCTACTCGCTCATCGTCGTGCCGTTCGTCCTCATCACCGCGATCGTGGTGGTGCTGACGGTCCGCCTCCCGGCGTTCGGGCGCAGGATGACGGCATCCGTCATCGCCGCGGGCGTCCTCGTCGTGCTCACCGCCGTATTCGACAACATCATGATCGCCGCGGGGCTCTTCACGTACCCCGAGGCGCTGATCTCGGGGGTGCGCATCGGCCTCGCCCCTCTCGAGGACTTCGCCTATCCGGTGTGCGCGGCGTTCCTCGTACCGGCGATCTTCGCGCTGCTCGGGTCGTCGAGCTCGCGTCGTGAGAAGGTGGCCTCGTGACCACCGCTGCGCCCCTGCGCGCGAGCACCGTCGCCCGGCAGCTTCTCATCGCCTCGCGGCCCGTGAGCTGGATCAACACCGCGTACCCGTTCGCCGCCGCCTATGTCATGACCACGCGCGAGGTGGATCTGACCCTCGTGCTGGGCACGCTGTTCTTCCTCGTGCCGTACAACCTCGCGATGTACGGCATCAACGACGTGTTCGACTACGAGTCGGACCTCCGCAACCCCCGCAAGGGCGGCGCCCACGGCGCCGTGCTCGATCGGCGGATGCACCGCGTGACCCTGTGGGCCTCCGCACTGCTGTGTCTGCCGTTCGTGGCCTATCTCGTGGTCATCGGGTCCGCGGTCTCGTGGCTCGTCCTCGCCGCGAGCCTGTTCTTCGTCGTGTTCTACAGCGCGCCGCCGCTGCGGCTGAAGGAGCGGCCGTTCCTGGACTCCGTGACCAGCAGCATCCACTTCTTCTCCCCTGCCGTGTACGGGCTCGTCCTGGCGGGAGCCACGTGGACACCCGCCCTTGTGGCGCTGATCGCCGCGTTCGCGCTGTGGGGCGTCGCCTCCCACGCGTTCGGCGCGGTGCAGGACGTCGTCGCCGACCGCGAAGCGGGGATCGCATCGATCGCCACGGCGCGCGGCGCACGCTGGACGGTGCGCTTCGCCCTCGCGTGCTACGCCGCGGCGGGGGTCGCGATGCTCGCGACGACCTGGCCGGGACCGCTCGCGGCTGTGCTCGTGGTGCCCTACCTCGTGACGGTGTGGCCGTACCGCTCGATCGCCGACGCCGAGGCGGCGGCCGCGACCACGGGATGGCGCCGGTTCCTGTGGCTCAACCAGTTCTCGGGCTTCGCGGTCACGCTGCTGCTCATCTGGTACGCGATCCTCACCGCTTAACCCCGGAACGCCGAAGGCCGGTCCCCGCGGGGACCGGCCTTCGGCGTTCCGGGGTCTACGGCTGCTCGCCGAGCTGGATGAGCTTCTCGACCGCCGCGGTCAGACGCTCGTCGGCCGCGCCGTACGCGGCCCAGTCGCCCTGCTCGAGCGCCGCCTGGCGATCGAGCATCGCCTGCTGAGCGTCCTGCAGCGCGGCCTGGTACTCATCGGTCGGCTCGGTCGGCGTCGTCGGCTCGGTCGGCGTCGGCTCCGGAGTCGGCGCCGGCGTGGCACCCGGGGTCGGCTGCACGTCGGTGTCACCCGCGTCGGCGCCGGAGTCACCGCCGAACAGCGTGTCGAGGGCCTCGTTGAGTGTGTCTTCGAAGGCGATCTTGTCGCCGAACGAGACCAGCACCTTCTGCAGCTTGGGCAGCTTCGTACCCGTCGACGACTGCACGAACACCGGCTGGACGTACAGGAGGCCGCCGCCGACCGGCAGGGTGAGCAGGTTGCCGTTGAGCACCTCGGACTGTCCCTGTTTCAGCAGGTTGATCTGCGCCGAGATCTGCGGATCCGAGTTGAACGTGTTCTGCACCTGGCCAGGACCGGGCACCGTCGTCTCGGCATCGATCACCAGCATCCGGAGCTTTCCGTAGTCCTCGCTCTTCACGCCCGCTTCGCTTCCGGCGTTCGAGTCGACCGCGAGGTAGCCCATCAGGACGTTCCTGGTGTTGCCTGCCGTCGCCGCCGGGATGAACGACGTGAACATCGAGTACGTCGGCTGATCCTGGTCGGGCATCTGCATCGTCAGGTAATAGGGCGGCTGCAGCGCCGTCTCCTCCTGCGGGTCGTTCGGGGTCTGCCAGCGGTTGTCGCTCTGGTAGAACGAGCGCGCGTCGTCGACGTGATAGACCCCGAGGATCGTGCGCTGCACCTTGAACAGATCGGTCGGGTACCGCACGTGGCTGATCAGGTCGGCCGACATGTCGCTGATCGGCTTGATCGTCGACGGGTAGACCTTCTGCCACGACTCCAGCACCGGGTCGCTCTCGTCCCACGCGTACAGGGTGACCGATCCGTCGTACGCGTCGACGGTCGCCTTCACCGAGTTGCGGATGTAGTTGATGTCGTCGAGAGCGAAGCGCGGAGCGGGGTTGCTCGAATCCGAGATCGCCGACGTCAGGCTCACGGTCGACGAGTACGGGTAGTTGGCGCTCAGCGTGTAGCCGTCGATGATCCACACGATCCGCCCGTCGACGACGCTCGGGTAGGCGTCGTTGTCGAGCGTCAGGTAAGGGGCGACCTTCTGGACGCGATCGCGCGGATTGCGGTCGTACAGGATCTGCGAGTCCTCGTTGACGTAGTCGGAGAACAGGATCTGCTCGGCCTGGAACTTGAGCGCGTAGATGAGCCTGTTGAAGACGTTGCCCAGGCTCGGCCCGCCCTCGCCGTCGAACGTGGTCTTCGTCTCGCCGGAGCCGTCCTCGCCCGAGGGGTAGTCGAGCTCCACCGGTTCGGCCCCCGCGGGCGCCCCGACGATGGAGTACGTCGGCGAATACTCGCCGAAGTACACCCGCGGCTGGAAGTCCTCCCGGTCGGAGAGGAACCCGGAGGCGGGGATGCCGCGCTCGAGGAACACGGGGTCGCCCTCATTCGTGCGGTCGTTGCCCTTCGCGGCGACGAGGCCGTAGCCGTGCGTGTAGACGACGGCGGAGTTCTGCCAGTCGGCGGCGTTGCCGAGCTGCGCGAGGTTCAGCTCGCGCACCGACACCACGGTGTCCTGCGCGACCCCGTCGATGTCGTACCGGTCGACGTCCAGCGGGTCGGCGAACTGGTAGTACGACCGGTACTGCTCGAGCTGGCGCACGTTCGGCGAGATGATCGCGGGGTCCATGATGCGCACCTGGGCCGTGGTGGCCGCGTCGTCGCGCAGCTGGCCGGCCGTGACATCGGTCACTGCCGTGAAGTCCTGCTGGTCGAGGTTGTCGACGCCGTACGCCTCGTGCGTCATGTCGACGTTGCGCTGGTAGTAGTCCTCTTCGAGGGCGAACCGGTTCGGCTGCACCTGGAAGGTGTTGACGACCCACGGATAGCCGACGCCGACGACGATCGCCGACACGACGAGCAGGGCGGTCGCGATGAGCGGGTAGCGCCAGCGGCCGATGATCGCGGTCACGAAGAACAGGATGGCGACGATGACGGCCGCGAAGGCGAGGATCGTCTGGCCGGGGATGATCGCGTTGACACCCGTGTATCCGGGACCCGTGATCCGATCACCCGGCTCGACGAGCGTCTTGTACCGGTCGAGCCACAGGCTCGCGGCCTGCACCAGCAGGTACAGCCCCGCGGTCACCGCGAGCTGGATGCGCGCCGACTTGGAGATCCGCAGCTCGCGCTGACCGATCCGCACAGAGCCGTAGAGGTACGAGACCAGCGCAGTGACGAGCAGGCAGATCAGCAGGACCGCCGAGACGAAGCCGATGAGCGAGCTCCAGAACGGCATGGCGAACATGTAGAAGCCGGTGTCGAGCCCGAACTCGGGGTCGGTCGTCTTGGTGGCGACGCCGTTGAACCACAGCCACGTGGTCTCCCACTGGGCCGAGGCGGCGAAGCCTGCGAAGAAGCCGAAGAAGATCGGGATGCCCCACATCGCGAGCCGGCGCAGCGGCTCGACGACCTCCTGGTAGCGGTCGAGCTGCGAGCTCAGCCGTGCGTAGACGGGGCGCAGCCGGTAGGCGAGCTGGATGGAGAGCCACACCGGCACCGCCATCCCGAGGAAGCCCACCGCGAACATCACGACCCGCGCGACCCACTGGGTGAGCAGCACCTCCGAGAACCCGAGCTGGTCGTACCAGAGCCAGTCCGCGTAGAGGCTGGCGAAGATGAAGAAGGCCACCACGAGCGCGGCGATGATCGCCAGGGTGATCGCTATGACGCGTCGGGTGCGAGAAGGTGTGGCCGGAGTCGGCGCGGAGGTCGTGGTCACGTTCCCATCCTAGGCGCGCGATTCTCGGCTCCCGCCTTGTCCTCCCTGGGCGAACTCTAAGAAACTCGCAACGTTTCGGGCACGATCCGCACGCTCACTTGAGCGTGCAGGTCGGGAGCGCGTCGAGATCGCCGTCCGAGCTCACCGCGTCGAGCACCGCCAGCGCATCGTCGAGATCCTCGACCGAGAACACGCGCAGATCTCCCGGGATGTGACCCACGACCTCGTCGCAGTTCGCCTCGGGAGCGAGGAACCACTGGGCGCCGGCATCGAGCGCACCCCACATCTTCTGACGGATGCCTCCGATCGGCCCGACCTCGCCGTCGGCGGTGATCGTGCCCGTGCCGGCGACCTGCTGCCCGCCGTTGAGCTCACCCGGGGTGAGCGTGTCGATGATCCCGAGCGCGAACATCATGCCGGCGCTGGGTCCGCCGACGTTGTTCAGCTGGATGGTGACGTCGATCGGGAAGTCGTAGTCCGTCGTGAGATTGACCCCGAGGATCCAGGTCGTCTTCCCCGCGTCGTCGGTGGTCTCCTTCGGGGTGACCTCCACCGTCTGCTGCTCGCCGTCGCGCTCGATGAGCAGTTCGACGGGAGCTCCCTCCCCCTCGTTGATGATCGAGCGCAGGGTTGCGACATCCGTGAGCTCCTCGCCGTTGGCCTCCAGGATGAGGTCGCCCTGCTCGAGGATCCCCTCGGCGGCGGCGCCGTCGATGACCGAGAACACCGCAAGGGTCCCCCCCACGTCGTAGCCGAGCTCGGTCAGAGCAGCGGCCGTCGCCTCGTGCTGGGAGTCCACCATCATCTGGGCGCTCTCCTCGTTGCGCTCCTCGGTGGTCTGGTTCTCGGGGAAGATCGTGTCGATCGGCATGACCGCCCGGCTCGGGTCGAACCAGGCCATGGCGAGCTCGAACCACGACGGCGTGTGCTCGCGATTGCCCTGCACCTGCACGGTGAGGAGGTCGAGCGATCCGTCCGTCGGGTAGGTCTCGGCGCCCTCGACCGAGATCAGCGGCACCTCCTCGCCGTCGGCGTTCTGAGCGCTGCCGAGCGTGTTGTACACCGGACCCGGCCGCTGGATGACGTAGGAGGTCGGCAGGAACGTGATGACGAGGAGAACCACCATCGCGACGGCGAGCGCCCACACACCCGCCAGCGTGCGGCGGGACATCCGCGGCCGTGGGGCGGGCTCGATCGTCGTGTTCTCGTCGAACAGGGCCACGCGGGACCTCTCTTCCGTGCCTTTTCGGTGATGCGCCTGGTCGTTCGCGACCGGCGTAAGGCGTTCGGGTCCTTGCCGGGGAGTGCGACGGATGCTGCGACTAGCGTAGAACGCAACCTCATCGACCGGCTGAAAGGCGGCTGAAGTGGCAGACGACGTCACTGGCGGGGGCGACCCCAGCCCCGAGGACGACTTCCAGGAGCTCATCCGTCAGCTGTTCGGCGGCGCGGGGGGCGACTTCGACCCCGAGCAGCTGTCGCGGCTGTCGGGCATGAACATCGACCCCGCGATGATGCAGGCTGTCATGCGCCAGCTGCAGGGCGCTTTCGAGGGCGCGGATGAGACCGGCATCTCGTGGGACATGGCGAAGCGTCAGGCGCTGCACATCGCCAACCAGGAGGGCCTGGGCGTGACCGCGGGCCAGCGCACGGACCTCGACCAGGCGTTCGCCCTGGCGACGCTGTGGCTGAGCGAGGCGACCACGATCTCGGAGCTGCCGGCTCCTCCGGCGACGCTCACGCGCGGCGCCTGGGTCGAGGCGACGCTGCCCGTGTGGCAGGAGCTCGCCGCTCCGGTCGCCACCAGCATCGCCGACGCGCTCACCTCCGCGCTGAGCGAGCAGGCGCCCGAAGACATGCAGGGACTCGTGCAGGGCGCCGGGCGCCTCATGCGCACGGTCGGCGGCTCGCTCTTCGCGTCGCAGCTCGGCCAGGTGGTCGGCAACCTGTCCAAGGAGGTCGTGAGCGGCGGTGACGTCGGCATCCCGCTCATGCCCGACGGCCAGGCCGCGATCCTTCCCCAGAACTTCGCCGACTTCGGGCGCGATCTCGAGGTGCCCGAAGACCAGCTCGCGCTGTACGTCGCGACGCGCGAGCTCGCGCACGCCCGCCTCTTCCGTCACGCGCGCTGGCTGCGCCTGCACCTGATCTCGCAGGTCACCGACTTCGCGCGCGGCGTGCACGTCGATACGGACGCCCTCGAAGATCTCGCGACGCGCTTCGACCCGTCCGAGCCCGAGGAGCTCCGTCGCGCGATCGAGAGCGGCGCGCTGCTGCCTGCCCGCTCCGAGGCCCAGGAGGCCGCCCTCGCGCGTCTGGAGAACCTCCTCGCAACCGTCGAGGGCTGGGTCGAGGTCGTCACGGAAGACGCGACCTCCCGACTCCCCTCGGCACAGCGCATCTCGGAGGCCGTTCGCCGTCGCCGCGCCGTCGGCGGTCCCGCCGAGCGGGCCCTCGGCTCGCTCGTCGGCCTCGAGATCCGCCCGCGCCGCATGCGCGAGGCCGCCGCGATGTGGCGCGCCGTGACGGATGCCGTGGGCCCGGCCGCGCGCGACGCGCTGTGGGACTACCCCGACCTCATGCCGAGCGCGACCGACATCGACGATCCCGCGGTGCTCGTCGCCCGCCTCGAGGCCCGCGCCCGCGGCGAGGAGCCGGTGCGCGACGAGATGGACGACGCCCTGGCTCGCCTCCTCGCGGGCGAGGAGCCCGACGGATCGGCCGCGGACGAGGCATCCGATCCCCCGTCTGAGTCCGACGGGGCCGACGACGAGGATGAGAGCGGCGCGCCCGACGACCACCGGCCCGTGTAGGCGGCGGGCCGGGGTCGGGTCGCCGGTTCCTCCCCAGGCCGTCGCGGCGCCCCGAAGACGCCTCGCGGCCTGTGGATACCCGTTGCGAGCCCCGGACTTCCGACAGGATCGGGCGCATGCTGCGACTCGACCCCTCGTATCCCCCGGTGTGGCGGACCGACTCGACGATCCAGTTCGGCGCCGACCCGGTCGCGGTCCTCGACGATCCGCACCCCTGGCAGCAGCGCCTGCTCCGCGAGCTGGAGCGCGGCATCCCCGATGGCGCCGCGGTCCCCTTCGCGCAGGCGCTCGGTGCTCCGGACGCGTCCGCCGCGTCACGGTTCCTGTCGCGCATCCGCCGAGCACTCATGACGGACGCCGCGGCCCGTCGCCTTGTCACGATCCAGTGCGCCGAGGATGTGCCCGACCGCCATCGTGACGCGGTCGCCGCGGGCCTCGCCGCGGAGGGGTACGACGTCCACACCGCTCACCGCTTCGACGGCATCGGCGGCGCCGGCACGGATGCCGCGGCCGTCGTCTTCCTCGTGCATCGCGTCGTGGCGCCTGGCGCAGCCGCCGCCCTCATGGGCGCCGACGTCGATCATGTTCCGATCGCGCTCACCGGCTCGGGCGCGGAGGTCGGTCCCTTCGTGGAACCGGGCCGCAGCGCGTGCCTCGCCTGCGTCGCGGCTCACCGCCGCGACAGCGATCCCTCGTGGCCCGCTGTCGCTGCGCAGCTGCTCGGGCGCCCTGTCGAGAGTGAGCCCTCGGTGCTGTGGGAGGCGGGGATGGTGGCCGGGCGCCTCATCGCGGAGCGCGCGCGGAACCCCTCGGCCGGCCGGACCCGGTCGGTGACCCTGCGCGCCGGCTCGCTGCATCGGCACGTGCGGTCGCACCTCCCGCACGCAGAGTGCCGTTGCCGATCTCTCGCAGGAACCGCGACGGCTGCCGCTCCCGTACGCCTCGAGCCCACGACAGCGACAGTGTTCGCCCAGCCCGCGTGATGCCGACGTACGCGAGACGCCGCTCTTCGTCGACCTGCTCGAACGTGGTGGCGTAAGAGATCGGAAGGAGCCCCTCCGCGACGCCGATGAGGTGCACGTGCTCCCACTCCAGACCCTTGGCCGCGTGCAGCGTCGCGAGCGTCACCGTGCGCCTCGCGGGCTCGTCGTGCGCCTTGGCGCGGGCGGTGAGCTCGTCGGCGAAAGCCCGGAGGGTGGTCCCCTCGGGCGCCTCCTGGGCGAGACGCAGCAAAGCCGCTCGGGCCTCCCACGCGTCGCGGAGAGCGCCGCCGGCCTCCGGCGGCTCGTCCGTGAGGCCCCGCGAGCGCAGGATGTCGCGCACGGTGTCGACGAAGCCGCTCTCGATGGGTGCGACCGAGGCCGCACGCAGCTCCATGACGGCCTGCCGCACCTCGGGCATGTCGAAGAAGCGGCGTCCGCCGAGCACCGTGGTCGCGATCCCCGCATCCGAGAGGGCGGCGACGAGCTCCGCGGACTGCGCATGAGCGCGGTAGAGCACCGCGATGTGGCCCGGGTCCGCGCCCTCGGCGATCTGCGCGGTGATGCGCGCGGCCACCGCGCGCGCCTCGTCTCGGTCGTCCTCGAACGCGGTCACCGTCGGGACCGGGGCCGAGCCGGCGTCGGCGTCGCGGTCGGCGGCCGCCGAGAGGTGCAGCGCGCCGGGTCGACCGCGCATGAGCTCGTTCGCGACGGCCAGGATCGGGGCATCCGATCGATAGTTCGTCTCGAGGCGTACGACGCGGGCGCCTTCGAAGCGCGAGGCGAAATCGAGGAGGTACGCCGCATCGGCGCCGGCGAACGAGTAGATGGTCTGGCTCGCGTCGCCGACGACGCAGAGGTCGCGGCGGTCCCCCAGCCACAGCTCGAGCAGGCGGTTCTGCAGGGGCGAGACGTCCTGGAACTCGTCGACCGTGAAGTGGCGGTACTGCTCGCGAACGGCCTTGGCGACCTGCGGCTCGGCCTCGAGCATGCCGGCGCAGGCGAGCAGCACGTCCTCGAAATCGAGCTGACGGCGTTCGTCCTTGAGCTTCTCGTAGGCGTGCTGCAGCGCCACGACGCGCTCGACGCCGAGGCGGCCGACGCCGTTCGGGCGGGCCGCCGCGTACGCGTCGACGCTCAGCATCGAGACCTTGCGCCATTCGATCTCGGACGCGACGTCGCGCAGGGTGGCGACGTCGGGCGCGAGCCCGATTCCGTCGGCCGCATGGGCGAGCATCCTCACCTTGTTGTCGACGATGCCCGGCGCGGTGTCGCCCGCGAGCGTCGGCCAGAAGAAGTTGAGCTGCGCGAGCGCGGCCGCGTGGAACGTGCGGGCCGACACCCCGCCGACACCCATCGCCCGCAGACGCCCTCGCATCTCACCGGCGGCCTTGGTCGTGAAGGTCACCGCCATGACGCGTCCGGGCGAGTACGCGCCGGTGTCGACACCGTGGGCGATGCGGTGCGTGATGACACGGGTCTTTCCGGTGCCGGCGCCGGCCAGCACCGCGACGGGCCCGCGCAGGGCAGTCGCCGCCTCGAGCTGATGCTCGTCCAGCCCCGCGAGGGCGCTCACGCCCGCTCCGCGTGCCAGTCGGCGATGAGCCGGTGCGCGATGGACGCCCGCCCGGGAAGCACGACGTCACCGTCGCCGGCGAGCGCCCGGCCGATCTCGTCGCGCGTGAACCAGCGGACCGCGGCGATCTCCTCGCCGTCGGCACGCGCCGCCGCATCGTCGCGGGACTCGGCGAGGAATCCGACCATGAGCGAGCGCGGGTACGGCCATGCCTGGGACCCGCGGTAGGTCACCGCGCCGACCACGATGCCGGACTCCTCGGCCACCTCGCGGCGCACGGCCGCCTCGAGCGACTCGCCGGCCTCGACGAAGCCTGCGAAGCACGAGAACCGGTCGGCACCCCACAGGGCGTTCGAGCCGAGGAGCAGCAGATCAGGGTCCGCCGTGCTCGTGATCGCGACGATCACCGCGGGATCGGTGCGCGGGAAGTGCTGCCGCCCGCAGTTCGGGCAGCGGCGCGACCAGCCCGCGTCACCGAGGATGGTGCGGGTGCCGCACGCCGGGCAGAAGGGCGCGTCGAGGAGCCAGCGTCCGAGGCTCAGCGCCTCGACGAATGCGCCGGCGTCGCGGGGCGACAGCAGAGCACCGACCGTGCGCAGGCCCGCCCAACCCGCCGGGGCGGCGAACAGATCGTCGTCGCGCGACGCGAACACTGCGGCGAGCAGGGCGGCGCCGTCGGCATCACGCCCGAGGAAGGCCCACTCGGCCCCGTCCGGCACGTCCGCCGGGGTGCGCCATTCGAGGGCGTCGGGTGCGGCGAGCGGTGCGGAGTCGCCGACCACGACGAGGACCCGGGACGCGGCATCCGTCTTCGCCGTCTCGACGAGGTCGGGAATCAGCCTCTCATCGGCCGCGCGATCGAGTCCGGGGTGCGCCAGCGGATTGAGGCTGGTGCTGTCGGGCGCCGTCATCGAACATGCTCCGCTTCGTCGTTCAGGGCCGGGCGTGGCGCGGGGACGGACGAGCGCGACCGACCTACCCTGGGCACATGGCACGCTCACCCCTCACTCTAGCCGCGTCGGTCACGTCGGCTCTCCCGCGGGTCGGCGTCGTCGGAGTCGGCGCCCTCACCGAGGGAGCGGCCGGCCGATTCGACGCGGCGGTCGCCGATCTCGACGATGGGCGGCGGGTGGTCGTACGTGTCCCTGCCGATGCCTCGTCCGCTCCCGAACTCGCCGCGGAAGTGCGCGCGCTGCGCGCGCTCACCCCCGGTGTGAGGGGCCTCCTCCCCTTCCGCGCGCCCGAGCTCCTCGGCGAGACGGGCCTCGGAGACACACGTGTCGTGGTCGTCGACTTCCTTCCCGGCTACCGCGTCGATGCGGCGCACCTGCCGCCCGGACGCGGCGCGGCGACCTCGCTCGGTGCCGCACTCGCGGCGCTTCATGCGCTTCCGCATTCGATCGTCAAGAGCGAGGGCCTGCCGGCGCGCACGCCGCAGCAGGTGCGCGCCGATGTCACGCGAATGATCGAACGCGCCGTCGCGACCCGCCGACTGCCGGTGAGCCTGGCCGAGCGCTGGCACCGGGCCGTCGACGCCGACGAGCTGTGGCGCTTCGAGTCCGCCGTCGTGCTCGGCGGCGCGGGGGCCGCCTCGTTCCTCTTCGAGGACCTCGACGGCGTTCCCACCGTGACCGGACTGCTCGAGTGGCACGGGCTGTCGATCGGTGACCCCGCGACCGACCTGCAGTGGCTCGCGTCGGCCCCCGACGCCGCCGATGACGTCTACGCCGCTTACGTCGCCGGCAGCGGCCGCGCTCCCGACGTCCGGTCGCGCGAGCGCGCGCGCCTGTACGCCGAGCTCGAGTTCGCGAAGTGGCTCGTGCACGGCCACGACGCCGATCGCGACGACATCGTCGCCGACGCCGTCGAGCTGCTCGAATCCCTCGCCGGCGGGGTCGCCGGCGACGACATCCTCTCGCCGGGCGCACTCGACGTCGACGACGCGATCGCCCTTCTCGAACGCACGCCCGGCGCGAGTGCGCCGACCATCGACACGTCGATGCAGACCGATGCGTACGACCCCGAGGAGCTGGCGCAGTGGGTCGCCGACGAGGACCATGCGCGACGCGAGACGGGGCCGGTGCCACCCGCGCCGGAGTCCTTCGACACGCAGGAGATCGCCGCCGAGGAGCTCGCCGCATTCCGGCCCGTCGATCTCGACCCGGCTGCGGTGGAGCTGCCCGCGATCCACCCGGACGACGACCTCTCCACCGCGCCCATCACGCTGCCGACGGGCGCGGCCACGAACGGGTCCGGTTCCCGCGATGACGACCGCGACAGCGGACTGGATGCCGAGGCCGAGGCGGAGCGCGCGTCCGAGGCGGCGCTGCGCCGCTGGATGGCCGACTGAGGCGAGCCGCGACATCGTGCGGCCCGGACCGGTTCTCGCGTCGGGGGCTCAGCTTCGCAGGATGACGTCCTCGGCGACGTAGTAGAGCGCGACATCGATCTCGTCGAGCGGCACGCCGTGCTTCGAGTGATAGGCCTGTCGGTACAGCTCGAGCTGCAGCATCCGTTCCTCCTTCTCTGCCGGGGTGCGCGGCGCGACGCCGGTCTTCCAGTCGACGATCTCGATACGCCCGCCGCGGTCGTCGCGCCGGTACACGGCGTCGAGCTTGCAGATCACGATGTGCGGCAGGCCGTCAGGGCCGATGGTGGTGAAGTCGATCTCGGTCTCGACCTCGATCGGCTGGAGCGCGGCCCACTCCGACGCGAGGAAGCGTTCGCGCAGGGCCGTCAGCGCGGCGGCGTCCTCGACCGAGGCCTCCGTCCCGGGAAGGTCCTCGTCCGTCTCCCACAGCGCGTCATCGAGCGAGCCGCCGAGTCCTGCGCGCCCCGAGCGCTGTTCGACCCAGGCGTGGAACAGCGTGCCGAGGCGGGTCTGACGGAAGGGGCGCTCGGGCATCGGCCGGGCGATGCCGGCGAGAGTGCCCTCGAGGTCGGCCACATACTCCTTGTAGCGCGACGCCGCGATGCGCGTCGGCGCCGTGTGCACCGGGCGCGCACGGCGCGCCTCGCGCTCGGCGAGCAGCAGCGCCGCCTGCGCATCGATCTCCGCACGCGGTGCGCCCAGCGCGGCTTCGACCGTTCCCGCGGCGCCTGCCACCGCTGCCCTGCGGGCACCCAGCGGATCGATCGGCCACTGGAGCACGCGCCGCTCCCCCTGGTACGGATCGTCGCCGGGCTCGTCGTCGGAGAGCGGCACCCCGAGCGCCTCGGCGATCTCGGCGAAGAACGTGCTGCGGGTGCGCGGGCGCTTGGTGCCCGACCACGTCGCACCGGTGAGCAGCAGGTGATCGCGGGCGCGGGTCACGGCGACGTACGCCAGTCGGCGATCCTCTTCGAGCTGCCGAGCCCGGTTCGCCTCGACGAACGTCTCGATCGCCTCCTTGAGATCCTGCTGCGTCTCGGCCGACTGCCAGCCGAGCGCCGGCAGCCAGGCCGAGTCGCCGCGGAACGCGTACGGCAGGACGCCGAAGCCCAGCCACGCCTTCGTGTCACGGGGTGCGCTGGGCAGCTCGTCCTTGACGAGCCGCACGACGGCGACGGCGTCCCACTCGAGACCCTTGGATCCGTGGATCGTCAGCAGCTGCACGACGTCGTCCTCAGGCGGCTCGGTGCGCGGCGCGAACTCGTCCAGCTGCTCGGCGTGGTCGAGCCACGCGAGCAGGCTCGACAGCGACCCGGTCTCGTCGGCGGCGAGGAAGGCGTGCACCTCGTCGACGAACGCCCGCAGCTGCGCCGAGGCGATGCGCGCGGGGCCGCGTGACTCGTTCGCGGCGAGCTCGATGTCGAGCCGCAGCTCGAGCTCGATCAGCCGCACCAGTTCAGGGATCGGCATGCCGCTCGCCTGACGGAGTCCCGCGAAGACGGATGCCGCGTCCCGCAGTCGCTCCCGCGCTTCGGGCGTGAAGCCCGCGAGCCAGCCGTGATCCGGCTTCTGCCGCAGCACGAAGTCGAGGGCATCGACGAGCGACCCGTCGTCGTCGCCCGCGCTGCCCCGGATGCGCTCGACCACTTCTGGTGCGAGGGGCTGCAGCGCGGCGTCGTGGCGTGCGAGGCGGCGTGACAGCGCCGCGAGCTCGCGCAGGTCGGGGAGCCCGATCGCCCACCGCGGTCCCGACAGCAGCCGGATGAGCGCGGAGCCGGCAGACGGGTCGCTGATGACCCGCAGCGCGCAGACGACGTCGACCACCTCGGGCGTCGACAGCAGACCGCCGAGTCCGAGGATGCGGTGCGGGATGCCGCGGCGCCCGAGTGCGTCGCCGAAGCGCACCATGTGCTTCTTGCTGCGGAACAGGATCGCCCCCGTGGTCGACCGACCGCCGTCGGCGCGCTCGGCGCGCACCCGTGCGAACCAGTCCGCGACGCGGTCGGCCTCGGTGTCGAGGTCTCCGTCGAAGCCGAGCTCGACCATGCCGGCGGGCGCTCCCGGCCGCGGCTGCAGCTCGCCGACCGCGACGGAGGCGGATGCGGCGAGCGGCGCGAGCACGGCGTTCGCCGCCGTCAGCACTGCGGCGCTGTTGCGCCAGCTCGTCAGGAGCGAATACTGCGCGCATGCCGCGCCCGGCGCGAAGGCCGATGAGAAGCCGCCGAGGTTTCCGGCGCTGGCCCCGCGCCACCCGTAGATCGCCTGGTGCGGATCGCCGACCGCCATCACCCCGGTGCCGGCGAAGAGAGTGGCCAGCAGGTCGGTCTGCACGACGGAGGTGTCCTGGTACTCGTCGAGCAGGACGACGCGGTACCGCTCGCGCAGCTCGTCGGCGACCGCGCGGTGGCTCGCGACGACCTCCAGCGCGCCGGCGACCTGATCGGAGAAGTCGATGACCCCGAGACGGAGCTTCTCCGCGGCGTACTCGCGCGCGAGGTCGGCGAGCAGCGCGAGCGCATCGACGCGGTCGGCCGCGTCGGAGACGTCGGCGTACACCGTGGTGCGCCGATTCGTCGACGGCAGCTCCCGTACCGCGCGGAAGCGCTCGGGGAACGCGGCCAGCGCGTCGAAGTCGACGAGATTGTCGACGCCGTCCCGCGCGATCCGCAGGGCCGCGTCGACGATCGTGCGCACCGCCTCGCCGCGCTCCTCGAGGCGCGGGTCGTCGGAGGCGAACACGACGCGACGCATGAGGAGCCACGCCGCGGACTCCGAGAGGACGGCGGCCTCGGCATCGCGTCCGATCCGGAGCGCGTGCTCGCGCACGATCTGGTCGGCGAAGCTGTTGTAGGTCGCGACGCTCGGCCGGTGCAGCAGCGTGTCGTCGACGGAATCGTGCGGGACGGCGCCCACCGTCTGCGCGAGCGCGTCGAGCAGGCGGTGGCGCTCCGCGGTCGCCCGTGCCCCGTCGGCGCCGGACCGCTCGAGCTCGCCGAACACGTCGAGCCGCCCCTCGCCCGCGAACGCGGGCAGCGCCGGCAGCAGGCCGCGGCGCTCGAACTCCGCCAGACGCGCGAGGCGTTTCTGGATGCGCTCCGCGAGCTCGCCCGCGGCCTTGCGTGTGAACGTGAGGCCGAGCACCTCGTCGCGGCGGACGATGCCGTTCGCCACCAGCCACACGACACGTGCCGCCATGGTCTCGGTCTTGCCGCTGCCTGCCCCCGCGACGACGAGGGCGGGCGCCAGGGGCGCCTCGATCACCGCGATCTGCTCGTCGGTCGGCGGGAACTGTCCGAGTGCGGCCGCGATCACGCGCGCCGGCAGCGGAGTCGGGGACGCGGATGCCGCGGCCACAGGCTGCCGACTCGCTCCCTGCACGATGGTCACGAGGCGCTCACCGCGCCGACGGTGTGGATCCGGCACAGCCCGTAGGAGTGCTCGTCGCGGCAATGCTCCTCGTACGGTGCGGTGAAGCTCTCGCCGCGCATGACGGCGACGGCCGTGCGGATCCGGCCGACGAATGCGTCACGGCGCTCATCGTCGAACGGCGGCTGCCACGGGGTGACGTAGTCGGACCTGGTCGCGGTCGGCCGCAGCACGAGGAGCTTCGCGCCACCGGGCGCATGGCCGTTCGCCTCCGGGATCGCACCCGACTCGAAGGCCAGCTGGTACGCACCCAGCTGGGGGTTGTCGAGCACCTTGGCGTCGGTCTGCGGCTCGCGCTTGCCGGTCTTGAGATCCATGATGACGACGGTTCCCTCCGGCGTGAGCTCGACGCGGTCGATGTAGCCCGACAGGATCACGCGGTGCTCGGAGGCCTCGGGGACGGCCATCGGCGTCCCGTCTTCCAGCGGGATCACCACCTCGAAGTGCGGCTCGGCGCCGATCAGCGTGCCGCCCGCGTCGTCGAAGCGCCGCAGGTAGAGGTGCAGACGCCGCACCAGGTCGCGCGCACGGGTCTGCTCGGCGCGGTCGCGCCACGCCGCCTCGAACGTCAGCTCGCCCCAGCGCGACTCGACCTCGGCCCACAGCGCCGTTTCATCGTGACCGGCCGCGTGCTCGAGCGCCGCGTGGATGATCGTGCCGAGGCCTGCGGTGGTGCCGCCGGGGTCGCCGCCGAGATCGGCGATGACCCAATTGAGCTCGCACTCCTCCAGGGCGTGCAGCCGGGAGGGCGAGACGCGGACGTCCTCTCTCGACAGGTCGCGCAGCGGGCCGGTCGATGTCGGCCCCGGGACGCCGTACCATTCGCGCGGCGACGCACCCGGCACCCCGGCATCCGCCAGCAGCGCGAGCTGTTCCGCGGCGCGCGCCGCGGGCGCGGCGAGCGACCCGGGAACGGCGGCCGCCCGTGGACCGGCGGCGGTCAGGGTGCGCCGGTGCCGCGCCACGAGCCCGCGAAGGGACACGGGGTGGTCCAGATCGAAGGGCTCCGGGTCGGGCAGCAGCTCGAAGAACACGCTCGGGCCCGAGTCGTCGTCATCGACGGCCGTCACGATCACGCGGGCCGTCGCCCGCGACAACGCGCGCGCGAGCAGGCGGAGTTCGTCGTGCAACGCCGCGCGGCGGCGGTCGAACGCGCCGAGCGTCTCGCCGTCGGCACGGGTGGCCGCGTCTGCGAGACGCCACGTGTCGAGAAGGCTGCCGCGCAGTCTCGTGTTCGGCCAGACACCGTCCTGCACGCCGGCCACGACCACGGTGTCGAACTCGAGCCCGAGCGCTCCGGCAGGCGTCATGACACGCACGCTGTCGTCGCGCGTCGGCGCTTCGAGACGGTCCTCGGCGACGCCGCTGTCGAGGATCGACCGCACGAACACGCGCGGATCGGCGTCGAGCGAGCGCTCGACGAATCGCTTCGCGGCCTGGAACAGCGCGACCAGGGCGTCGAGGTCGCGGTGCGCCTGCTCTGCCAGTGGACCGTTGCCGCGCGCGAGCTCGCCCCATGTGCGCTCGAGTCCGCTGCGGTCCCACGCGGTCCAGAGCAGCTCGTGCGCCGTGGCACCGCGGTCGAGGTCTTCGCGCAGCACCTCGAGCGTGCGCGCCAGCGATGCCGCGCGCCGGGCCTCGCGCGTGTCGAGCAGGTCGAACTCGAGCGGCTGGCGCATCGCCGAGAGCACGAGGTCGCGACCCGAGCGCTCGGCGACGCCCTCACCCTTGTCGCTCTCCGCGGCTGCCCTGGTGTCCGGGTCCTCCGCCGTGCTGTCGATGATCCGGCGCAGCTCGGCGTGCCGCAGTGCCGAGCGCAGCCGGCGGAGCTCGATGACGTCGAGTCGTCCGTACGTGCCGACGAGCGCCGCCGAAACGTCATCGAACGTCCACTCGTCGCGCGACGCCAGCTCGATGAGCCGCAGCAGGTCCGCCACAGGCCGCACGGCGCCGAGGGCGCGCCCCGGTCCGCTCGAACGCGCCGGCACCTCTCGCGCCGACAGCTCCGCCTCGAGCGCCGCTACCTGCCGGGTGTCGTGCGCGATGACGGCACAGCCGCTCCACGACACGCCGTCGTGCACGTGGCGCTCGCGGAGCACCCGCGCGATGGCGTCGTACTCCTCGGCCGCGGAGCGCAGGGTCAGCACCCGCACGGAGTCGTCGGCCTCGGCGCCCGATGCCGCGCCGCGGTGGGCCACGACGCCGACCGCGCCGATGCGCTGAGTGACGCGGCCGACCAGCTCGCGCTGCCACGCGCTCCCGCGATGCCCTGCGGTGAGCACGTGCACGGCACCCAGTGATGCCGCAAGGCGGGCGAAGTTCTCGGGCGTCGCGCCGCGGAACGTTCCCGACCCGACATCGGGGTCGCCGAAGGCGAGCACGGCGGCGCCTCGGGCGCGCACCGCCTCGAGCATCTCGACGCCGCCCAAGGTGAGCTCCTGCGCATCGTCGACCATGACCACGCGCACCCGGTCGACAGCAGGGCTCCCGGCCGGTGCCGTGCGCAGCAGCCCGACCGCTTCGCGGACCAGACCCGCGGCGTCCCGGTGCGCCCCGCGCATGGCGCCCCGCACCTGGAGGTATTCGCCGAAGAACGACGACAGCGACACCCAGGCCGGCAGCTCGTGGCGCTCGCCGAGCTCGCGGAGGCGGCGCGGCCCGATGCCGAGGGTGGTGCACTCGGCGAGGAACGTGCGCACCTCGGTGCGGAACCCGGCCGTGCCGCGGATCGCCGGGCCCAGCCAGTCCGGCCAGCGCACGATCCCGGCCGCCTCGTCCTCGTCGTCGCCCTCGAGCAGATCGCGGATGATCTGGTCCTCGTCGCCGCCGGTGAGAAGCTGCGGCGGATCCGCGTCCGCCGCGACGGCGTGCGCCCGCACGACCTGAAAGGCGTACGAGGCGACCGACCGCGCGAGCGGCCCCGTCGTCGCGACTCCGACCGCGAGGCCCAGGCGGTCGCGAAGCGCCGTCGCGGTCTGACGCGACGGGGTGAGCACGAGCACGGCATCTGGATCCACGCCGGCCCGGATCACGGCGGCCACGCGCGCGATCAGCGTCTCGGTCTTGCCGGTGCCGGGTGCGCCCACCACGACGCCCGATGCCTCCCGCGGCAGCGCCAGCACCGTCTGCTGCGCCGCGTCCGGGGTCCACGCCGCACGATCCGCCTTGCCCGAAGTCACCCTCCGACGCTAGCGCGAGGGCGCGACATCCGCCGTTCGCCCAGAGCGTTCCGGCGACGGGCGGATGCCCCTGCGCGGTGTCGTAGAGTTGCCATGCGTCCGGGGAGCCCTCAGCCTTTCCGCCAGGAGGAGCCCTCAGCCATCTGGCACACAACTATCGCCCCGCGCAGGAGGTCAGTCACGTGGAGATCCGCATCGGCATCGCGAACACCGGCCGCGAGCTCAACTTCGAGACGAACGAGCCGGCGGCAGACGTGAAGAAGTCCGTCGCCGCGGCGCTCGACGCCGGCGCCACGCACGTCACCTTCGCCGACGCGAAGGGCAACTCGTACATCGTCCCCACCGCGGGCCTCGCGTACATCGAGCTCGGCTCCGAGGAGTCGCGCCGCGTCGGTTTCGTCGCCTGAGCGGACCCCGGACATGCAGATCCTCATCGCGTTCATCGTCGGCGCGGTCGTCGGCATCGGCATCCACTTCCAGCTGCACCAGCGCCTGACGCGCGGGGTCGTCCTGGCGCCCATGATCGGCGCCGTGTCGGCCGGTGCCGCGTGGTCGATCCTGACCTGGCTCGGGGTCGGGATCGACACGCCGTGGCCGTGGCTCGCGGCGCTCATCGTGCCGATGGTCGTCACCTACCCGGCGATCACCCTCATCTCCCGCGCCCGCGTCGCCCACGACGCGCGCGAGAAGGCGCGCCTCGGCATCGGCTGATGACGCTCGGCTGAGCGCGACCCGCGGCCGCAGCATCCGTTCGGCGCGTCAGGCCGCCAGGCCCATGGCGTCCATGCGGCGCGAGTGCGCGGCCATGAGCTCGGTGAAGACGGGCTCCACCTTCTCCTCGGCCACCGGGCCGAGGTCGGTCGGCCGCAGCGCGGCGCGCGCGATGAGCAGGGTGTCGCCGACGAGGCGGCGCCCCCACAGCGCCAGCAGCGATTTCCACTCCGGGTCGCTCGCGATGGCCTGGGAGATCAGCTCGACGATGGCCTGGCGGTCGTCATCGGCCTGCAGGATGTGCGCGACGCGGTCGCCGGTCTCCCCGTAGCTCGCTGACAGGGCCAGGTAGAAGTCGTCGAGCATGCCTGCGGTGATGTGCACCGAGAGCATCGTCTCCTGCGTGCGCACGCCGTGCGTGGCCGCCCGGAAGGCGTCCAGCGGCTCCCGGAACGGTCGCATGATCTCGGTGGGGTCGTCGCCGCGCTCGCGGATGAGCGCGACGAGCGCCTCGTGCTTGGTGAGGGCCGCGCCGGCGGCACGGGACACGGCCTCTTTCTCTCCCAGCTCGGGGATCGACTGGATGAGCTCGGTGAGCGTCTCGAAGAAGCCGAGCTGCAGATAGGCCGCCTGGCCGAGGAACGTGTCGATGTCCGGGGCGAGCTCCTCGAAGTCGACGCGATTGCCGCCGCTCAGCTCGTCACGCGAGCGCAGCTGCAGCTTGCGCCCCGTGTCGCGACGCTGCCAGAACCACTTCACCATGGACGAAAGCCTACGAGGGGACACCGCCTCCGCGCTCGCGGCGGGGTCCTCCGGTATCGTGGGTGTCGGCCCCGGCGTCGGATCGGGGCGCCCGCGCCTGTGGGAAAGAAGGGCGTGGATCGCTTTTCCGCCCGCGCGGCGACCTCGCAGAGGCCTCGGACGCGCCAGGGCATGAACCCAGGCAGCATCCCACTGCCGGACAGGCACCCATCGTGACGACCTTCGCCGAACTCGGCGTTGATCAGGACATCGTCGACGCGCTCTCCACAAAGGGCATCGTCGACGCATTCCCCATCCAGGAGCAGACCATCCCCCTCGGCCTCCCCGGCCAGGACATCATCGGCCAGGCCAAGACCGGCACCGGCAAGACGTTCGGCTTCGGCATCCCCGTCGTCCAGCGCCTCGGCGTCGACCCGGCCCCCGGGGTCAAGGCGCTCATCGTGGTCCCGACGCGCGAGCTGTGCGTCCAGGTCTACGAAGACATGGACATGCTGACCTCGAACCGCTCCACGAGCGTCGTCGCCATCTACGGCGGCAAGGCCTACGAGGGCCAGATCGACCAGCTCAAGGCCGGCGCGCAGATCGTGGTGGGAACGCCGGGCCGGCTCATCGACCTCAACAACCAGCGACTGCTCGACCTGTCGAACGCGACCGAGGTCGTGCTCGACGAGGCCGACAAGATGCTCGACCTCGGCTTCCTCCCCGACATCGAGAAGATCTTCTCCAAGGTCCCGGCCGTCCGTCACACGCAGCTCTTCTCGGCGACGATGCCCGGCCCGATCGTCGCGCTCGCGCGGCGGTTCATGTCGAACCCGATCCACATCCGCGCCACCGACCCCGACGAGGGCCTCACGCAGGCGAACATCAAGCACCTCGTCTACCGGGCGCACTCGCTCGACAAGGACGAGGTCATCGCCCGCATCCTGCAGGCCGAGGGCCGCGGCAAGTCCGTGATCTTCACCCGCACCAAGCGCGCCGCGCAGAAGCTCGTCGACGAGCTGAACGACCGCGGCTTCAACGCGGGCGCGGTCCACGGCGACATGAGCCAGGAGTCGCGCGAGCGCTCGATGGCGGGCTTCAAGGCCGGCAAGAAGGACGTCCTCATCGCGACCGACGTCGCCGCGCGCGGCATCGACGTCGACGACGTCACGCACGTCATCAACCACACGATCCCCGACGACGAGAAGACGTACCTGCACCGCGCCGGCCGCACCGGCCGCGCGGGCAAGACCGGCATCGCGGTCACCTTCGTCGACTGGGAGGACCTGCACAAGTGGGCCCTCATCAACCGCGCCCTCGAGTTCGGCCAGCCCGAGCCCGTCGAGACCTACTCGTCGAGCCCGCACCTGTTCTCCGACCTCGACATCCCCGCAGGCACGAAGGGCCGCATCGTGACGGCCCCGAAGACCCAGGCGGTCCGGGTCCAGCCCGAGAGCGCGGCGGATGCTGCCGCCGAGGTCGAGACGAACGGCCAGGCTCCGCGAAGCCGGCGTCGCCGTCGCCGGTCGGGTTCGTCAGAGCGAGTCGGCTCCACCTTCCAGACCGCCGATGCGGGTGCCGCCGGTTCGCCGGAGCACGGCACGCCGGCGAACACCGACGGCGACCGCTCCACCGACGGGGGCGGAACCCACGACGGCGGAGGCAAGGAGCACCACGACGGCAAGCCCGCCCCGCGGCGCCGCCGTCGCCGCCGCGGCGGCAGCGGCGGCGGGTCGACCCCCGCGGGCGGCGCCACCGTCGGCGCCTGAATCCGTCTTCTCCTGTCGCGGCGCCGTCATCCGGCGCCGCGACAACGCTATGGTGAGCGCAGACGGCGCACAGGGCGCCGGTATTCCGCATTCACGAAAGGCACACGATGCGCATCATCGAGGCCGTCACCACCGGTTATGAGTATCAGGGCTTCTGGGGCTCCTTCTGGGACATCATCTGGTGGTTCCTCTGGATCTTCTTCTTCATGGCGTACCTGTTCGCGCTGTTCGCCGTGATCGCCGACCTGTTCCGCGACCACACGCTGAACGGCTGGTGGAAGGCCGTCTGGATCATCTTCCTGATCTTCGTGCCCTTCCTGACGCTGCTGGTCTACCTGATCGCGCGCGGAAACGGCATGGCCAAGCGCAGCGCGAAGGAGGCTTCGGAGCTGCAGAGCGCCCAAGACGCCTACATCAAGTCCGTCGCGGGTGCAGGCGCCAGCCCGGCCGACGAGATCGCCAAGGCGAAGGGTCTCCTCGACGCCGGCACGATCACGCAGGCCGAGTACGACGCTCTCAAGGCCAAGGCCCTGGGCTGATCGTCATGATCTGACCCGCGGCATCCGCGGTCCGAGGCGCCCTCGTCCTCCCTTCACGGGTAGACGGGGGCGCTTCCTGTTGCCCGGGCGATGATGCGCGCCACCATCTCATCGGTGGTGGTGTTCTCGCCCGGCTGATTGGGCTTGCCGAGACCGTGGTAGTCGCTGGATCCCGTCACCACGAGATCGCGCTCGCGGCACAGGTCGCGCAGGGTCGTGAGAGCGGGGTCGCGGTTCTCGCGATGACCCAGTTCGAAGCCTGCGAGGCCGGCATCCAGCATCCGTTCCATCAGTCGCATCGGAAGCAGGCCGGCACGCCCGGCCGGATGCGCGATGACGGCCACTCCCCCGGCGCCCGCGACGAGTCCCACCGCGGTCACCGGATCCGGCGCGTAGAGGGCGACGTAGTAGTCGCCGCGCGGGCTCAGGATGCCCGCGAAGGCCTCGGCGCGATCGCGGACGAGCCCCCGCGCCACCAGGGCGTCGGCGATGTGCGGCCGGCCGACTGTCGCGCCGTCGCTGGTCTGCTCGAGGATGTCGTCCCACACGAGGTCGTAGTCGCGCGCGATGCGGTCGGCCATCAGGCGGGCGCGATCCAGGCGCGAGGACCGGATGCGTGCGGTCTCGGCGCGCAGCGCCGGCTCGTCAGGGTCAGGCAGGTACGCCAGCACGTGGACGCTGCGCCACTCGTGCCGCGCCGACAGCTCCATCCCCGGGATGAAGGTCATGCCGAGGGAGGTCGCGGCCTCGGCGGCCTCGGCCCAGCCCGCCGTGGTGTCGTGGTCCGTGAGCGCCGCCGTCCGCACGCCGTGCCGATGGGCGGACGCCATGACCTCGGCGGGCGGCTGCGTGCCGTCGGAGTTCGCCGAGTGCAGATGCAGGTCGCTCGGTCCTTCGAACGGCTGCAGTCTGGGCATCCTCCGAGCGTAGCGCGGCGCGATTCGCGCGACGCCCGCGCGCGCTGACGGATCTCACAGCCTGCTCGCATAGAGTCGCCGTCGTGCTTCGCCTGCTCGGGATCCTCGTCACCGTGCTGTGCGCCATCGCCGCTGCGGTGCTGACCTTCCCGGGTTTCTTCCGCGTCGAGCGCTTCTATCCCGTCGCCCAGATCGTGTCGTTCCGGGGCATCCTCGCGCTGGCGTTCGCCGCCGCGGCGCTGCTGGCGCTCCTCCTCGCGACCGCCCGCCCGATCCGCGCGTTCGCCTTCTCGATCGCGGTGGTCGCGGGGCTCGCGACCGTCGCGAACGTCGCCGTGCTGTCGTCCCGCGGCGGCCTGGGCAGCGACCCGCTCCCGGCGAAGACCGAGGCGTCCGTCCGCGTCATGACGTGGAACACCGCCGGCGCGGCGACACCGCCCGAGACGATCGCGAAGATCGCTGTCGCGATGGACGCCGACATCGTGGCATTGCCCGAGACGACCATCGAGACCGGGGAGAGCGTCGCCCTCGCGATGCGCGACCTCGGCCATCGCATGTGGGCGCACCACGCCTCCGACCCGTCGACCGAATGGGACGCCGGCTCGACGACGCTCCTGATCTCGCCCGAACTGGGCGACTACGCCGTGATCGAGTCCTCGCTCGACGGCAGCAGCAACACCTCGACCGTGCCCAGCGCGGTGGCCATGCCGGTCTCGGGCGACGGGCCCATCGTCGTCGCAGTGCACGCCGTCGCCCCGCGCCCGAGCTACATGCAGAACTGGCGCGACGACCTCCAGTGGCTTGCCGATCAGTGCGGCGACGGCAACGTGATCATGGCCGGAGACTTCAACGCGACGGTCGACCACATGTCGGGTCTCGGGCTCGACGGCGCCACGATCGGCCACTGCACCGATGCCGCGACCGAGACCGGCAACGGCGCGCTGGGCACGTGGTCGGCCGACATGCCGGCCATCCTCGGCGCCCCGATCGACCATGTGATGGCGACGGCGCAGTGGCGGGCGACGGGCTCGCTCGTGCTGCGCTCGCTCGACGATTCCGGCTCCGACCACCGCCCGCTCATCGTCCAGTACGACCCCGCCGGCTGAACTGCCCGCGCTCCCACGCGCGTGCGAGACTGGGAGGCATGAGCAGCGCAGCCAGCGAGCAGTCCCCCGGCGCCACGAGCACCACCGAGACCTCGACCCCGACCTCGACCAGCACGAATCGCCGTCAGCCGTACGGGCAGGGCTTCCTCGACACGATCTCGACCGGATGGGCCGAACGCCCCGAGTCCGCTCCGCCGGCACGCCCTCAGTCCGCGTTCACGGCGGCGCGTCGCGACGCCCTCTCGGCGGCCTTCCCTGGCAAGCGCCTCGTGATCCCGGCGGGCGAGCTCACGCAGCGCAGCAACGACACCGACTACCCGTTCCGCGCGCACTCGGCCTTCTCGCACCTGACGGGGTGGGCCTCGGACGCAGAGCCCGGCGCCGTGCTGGTGTTCGAGCCTCGCTCGTCAGGTGGCCACGACGTCACACTGTACTTCCGCGAGCGTGCCGACCGCACGACGAGCGAGTTCTACTCGGATGCCTCGATCGGCGAGTTCTGGATCGGCCCGCGCCCCGCTCTGGCGGGCGTCGCCTCCGACCTCGGCCTCGCGACGGCGCACATCGACGACTTCGAGGCTGGTGACGGGGACGTCGTGCTCGACGAGGACGACGACCTCACCCGGTTCGTCTCGGAGCTGCGCCTCGTGAAGGACGCCTATGAGATCGGCCAGATGGAGCTCGCCGTCCAGGTCACCGCATCCGGTTTCGACGACATCGTCGCGAACCTCCCCGCGATCGTCGAGCACCCCCGCGGCGAGCGCGTCGTCGAGGGTGTCTTCCACCAGCGCGCGCGCAGTGACGGCAACGCGGTCGGCTACGACACGATCGCCGCGTCCGGGCCCCACGCGTGCTACCTGCACTGGACGCGAAATGACGGCGCCGTCGTCCCCGGCGACCTCATCCTGATCGACGCCGGCGTCGAGGTCGACAGCCTCTACACCGCCGACATCACGCGCACGCTGCCGGTGAGCGGCCGCTTCACGGACGTGCAGCGCAAGGTCTATGAGACTGTGCGCGAGGCCGCCGACGCCGCGTTCGCCGTGGCGAAGCCGGGCGTGAAGTTCCGCTCGATCCACGAGGCGGCGATGCAGGTCATCGCGACGCGCGTGGCCGAATGGGGTCTCCTCCCCGTCACCGCCGAGGAGGCGCTCGACGCCGAGAGTGGCGGCCACCACCGTCGTTACATGGTGCACGGCACAAGCCACCACCTGGGCATCGACGTTCACGACTGCGCGCAGGCACGCCGCGACATGTACTACGACGGCATCCTCGAGGCGGGCATGGTCTTCACGATCGAGCCCGGACTGTACTTCCAGATCGACGACATCACGGTCCCCGAGGAGTACCGCGGCATCGGCGTGCGCATCGAGGACGACATCCTCATGACCGCCGACGGACCGGTCAACCTGTCCGCCGCGATCCCGCGCACCGCCGACGAGGTCGAGGCCTGGATCGCCCGCGGCGGCCGCTGAACCTCTCATCGGTCGTCAGCTTGTCGAACTACACAGCCCCGTCGTCCTTCACGACGCGCCCGACGCTGACGGGCACGTTCGGCATGTCCGCGTCCACGCACTGGCTCGCGACGGCCACCGCACAGGCGGTGCTGGAGCGGGGCGGCAACGCCTTCGACGCGTCAGTCGCGGCGGCCTTCGTTCTCCACGTCGTCGAGCCTCATCTCAACGGACCCGGCGGCGATCTCGTGGCGATCTTCCAGCCGGTGGATGCTGTGGCCCCGACCGTGCTCATGGGTCAGGGGCCGGCTCCCGCCGGCGCCACGATCGAGCACTACCGCGGCGAGGGTCTCGACCTCACGCCCGGCGCCGGAGGCCTCGCGGCTGCAGTGCCCGGCGCCGTGGACGCCTGGCTCCTGCTGCTGCGCGACCACGGGACGTGGGAGCTCACCGACGTCCTCTCGTACGCCATCGGCTACGCGCGCGACGGGCACCCGATCGTGGCGGGCGCCGCCGCCACGATCGCGCGCGTCGCCGAGCTCTTCCGCGACGACTGGACGACGTCGGCAGACCTGTGGATGCCCGACGGCGAGCTTCCGGTCGCCGGTCGAGTCGTGCGGAACCCGGCCTACGCCGAGGTTCTCGACTCGCTGGTCCACGCGTCGTGCACCGTGCGCGACGACGGGCCGGTCGGACGCGCTGCCCGCATCGACGCCGCACGGCGCGAATGGAAGACGGGGATCGTCGCGCGCGAGGCATCCGCGTTCCTGTCGCAGCCGCACCGCCACTCCGGCGGGGGCCGGCACGCGGCGGTCATCACCGCGGACGATTTCGCAGGCTTCGACGCCGGCTACGAGCCCGCCGTCACGCGGGAATTCCGCGGCCGCACGATCGCGAAGGCCGGCGCGTGGACGCAGGGCCCCGCGCTGCTGCAGACGCTGGGACTGCTCGAACCCCTCGCCGACGAGCTGCTCGACCCGTCACAGGAGGCGGGCGCGCACACGATCCTGGAGGCTCAGAAGCTGGCGTACGCCGATCGCGACGCATGGTTCGGGGACGACGACGTCGACCTCGACGCGCTGCTGTCGGCCGAGTACCTCGAGGAGCGGCGCTCTCTGATCTCGTCGGAGGCCTCGGCCGAGTTCCGCCCGGGTGCGCTCCCCGGCCGCGCGCCGTTCCGTCCCCCGCTGCGCACGACCTACGACGCGCCCGCCGTCGGCACGGGTGAGCCGACCGTCGCCAAGACCGGCGAGACGCGCGGAGACACGTGCCATCTCGACGTCATCGACCGGTGGGGCAACATCGTCTCGGCGACTCCCTCGGGCGGGTGGCTGCAGTCCTCCCCGACGGTCCCGGCGCTCGGGTTCTGCCTCGGCACACGTCTGCAGATGGCGTGGCTCGAGCCGGGGCATCCGTCGTCGCTCGTTCCGGGGAGGCGCCCGCGGACGACCCTCACCCCCACGCTGGTGCTTCGGGACGGCACACCGGAGTTCGCGATCGGCTCCCCCGGCGGCGATCAGCAGGACCAGTGGCAGCTGCTGGCCCTGCTGCGCATCATCGTCGGCGGCTATACGCCGCAGCAGGCGATCGATGCGCCCGCGCTGCACACCACGTCGATGCCCGAGTCCTTCTGGCCTCGCACCTGGACGCCCGCCGGTGCCGTGGTCGAGAACCGGCTCGGCGAGGCGCTGATCGAAGGGCTCGAGCGCCGCGGCCACCGCGTCACCCGGGCGGGCGACTGGGCGCTCGGCCGCGTGTCGGCCGTCGGACGCGATGCCGCCACCGGCGTCCTGTGGGGCGCGGCGAACCCGCGCGGGATGCAGGGGTACGCCGCCGGACGATAGTGCCGCTCAGGCCGCCGCCACCCGCACCGAAGGCCCCACGTACCGCGCCGACGGGCGGATGATCTTCGGGTCGCGCGCCTGTTCGAGGATGTGCGCCGTCCACCCGATCGTGCGCGCGACCGCGAACGTCGGCGTGAACATCGAGCGCGGGATCCCGCATCGCTCCATCACGAGCGCCGCCCAGAACTCGACGTTGGCGTGGAGCTCACGGCCGGGCTTCGCCTCGGCGAGCAGCCGCTCGGCGCTCTGCTGGAAACGCAGGGCGAGCTCGACCCGCGGCCCACCCGTGCGCAGCGCGACGCGCTTCATCAGCTCGGCGCGCGGGTCCGCGGTGCGGTACACCGCGTGCCCGAACCCCATCAGTCGCCGCCCTGCCGCGAGCTCCCCACGGATCCACGGGTCGATGCGGTCGTCGGTGCCGACGGCGTCGAGACCGTCGAGCGCACGGGACGGAGCACCTCCGTGCAGGGGTCCCGTGAGGGCTCCGAGCGCGCCGACGAGGCAGGCCGCGGCATCCGCGCCGGTCGAGGCGATGACCCGGGCGGTGAAGGTGGAGGCGTTGAAGCCGTGGTCCATGACGGCGATCAGATAGGCGGTCAGAGCACGCTCGGTCGCCTCGTCCGGAACGCGTCCGGTGACCTGCCGGAGGTAGTTCGCGACGACGCCCCGGCCCTCCAGCACGGGCAGCTCGCGCTCTCCGCGACCGCGCCGCCAGAGGGCACCGACGAGCACCGGCGTCGCGGCGGCGAGGGCGATCGCATCGGCGAGACGTCCGTTCTCGTCGAGATCGTAGAGCGGACGGATGCCGCGCCTCGCGCCGAGCAGCGGCCAGGCGGCCGCGAGCCCGGCGAGCACGTCCGGCGTCGCCGCCGAGACCGCGTCGACGACGGGCCCGAGGTCGCCGCGCCGCCCGGTCGTGGCATCGGCGACACGGGCGGCGAACCCCGGGCGGGAGGCATCCGTCGCGTCCTGGCCGGTGACGAGGAGCTGCCAGGCGTCTTCGAAGCTCGCGGTCTCCGCAAGCTCGATCGCCGACCGATCCCGGTACTGGTAGAAGCCCTCCGCCCCGCGGACATCGCTCACGGTGGTCTCGGCGACGATCACGCCGGCGAGGCCCCGCGGCGCGTCGATCGGGGTGAGGCGTGTCGTCGTCATGTCGGCTCCTTGCTCGAGGTCTCCGGGAGGTCGACCGCACCGTGGGCGATCGTTCCCGCTACAGTCAGTGTCGGAACTTGATCATGCTTTCGTCAATCTTGATCGGATCAATATCATGAGCGACCTTCCCCGCCTGACCGCGGCCGAGGCGGCGGCTCGTCTCGGCGTCAAGCCGGAGTCCCTGTACGCGTACGTGTCGCGGGGACTGCTGTCGCGAGAGCGCGATGCCGCGGGCTCGTCGTTCGATCCGCTGGAGGTGGAGGCGTTCGCGCGCCGGCGCCGGCGCTCCCCGAGTGCTGCCCCCGGCTCGCCGGCCCCGGGCACCCCGCTCATGGTGCTCGACACCGGACTCGCCCACATCGAGGACGACGAACTGCACTACCGCGAGCGGTCGGCGGCGCGGCTCGCGCGCGGGTCGTCGTTCGAGGAGGTCGTGACCTGGCTGTGGGATGTAACCGCACTCCGTTCCCCGTCGCCTGCCGACCTCGTCGTCGCCCGGCGCACGATCGAGGCGCTGGGCCCGACCGCGCCGCCGGTCGACCGGCTGATCGTCGCGGTGGCGGCTCTCGCGGCCACCGACCCTCTGCGCGACGACTCCGATGCGTCGCAGCTGGTGCGCGTGGGGGCGCGGCTCGTCACAGGCCTGGCCGCCGCGCTCGCTCCCGCCGGCCAGGAGCCGGACGTCGCACGGACCCTGTGGGGCGCACTCGCTCCGCATGACCTCCCTGGCGGACCCCGCCTCCTCGACGCGGCACTGGTGCTCGTCATCGACCACGATCTCGCCGTCTCCACCCTGGCCGCGCGTGTCGCGGCGTCGGCCCGCGCCTCCGGATACGCCGTCGTCACCGCCGCTCTCGGCGCTTTCGATGCGCCCCTGCACGGCACCGCGAGCCGGGCGGCCGCGCAGCTGCTGCGGGCCGTCCGCGACGGCGACGCACCGTCGACCGCGATCGCGCGCGCCGTGCGCGACGGGGGTCGCGGCATCCCCGGGTTCGGGCAGTCGCTCTATGCCGGGGGCGACATGCGCGCGAGCGTGCTCCTCGAGCTGCTGCGGGAGGCGCCGCAGAGCGCGCGCGTCCTCGCCGCGGTGGACGCCGTCGCCGACGAGGTGGCGCGCCGTGCGGACGTGCGTCCGAACCTCGACCTCGCGTTGGCTGCCCTCACCGTGTGGGCTGACATGTCCGATGACGCCGGGTCGGTGATCTTCGCGATCGGACGCATCGTCGGCTGGATCTCGCACGCGGTGGACGAGTACGACGAACGCCCCATGCGCCTGCGACCGCGGGGGCGTTACGTGGGTCCTGCTCCGGAGTGAGCCCGGCGCAACCACTCGGCGACCATCGGTGCGAGGCCGGCCGCGATCTCGGCCGGCGCACGCTTGTGCCCCTTCACCTCGAACGAGTGCCCACCGCCGTCGATCCAGGCGATCTCGCCGACCTGGCACGACGCGACGGCCTCTTCGAGCTGCTCATGCGGGTCGATGAAGGGGTCGTTCGTGCCTTCGACGAAGAGCTGCGGCTGCGACACGTCCGGCAGGTGTGAAGTGCGAGCCCTGTCGGGGTTCCCCGGCGGATGCAGCGGGTACCCGAGGTACACCAGGCCTGCAGGAGCGATCACACCCTCCGCCGCCGCCATCGACGCCATGCGTCCGCCGTACGACTTGCCCATCGCGAACACGGGCGCACCCGCGGCGCGCTCTGCCAGCTCGGCGTGGACCGCCGCCCACGCCGCGATCGCGTGCGCCGCAGGTCCCGGCATCCGTCTCCCCGCCTCCACGTACGGGAAGTTGAACCGCAGCGTGGCGACGCCCTCTCGCGCCAGCGCGTCGGCGAATCCGGTGAGGAACGGATGCCGATACCCCGCGCCCGCACCGTGCGCCACGGCCGCGAACGCCCATGCCGATGACGGCATGACGAGGTCGGCCGATACCTCGGCGCTCCCGTTCGGGAGCGCGACGGTGATCCGCGAGGGATCCCCGTCTTCTTTCATGCGCTCTTGCTGTCGTCCGCGTGCGGCGCGTCGGCGTGATCCTGCCTCGCGTCGGTCGACGGCTCGGGCTCGGTCGGCTCGCCGGGGCGCTCGACCGGTTCGGGACTCACGGCGTGCGCTCCGGGTGCGGCCTCATCGCCGGGCTCGCCCTCGGCATCGGGCTTCGCCGCGACCCGCTCGCCGTACTTCGGCGGCTCGGCGGACGGAGCCGCGGGGCCCGGGGCAACCGGTGCCGTCGGTACGACCGCAACGGCGGGCGTCACGGCGGTCTGGGGGCCGAGCACCTGACGCGCCCGGCCGACGCTGTTGTCGGTGACGGTGACCTCGTAGTGGTCGGCGACGACCTGCATCACGGACGCGTAGTCGCGGCGCCGGCGCACGAACGAGTACGCCACGATGCTCAGCAGCATTCCGATCGCGATGCCGACGAACAGCACGCCGACGAATGCCTGGATCGGCACGGACGGCGAGCCGATGACGAGGATCGCCGAGAAGAGAAGGCCGAGGAGGAGTCCGTTCACCGCGCCCGACCGCGCGGCCGACGCGTAGCCCAGACGGCCGGTGATGCGCTCGATCGAACGGAGTCCCTGCCCCACGATCGCGATGTCGCGTGCCGGAATGTCGGCCGCGATGAGGGACGACACCGCCTTCTGCGCCGCCTCGTACGTCGGGAAGTTCGCCACGGTCTGCCCGACCGCGTCAGAACTCTGCGGAGAGCGCCCTCCCATCATGGTCATCTCCCCATCCTCCCACGGCGCGCGGACTACGCTGGGACGTGTGAGCACGCAGAGGGTTTTCGTCGCGCGCCTGTCCGGGTGCTCGGTCTTCGACCCCGCCGGCGACCGCCTCGGCAAGGTCCGCGACGTCGTCGTCATCTACCGCAAAGACGATCCGCCCCGTGTGATCGGGCTCATGGTCGAGATCCCCGGCCGGCGGAACGTGTTCGTCTCGATCGGCCGCGTCACCTCGATCGCGACCGGCCAGGTCATCACCACCGGGCTCATCAACGTCCGACGCTTCCAGCAGCGCGGCGGCGAGGTGCGCGTCATGGCGGAACTCCTCGGCCGCAAGGTGTTCTTCGCCGACGGATCCGGAACCGCGGTGATCGAGGACGTGGCGATCGAGCGCAACCGTCTCGGCGAGTGGGACGTCGGGCAGCTCTTCCTGCGCAAGCCGAAGACAACGGCCTCCCCCTTCGCCAAGGGTCCCACCACGTTCGCGAACTGGGACGCGGTGCGCGAGAGCCAGGTGCCCGGCGAGGCGCAGTCCGCCGAGCAGCTGGTGGCGACGTACTCCGAGCTGCGGCCCGCCGACCTCGCGAACACGCTGCTCGACCTGCCCGAGGAGCGGCTGCTCGAGGTCGTCGACGAGCTCCCCGATGACCGTCTCGCCGACGCCCTCGAGGAGATGCCCGAAGAGGAGCAGGTCCACATCCTCGAAGCCCTCGACGACGAGCGCGCCGCCGACATCCTCGACGCCATGGAGCCCGACGACGCGGCCGACGTCCTCGGACAGCTCCCCGAGGACCAGCGCGAAGAGCTCCTCGAGCTCATGGAGCCCGAGGAGGCGGAAGACGTCCGCGCCCTTCTCAAGTACGGCCCCGACACTGCGGGCGGCCTCATGACGAGTGAGCCCATCGTGCTCTCCGCCGATGCGACGATCGCCGAGGCCCTCGCGCTGATCCGTCGTCACGAGCTGCACCCCGCGCTCGCGGCCGCTGTCTTCGTGACCCTTCCTCCGTACGAGACACCCACGGGGCGCCTGCTCGGCACCGTGCACTTCCAGCGGATGCTGCGCTACCCGCCGCACGAGCGGCTGGGGGCGATCATCGACGACACGCTCGACCCGGTGCCGGCGACAGCGTCGGCGGCCGAAGTCGCTCGTCTGCTCGCCTCGTACAACCTCGTCTCCTTGCCCGTCGTCGACCCCGCCCATCGGCTGGTCGGCGCGGTCAGCGTCGACGACGTGCTCGACTATCTCCTCCCCGAGGACTGGAGATCGCACGATGCCGAGGAGGATGAACGCCCGGCATCCGAGTCCGTACCCACCACGACCGCCAGCACGTCTGTGCTCGGCAAGCCATCCGGCACAGGGAGGAGGCGCTGATGGCACGCAGCACCCGCCAGCCGTCGCTCGACGCCCCTCGTGGCCGCTCGGGCATGCTGCAGCGCACCCCACAGCCGTCCAGCGACCGCTTCGGCCGCTTCTCGGAGGCGTTCGCACGCGCGATGGGCACGTCGGGCTTCCTGATCGGGATGACGATCTTCGTGGCCGTGTGGCTGGCATGGAACATCTTCATGCCCCCGCAGCTGCAGTTCGATCCCGCGGCGACCAACTTCACGCTGCTCACGCTGATCCTGTCGCTGCAGGCGTCGTATGCCGCGCCCCTCATCCTCCTCGCTCAGAACCGGCAGGACGACCGCGACCGCGTGCAGATCGAGCAGGATCGGCAGCGCGCCGAGCGCAACCTCGCCGACACGGAGTACCTCGCACGCGAGGTCGTCGCCCTGCGGATGGCCGTCAACGACTTCGCCGACCAGGTCCTCACGCGCGACGTCCTCCGCAGCGAGCTGCGCGCCATGCTCGACAAGCTCGAGAGCTCCCCTGAGGTCGAGGACGGCGCCGCCCGATGAGCCCGGCCTCCGCGGACGCCGTCCGCACCGCCGTCGGCGCTGTCTCCGACCCCGAGCTGCGCAGACCCATCGGCGAGCTCGACATGGTCCGTGACATCTCGGTGGACGACGGCGTCGCGAACGTCGCGATCGCCCTCACGATCGTGGGCTGTCCCGCGGCTGACCGGATCGCTTCCGACGTGCGCGCGGCCGCGGCATCCGTTCCCGGGATCACGGACGTCGCACTCGAGGTGGGGGTCATGACTCCGGCCGAGCGGCACGCGCTCACCGAGCGGCTGCGCGGCGGACGAGCGCGCGAGATGCCCTTCGGTCCCGGCACGCTCACGCGCGTCATCGCCGTCACGAGCGGCAAGGGCGGCGTCGGCAAGTCGACCGTCACCGCCAACCTCGCCGCCGCGCTGGCCGCACGTGGGCTCGCCGTCGGGCTCATCGACGCCGACGTGCACGGGTTCTCGATCCCGGGCCAGCTCGGGCTCGTCGCGGCAGACGGCACCGTGCCGCAGCCGACGCGCGTCGACGAGCTCATGCTGCCGCCCGTCGCTTACGGCGTGAAGGTGATCTCGATCGGCATGTTCCTGCGCCGCTCCGCCGCAGACACGCCGGTCGGCGCCGTCGCCTGGCGCGGGCCCATGCTGCATCGCACCGTGCAGCAGTTCCTCACCGACGTCTATTTCGGCGACCTCGACGTACTCCTGCTCGACATGCCGCCCGGCACCGGCGACGTCGCGATCTCGGTGGGGCAGCTGCTGCCCAACGCCGAGGTGCTCGTCGTCACGACGCCGCAGGCGGCGGCGGCCGACGTCGCGGTGCGCAGCGGTGTCGTCGCGCGTCAGACCGGGCAGCGTGTCATCGGGGTGGTCGAGAACATGGCCGCCATGACACTTCCCGACGGCACGACGGTCGATGTGTTCGGCGCGGGCGGCGGCGCCGCGGTCGCAGAGGCGCTCTCGCAGCCGGATGCCGAGGTGCCGCTGCTGGCTTCGGTGCCGCTCAGCCCGACGCTGCGGACGGATGCGGATGCCGGAACCCCGGCGGTCATCGCACACCCCGACGACCCCGCGGCGCGGGCCATCGCCGGCATCGCTGAGACGCTGGCTCAGACGCCGCGCGGACTGTCGGGCCGCTCGCTCCCGTTCCGCCCGCGCTGAACAGCGCCGGGGTCAGGTCGCTTCGCTGTCGTAGGGCGTCGGGCCCTCGATCGGGCTGCGGTACGGCGACCGCACCGGCGTCGTCGGCGGCATGGGTGCGGACGGCGCCTGGGAGGCCGCGATGCTCGCGACCGGGGCGTCGTCGAGGAGCGCCTCACGGATGATGCGACGCGGGTCGTACTGGCGAGGGTCGAGCGTGCGCCAGTCGACGTCGTCGAAGTCCTCGCCCATCTCGTCGCGCATGCGCGTCCGTGCGGTCGTCACCCAGGTCCGCGCCCGTTTGGTCAGGCCGGCGAGCGACTCCGCATAGCGGGGCAGCCGCTCGGGTCCGAGGATGAGTGCCGCGACGAGTCCGATCAGCAGCAGCTTCTCGATCGTGAGGCCGAAGATCATGCCTTCAGATTACCGCCGTGCCTGTGCGGCCAGCGCCGCGCGGCCGCGTAGGCTGGCGGGCGGAGGATGCCGATGGGAGAGCAGAACGCGAACCAGCGGTTCGTCGACGAGGCGACGAGCGAGCCGGAGCACATCGCGCGTGCCCGCGCGCATGCGCTCGAGCTCGGAGCCGCACCGATCAGCCCGGCGATCGGCGCCCAGTGCGCGGTCATCGCAGCGGTGTCACAGGCGCTCAACATCGTCGAGATCGGCACGGGTGCCGGAGTCTCCGGGCTCTGGCTGCTGCACGGCTCCCCCCGCGCGACCCTCACCACCATCGACAAAGAGCCCGAGCATCTCGGCGCCGCCCGCCAGGCGTTCGCCGAGGCCCGGATCCCTCCGGCTCGTGCCCGCTTCATCACCGGCCGCGCCTCGGAGGTGCTGCCGCGCATGAACGAGGCGTCCTACGACATCGTGCTCGTGGACGCCGATCCCGAGGGGGTCATCGAGTACGTCGAGCACGGTCTGCGACTGGTGCGGGCCGGCGGGACGGTGCTCGTCCCCCGCGTGATGGCCGGTGGGGCCGTCGCCGACCCGGTGCGGCGGGACCCCGTGACCACCGCGTACCGCTCGCTCATTCAGGAGACGCAGGCCTCTCCCGCGGTGATCGGCGCACTGTCGATCACGGGCGAGGGACTGCTGCAGCTCACCACCGTCTCCACGCCCTGACTGCTCCGCACCGCATGCAAGAACGGCCGGTCCGATCGGACCGGCCGTTCTTGCAACGAGCGACTACGCGGCGTTGACGACGCCCCCCAGGACGTCGTAGAGCTCCTTGGCCTCAGCGTCGTTCACCGAGACGACCAGACGACCGCCTCCCTCGAGCGGCACGCGCACGATGATGAGTCGACCCTCCTTCACGGCCTCCATCGGCCCGTCTCCGGTTCTCGGCTTCATGGCTGCCATTGCGGCTCCTTTTCATCGATGGTCTGCACGTCAAGTTTATCGTGAGGGCCGACGCCCCGGGCACGCCTGGGGAAAGCGGCATCCGTCATCCGGCGTCATGGGACCTGCCAGTTCGTGCTTCCCAGGGCATACATGTTGTAGATCCACCACCACTGCCCCACGAGACACGCGATCAGCACGCCGATCCGCCAGATGCGAGAGCGCGGAACGGCGAACGCACCCCACAGCGGCGACAGCGGCACCAGCAGGCGGAAGATGCTCGACTGCGGAAAGAAGACCAGCAGGAGGTAGACGAGGTAGCTCGCACTCCACAGGCGGATCTCGATACCGAGCCGGCGCACGTGCGGCAGCGCGACCAGGGCCACCGCGATGAGGAGCAGTCCCCCGCCGACGAGGGCGTACCCGAGGGCAAGCGGGAGGTGCCACATCGTCTCGAACCAGTAGGAGATTCCCGCGAGGAACGGCTCGAGCGGCGTGAACGTCGCGTCGCCGAGGATCCAGTTGCGCCGCCAGGCCATCTCCGTGACGAGATAGGCGTCCGGGTTCCCCGTCACCCATCCCGCGATGAACTGCCACGCGAACCCCGCCACCGCGGCGAGAAGGCCGGCGGCGATGATGTGCCCGATCTCCGGTGCCCGCAGCGGTTCACGCGCCCGTGTGAACCAGCGCCAGATGCCGAACAGCGCGAGGAACAGGGCGAACGCCAGCACGCCGGGTCGTGTGAACGCCATCAGCGGGATCAGGGCATACAGCCACACATAGCGCCGGCGTGCCACCGCGAGCAGCGCGCAGAACAGCCAGAACAGGTTGAGCGCCTCGGCATATCCGACGTGGAAGAGCGCCGCGAGCGGTCCGCTCGCGAAGAACGCCACAGCCCAGAGCGTCGCCGACTCGTCCAGCCGCCTCCGCAGCAGGTAGTAGAGGGCGACGGATGCCCCGTACCCGGCGACCAGCGACACGATGAGGGCGCCGGTGTGCCAGAGGCCGAACGGGACCGAGACCCACTGCGCGAGCCACGGATAGATCGGGAGGAACGCCCAGGCGTTCTCAGCGACCTGGCCGGCGTCATTGAGCGGCAGCCGGCTCGGGTAGCCGGAGACCGCGACCAGCCAATACCACTCGCCGTCCCACGCGACGACGGTGTCGCCCAACCGGGCATCCGCACCCATCCGGGACGTGAAGCCGGAGAGCTCGGTGGCCGCGAACAGGAACAGCGTGGTGACCAACCTGGCGGCGACGTAGATCGCCGCGACCCGCGCAGCAGTCCGAGCCGCAGACGGACGCGTCACCGGCGACAGCGTCAGCTGCTCGCCAGCCACGCGCGCAGACCCTGCTCGACCGCCTCGATCTGAGCGACCGGCACGCGTTCCTCGTCGTGGTGCGCCAGGTGGGGATCGCCGGGTCCGTAGTTCACCGCGGGCACTCCGAGCGCGCTGAAGCGGGCGACGTCGGTCCAGCCGTACTTCGGCCGCGGCTCGGCGCCGACGGCTGCCAGGAACTCCTGCGCGAGCGGTGCGTCGAGCCCCGGACGGGCGCCGGCTGCAGCATCGACGACCTCCACCTCGAACCCTGCGAGCACGTCACGCACGTGGCTCTCCGCCTCCGCGACGTCACGGCTCGGTGCGAAGCGGTAGTTGACCTCCACCTCGCACAGATCCGGGATCACGTTGCCGGCCACACCGCCGTTGATGCGCACCGCATTGAGCCCTTCTCGATAGACGAGGCCCTCTACGGCGACGTCACGCGGGACATAGGCGGCGAGACGCTCGAGGATCGGAGCGGCTTTGTGGATCGCGTTCTCGCCGATCCAGGCACGCGCGCTGTGCGCGCGCACCCCGTGCGTGCGGACGATCGCACGAAGGTTGCCGTTGCAGCCGCCCTCGACAGCGCCGTCGGACGGCTCGCCCAGGATGGCGAAGTCGCCGGCGAACAGATCGGGGCGTGTGCGCGCGAGTCGCGTGAGTCCGTTCAGGTCCGCGTCGACCTCTTCGTGGTCGTACCACATCCACGTGATGTCGACCCGGGGGTCGGAAAGCTCTGCCGCGAGTTTCAGCTGCACCGCCACCCCGGCCTTCATGTCGACGGTGCCGCGGCCCCAGACGTAGGGCTCCCCCTCGACCTCGATGTCCTTCGTCGGCACGTTGCCGTTGATCGGAACGGTGTCGATGTGCCCGGCGATGACGACGCGCTGCGCGCGACCCAGGTGGGTGCGGGCGACGATCGTGTCGCCGTCGCGGTACACGTCGAGGTGCTCGAGCGCGGAGATCTCCGCGAAGATCGCGTCAGCGAGCGTCTTCTCGTCGCCGGAGACGCTCGGAATGTCGCAGATCATGCGAGTGAGTTCGACAGATGACAGGGACAGGTCGAGCGCCGGCATCCCTCGAGTCTACCGAGCGCGAATATGTGCCGTTAACGCGGAATGGCCACCCTGCTGTGGGTGGCCATTCCGTGA
>NZ_JAUZUR010000005.1:0-490156 GCF_031844125.1 Microbacterium sp. PRC9
GTCCCGATCCGTCAGCGCGGGCCGTGGCGGACCGTCGAGCAGGTCGAGCTCGCGACCCTCGAATGGGTGTGGTGGTGGAACAACCAGCGCCTCCACGGCGAGCTCGATATGCGCACCCCGATCGAGGTCGAGACCGCGTACTACGCTGACCTGGAATCAGCCCAACCGGCACGTGCCGGACAAGAAATCCGATAGGAACGAAAGTCAGGCCGATTCAAACCGCTGGATCCGATGAATCAGGGTGCCTGCCCCCACCCCGAGCGCCGCGGCCACATGCGCAGGCGCGGGGACGGTCTCGATCGTCCCCGCCTGAGCTACGACGTTTCGCGGTCGGGGTGGACACGAGTCGGCTCTCGACCGGGGTCCGACCGAGAAGGGAGGTATGAGCTGTTCTCCTGCCGTCCGGGGATGAGCACTTGCGTCCCCCTCCCTGCCGAGCTTCGACATACCCGCCTTCGCGGAGCAGCGCGACAACTTCACGTCCCTCGCCCGCGACTCGGGCCGCCCTGATCCCGACGCAGAAGTCTTCAAGCACGAGGCATCTGCTGACGGGGTTGTCGAGCAACTTGGCTGCCAAAAGGTACCCCTCTGAGCTCGGCTTGCCCCGAGCCCCCTATTGCGCGGCGATCCTCACGCGCGGCTGAGGAGGCGCTCCGCCGAAAGACGCGCGCGCTGAACGGCCTGTCGCCCGGACGAGACACATGCCCCGCGACTAGGCGGGAGACTCTGAAGCAGACTACGCGCCCCGGCAAGGCTCACGGCGGCGACCGCGGTGGATGCCGACATGGCGAGCGCGGCCGCACGGGCCTCCGGCGGGAAGAACTTGTCCACCACGTCTAGTGCCCGTTGTGTGGCGGCCTCGGCGACGACCGCGTCAGCGGGTACACCCGAACCGCTCGGCGACAGGGCACCGGGCGGCATCGATGGTGGCGTCCGAGTCGGTGAGGGCGTCGTCGATATCGAACAGCACGGCGTCGAACTCGTAGCACCCTCCCGGCGTTGTCAAGACGATCATGGGGCGTGCTGCCACCTACGAGCGGACCTCCGCGTCCGTGTGCTCTGGCTCGGGCGTGCCGTACCGGGCCCGGTGTCGCTTCATCATGATCCGCACGAAGATCAGCATGATCATGGCGTAGACGGCGACGGCGACGAGGAAGAACAGGCCGTTGCGGGGGTCGCCGGTGACCTGGCTGATGTACCCGACGCCGAACGGACCGAGGAAGCCCCCGGTGGCGCCGAGGGTGTTGATCATGGCGAGCCCTGCGGCGGCGGCGGCGCCGGTGAGGACCTGGGAGGGCAGACTCCAGAAGATGGGCTGACCGGCGAAGATCCCGAACGCTGCAACGCAGAGGAACACCATCTGCAGGGCGGGTTGCGCGAGCACGGCGCTGAAGGTGAACCCGACAGCGGCGAGCCCGAGGGTGACCCACATGTGCAGGTAGGGGGTCTTGGTGCGTTCCGCGTTGCGCGGGATGACCACCAGCGCGACCGTCGCGGCAAGCCACGGGAGGGTGGACAGCCATCCGGTGGCGATGGTGCCGACGCCCATGTTGGAGATGATCTGCGGCAGCCAAAGTCCGAGCCCGTAGCCGATGAGGGAGTAGGCGATGAAGAACATGGCGAGCAGCCACACCCGCCCGTCCAGCAGCACACGCAGCGGCCTGTGCAGTTTCACCGCGCCGGTGCGGACGTCGCTGACTTCGAGGTCGCTCTGCACGCGGGCAACCTCGGCCGGGGTGAGCCACTTCGCATCCGCGGGCGTATCCGGGAGGGTCTTGAGCACCACGAAGGCGAGGAGGACCGGGGGGATGCCGACGATGATGAACAGCCACTGCCAGCCGGCAATCCCGGCGACCCCGTCCATCCCGTCAAGGATGGTCGCGGAGATGGGTCCGCCGATGGCCAGGGCGATGGGGTTGGCGAGGAGGAACAGTCCGACGATGCGGGCGCGGCGGGTGCTGGGGTACCAGCGGGTGATGAGGTAGAGGATGCCGGGGTAGAAGCCGGCCTCGGCGACGCCGAGCAGGAAGCGCAGGATGTAGAAGGTGAGCTCACTGTTGGTGAGGGCCATCGCGACGGTCACGATGCCCCAGGAGATCATGATGCGTGCGAACCAGCGGCGGGGTCCGACGCGGGTGAGGATCAGGTTGCTGGGGATCTCGCACAGCGCGTAGCCGATGAAGAACACACCGGCGCCGAACCCGAAGGCGGCGTCGCTGAGTCCGATGTCCACGGACATCTGCAGTTTCGCGAACCCGACCACGGTGCGGTCGATGTAGGCGAACAGGTAGATGACGACGAGCAGCGGCAGCAGCCGCCAGGTGATTTTGGAGTAGACCGCGTTCATTGAGGTTTCCGTCTGGTACGTGAAGGGGGGAGGTGGTGTCGGAGCCGGCCGCGTGATCGGGGTGGCCCCGACACCACTTGGTCAGGCTTTGAGGACGACGAGCTTCTGCTCGGTCATCTCCTCGACGGCGTACTTGACGCCTTCGCGGCCCTGCCCGGAGTCTTTGACGCCGCCGTAGGGCATGTGGTCGGCGCGGAACGAGGGCGGCACATTGACGAGGACCGAACCGGCCTGCGCGTCGCGGGCGTACCGCATCGCGGTGGCGAGCGACGCGGTGTAGATGGCGGTGTTCAGCCCGTACTTCGAGTCGTTCACCTGGGCGATGGCGGAGTCGACGTCGGGGACGGTGACGACGGACACGACCGGGCCGAACACTTCCTCGCACACGATCCGGTCGACCTGGGCGGCGTCGGCGACCAGGGTGGGGGCGAGCACGGATCCCTCGACGGTTCCGCCGGCGAGGATCTTCGCGCCCCGCTGGGTCGCCTCTTCCAGCCAGCTGCTGATCCGCTCCACTTCGGCGTCGGCGACAAGCGGACCCACCAGGGTGGTGTCCAGGTTCGGGTCCCCGGTGGGCACGGCCGCGAACTTCTCAGCCACCAGGTGCAGGTACTGGTCGGCGGCGGCCGCTTCGACGTAGACGCGCTGCAGGGACACGCAGGCCTGACCGGAGTTGCTCAGCGCGGCGGTGATGGTGTCGGTCGCGGCGCGTTCCACGTCGGCGTCGGCGGCGACGACCATGGCGGTGTTGGAGCCGAGCTCGAGCACGTGCATCTTCTGCGGTGCGGCGGCTTTCAGCTGCCACCCCACCTTGGACGAGCCGGTGAAGGTGACCACCGCGACCCGCGGGTCCTCCTGCCAGGTGGTGACCACTTCGGCCGGGGTGCCGGTGACCAGGTTGAGGTACCCGGCGGGGATCCCGGCCGCTTCGAATGCCTCGGTGAGCAGCCCGGCGGTGAGCTTGGTGCGATCGGACGGCTTCAGCACCACCGGGCAGCCGGCCGCGATCGCGGGGCCGATCTTGTGGATGACGAGGTTGACGGGGAAGTTGAACGGGGTGATGGCCGCCACGATCCCCCGCGGCTGTGCGATCGTGAACCCGATCATGCCCACCCCGCCTTCGGTGGCGTCCATCGGCACCGTCTCGGACGGCAGCCGGCGGGCCTCCTCCGCGGCGAACCCGAGGGTGCCGACCGCGCGGGACACCTCGGTGCGGGATGCGGTGATGGGTTTGCCGACCTCCGCGGTGATCATCGCCGCGAACTCCTCGGCATGCGCGGCGATGTATGCGGCGGTGCGTTCGAGGACTTCCGCCCGCTGGTGGACGGGGAACCCGCGGCGCAGCGCGGCCTCAGCGGCGTCCACGGCGTCCTTCGCGTCGGCGGCGGAGGCCCGGTGCACCACCCCGATCGGCTCCCCACTCCACCGATCCACGACCTGGGTGGTTTCGGCCGCGGCACGCCAGGTGCCGTCGATGAACAGTTTCTGCTCGCGCATTGGTCTTCTTCCCTGGCTGTCAGTGGGTGGGGGTGGGTTCGCGGTCTGCGGCGACAAGGCGTTGCAGCACCGCGTCGCTCATTTCGGTCGTGCTCGCCGTGCCGCCCAGGTCACGGGTGCGGACCCCGTCTCGCAGTGCGGATTCGAACGCGCGGGTCAGGTCGGCGGCGGCGTCGGTGTGGCCGAGGTGCTCGAGCATCATCGCGCCGGTCCAGATCTGCCCGATCGGGTTCGCGATGCCCTGCCCGGCGATGTCGGGGGCGGAGCCGTGCACAGGTTCGAACAGCGACGGGAACTCCCCCTCCGGGTTCAGGTTCGCGCTCGGGGCGACACCGATCGACCCGGCGATGGCGCCGGCCAGGTCGGAGAGGATGTCGCCGAACAGGTTCGATGCCACGATCACATCGAACGCGCCAGGCCGCAGGATGAGCTTGGCGGCGAGGGCGTCGATGAGGATCTTCTCCAGCTGCACACCGGGGTAGTCGGCGAGCACTTCCTCGACGACCTCGTCCCAGAACGGCATGGTGTGGATGATGCCGTTGGATTTCGTGGCGGAGGTCACCAGTCCACGCCGGGTAGTGGCAAGGGTCGCGGCGTATCGGGCGGCCCGGCTGACGCCCTTACGGGTGAACACGTTCTCCTGGATGGCGGCCTCCTCGGGAAGGCCCCGGAACACGCGTCCGCCGATCTCGGAGTACTCGCCCTCGTTGTTCTCCCGCACCAGCAGCAGGTCGATGTCGTCGCCACCGCGCACCGGGCTGCTGATGCCGGGCAGGGCGCGCACGGGGCGCAGGTTGATGTACTGCTGGAACTCCCGGCGGATCGGGATCAGCAACCCCCACAGCGTCGCCACGTCCGGGATCTCGGGGAGCCCCACGGCGCCGAGGAAGATCGCGTCGTGCTCGCCGAGCACCTGGATGCCGTCTTCCGGCATCATCGCCCCGGTCTGCAGGTACAGGTCCGACCCCCACGGGAGGTGGTTCCATTCCACGGTGGTGCCGTACCGGGCGAGGGCGGCGTCGATGCAGGGGATCGCCGCGGGGACGACCTCCTTGCCGATGCCGTCTCCGGCGATGACCGCGATTGTCTGGGTGCTCATCGGGTTGCCTCCTGCGGGGTGATGAAGACCTTGTCGAACGTGCCGTCCCGCTGCGCCTGCAACGCGGCCTCGATGTCGTCCAGGCCGAAGAACCCGGCGTGCAGTTCGGACAGCGGTAGTGAGGGCAGCAGGTTCGCGGCGCGGCGGTGGGTGAACGGGTTCAGCGCGGTGCCCAGCAGGGTGAGTTCCTTCGCGTAGATCTCGTTCGGCTTCACGGAGGCGACATCGTCGGGGCGGGCGACACCGAACAGCAGGATGTTCGCGCCGCGGGCGGCGATGCTGATGGCCGACTCGAGGATGCGGGAGGAGCCCACCGCATCCACGACGTACGGGAAGCCGTTGCCGGCGGTCGTGTCCTTCACGACCTGGTCGAAGTTCGGGTCGCGCGGGTCGATCGCGATATCGGCGCCGACCCGAAGTGCCAGGTCGCGGCGCTGCTCACGCATCTCGATGGACACCACCGGGGCAAGGCCGGCGAGCTTGGCCAGGGCGATCAGGATCGCGCCGGCCGGTCCGGCGCCGAAGATCGCGATGGGCAGGCCGGAGCGGGCGTCCAGGCGGTCCATCGCGTGCACGGAGCAGGCGATCGGTTCGGTCAGTGCGCCGAAGTGCGGCGGGGTGTCGGCGGGGAGTTTGTAGGCGATGGTTTCCGGGACGACGAGTAGCTCCGCCATCCCCCCGTCCAGGTGCACCCCCGGCGCCAATCGGTTCGGGCACATGTGCGGTTTGCCGAGCTGACACCAGATGCACGTGCCGTCATAGATGTGCGGTTCGACAGTGACCAGGTCGCCCACGGCGAGGGTGGTGACGGCGGAGCCGACCTCGGCGACGCGGGCGCAGATCTCGTGGCCGAGGACCATCGGCGGGCGGCTGACGAAGTCCCCGTCAACGATGTGCGTGTCGGTTCCGCAGACGCCCACCGCGAGCGGCTGCAGCAGCACATCGTGCGGTCCGTAGGTAGGGCCGGGAATCTCGTCGACGCTGACGACATGGTTGCCCAGGAAGCGGACGGCTTTCATTGTGAGTCCTCACTGATTAGGTGGATGGGTACGAGGGTGACGGGTATGCCCCGCCCCTGAAGGGAGACGAGCAGGGAGGGGTCCACAGCGTCGTCGACGATGACATGGTCGAGAGCGTCGAGGGCGGCCACCCGAGCCATCGCGGTGGTGCCGAACTTCGAGGAATCGCACACCAGCACCACCGTGTCGGCCGCCTCGATCAGTGCGCGTTTCACGCCGGCGTCGTAGTCGTTGCCGCAGAACACGCCACGGTCGTTGATCCCACTGGCACCGAGGAAAAGGGTGCCGACATGCAGGTGCGAGATCGCCGCAGTCGTCATCGGACCACTGAATGACAGCGACGTGGCGTGGAACGTGCCGCCCAGCACGGTGAGCTCCACCTCCGGCAAGGAGGCGATAGCAGTGAGCACAGGCAGGCTGTGCGTGATGACGTGCAGCTGCGAGCCGGCTGGGAGAGAGGTTGCGACCATCCCGGTGGTTGTCCCCGCATCGATCGCGATGATGCCGTTGCCCGGAAGATGGTCCGCAGCAGCCCTCGCAGCGAGGAGCCGCTTCACGCTGCGTGAGGTCTCGGACCGCTCCGCGAAATCTCTCCCCCCTTGTGACGCGGCGCTCACACTGACGACCCCGCCGCGCACGCTCCGCACCGTCGACTCACCCTCCAGCCGGCTGATGTCCCGACGGATCGTCATCTCCGACACCCCGAACTCCACCGCCAGCTCCGCGGTCGTGCAATAGCCGCTCTCCTCCAACATCCGCAGCAGACGTGCCCGCCGCGCAGGCGCCGACAACTCAGCCATGACGCTCATCCCGCGACCGCACGCTCCCGCACAAAACCCGAGGCGGCCGGACCGCCGCCGGTCTGCACGCTGCCAATCATCATTCTTATCTCCTCGTCGAGACCACTTCCTGGTGAGGACCTCGAAGCTTCCAAGTAGCTCGCCGGTTCACTGCCCGACCCGCCACACTGCCGTGCTTCGCCACCGAATCTAGAACAAGTGCGTTCGAAAAACAACATTAGACGTCCTGACATGTTTGTGTTCGAACATCTTCCGCCTATACTGGCGGGGCACCACACACCGGAGATCGCGAGGAAGCACCCATGGCCCACAGAGCATCCGTCGTCTGCGTCGGCAGCGCCATCCTCGACACCATCGCCCTCGTCGACCGGCTCCCCGGCGAAGACCAACGGGTGGAAGCCGACCAAGTCGTCATCGCCGGCGGGGGAAACGCCTCCACCTCGGCGGTCGCCATCGCCCGACTCGGCGTGGACGTGGAGTTCAGCGGCATCGTCGGCGACGACGAGGCGGGCGCAACAGTGCTCGCCCAGCTCGAGGCCGAAGGCGTCGGCACCTCCTTGGTGGAGCGGCGCGCCGGAGTCGAGACATCGCACAGCGTGGTCGTCGTGTCCCGCGAGTCCGGGGCGCGCGCCATTCTCACCCGTCCGGCCGTCACCCCGGACCGCATCCCGTCAGGGTTCGACTGGGTCCACGTCGACAAGGCCGGCTACCGCGCCCTGGCACAGGGCGGTCGGATCTCCTCAGCAGTCTCCCTCGACGACGGCAATCCGGTGCCGGGCCTGGACCTCAATCTCATCGACCTGTACGTGCCGACCGCGATCGTGCTGCGGGAACGCTTCCCCGGCCAGAGCGCAGAGGACGGCGCCCGGGAGGCGCTGCGGCTGGGCACGACCACCGTCGTGGCCACCGACGGCGCTCACGGCTCGTTCGCCGCCACCCGAGACCAGCTGGTTCACTCCCCGGGCCTTCCCATCACCCCGCTGAGCACCCTGGGGGCGGGGGACGTGTTCCACGGCGCGCTGCTCGCGGCAATCGTGCTGGGTAAGCCGCTGCAGGAGGCGATCCGCTTCGCCAACGTCACCGCCGCGCTGTCCTGCCGGGCACTGGACGGTCGCAGCGGGATTCCCGACCGTACCGAAGTGGAAGCCGCGCTGAGCGACCTGCCCTGACCGCCGCCGCATCCTCGGCAGGCGCCGCGCTGCCGTACCCCTGAACCGACGACACCAGAAAAGAACGAGGAAGATGACTGACTCCACTGACACCACCGTCGCGCCGACCATCGATGCACTGCGCGGGCCGAGCGGCACGTTCGCGATGCTCGCGATCGACCAGCGCGAGTCGCTGCGCGCGATGATCGCCGCCGGATCCCCCACGGCCACGGCAACCGACCAGGATCTGGTCGACTTCAAAACCACCGCATCCCGCCTCCTCACCCCATACGCCACCGCCGTGCTCCTGGACCGTGCGTACGGGCTTCCGGCCGCCGCCGTCGCGGCCTGCCCAGTGATCCTCGCCGCGGACATCCTCCACCAGGAGCCGGGCGGACCAGTCACTGGTGCCTCACTCGACGAGGGTGTCAACCCTGAGCTGGTGTCGTCAGTGGGCGCGGCCGCCCTGAAGATGCTGGTGCCGTGGCTGCCTGACGCCCGCGACGAGGCGATTGCGCTGTCCGCCGCGTTCATGGACCTCTGCCGGGCGGCGGGCGTCCCTGGAATCGTCGAGGGTGTCGTGCGGCCCGCCGATATCGCCAGCTGGTCGGACGAACGCCGTGACGCCGCCCTGGTGCAGGCCGCCAAAGACCTCGCCGTCACCGGGCCCGACCTCTACAAGGCTGAGATCCCTTCGTACGGTCGCGGTCCTGCGACCGTCATCACCGAAGTCAGTGCTCGCATCACCAACGTCCTGGACTGCCCCTGGGTAGTGCTCTCCTCCGGGGTCACGGCCGACGACTTTCCCGCCGCGGTCGCCGCATGCCTGGACGGCGGCGCGGAAGGATTCCTCGCCGGCCGGGCAGTGTGGGCGGATGCGCTCCGCGCCGATGAGACCGACGCATTCCTCGCCGCCGAATCCACCGCGCGACTGCGCGCACTGACCGCTGTCGTCACCCGCTGACCCAAAGGGTGGACGGGTCCCGCCGCGCGGTCCCGTCCACTACCAGCACCGCGGCCTTCCGGCCACCGAGCCCGCGTCCAGCAGGATAGAGGCATGAGCGCAGCAGAAGACCGACGACGCACCCTCCTCGCCATGGTGGTCGAGCAGGGATACTGCACCACCACAGAGCTGGCCCGAGTCCTCGCCGTCTCGGAGATGACCGTTCGCCGCGACGTCGCACGCCTAGAAGCCGGCGGCAGGCTCCGCAGCGTGCACGGCGGGGTGACCCTCTCCGGGTCGGCCGACCTGACCGGCACCCGATTCGACGAACGCGCCGTCTCCCACGCCGAACACAAACGCGCGATCGCCCGTGCCGCACTCCGGTTCCTGCCGAGCAGCGGCATCATCGCCATCGATGCCGGCACCACCACAGCCGAGCTGTGCCCGCTGCTGCCCACCGACCGGCCCCTGACCGTCGCGACCTACTCGCTGCCCGTCCTGACCGCCACCGCCCGAATGACCAATATCGAACAGGTGAGCCTGGGCGGCGTACTACACCGCGACTCGCTCTCCTACGCCGGACCGATGACCGCTCACGCCATCGAGAACCTCAGTATCGGCACCCTCTTCCTCGGCGCCTCCAGCATCGGCGCCCGCGGCCTGTTCTGCGCCAACGACTTCGACGCACTCACCAAACGCGCCCTCATCGACGTCTCCGACACCGTCGTCCTGCTCGCCGACTCCTCCAAGCTCGGCCGCGGCTCCTTCGCCCGCATCTGCGGCTTCGACAAGCTCCACCACGTCATCACCGACACCGACATAGAAACCGCCGGCGCCGACCTGCTGCAAAGCGGCGGCGCCGAGCTGATCATCGCTCCTTCATAGGGCTCGCACAGCCAAAACATCACGACTGCATCACGCAGTGTTGTTTTTCGCACAGTTTTGGTAATCTCTCCTCCATGGTTGTTGCTTTAGCAACAGTCCCGGTTCAGAGTCGCACGGACATGTCCGTCGATTCCCGGCTCTGAGAGTCGATCTGTGGAGGAACAATGCAACGTCGCAAGTCCATCGTCGTCAAGACACTTGGTGTCGTCACCGCAGCTGCACTACTGCTAACCGGCTGCGCGGGGGGTTCAACCGCGGCCGAGGATCCCGGGGATGTGAGCGGCGCCTTCGATTGGAAGCGCTACGAAGGTGAAACAATTCGCTTCGTCGCGGGGCTGCAGCCGTGGCAGGCGCAGATCGAGCCGATGATCGCTGAGTTCGAGGAACTCACCGGGATCGACGTCGAGATGGAGGCGCTGCCCGAGGACCAGTTCCGCCAGCGCCTGCAGGTGGAGCTGACGGCAGGCTCCGACGCCATCGACGTGTTCATGTCCTCCATTCAGCAGGACGGTGCCCGGTTCGCCAGCTCCGGCTGGTACGAAGACCTCACCCCCTACATCGAGAACAAGTCGCTGACCTCCCCGGACTACGACTTCGCGGACTTCAGTGAGAGCGTGCTGGAGGGACACACCTTCGACGGGGTGCTCTCTGCCCTTCCCATCCAGCTGGAAGTGCAGATGCTGTTCTACCGCAAGGACCTGCTGGAGGCCGCCGGGTACGACGCACCGCCGGCCACCCTCGACGAGCTCGAGGAGATCGCCGAGGCCACCAGCGACCCGGCCAACAATGTGTACGGGTGGGCCGCGCGTGGCAAGCGTGCCGCGGCAGTGACGCAGCTGACCAGCTTCATCCTCAACCACGGCGCCGAGTACATGGTCGACGGTGGGGCCGCGTTCGACAGCCCCGAGGGTGTCGCCGCGATCAAGGACTACGGGCGCCTGATTCGCGAGTACGGCCCCAGCGGTTCCACCAACAACGGCTGGGAAGAGCTTCTGGCGCTGTTCCAGGCCGGCAGCCTCGCCCAGTGGGCCGACAACAGCGGCCAGGCCGCGGCGCTGCGCGACCCGGCACAGACCCCGTTCGCCGACCAGGTCGGCTACGCGCCGATGCCCGCCGGTCCTGAGAGCGACGCGCAAACCTTCTTCGGGTGGGCGTCCGCCATCTCCTCCAACTCCGAGCACAAGGGTGCCGCCTGGCTGTTCCTGCAGTGGCTGACCTCCCCGGAGACCGTCGCGGCGCTGCAGGCCACCGGGATCCCCGGCGGACGGCAGTCAGTCGAGTTCGGGCCCGACGTGCCGACCGAGTTCGTCGAGGCGTTCCAGACCGCGCTGGCCACCGCGCAGCCGCAGCTGCCGCAGGTGCAGTCGGTGCCCGAGGTACGCGACGTCATCGGCGACGCGATCGTCTCCTCCATCCAGGGCGACGACGTGGAAGCTGCCACGGCCACCGCAGCCGAACAGTTCAACCGCATCGTCGAGCTCGAGGCGCGTTGACCGATGGCCTCATCGACTGTCCTTCCGGTCCCGCCCACGCTTTCCGCGGGCGGGGCCGGAAGGCCCACCCCCACTCCCCCGTGGCAATCCCCTGGCCAGCGCATCTCAGCGTTCATCGACCGTCACGTCCTCGCCGTCTTCGCCACACCCGCGGCCGCGTTCATCGTCCTCACGATGGCGTTCCCGGTCGTGTTCACTATCTACCTGTCGCTCACGCACTGGGTCGGTGGCGCCAACCGGCCCCCGGAGTTCGTCGGGCTGGACAACTTCATCCGGCTGTTCACCGACGACCCCCGGTTCTGGGGTGCCACGTTCCGCACCATCGCCCTGACCACCGGCGCGGTCCTGGCCCAGACCGTCCTGGGGGTGGCGATCGCCGTGCTGCTTCACCGCAAGTTCGTCCTCAGCGGCCTGGTCCGCAGCGTCGTACTGTTGCCCATGATTGCCACCCCGGTCGCCGTGGCCCTGGTCTGGCGACTGATGTTCAACCCCCAGCTGGGGGTCTTCAACGACATCCTGCAGCGCCTCGGCCTGCCCGCCAGCGACTGGCTCGCCGACCCGAACCTTGCGCTCTGGCTCATCGGGCTCGTCGACACCTGGGAATGGGCGCCGCTGATCGCACTCATCACCCTCGCCGGCCTCACCGCTCTCCCCGAGGAACCGTTCGAAGCGGCGTCCATCGACGGCGCGAACGGGTGGCAGCGGTTCTGGCACGTGACGCTTCCGATGGTGCGCCCCATCGTCGTCGTCGCCGTCGTGTTCCGCCTCATCGAAGCACTCAAGACCTTCGACATCATCCTCGTGATGACCAACGGCGGACCCGGCTTCGTCACCGAAACCCTCAACATCTACGCCTACAACATCGCCTTCCAGTACCAGCAGCTGGGATACGCCGCCGCGCTGCTCATCGTGTTCTTCCTGCTCGTACTGCTGGTGTCCTCATCCGTGCTGCGGCTGCGACGCTCGAAGGAGTCTTAATATGTCCACCACCGCGCTGCGCACCTCTCGGAAAACCATCCGCGCCATCGGGTTCTACCTGCTTCTCGCGGCGATGCTGGTGCCGTTCCTGTTCGTGTTCTGGTACATGATCACCACGTCCCTGAAATCGCCCCAGGACCTGTCCGCATCCACCTTCCAATGGACGTTCACCCCCACCCTGGACAACTACACAGCGGTGCTGCAGCAGACCGACTTCCTCCAGTTCGCCGCGAACTCGATGATCGTCGGCCTCGGCTCCGTCGCCATCGCGCTGCTGCTCGGCCTACCCGCCGCGTACGCCATCGCCCGCTACCGTGCCCCGAAACTGGCGCTGGTCATCCTGTCGTCCCGCATTACTCCGGGCATCACCTTCCTCATCCCGCTGTTCATCATCTTCAGTGGGCTGGACTGGATCGACACCTACCAGGCGCTCATAATCGCCCACCTGCTCATCACCCTGCCCATGGTGACCTGGCTGATGATCGGGTTCTTCGAAGAGCTTCCGCAGGAGCTCATCGACTCCGCTCGGGTCGACGGCGCCAGCGCCATCCGCACCTTCCTGCAGGTCATCCTCCCCGTCACCCGCGGCGGCATCGCGGCCGCGGCGATCCTGGCGTTCATCTTCTCCTGGAACCACTTCATGTTCTCCGTCGTCCTCGCCGGCCGGAACACCCGCACCCTCCCGGTCGCGGTGTTCGAGTTCATGTCGTACGGGCAGATCAACTGGGGAGCCATCGCCGCCGCCGCAACCGTGATGACCATCCCCGTCGTCATCCTCGCCCTGTTCGCCCAGCGCCACATCGTGCAGGGCCTGGCCGGCGGAGCAGTCAAGGGATGACCACCGACAGCATGACGGCCCCGGTCGCGTGGGTGACCGGGGCCTCCTCCGGGATGGGACGTACCTCAGCCCTTGCTCTGGCAGAACAGGGTCATCCCGTCGCGCTCACCGCTCGCCGCGCCGACCAGCTCGAACGCACCGCCGACGAGATTCGGGCCAGCGGTGGGTCCGCGCTCGTCGTCCCCGCCGACCTCTCCCGCCCCGGCACCGCGAGCACGACCGTGAAAAGAATCGCGGACGAGTTCGGTCCCGTCGGGGTAGCAGTGTTCTCCGCCGGGCTGAACACGAAAGAGCGGATGTGGGACGGGCTGCGCCCCGACGAGTTCCGTCGCATCCTCGAGCTCAATCTGTCATCCATCGTCGAAGCCACCACCGCGCTGCTCCCCCGCATGCGCGAACACGCAACGGGACAGCTGATCCTGATCTCCTCCTGGGCTGCCTGGCGGCACTCGCCTGGAGCCGGCGTCGCGTACGCGGCCAGCAAGACCGCACTGGGCGCGATCGCGGAAACCCTCAACGCCCAAGAAGGACGCCACGGCATCCGCGCCTGCCACCTCTGCCCCGGCGACGTGAACACCGACTTCCTCGACCACCGCCCCACCGAAGTGCCCGCGGGCGCGCGAGCGCAGATGCTCGACCCCCAAGACGTCTCCCGCGCGGTGGCATTCATTGCCAGTTCGCCAGCCTCGGTATGCGTGAACGAATTGGTGATCACGCCCACCGGAGGTGGGTCCTACCGGTAGATCATGGCACGACGCGGAGTTCCCGGATCCTGCCGAGCCAGTACCGGAACATCTCCTCCGTGTCGATGCAGTCCGCGAACCCCGCTTGGCGCAGCGCGATCGTGCTCAGCAGTACAGGTTCGGCGCGTGCGGGTATAGCGGTCCCGTCCGCGGTGTGGCGAACGCGTTGTCGGCGCGCGTGCGAGTAACCGATCACGTCGGTGATCGGCCGTTACGGATCGCGGCCGCGGCGATCCAGTCCGCCAACGCGAGGGGCTGATCCTCGCCAGGCCGCACACCGCGGGCGTCGGCGATGCTGGGCCGCATGTCCCATCATTCGAAGACATCGCCGTTCGTGATGTAAGGTCACTCGGCTGGTGCAAGCCGTTCCAGGATCGCCGCGGGAATCGGGTTCACGGCCCGATCCGGCTCAGCGTAGTGTTCCTTGGTCGTCTTGGTCGACGTATGCCCGAGAATATCCGCCGCCGTCTCGATACCGAGTTCGTTCGTAAGCAGCGTCGCACCGGTCCGACGGAATGCGTGGGGCGTAATCTCGAGTCCGTCTAGCCCTGCTCGCTTCACTATCTCCCGAAACGTCCGCCGTACGTTATGCGGTGCAAGTGGTGTGCCCTTGCGCGAATAGAACAGCAGGTGCTCCGGCTCATCCCCGGGGATGACTGCCAGCCGGTGCCGAACCACTGCTGCCGCAAACGTCGGGATCGCGACGACCCTGTTCGACTCGTCCGTCTTCGGCTTGTGCTGCCGGAGGACGCCGATACCCTTGCGAACAACGATCGTCCCGCAGACGTGCACCGTGGGCGGCTCCGCCGCCATGTCGACATCGCACTTTCGGAGAGCCAAGACCTCTCCGATGCGCGTCAGCGATCCCAGCATGAGTTCGATAATCTCGCGCACCTGACCATCCGGGTGTGGCCCCAGCGCACCAGGCCCGGTTCGCCAGTCGCGCGCGGCTATCCGGATAGCACGTATCTGATTCGTCGTGAGCGCTTTCGGAACGTGCTTCGGCTTCTTGAGTCGCGAGGTCTCCTTCACGGGGTTTCGGGCGATCATCTCACGGCGTACCGCGAAGGCGAGAATCATGCTCAGAATCGTGCGCGAGTGCTTCGCGCGCGCGTACGACTTGCTGTGCTGTGTCTTGAGGAAGTGCTCGACGCGACCCACGGTGATCTCACGGATGGTGAAGTGCTGGAACGTCGGAAGCACGAGCGAGTTCAACTCGCGCTCATAGACTTCCTTGGTGCCCTCAGACCTGCTGGGGTCGACCCTCAGGTCGTCGAGCCATGCATCGGCGAGCGCTGAGAACGGCGAGTCAGCGGTGAGCCCATCCCCCGCGCCGCCGACGCGCATCCGCCCCGCGAGCGCTTCCATCAATGTATTCTTCGCGGCGTTCGCAGACAAGCCGGATGCCGTTACTTGACGTGTCTGTCCGTCCCAGTCTCGAAAGCGGGTGGCCGCCCGGAAGCGTCCCGCGGCGACCTTGGTGGCCGTGATCTCGCCGAATGTGCCGATCGGCAACCGGGGACGACCGGCCATCAACGCTCACCGCCACTCGCAGCGAGGCTTGGCACGGGTTCGTGGAGCCGGTCCAGCCAGTTCCGCACATCGGAGACTCGGTATCGCAGTTCGCGACCGACTCGGATGCCGGCGGGACCGCGACCGTCGGCGCGCAGGTCATAGATCGCCTGCACGTGCACGCCGAGATACTCGGCGAGTTCGCTGGTCGTGAGCATCGGCTCGAGGCCGAGCCCAGCGAGACGTTCGGTGTTCATATCCAGTAGGTGCCCGAGGCACCCCCAGATAAGCCGAGGCCGGGGCGAGCACCTTCCTGCTGAACGAGCGTGGATCACGCACGCTCACGCAAAAACGGTGGATAAACGTTGACGACATCGAATCGCTGCCGCTTCAAATGGGACAAGAAACCCTGGTCAAGCGAGATTCTTCTGTAGCAGGAGCGGGGCTTGAACCCGCGACCTCACGTTTGCAGCTCAGAATTCACCGAGCGCCATGCCGAGGCGAAGGTACAGGTCAGTGACTGCTTCGTTGTTGACCCGGTACCTCACCCACACTCCGCCGCGGGATTGGCCCTCACTCATCGGAGGGTCGGCGATGACGAGTCCCGCGGTCTCCAGTTCGACGAGGCGGGGATGGATCGTCGTGGGACCGAGGGCCAGAGAGTCGCAGATCGGCTTCATCGTGGTGTCCGGGTTGGCACGCACATAGCGCAGGATCGCAGCTTTGACGAGGTTGCCCAAGAGCGCGATGGGTTCTTTGGCGTCTTCGGAGCCGGCCGGTTGCGCGAGTCGGGGCATGACGCCATTGTGCCGCGCCGACCACGCGTCGGTCCAGCAATCCATCCCGTTTAGTTGTTTACTTCGCGACCATCTCGTTATACCGTATGGTTCATGGCCGAACATCAGGCATCCATTCGATCGGCCAGACGGTCGATTGAACGCGTCGTGTCCCCCGAACGGCGGACAGACGTCGGCCTGATTGGGGGTCTAAAATCCGGCGCCGGCCCTGGTCTGCGAGGTCACTCCTCCCCAAGTGCACCAATGCACGGAGTTATACACAATCTCTTGATTCTGGAGTCCACCGGCTGCTGGGCCGTGCGTAGACTGCGTGCACGGCGACCGTCCCCCAGCGCGTCCCGTATGCGCACGGTTGCCGTCCTGAATGATCAGGAGGGCTGACTGGTGACGACGAACCCGACCTCTGGACGCCGCGGACTCGTGTGGGCCATCGTCGGCGGTCTCGTCCTCATCGCCGGAATCGTGGCGATCGTTGTCAGCTCTCTGCTCGCACAGCCCGCACCAGGTCCCACCGGGAACAACACACCCCAGCCGACTGCCTCGACGTCAACGGCGGAGCCATCAGCGGGTGACGTCGTGGACGCGTCGGTCGTCGATCAAGGTTGGCTTCCGGAGCCGATCACGACGGACCGCGAAATGTACATCCGCGCCGCCCTCGAAGTTGCGGCGACATTCGACACTCAGAAGGGTGAGCGCGACGATTGGCTCGCCCACCTCGACAGTTGGTTCACCCCGGACACGAGATTCATCGCGGAAGCAGATCAGCAAGCCGCGATGGTTGAGTCGCAGGGCTTGCTCCGACAGGCTGTTGTGCTGCCTCAGGAGGAGTGGGACTCCCTCGCGAACGAGGAGGGTCGCGTCGTCGCGACGGCCAGGGGTGACCTCGTGTACGTGCCCGTCACCGATGACACGTCGGCTGACATGTCGATCGGCACGTCGGATGTGACGTTGACGTTCACGCGATCCGACGGCAGCGGCGGGGAGACGTCGTACGAAGAGCAGGTACGGGTCAGCGTGCAGGTGTTGTGCGGTCCGGGTTCGGTGCCGACACCGGATTCGTCGCAGCGGGCGGGCGATTGCAAGGTGGTCCGTTACTTCACGGAGCCGTTGGAGCCCTGACATGGGAGCCCCGGTGATCGCCGCCGCAGCCCTCAACTCGAGGACTGGCCGGAAGATCCTGACAGGGGCACTCCTGATCGTTGCGCTCGTCGCCGCGCTCGTGCTGACCCCGCTGCTGGCGATCCCGTTCGCGGTCGCCGGCAGTGCCGCGAGCTCGGTGCCGACGAAGGTCGAGGCCGCTCCCGCCGCGAGCGGGGTGTGGGGTTTCCCGTTGGGCGGCGGCTATTCGAAGGGGCGCGGGTTCGGATACAACCCGGTGCAGGGTTGCGGCTACTGCTCTACGAACCACCAGGGCTATGACATGGCCCAGGGCTGCGGCGCCACGATCTACGCCGCAGGTCCCGGACGGGTAATCACTGCCGGATCGTGGCAGGGCTACGGAAACACGGTCCGCATTGATCACGGGGACGCGCTCGTCACGCTCTACGGGCACATGCAATGGGGATCACTACGCGTCTCGGTCGGCGACCAGGTCGTGGCGGGGGCGCCGCTGGGGGCGGAGGGCAACACCGGCAAGTCGTTTGGATGCCATCTGCATTTCGAAGTTCAGAAGTCCGGAACTCCGGTAGATCCGGAGCCGTTCATGGCCGGCCTCGGCCTGCAACTGAAGTAGCAACCAGCAAGGAGCAGCCTCATGCGCACACTCATCGTTCCGGGTGATGTCGACGTTCCCGACATCCAACCGGACTTCTCCGCCCCGTTCTTCCAAGGCTTCCAAGTCGTCGCGTCCTACATCCTCGCGGGCGCGATGCTGGTGGTACTCGTCATGTTGATCATCGCGGGCGCCGCGCTGGCGTTCCGAGGGCTGGCTAACGATCGGGTGAGAACCTGGGCGGGCGAGAACATCCTGTGGATCTTCATCGCCGCCGCCGTGCTCGGCGCCGCATCCGGACTGTTCGCCTGGTTCGTGAACTTCGACTTCGGATTCTGATGAACCTCCGCTGGGTGCTTCGGCTCGGCCTCGCCACGGGCCTTGCGATCGTGCTCGGTTCGGGCACTGCCGCACACGGGAACACCGCCAACGCTACGGCGCCGGTACAGATGGACGCGATCAGCGGAGAACCGTGGTCAGCGCCGACCTTCCCAGTTGACTGCCAGGGCGCCAGCGGACAAGTCACCTGCACTCCCACCAACCCCCAGGCAGTCTCGGCCCAGCAGTGCTTCATGGGGGTGTCGATGAGCGGGGAACGCGCGACAGTTTGCACCACCTATGAGCGGCACGTCCAGGCCATTCAAGCCGACGGCGGGACTCCTCTAGTCGTGAAGTACGGGTGCAGTCTCGGTGACCTGGTCTGCGGCACATTCGAGAATGCGGGCCGGGGGATGGCGCTGGCAGCGACCGGGGTGATGTTTCTGGTGGCGGACAACATGCGGTTCGACACGTCGACGCTGTTGTGGTCGGCGGCGGTGGATCAGTGGTCGTTCTGGCAGTGGGCGATCCTGATCGTCACATTCGGGGCGATGGTGTGGGCGATCGCCGCCGCCGTCGTCTCCGGCGATCGGGACGAGCTGGTCGGCGCGCTGGTGCGGACGTTCATCGCGATCCCGGCGGTGCCGATCACGTTGTGGCTGACCGGGCACCTGTTGAACGCGGTCGACGACATGACCTGGTACATCCTCAACGGCGATGGCCCGGCGTCGTTGTATTCGACGTTGCAGTCGGTGATGTGGGCGGGCGGGCAGGCGAACTACTTCTTCGCGTTCCTGATCCACGGGCTGCTGATGCTGGGGATGTTCTTGTTGATGTTGGTGTTCGCGTTCCGCAACATCGCCCTTGCCGCACTCATCATGGTGGGCCCGGTGGCGTGGATGCTGTTCCCGGTGCGCCGCATCGGCCCGCAGTGGGTCGTCGGGTACCTGTCGGCGGTGATGGTGCTGCTGCTGACCGCGCCGCTCACGATCGGGTTCGTCACGCTCATCGTGCAGGGACTTGCGTCGGTGAAGACGATCTGGAACCCGCAGTCGTGGCCGTTGCTGATCGGTCTGGTGCTGGTGGCGTTCGCGCCGTTCGCGATCTTCGGGCTGTTCAGCTTCACCGGAGCGGTCGCTGCCGACAGCATCGGTTCCCGGCTCGGCTCCCACGGTGGCCGGATGGCCGCGAACGGTGCCCGCGGGGTCGCCGCCATCCCCACCCGTCTCGGCGGTCTCCCCTCCGGGGTCCGCCCCTCCAGCACCGGCCCATCCTCGAGCGGACCTGCAGCGAAGCCCACGTCCGCGCGGTCCGCGCAGGCGAACGTTCCACGGGGTGCCGCCGCACCCGCACAGGGCGACCGCACCCCCGCCCCGGGTGGTGGTCGCCCGTCGACCTCCTCGCCTCCGGGATCTCCGTCGGTGAGGCCGCCGTCGTCACCTCAACCGCAACCGCCTCGAGCTGAGGGGAGCCCGTCATGAGCACCACACCTGAGTACCTGCGTCCGGTGCGGTTGCCGCGCCGGTCCCGGCAGGGCGTGGTCATGGGCATGGATGAGTGGCAGATCGCCTTCCTCACCGCCGCCGCACTCGTCGTGCTGATCTTCGTGAACCGGTTCGGGCCCCTCGGGCTGCTCTACGGGGCCCCGTTGTACCTGCTGTTCGGGGTCACCGCGCTCACCAGCATTCACAGCGTCTCCACGCCGCGAATGGCGGGCCTGTGGCTGATGAAGCAGGTCCGCCACACCGCGGGCGCCACCACCCAGACCTTCCGCCCCGAACAGCCTCGCCTGACCGGGACGCTGAACCTGCCGGGCACCCGCGCGTCGATTCAGCTGTGGGACAGCAACGGGACGGCCGCGGCATACAACCCGCACGACCGGTCCGTGAGTGTGATTGCGGAGCTCGAAGTGCAGGGGTTCCTGATGCACGACCTGCCGGAGCGGTTCGACCTGGCCGAGCAGTTCGACCGGGTGCTCGGCCCGTTCACGCAACGGCCGGGGGTGAAGCGGGTGACGTTGCAGGAACGCACCCTGCCCACCACGATCCGGGCTGCCCGTGAGCATTACGAGACGGTGCGGCGGGTGCGGGACCTGAACCCGGAGTCGCCGGTCGCCCGCAACTACCACGACGTGATGGACCACGCGGAGCGGTTCGAGGTCGCGCACCGCAACTACCTCGTCCTCACCCTCGACCTGGTCACCCTCGGTTCCCAGCTGAAGGCGCTCGGCGGTGGGAAGGACGCGATCGTCGCGATCGCGCAGATCGAGGCCGGGAACCTCGCCGACGCCCTGTCGGCCGCGAAGATCAAGGTGCGCCGCTGGCTGTCCCCCCGCGAGGTCGCCGCGTTGGGCAGGTTGGCGTTCGACCCGGAGTTCGCCGCCACGGTGCAGAACCGCCCCGACACTCTCACCGGGGTGGACCCGGTGGCGATCGGGCCGATGTACCTGGACGAGCCGAAGGGCCGCAACGGCATCGTGGTCACCGACTCCGCGGTGCACACCACGATGTGGGTGCACGAATGGCCCCGCTCCGACTCCCCGGTCGGGTTCCTGGCGCCGGTGGTGTTCGCCCGTCACCCGCACACCGGGGAGGCGATCACCCACATCTTGTCCATCGTCCTCACCCCTGTCCCGGTCAGTAAGGCGTTGAAGCGGATCCGGGATGAGAAGAAGGTGTGGCGCGGGAACGAGAAGCTGCGCGCGAAGCGTGGCGCGGACGGGTCGGCGGCGGATGCTGCGGACTGGAAGGCGCTGGAGCAGCAGGAGCAGGAGATCGCGAACGGGCACGGCGAATTCCAGTACGGCGCGTACCTCACCGTCACCGCCCCCGACGAAGAGCGACTCGACCAGGCCATCGCCGGGATGCGCAACGCGTTGTCGCGGGCGGGCATGGAGGCGCAGATCCTGTACTGCCAGCAGGCCGAGGCGCTGATGGTGAACGCGATCCCGGTCGGGTTGGGGATGAAGTGATGACCCGCCACGCCGCCACCTTCACCCCCACCGGCCTCACCCGCAAGGAACGCCGGGATCTGCAGAAACAGATCAGCCAGGCGCAGCAGGAGGAGCAGCCCGATCGCTCGTCGCGGCGCGACCGGAACCTGCCGGAGCCGGCGGTGCCCGGGCCGTTCGGGCCGGGGATCACGCAGGGCGGGTACTGGAACCTCGCGAAGGCGTGGATCCCGGCGCATCAAGCGACCTCGCAGCACATCGCCGGTATCTACCCGTTCGTCGCCGACAGTGGCCTCGGGCACCGCGGCCCCATCCTCGGCGTAGACCTCAACGCGGACGCACTCTGGCACTTCTCGCCGTGGGAGGCGTACGTCGACTCCACCGAACGCGGCACCTTCTCCACCAACATCCTCGTCTTGGGGGCGTACCGGGGCGGGAAGTCCGCCACGGTGAAGACCCTCGTCACCCGCTCCATCGCGTTCGGCCATCAGGTGGTGGTGCCGTCCGACCCGAAGGGCGAGTGGGTGACCGTCGCGGAGGCGATCCCGGGTGGGCGGGTGATCCGGCTCGGCGGCGGCACCGGCACCCGCCTCAACCCGCTCGACCGAGGTCCGCGGCGCACGGGCGCGTCCGATGAGCAGCACGAGCAGATGGTGAAGCAACGCCGCATCGGCACCCTCATCGCCCTGATCGAGATGACCCTCGGCAACCGGCTCACCGCGGTCGAGCACGCCGACATCCTCGACGCCCTCGAGCGCTGCATCACCCGCACCAGCGACCGCCCCACCCTCCGCGGCGTCTACGAGGAACTGGGCCACCTCGCCGGCGACACCCAAGCGGCATTCCGCGCGGCAGACGGCGCGATCCAGCCCCGGTTCGTGCTGCGCCGCTTCGTGGAAGGCGACCTCTCCGGGCTGTTCGAGGACGAGTCCACGGTGGAGTTCGACCAGGACGCCCCCATCGTCGTCACCGACACCAGCGAACTGTTCGCCCGCGGAGACCTCGCCGCACAGCTCACCCAGGTGTGCTCGACCGCGTGGATCCAGGCGGTGATCTCGGATCGGGCGGCGCGGCGGACCCGCTATGTGGTGCGCGAGGAGGGGTGGCGGGACATGACGTCGCTGGCGTCACTGCAGATGTTCCAGCAATGGCTGAAACTGTCCCGGCACTACGGGATCAGCAACATCGTCATCCTGCACAAGATGGGCGACCTCGACGCCGTCGGCGACGCCGACTCCCTGGAACGCTCCCTCGCCTATTCGATCGTCGGGGACATCGAGAACAAGTTCATCTTCCGCGTCAACCACCAAGAACAAGCCGCGCTTCGCACCCGACTCAACCTGCCCGCCCCGCATGTCGAGATGGCGAGGCAGCTGCGCAAGGGCGAGTTCCTCGCCTACGTCGGCCAGTACTCCTACCTGGTGGACTGCTTCGCCACCTCCACGCCGTGGGAGTACGACCTGTTCGCCACCGACGACGCCGTGAACCCCGCCGACCGGGACGACGCCACCGTACGGGTCATCGACGCCGGCGCGCTCGACGACTACTGGCCCCAACCCGAACCTGCGGATGCCGGTGTGGATGGCTGGCTGACTGCTGAGACCCGCGACCTGACCGAGGAGCTGTGATCATGACCACCGTCATCCACCCCCGCACCTACGCGACTGTCACCGGACCGAATGCGACCTTCATCACCACCGACGGACACACCGAACCCGTCACCGCGACCGGTGACGAGGACATCCGTCACGCGGTGATCCGCCGCGCCAGCGACGAGGCCCGCCGCACCGGCACCCCGGTCGAGCTCGTCACCTCCGGCGACCGCGGCCAGCACCACCTGCTCGTCGACCCCACCGGCGACCTCACCCTCCTCCCCCCCGAGGCGGAAGCCGAGCTCGGTGACGACGAGGAGGGGTTGGATCTGGGGCCGTACCAGGACATCGACGACACCGTCACGACGGAACGCGGAGAGGAGGTGAGGGAAGAGGCTTCGCAGCCGGACGCACTCCTCGCAGGTTCCGCGCCGGCTGCGGAGTCCCCCCGCCCCACCTTCCTCACCCCCACCACCAACCCCACACCCCCGGTCACCGGGTGGCGCGGCATGCTCGCCGGCCTCGGCATCACCGTCCGCCCCTCCGCCGCCGAGGTGCGACGGGCCGAGGAGCGGGCGCTGGTCGCCAGGCAGTGGGCGGGATGCCGCACCCTGGCCGTCGTCAACGGCAAGGGCGGGGTGGGCAAGACCATGACCACCGCAATGCTCGCCGCGGTCTACGCCCGGGAAGGTGGCGGGAACGTGTTGGCGTGGGACAACAACGACACCCGCGGCACCCTCGGCTGGCGCACCGAGCAAGGGCTGTACGACACCACCCTCCGCGACCTCCTCCCCGCCGCCCCCACACTCCTCACACCCGGGGCGGGGGTGTCGGACATCAGCCGGTTCGTACACCACCAGACGGCGGACCGGTACGACGTGCTCCGCTCCAACCCGGAACTGCTCGCCACCGACCAGCGCATCGGAGCTGCGGATTTCGACCTGTTGATGCAGGTCGCGGCCCGGTTCTACCGCCTCGTCGTCTTCGACTCCGGTAACGACGAATCCGCCGAACGCTGGCTGCGGATGATCGACTCCTCCTACCAGCTCGTGATCCCCACTCTGGCGAGCCCGGAGTCCGCCGAATCCGCCGCCCTCCTCCTCGACGCGCTCCGTGGCCGGGACGACCGCTCCGCCGCCCTCGCCGACCGCGCCGTGGTGCTTGTCACCCAATCCGAACCCACCGGCACCACCGCGGCCCGCCGCATCGCGGACGGGTTCACCGGGCACGTCCGGGCAGTCCACACCATCCCATTCGACCCGGCCCTCAAAGCCGGACCACTTCGGTTCGACACCCTCCGGCCCCGCACCCGCGACGCGTGGCTCAGCGCTGCCGCGTCCGCCGCCGAAGGCCTCTAAAGACGGGGTAACCGGTGAATCAGAGCATCCTTGGCAAGGCGGCGGCGATCCTCGTAGCGGCGGCGATGCTGCTCGCGCTCGCGTTCGGATTCATCGCCGAAGCCATCACCTGGCTCAGCTGCGGCATCCGCCCCGTGCCCGTGAGCCTGTTCTCCGGGTTGGCGCTTGCAGTCTCCGGCAACCCCGACAGCTACACCGCCCCCGCCGGCTGCACTGTGCCGCTCGCGCTGATCCGGATCGTGGATGTGGTGGCGGTACTACTGATCGGCGGGCTCGCGGTGTGGGTGGTGGTGGCGGTGCGGCGGTACCGGGAGTCGGATCGGGCGTTCATCACCGACCTGCGCACCCGCCCCGGATTCGCCACCTCCTCGGAGATCCGCGATCACCTCTCCGCCAAAGCCGTGCTCCGCCGTGCCACGCAGCTTCGCCCTGATATTCCGAAGCCGACGGCGACGGATGTGGGGTGGCGGGTGGGCCGGTCGCGAGAGCAAGACGTGTATGTGTCGATCGAGGACTCCGTCGCCCTCGAGGGCCCACCTCGATCAGGGAAGGGGTACCGGGTGCTGATCTCGGCGATCCTGGACTGGTCCGGCCCGCTGATCACCACGTCAACCACGAACGACAACCTCACCGCGACGATGCGGATGCGGCAGACCCGCGGTCAGGTACACGTGTTCGACCCGCAAGGCCTCTCCGGCATCCGCCACCCCCTCCGAATCTCCCCCATCGCCGGCTGCGAAGACCCCCTCGTCGCGATGCAGCGCGGCGCCGCGATCATCACCGGCACCGCGCTCGGCGCCTCCCGCACCAACGAGGAATGGGCGCAGGCCTCCGGAGTGGTGCTCGGCCGCCTGCTGCACGCCGCGGCCGTCGGCGGCAAGACGATCGCAGAACTGTATGACTGGGGCACAAGCCCTGCGCAGACCCGTGCCGCGGTCGACATCCTCAAGACCGACGGCACCCCCGGGTGGGGCGACAGCCTCGACGCCACCATCTCCGCCGACGAGAAGCTGGTCTCCTCCATCTGGTTCGGCGTCCAAGGCGCCGTCGCCCCGCTCGCGGTCCCGCAGATCCGCGACGCTCTCCTCCCCCGACCGGGCGATGAGGTGTTCGACCCGCGCGAGTTCCTGGATGCCGCGAACACGCTCTACTTGATCGGGTCGTCGTCGGGGGCGTCGGCGATGGGCGGCTGGCTCGGCGCGGTGCTCGACGACATCGTCGAGGTCGCCCGCACCACCGCGCTCGCCTCCCCCGGCTCGCGCCTCCCCCACCCGCTCGGACTCATCCTCGACGAGATAGCGAACATGTTCCGGTGGGGAACCCTGCCCCGCATCATGGCCGACGGCGGCGGCCGCGGCATCTGCACCTTCATCGTGCTGCAAGCCCTCTCCCAGGCCGAGACGTCCTGGTCCCGTGCGGAAGCCGACACCATCTGGGCCGCCGCCACCGCCAAAGTCCTCCTCGGCGGCGCCAGCCACGTCGGTCACCTCCGCGACATCGAATCCCTCCTCGGCACGAGAGACACTCGTCGTGAGCAGCGGTCTTGGTCCACCCGCGAGGTCGGGCATTCCACCAGCGAACATCTCGAGCGCCGCGCCCTGATGTCAGTCGATGAGATCCGCCGACTGCCACCCAGCGTCGGCCTGCTCGCCTACCGGAACCGCCGTAGCGTGCTGCTGGACCTGGCCGGGTGGGACGAACGCCGCGACGCCGAGATCATCCAGTCCGGCAAGCGAGAGACCGAGCAGGAGCAGCGGGCCGTGTTCGACACGAACGCGCGTGTCGCGAACTCCGGGGCTGCGGAAGTTCCGGAGTCCGGGAGTGCGGAAACGGTGGAGGGGGTGAGGGAGGAATGAGCAATCGTCGCCGGCCGGCACTATTCAACCTGTATCGGAACGAGTTCCTTCGCTCGAAGGCGTGGTTCGCGCGCCGCGACCGCTGGTTCACCCACCACGCCACCACCGGACAGCCGCTCACCTGCGCCGGCTGCGGCCGGACGGCCACTCGCGGCCAGCTCGAGCTGCATCACCTCGACTACCGCGGCGTGAGACTTCTCGACGGCGCCTGGAGCGCCGGGGAGCCGGACGAGGACCTGGTGTCGATGCACCCGTACTGCCACGACCTGCTGCACCGGCTCATCGACCGCGACGCCGTCCTGGCCCGCAACCGCACCCGCCGCACCGCCTCCCATCTCGCGCTCGCCCGGCTGCGGCAGAAGCTGCAGCCCGACCACGGGGACGCCGCATGAGCGACCTGCCCCCGCCCCCGGACTACGACGACGCTGTCGCCAACGATGTGAGCGGGTATGACCCGAACCAGCGGTACGGGCCGTCCGACCCGCTCGGCGCGCACATCATCAACTGGCGCACCCTCCCCGACCACAACGCCCCCGACGTCTGGAAGGCACTCCGCGAGTGGGTGGAATGGTTCACCGTCCGCTACCGCATCTCCGAATCCGTGGTGCCGGCCTGCTGGTACAAGCACGGACAGCTCGTCGAAGAACTCTCCGCCCTGCACACCGCGCACACCGTCGCCTTCGATTCCACCGACGCCGGCTTCGGCCCGATTGGTTGGCACGAGCGACTCAGCCTCGCCCTGCCCCGGATGGGCAAGGCGTACTCCGGCGGCTGCGCCCGCGGACACGACCCCCTCAAACCCCGCTCATGGGACGGGATCACCGATGAGCAGGAATGGAACGCGTGGACCAGGAAGGCCCACGCCCACCGAGACACCGAGGGTGTCTCTGACAGGAAGGAAGAAGGATGACCACCAGGATCCCCGTCACCATCGAGGGCAACCTCACCAGTGACCCCGAACACGGCAACGCCGAATCGGGCAACGAGTACGCCCGGTTCACCGTCGCCGTCAACGACCGCCGCCTGAACGAGACCACCAACCGGTGGGAAGACGTCGGCACCGTGTTCCACCGGGTCGTCGTGTTCAACCAGCACGCCCGGCACGTCGCCGACTCACTCCGCAAAGGCGACAGCGTGATCGTCGCCGGCGACCTCCGGTTCGGCACCTACGTCGACAAGGAGACCGGACAGTCCCGGGAGACCCGCGACATCGTCGCGGACAACGTCGGCGCCTCGCTGAAGTTCGCCGACGTCATCGTCGACCGTTCCCCAAAAGCTAACGGCCCCGCAGCACACGCTTCGGGGCCGATAGCGACACCGGCCTCGTACGCCGGCGCCGAACTGTCACGCTGACCTGAACCAACAAGCAAGCGGGGCGAGAGTCACTGTACTCTCGCCCCGCCACTCTGCCCACCCGAGCCGGCATCCCAGGGCGACTCCTCAGGGGCGCCACATCGTGACAGCATCCGAGCGGGCGGGATCTCGCGCGGGCTTTCTCCGACATGAGCGACGCCTACGCCAACGCGCAAACTCCGCGCCAATACGCAGACTCCTCGCTGCCCCACAGTTGGAGGCTGGAGCAGCCCAAGCACCTAAGACGGCGCTTCTATCCAATGCTCAGATCAGCGTCTCCTCTGGGTTGCCGGCCGAGCAGTTGGCAGTGGGGCCCGAGACTGAGCGAATCACAACCAACGGTTGCGGATCTGGTGGGTCGTGCGCGTTGCCGGTCGTGCGGCGTGCGGCGAAGCTGGGACGAGCCTCCCGCGCCGTGCTCGGCGTCCGTCGGCGAGGCGTCTGGAGGATTCCGTGAGCACCACCGTCAGCCCCAACCTCGTGGAGGGCCGCTTCTCGTCCGATGCGTCGGGCGATCCGATCGAGGTCCGCGACCCCGCGAACGGCGACCTCGTCGGGCTGGTCCCGGCGATGGGCCCCGCCGACGTCGACGTCGTGCTCGACGCCGCGGTGCGGGGCGCGAGGGCGTGGCGAGCGACCGGGCCGATCGAGCGCGGCCGGGTGCTGCTCGACGCGGCGGCGCTGATCCGGAAGGATGCCGCGGACCTGACGTCGCTCATCGTCACCGAGATGGGCAAGACCACCGCCGAGGCGCGGGGCGAGGTCGGCAAGGCTGCCGAGTTCTTCGAGTATTACGGCGGACTCGGGCGCGCTGCCTTCGGCGAGCTGATCCCCGACGCGCGCCCCGGCACCTTCGCGCTGCAGAAGCGCGAGCCGATCGGCGTGGTGCTCCTCGTCACGCCGTGGAACGACCCGCTGCTCACCCCGGCGCGCAAAATGGCGCCCGCCCTCATTGCGGGCAACGCCGTGGTCATCAAACCCGCGACCGAGACCCCGCTCATCACGCTGCGGCTCGCCGAGCTCCTGCACCGCGCTGGGGTGCCCGCTGGCGTCCTCGGCACCGTGACCGGACGCGGCAGCGTCATCGGCGACGTGCTCGCGACCGACCGGCGCCTCGCCGCCGTCTCGTTCACCGGCTCGACCGCCGTCGGCCTCGGCCTCCAGCACAAGCTCGCGGGCAGCAGCATCCGTGTGCAGACCGAGATGGGGGGCAAGAACGCCGCCGTCGTGCTCGACGACGCCGATCTCGACCTCGTCGTTCCGGTGCTGATGGCGGGTGCCTTCGGGCAGGCCGGTCAGCGCTGCACCGCGACGAGTCGGCTCATCGTGCAGAGCGGTGTCGCGGCCGAGCTGCAAGCCCGGGTCGCAGCATCCGTCCAAGCCCTCCGCGTCGGAGCGGGCGGCGCCGACGGCACGGACGTGGGTCCGGTGGTCAGCCGCACCGCGCAGCGCGACATCACGGACCGGGTGGATGCCGCGCTCAGCGAGGGCGCCACGGTCATCGCCCGCGCGCCGCTGGCCGAGGGGCTCGCCGAGCGCGGGGCGTTCGTCGAGCCTGTGTTCGTGGCGTTCGACCGCGACAACAGCCTGTGGCGCGACGAGGTGTTCGGACCGGTGCTCGGGATGATCGAGGTCGACACCCTCGACGAGGCGATCGAAGCCGTGAACGACTCGACGTACGGCCTGTCGAGTGCCGTGTACACGCGCAGCCTCGACGCGGCGTTCCGCTTCGTCGATGAAGTGGACACCGGACAGGTCTCGGTGAACCAGCCAACCAGTGGGTGGGACATCCACCAGGCGTTCGGCGGCTTCAAGGAGTCGGGCTCGCCGTTCAAGGAGCAGGGCCTCGAAGCGCTGCGCTTCTACACGCGCGTCAAGACCGCGGCTGTGAGGACCCACTGATGGCCGGTGAGACACGGCGAACCGGGATCGTCGGTGGCGGGATCGTGGGTGTCGCCCTGGCCCGTGCGTTGAGTGCGCGGGGCGATGAGGTGACGGTGCTGGAGAAGGAGGGCCGGCTGTCGCAGCACCAGACCGGGCACAACTCCGGCGTGGTGCACGCGGGCCTGTACTACAAGCCGGGGTCGCTGAAGGCGACGCTGTGCGCGGCGGGGCGGGTGTCGATCCGCGAGTTCTGCGAACAGAAGGGGCTCCCGTACCGGGAGGTCGGCAAGCTCGTCGTCGCGGTGGACGAGTCCGAGCTCGGGGCGCTGGCCGAGATCGAGCGGCGCTCGCTCGAAAACGGCGTGCCCGACCTGACCCGCATCGACGATCTCGAGCGGCTGCGGGAGATCGAGCCGCACGTCGCCGGGGTGGCGGCCGTGCATTCGCCGCACACCGCCGTGGTGGACTACGCCAGCATCACCGAGGCGATGGCGCAGGACGTCCGCGCCGGCGGCGGCGAGGTGCGGCTCGGCCACGAGGTCACCGCGATGACACTCGAGAACGGCCGGGTGCGGGTGGTGACGCCGGTGTCGGAGGACGTGTTCGACCGGGTCATCGTGTGCGCCGGGTTGCAGTCCGACGTGGTGGCCCGGTTCGTCGGCGCCGACCCGTCGCCGAAGATCCTGCCGTTCCGCGGTGAGTACTGGGAGCTCGCGCCGGAGCGCACCGACCTCGTCAAGGGCATGATCTATCCGGTCCCGGATCCGCGTTTCCCGTTCCTCGGGGTGCACTTCACCCGCGGCGTGTACGACAACGTGCACGTCGGGCCGAACGCGGTACCGGCCCTCGCCCGTGAGGGGTACAACTGGCTGCAGTGGTCGGTGAAGGACACGCTCGAGTCGCTGCGGTGGCCGGGCGCGTGGCCACTCGCGAAGCAGCACTGGCGGATGGGCGTCGACGAGATCACCGGGTCGCTGATCAAGCCGCTGTACTTCCAGAAGGCACGCCGGTTCATCCCCGAGCTGCGCTCGTCGGACCTGTCCCACAAGCACGGCGCCGGGGTGCGCGCGCAGGCGTGGGGCCGCGCGGGTGAGCTGCTCGACGACTTCGCGGTCGACCAGGTCGGCCCGGTCACGCTGCTGCGCAACGCCCCCTCGCCCGCCGCGACCAGCTCCATCGCGATCGCCGAGTACGTCATCGACCACTACCTCGACACGCCGAGCGCTGCTGCTCGTGCCGCCAAGACGACGGCGACGGATGCTGCGCCCCCGGCCACGCCGGTCGCTCAGGCGCCTGCGGCGGCGAAGGCCACGAGCTGAGGCATCCGTCCATGCGCATCGTCGCCCTGTACGGCACCGAATCGGGAAACGCCGAGGCGGTCGCGCTCGGCATCGCGAAGGCGCTCCCGGGCGTCGAGGTCGTGAACATGGCAGACGCCGGCGTCGACGTGTTCGAGCCTGGCGCGCTGTACCTGATCTCGTGCGCGACCCACGGCGGCGGCGAGCTGCCCGGGTTCGCGCAGTTCCTGCACGACGACCTGCTCGACCTCTCCCCCGACCTCGCCGGTGTGGCGTATGCGATGTTCGGCCTCGGCGACACTTCGTACGACGAGCGCTACAACCGCGGTGCGCACCAGTTCGACGAGGTCCTCCGCTCGCTCGGCGCGACGCGGGTCGGCCCGTTCGGCGAGCACGACGTCATGACGCGCGCCGACCCCGCCGAGCGCGGCGTGGCGTGGGCGCGCGAGGTCCTCGCCGAGACCGGCGGCACATGACCGAGCCTGCCCTCGACCCGGGCACCCGGCGAATGCTGTGGCGGTTCGCGCCGATGATCTACGGGCCGACGCTGCTGTTCGGGCTGGCCGAGGGCGCGCTGCTGCCGCTGCTGCCGGTGGTCGCCGCCGACCTCGGCGCCGACGTCGCGCAGGCGGCGCTCATCGTCTCGGTCATCGTGGTCGCGCGGCTCATCGGCAACCTGCCCGCGGGCTGGCTCGTCGCGCGGATCGGCGAACGGCGCACGATGGCGATCGCCGGATGCCTCGCCCTCGCCGGCGGCGTCGGCGTGCTCCTCGCTCCCGGTGTCGGCGTGCTCGCCGTCGCGTCGTTCCTCATCGGGCTGTGCGCGTCAGCGTTCGGCCTCGCGCGGCACGCGTTCATGACGACCCGGGTTCCTCTCCGCTACCGAGCCCGAGCGCTGTCGGTGCTCGGCGGCTCGTTCCGGCTCGGGATGTTCGCGGGGCCCTTCATCGCCGCCGCGCTGCTGGCGTGGTCAGGCTCGACCGACGCCGCCGTCTGGTTCTTCCTCGCGATGCTCGTCGCGCTCGTGGTGCTCGTGCTCGTGGGCAGCGATCCCGAGGAGGAGCTCGAGGCCGAGGGAATGCTGCCGTCGCACTCCGCCCTTCGACAGGCTCAGGCACCGGCGGACGGGGCTCGGGGCCGGGAATCCGCCGGCGTCTTCCGCACGATGTGGCGCAATCGCGCTGTGCTCGTGCGGATGGGCCTGCCCGCGGCATCCCTCTCCGGGCTCCGCCAGGCGCGCGTATACCTGCTGCCGCTGTGGGGCGTCTCGCTCGGGCTCGATGCCGAAGCGATCGCGCTCATCGTGGGGCTAACCGGCGCGCTCGAGTTCGCGCTGTTCTACTCGAGCGGGCAGATCATGGACCGGTGGGGTCGCCTGTGGGCCTGCGTCCCGTCGATGGTGCTGATGGGCGGGGCGTTCGTCGGCCTCGCCTTCACGCACGACCTGGATGGTTCGACCGCGTGGTTCGTCGCCGGAGCGATCGTCGTGGGCGTAGGGAACGGCTTGTCGAGCGGCATCCTGATGACCCTCGGCGCCGACGTCGCGCCCGCGGCAGATCCGGCGCCGTTCCTCGGGTCATGGCGGACCTTGACGGATGCCGGAGCGGCCGCCACACCGCTCCTCATCGCAGGCGTGACCGCTGTGTTGTCGCTGCCGATCGCGACAGCGATCGTCGGTGCGCTGGGCCTCCTGGGCGCGGTGGGGTTCGCGGTGTACGTGCCTCGCTACGTCCCGCACGCGGAACACGACCGCTGACCCCGCGCTGCGGATCGCCGATCGGAGGCTCGGCCTCGAGGAGCATCGCGCGATCTCCACGGCCTGGGCCGCCCCTGTGGACCTGGCGACCGCGAGTCTCGACGACCGGCAGCGCGAGGCGCTGTCAGCGGCCGTCGATGCGTTGCGCGCGCTCGACCGCGAGCTGCGGCAACCGTCTGAGTAGTGAAACTCACGGCACCGGTCGCCGAGCGCGCCGCAGGGGCGAGGCGCTCGACCGGAGCTGGTCAGAGGGAGGCGGCGACCGTGACCTCCGTGGGGGCGACCGTCAGACCTTTGAGCCCGTCGCGCAGCACCTGCACCGGCGCGCCGGTGTTGTGGGCGGCCAGCGCCTCGCGCGTGCTCCAGCGCTCGACGATGACGATCGCACCGTCGTCGGCGAGGTGCGGGTCGTACTGCTCGCACCCGTCTTCGGCTCGAATGCCCTCCACCGCCGCGCGGACGGCGGCGGCAGCATCCGTGATCCTCTCCGGATCGGGATGGATGCGGGCCACCACCGTCACAGCCTCCGTCATGCTTCGTTCCCCCAGACCATCGTGGCGAAGGTCTCGACGTGCTCGAGCTTCTTGCGCTGTTGCGCGATGTTAAGCGGGGCGTCGCGATAGTGGATCGGCTGGAAGCCCCGGTTGGGGAGCAGCCCGATGCGGTCGTAGTCGTGCTGGTCGAGCGCGACGTCGAGGCGCGCCATCACCGTGTCGATGTCTTCGAGCGCCGGATCGAACGCATCGACGATGCCGATGCCGATCTGCTTGTCGTCGGGCACGAGGGTCGGGATGTTGCGTGCCACGATCGCGTCGGTGTGGAACGGGAAGGTGAACTTGTCGTAGTCCGACGCGAACAGGGCCTCGGCGCGCTTCACGTCGAGATCGCCCGCGAGGTCGTCGTCCCAGCCGATCGTGAGGGCGACCTTCTGGTCCTCGTCCTTCTCGAGGCCGGCGACGACTGCGGCGTCGATCGACATTGCCTCGTCGAATGACATCTCGCCGACCTCTCCGCCCGCGAGGTAGGTGAAGTAGTCGGGGTTGTCGAACTGCACGAACTTGACGCCGATCTCGAACAGCAGCTCGAGTTCGTCGCGCAGCATCTCGGCGACCACGTCGCCGACGGCGGCCGCGCCCGGGTAGGCACGTCGCGCGTCCGGCGTGTAGGTGTGTGCGGCGATGTGGGCGGCCGACGGCAGCTTCACCTTGACGGGGAACCCGGTGTTGTCCAACAGGAACCGCGCAGCGTCCGTGGCGATGGGCTTGCGCTGCTTCAGGGGGCCGTCGACGGTCCAGGTGCCGAGGCCTGAGGGCTCCATAGCGTCGGGCACACGGCTGAAGCCAGCGACCGACTGCAGTACGGCGCTGCGATAGTCGCCGTCACGGAAGTTGCCGTCGGACAGACACGAGAGCGTCAGGTGGCGCTGGAAGGAGATGAACTCGAGGATCGCGTCATCCTCGACCTGCTGGCGCTCCTCGGCCGTGATCTCGCCGGCGCGGAACTTCTTGCGCGCTTGTTGGATCGAATCGGGGCGGACGTTGTCGCCGTGGTTGTCGATGCGGTAGGAAAACAGATTGGCCATCGTCGGCCGCCTTTCAGTGCTTGGGGTCGCCGGCACCCTTGGCGCCGGCCCACTCGTCGAAGTCCGTCTCGTAGCCGAGCTCGGTGAGGATCGACTGCGCGAGTGCCTCGTCCTCCTGTGGCGTGCCGCCGGAGACCCCGACACCGCCGACGAACTCGCCCTCGAGCTTGAGCGTGACGCCACCACCGGTAGCGACGATCGGGAACTGCCCGAGGTCGCCGACCTTGCTGAAGAAGACGGGGTCGGACGTCGACCAGCCCTTGAGCATTCCGCTCGGTCGCTGCATCACCGCCGACGTGTAGGCCTTGGAAAGGGCGATGAGCGGGGTCATCGGGCGCGCCCCGTCGAAGCGGCGGATGCTCACGATGAAGCCGCCGGAGTCGACCACCGCGATCGACAGCCCCTTGCCGAGCCGCAGTGCCTCGCGCTCGGCGACCTCCATGATCTTCTCGGCCTCGTCCTGCATCACGTTCTTCGGCATCTCAGGCCTCCTTCGTCACGGCGGATGCGGCGCCCACGGCGACGGGCGCCAGGGCGTCGACGAGCTTCGTCACGGCCGCGTTGAACTGCTCGGGCCGTTCCCAGTACATGGAGTGCGGGGCGTCCGGCACGATCTCGAGGAGCGACCCCTCGATCAGCTCGTGCGCGGCCGTCACGGTCGCGGGGCTCAGCACCGCGTCCTTCTCCCCCGCGAGGAAGGCGACACGGATGCCGGACCCGGCCACATCGTCGGCCGTCGGGCCGTCGCTGGAGAGGTTGCGGAGATCCTGCATGCGCGCCTTGTTGAAGGTGCCCATCTGGGTGAAGAGGAATGTCTTGGCGGTCTCCTCTTCGCGGAATCGCTTCGTGAGAAGCCGGTCGATCACCGGGAGCTTCTCTGCCTCGGCGCGGTCCGCCTTGACCAGCGGCGTGACCTCGGGGGCGTCGATGCCGCCGAGCGAATGCGCGAGAATCACCCCACGCACGCGCTCCGGCACGCGCAGCGCCGCCTTGAGCGCCGCGGCCGCGCCGATGGACTGGCCCAGGAGCACAGCATCCGTCAGGTCGGCGTCTTCGATGACGGCCACGATGTCGCCGGGGAAGTTGAGGCTGTCGTACGTCTCGTCCTTGTCCGAGTTGCCGAAGCCGCGGAGGTCGAGCGTCACGATCGTGTGCTGGTCGCGCAGGGCGGCGACCTGCTGCCACCACGCGGCGTGGTGGCCGCCGGAGCCGTGCACGAAGACGATCGGCGAGCCTTCGCCGTGCACCTCGTAGTAGATCTGTGTGCCGTTGTTGTCAACGGTGGGCATGCTTTCCCTCCTCGGGGCATGAGTGAGAAGCCGGCGTCGCCGCCGGCGAAGGAGAAGTACGGGTCAGGCGGGGCGCTTGCCGTGGAAGACGAGCTCGATCATCGTGTGGTCGGGGTCGTGGATGTAGCAGAACTTCGAGTTGTTCTCGGGGCGCTCGACCGGACGCGTGTGGCGGATGCCGAGGCTGTCGAGGTGCCCGAGGAAGCCGTCCCAGTCCTCCACCTCCATGGCGAAGTGGTACGGCGCCATGCGGTCCATCTCCTCGACCGGCGTGAAGTGCAGGTCGAAGCGGCCCTTCGTCATGAGCACCACGCGGGTGTTGCTCTTGGGCATGACGCGCTTGAGGCCGAACACCTTCGTGTACCACTCGACCGTGCGGTCGACATTGGTCGTCGGGAAGTTGACGTGGTGGATGTACTTCGGCTCGATGCTGCGACCCTGGTCGTCGAACTTCGGCTCGGGCAGGCTGAAGCCCTTCTCGACGTGGCTCGGGCCGGCAGCGGCCTCGGGCATTGCCTGGGTGGTGTCGGTGGTGCTCATACGGGCACTCCCTCTCTGTCGGTGCCGGCGGCCACGCCGACGCTGGTGTCGATGCGGCCGCCCTCGGCGACCACGGTGTTGGTGAGCGTTCCGATCCCCGAGATCTCGATGTCGATGACGTCGCCGACACCCATGGGGGTGTTGCCGTCCGCCCCCATCCACAGCACGTCGCCGGGGTGGACGGTGATGTACTTCGTCATCTCGACGAGGAAGTCGTACGGGTCGAAGATCATGTCGCCCGTTGCGAACGATGCGTCGACGGCGCCGTTGCGCCGCACCGTCGTGGTGGACTGCAGCGGGTCGACGTCGGTCTCGATCCACGGCCCCATGGGCTTGAAGGTGTCGGCGTTCTTCGCCCGCCAGAACGTGCGGTCGGCGTGCTGCCACTCCCGCGCGCTGACGTCGTTGCCGATCGTCCAGCCGAAGACGGCGGCCTTCGCCTCGTCGCGCGACGCGTGGCGCAGGGTGCGCCCGATCACCGCGACCACCTCGGCCTCGGTCTCGAACCGCCCCTCGACCTCGCCCGGCTTCACGATCGCGGCACCGTGGCCGACGAGCGCGCTCTGCGCGCGGTAGCCGACCTCGGGGTGCGGTCCGACCTTGACGGGGTCGTACCCGAGCTCTTCGTGGTGGCGGTTGTGCGTCTTGTAGTTGAAGCCTGCGGCGTAGAACGTGCGCGGCATCACCGGCGGCAGCAGGACGACGGAGGAGAGCGGATGCTGCGCCCCCCGCTCGTGCGGCTGCCACGGCGCGGCGTCGAGCTCGACGACGTCATCGCCCTCCACCACGGCGAAGAACTCGCGTGTTTCCACAGGCTCAACAGCCGGTAGAAGACACCGGGCGTACCGCATTCGTCTCTCCTTGGTCCCTGAGCCTGTCGAAGGGTCAGCGCAGCTTGTGCGACATGCGCTTGGTGATGAGGTACGCCTGCACGCCCTCGGGGCCGGACTCGCGGCCGAGACCGCTCTCCTTGACACCGCCCGACGGTGCTTCGGTCACCGAGCCGCCGCAGTGGTTGATCGAGAGGATGCCGGCCTCGAACCCGCGGGCGAGGACGTCGGCGGTCGACGCGGACTCGGTGAAGCCGTACGCGGCGAGTCCGAAGGGCAGCGAGTTCGCGATGCGGATCGCCTCGTCGAGGTCGGTGAACGTCGTGATCGGGGCGATAGGACCGAACGGCTCCTCGCTCATGACCTCGGCGTCCAGCGGCACGTTCGTGAGCACCGTCGGGGCGTAGAAGCAGCCCTTCTCGCCGATGCGGTGCCCGCCCGTGGCGACGGTCGCGCCGTGGGCCACGGCATCCGTCACCAGTGCGTGGGTGGACTCGACGCGCTTGGCGTTGATGAGCGGGCCCATCGTTACGTCGTCGTCGAGCGGGTCGCCCACGACGAGCGCCTCGGCGAGCCGGACCATCTCGGCAGTGAACGCCTCGGCGATCGACTCGTCCACCAGGAAGCGACTGGGCGACGTGCACACCTGTCCGGCGTTCGCCCACTTGGCCGCCGACGCGCGGCGCGCGGCCTGGATCGGGTCTGCGTCGGCCGCGACGATGACGGGGGCGTGGCCGCCGAGCTCCATGATCGTCGGCTTCATGAGGCCGCCGGCGCGGGCGTTGAGCTCCTTGCCGACCGGCACCGAGCCGGTGAAGGCGATGAGGCGCGTGGTCGACGAGTCGATGAGGTGCTCGGCGGTCTCGGCGCCACGGCCGAAGACGAGGTTGAGCACGCCGGCCGGCAGCCCGGCGTCGTGGAACGCCTGAACCAGCGCGCACACCGTCGCCGGCACCTCCTGCGAGGCCTTGATCACGAGCGTGCAGCCGGCGGCGATCGCCGCGGACATCTTGCGCATCGGCGATCCGGCCGGGAAGTTCCACGGGACGATCGCGCCGACGACGCCGACGGGCTCGTAGCGCACCGTGAGCGACGTGTCGACGTCGGTCGGGATGATGCGGCCGTACAGGCGCCGGGTCTCCTGCGCGCACCATTCGAGCGTGCCCGACACGCGCATGACCTCGGTGGTGGCATCCTTCACCGGCTTGCCCTGCTCGACGGCCATGAGCCGGCCGATCTCGGGAGCCCGCTCGCGCAGCAGCGCCACCGTCTTCATCAGGATGCGCGCCTTCTCGAACGCCGAGGTGTCGCGCCAGGCGGGGAAGGCCCGGTCTGCCGCGGCGAGGGCATCGTCGAGATCGGATGCCTCGGCCCGGGCGACCTGCCCGATCACCGAGTCGTCGACCGGGTTCAGCACATCGAACGTGCGACCCTGGGCGCCCTCGCGCCACCGGCCGTCGATGTAGAGGCCGAGGCGCGCGGCCGAGTAGATCTCGGCGGCGCGGGACGCGGCATCCGTGCGGGTATCGGCTGCGATGGTCATGCCAGGGCCGTTCCTTCCGACGTGTTGGGGACCGCGGAATCGCGGTTGGTCTCGAGCACCCAGATGTGGTGCGGCGGGGTCTCTTCGTGCACGCGCGTCGGGTACGAGTCGTCGACGCGGTCCATGTCGGCGGCGTACTCGACGCGGCCGCCCGCGGGGCAGTGCACGAAGCGGAAGACGTTCGAGCCGACGGTGTGCCGGCCGAGGCGCCGCGCTTCGCGCCAACCCTTCTGGATCATGTGGTTGCCGCCCTCGATCACGTCGTCGAAGCCCGAGACCTCGAACGACACGTGGTTCGTGCCGGCGCGATCAGGGCGGTGGCACAGCAGGAAGTTGTGCTGGTCGTCGTCGCCCTCGATCTGCATGAACACGCCCATGGGCTTGACGATGTCGACGGCGCGGAAGTTGAGGCGGTCGAGGTAGAAGTCGATGGCCTCGTCCTTGCCCGCCTTCGGGATGTTCAGCGCCACGTGGCACATGCGGATCGGACGGATGTCGGCGATCGGCGAGTGCGACTGGTTCCAGCGCTCGACGTGGCCGCGGCTGTTGTAGCGGCGCGGGTCGTAGTCGACGTGCTCGGGCGACGTGACGGCGAGCGCAAGCCCGAAGCCGGTCTCGTCGTGCGTGTGGGCGACGCCGTTATCGTCGACGGTGACCTCGCGGTCGGTGCGCATGTCGGCCACGAGGGCGTCGAGGGCCTCCTGCGTGTCCACACCCCAGACGACCTCGCGGATGCCGGACGCCTCTTCGACCGAGGGCGGCAGCGACGGGTCGTCGATGCGCTTGAGCACGAGTCGCTGGTCGACCTGCGTGGTGAGCACGACCTCGGTGTCGGACTTCTCGACGAGCTCGAGACCGAAGTCGACGAAGAAGCGCGCGCACTCGTCGAGGTCGTCGACGCCGTACACGACGGACTCGATGCGTTCGATCGACATGACCTCAGGCCTCTCCGTGGGGGTTCGCGGTCGAGTCTGCGCCCTGGCCGGAGAGGGCGGGAGCCTCGGACGCGAACCCTTTCGTTGCGCGGTCTGCATGGAGGCCGGCGCGGATGCGAACCAGGGCGTCGACGGCGCTGTCGGGCACGTCGGCGCCGTCCGAGGCGGCGTGCCAGGCGCTCTCGATGAGACCCGCCCAGGAGGCGCGGAGCTTGCCGATGGTCGCGTCGGCGAGGGGCGTCGCGTCGATGCGGATCGCGCGGCCGTCGGCCTCGTCGCGCTGCGATGTGATGTAGCCGCGACCACGGAGATCGCGCAGCGCCACGCTCACGTTGGCCCGCTGCAGCCCGCTGCCGTCGGCGATGTCGGAGGCGGAGCATCCGGGGTGGTCGTGCACGTACCGCATCACCTGGCCCTGCGTCTGGGTCAGGGGGACCACGGGCGTCGTCTGCACCGCCCGGAGCTGGATCTCGCGGGCGATGTCGATCACCAGTTCGGCCAGCAGCCGGAAGGTGGGGTCGGTGTTCGCATCTTCGCTCATCGGACCTCCTTGCTCGATTTGATTATCAAAACATAATCACTTTCTCGGCGCAAGGCGGCGGCAGCCGTCCGCTGCTGAAGGCTCAGGTGGCGGCGGCGCGAGTGCGGAACCAGGTCGTCATGAAGTCGAGGAAGATCCGCACGCGCTCCGGCGTGCGGCCCCCCGGGCCGTGCACGGCGTAGAGGGCCCGGGCCGGCGGCTGGTGCTGCGGCAGCAGCTCGACGAGTTCCCCGGCCGCGAGGCGCGCCTCGGCGGGACGGCGCGGAATCAGGGCGATGCCACAGCCCTCCTCGACGAGCTTCTCGATCACGAGGTACGAGTTGGCGATGACCGCGGCATCCTGCACCTTGAAGTGGATCGTGTCGGCACCCGACCCGAGCCGCCAGACCGGGTCGTTGGGATGCAGCAGGCACAGGTGATCGTTCAGCTCGGCGACCGTCGCGGGCGTGCCCTTGCGCCGCAGGTAGTCGGACGAAGCGGCGAGCACGAACGGCAGCTCCGAGACACGGCGCACCAGCACATTCGAGTCGCGCAGATCGCGGGTGTGGAAGGCGATGTCGTACCCGCGATCGAGGAAGTCGTAGTTGCGGTCCGACATGCCACCGAGCTCGAAGCGCACCTGGATCTTCGGGTGCTCGCGCACGAACGCCGCGATGGCATCCCCCACCTCGAGAGTGCCGATCCACTTCGGGCAGATGATCGACAGCGTCCCCTCAGGCGCGTCGCGTGAACCCGAGAGCGAGGCATCCTCGTCGTCGATCTCGTCGAGGATGCGCTCGGCGAACTCGGCGTAGCGCTTCCCCGACTCGGTGAGACTCACCGAGCGCGCCGTGCGGTTCACCAGGCGCACCCCGACCTGCCGCTCGAGGTCCGCGACGTGGCGCGAGACGAGCGAGCCCGAGATCGCGAGCTCACGCGCTGCAGCGCTGAAACTCGACGACTTCGCGACGGTGACGAACGTCTTCATGACGACCAGACGATCCACGGCGACCTCCTTGTTCCCGACGACCGTCGTCGTGAACTGAATGGAGCCTACCTATGCAGGATCTGCACAGATTTATTCCGAGGTTGCAAGGATCGCAACCTCAGTCTGAAGACACCGCAGAACGGATGCTGCCGCCCGCCGTCAGACGACCGGCACGAGTCCTTCCGCATGGGCTTTCGCGAACGCCGCGCGTACGGCGCGCCGCTCGTCGCGACCGGCCGGGTGCTGCGCCGGTGTCGCGCCGAGCAGCTTGCGCGTGTACGGATGCTGCGGATCGTCGAAGACGCGAGCCGCATCGGCGAACTCCACGAGCCGGCCGAGACGCATGACAGCGATCCGGTCGGAGATGTGCCGCACGATCTCGAGGTTGTGCCCAATGAAGAGGTAGCTCATCCCCGTCTCGGCCTGAAGGTCGACCAGCAGGTTGATGATCTGGTTCTGCGTCGAGAGATCGAGCGCGCTCAGCGCCTCGTCGCAGACGACGAGGCGTGGCTTGAGCACGAGGGCACGTGCGATTGCCACACGCTGTTGCTGCCCTCCCGACAGCTCGCTCGGGTACCGCTCGAGATGCGCGCGGGTCAGGCCGACGTGATCGAACGTCTCGGCGGCGATCCGCGCACGCTCGGCGGCGTTGCCCAGACCGTGCCGCTGGAGCGCGGACGTCACCGCCATCGAGACGGGCTGCCGTGGGTTGAGCGACATCGAAGGGTCCTGGAAGACCGCCTGCACGTCTCTGCGGTAAGCCAGCGGGGTGCGGTGGCCGAGCGTGGTGACCTCCGTTCCGTCGAACCGGATGGAGCCCGCAGACGGCGCGAGCAGACGCAGGATCGCGCGACCGACGGTCGACTTGCCCGAGCCCGACTCGCCGACCAGGCCCAGGGTCTCGCCCGGCAGGATGTCGAAGGTCACGTCCTCGACGACGTTCCTCCGTTCCTTGCGGAAGATGCTGCGAGCTTCGTAACTGATCGACAGACCTGTGACTTCGAGCAGCGGGTCGCGGCCGGCCTCCGGTAGGGTCTCGCTGACGGGGGTGCTCAGCTCGGTCTTCATCGCGCCGCCTCCTTCGTGGGACGCGGACGTCGATCGCGAGCGGCGAGCAGCGACCTCGTGTACGGATGCTGCGGCTCATCGAACAGCGCCGCCGCAGAGTCGGTGATCTCGACCAACTCCCCTTGGTACATGACCGCCGCACGATCGCATGCTTCGGCTACGACACCCATATCGTGCGTGATGAGCAGGATCGCCATGCCGTACTCGTCGCGCAGGTCCAGAAGCAGATCCAGCACCTGGGCCTGCGTCGTCACGTCGAGCGCACTCGTCGCCTCGTCGGCGACCATCAGCTCGGGCCGCGAGGCGAGGGCGATCGCGATCGCGACACGCTGCGCCATGCCTCCGGAGAAATGATGCGGGTAGTGGCTCAGGCGGCTCTCGGCATCCTTCACGCCGACGCGATCGAGCAACTCGATCGAGCGCGCCCGGGTCTCAGCCTTGGAAAGGCCGAAGTGCGCCCGCAGTGGTTCGGCGAGCTGCTTGCCGATCGTGTGAACCGGCGAGAGGGCGGCCATCGGGTCCTGGAAGACCGCGGCGATCTTGCTGCCGCGGACACCGCGCAGCTGCTTCTCCGTCTTGCCGACGAGGTCCTCGCCGTCGAGCAGGATGGCGCCGTGCGAGACGCCGATTCCCGGCGCGAGCAACCCGAGCACCGCACGCGCGAACGTGGACTTACCCGAACCCGACTCGCCGATCAGGCCCACGATCTCGCCGCGGGCGATGCTGAGCGACGCGCCCTTGACGAGCTCGACCGCGCCCTTCTCGACGCTCTGGAACTCGATGTGCAGATCCCGGACCTCGAGGATGTTCCCCTCGTCGGCCGGGGCCGGCACGACGTTCTCGTCGTCGCGAGCGATCGGTTCGACCACCACACCTTCCGGAACGCCCACCGGCGCGCTCGGCGTCAGGAAACCGCCGGCGTCGGCCGCCGCCACGGCTCCGGCCGCCGGGCCCTCGATGAGGGCCGCCTGCGCGACGTTGTCGGAGATCTTCTTCGGCCGCCGGAACGGCTTTCGCTTGCCCACACCGAGCGCCTCGTTGAGGCCGTCGCCAATGAGGTTGAATGCGAGCACGGTGCAGACGATCACGACCCCGGGGGGAATCGCCATGAAGGGCTGCACGCCGAGCTTGGCCGCCGCCACTCCCAGCAGTCCACCCCATGACGGGACCGCCGACTCCAGTCCGATCCCGAGGAAGCTCAGCGCGGACTCGATGATGATCGCGGTTCCGGTCATGATCGCCGCCTGAACGATCAGGGGTGAGGCCAGATTCGGCAGCACCTGTTTGAACACGATCGAACTCTCACGCAGGCCGGTCACCCGTGCCGCGTCGACGTAGAGCTTGCTGCGTTCGGCCATCGTGATGGCGCGCGCCATGCGGGCGAAGTTCATGCAGAACATGAGGCCGATCGCGAGAAGCAGGGGCGCGAGACCCCGGCCCAGGATCGAGATGACGGCGAATGCGACGAGGATGCCGGGCATGGCGTCGAACACGTCGACGAACCGGGTGCCGACGCGGTCGGTCCAGCCGCCGCGGAAACCGAGGAGCAGACCGATCGGCACACCGATCAGCATCGCGACGATGACGGCGCCGAAGCCGACTGCCAGGGCTACCCGCGCACCGTAGATGATGCGGCTGAGGGTGTCGCGACCGTTCTCGTCGGTACCGAGCCAGTGCTCGGCAGACGGCCCCTGCAGCACAGAGGTGAAGTCATTCTCGAGGGGATCGTAGGGAGCGAGCCACGGCGCGAAGATCGCCCAGACGACCACGACGAGCAGCCAACCGATCGCGATGAGGGTGAGCGGCTGGCGCAGCAGCCGGCGCACCACCTTGGCGCCTTGCTTCTGCTCCGGCTTCTCGGTCTTGATCGCGACGGTCGCGCCGTACTGGGTGTCGGTCATGCGGGTCGGGCCTTCGGATTGATGAGTCCGTACGAGATGTCGAGGACCATGTTGACGAGGATGACGATGATGCCGATGACGAGGGCGACGCCCTGAACCACCGGGAAGTCCTTGGCCATCACGCTCTGCAGCATGAGGGTGCCGAGGCCCGGGAAGCTGAAGACCTTCTCCATCACGAGGCTGACGCCGAACAGCACGCCCACGGCCAGACCGATCGCCGCGAGTGCCGGGACGAGCGAATTCTTGAACGCGTACGTCCACAGGATCCGCCGGCGCGGAACTCCCGCCGCGACGAGCGTGTCGATGTAGCGGGAACCGAGCGCCTCGGCCACCGCCGTGCGGGTCTGGCGGGCGATGAGCGCGGATGTGCCCACCCCCAGTGCGATCGCGGGGAGGATGAGGCCGGAGAGCCACTTGCCGACGTCCTGGGACGGCGGCGTCCAGGCGAGGACCGGAGCGAGATGGAGCTGGATGACGAAGACGACGACGAGGATCTGGCCGAGCCAGAACTCCGGGATCGACTGCAAGAACGCGGTGAGCCCGGTCACGGCACGGTCGCGAGGCTGACCCGCCCGGACGCCGGCGTAGATGCCCAGGCCCATTCCGATGATGATGGCGACCACCAGGCCCCCGATCACGAGCGACAGCGTGGCCGGAAGTCGCTGGGAAACCATCTCGGTCACCGGCTGACCTGACAGGAGCGAGGTGCCGAGGTCGCCCTGGAGCGCTGCGGCGTACCAGTCGAACAGACGGACTAGGAAGGGCTGGTCCAAGCCCAGGTGCGCCTCCACCTCGGCGATGGCCTCGGGTGTCGCGGCGGCATCTCCGAGGATGGCCGCCGCGACACTGCCGGGCACGAGGTAGGTGAGCGAGAAGACCAGCAGCGAGACGATCAGCAGCTGGGGGATCGCGAGGACGAGCCGATAGCTGATGAGCTTCAGCATGGCGGCATGCTCCGTTGCATCGCTCGCGATCCCATGGCGCTGTTCCTCCTGCGTTCGATCTGTCTCGGGGTGGTGTGCTGGTGTCAGCCGACGGCTGCTACTCGGTGACCGGGTACACGGTGCGGTAGTCGATCAGGTTGATCATCCAGGGCTGGGTCGACTCCTGCACGCCGGCGACGGTGTCGGTGTTCCATCCGATTCGCTGGCCGCCGACGGCGAAGCCGCAGGCGAGCGCCTCGTCGTCGATGATGATCTTCATGACCTCCTGCCACAGGGCGTCGGCCTCCTCCGAGTCGCCCGCAGCCTTGGCCGCGTCGGCAGCCGCCTTGAGCTCCGCGCTCTCGTACTTCGACGGGTTCTGGCGCGCGGTGGATGCGAACCAGTTCGAGTACCAGTCGAACGGCGTGATCTCGGCGTTCTGACCGATGCCCAGCGCGTACTGGCCCGAATTCCAGGTCGACTGGAAGTCGGGGACGGCGAGGTCCTGGACCGTGACGTTCACGCCGTCGAGCTGGTTCATCTGGTCGGCGAAGAATTCGATCTGTCCCTTGAGGAACGGAGCGGACGGGAAGGTCGCCTCGACGGTGGCGTCGCCGAGCAAGTCGGCCGCCTCGTCGAGATCGGCCGGGTAGCCGACGATGTCGGGGTTGTAGCCGACCTCCCCCTCGAGGAAGTGCTGCTGAGGGACTTCGAGCGTCATCGGGTCGAACTGCTGGTAGGCCTCGGTGTCGAGCGTCGAGCAGATCGCCTTGCGCACGTCCACGTCCCCGAAGACCCCGCCCGGGGCGCGGTCGAAGAAGACGACGTTGTTGCGGACCGCGTTGTAGTCGTACCAGTCGATGTTCTCGACGCCCTCGATGCGTGAGAACTGGTCATTCTCAACGTCGGTCACATCGAGCTCGTTGCCGAGGAGACCGGCGACGGCCGACGTGTCGTCGGCGATGGCGTACAGCTCGACATTCTCGAAGTACACCGGGTCGCCCCAGTAGTCCTCGTTGAGGGTGAAGGCCCACTTGGTGCCGTCGACCGAGTTCTCGGCGTCGTACTTCCACGGCCCCGTGCCGACGGGCTCCGTCAGCACGGTGCCGTCGGCGATGGCGGTCGGGCTGGCGATGAGCACATTGTTGCGTGTGAGCATGGTCAGGAACGTCGGCGCCGGGAACTTGAAGTTGATCTTGGCCGTGTAGTCGTCGACGATGTCGATCGAGGCGACCGCCTGCAGGGGGCCGGAATACGCGCCCGGGTTGTCGCGCACGTACTCGAGGTTGGCTTTGACCGCCTCGGCGTTGAACGGCGTTCCGTCGTGGAAGGTGACGTCGTCGCGCAGCTTCAGGGTGAGTGCCATCGGCTCCTCGACCCACTCGGTCGCGAGGTTCGGGAGGATCTCGTTGTTGTCGCCGAGCAGGACGAGGGACTCGTACGGGACGTAGTAGTACCCGGGCTCGATGCGTGCACCGGGTGCCCAGGAACTCGGTGCGGAGCCCCAGTTGATGCGGAGCGTGCCGGTGGGCTCGCTCGGCGGCCCTGCCGTCGCGGTGCTGGTCGGGGTCGTGTCGCCACCTCCTCCGGAGCAGCCGGCGAGCATCGCGCCGACGACGGCCAGTGGGACCACCACCTTGATCCAACGCTTCTCAAATGCCATGTGGGACGCCTCCTCGCGTCTCATTCGAGCGCGTCTGCACGCTCGGAGTTGGGCTAGAACACCCGCCTTGGTGCTCGGGTCCTGCCACGGTACATACGCCCCGCGCGGCGGACCCAGACCCCAACCGGCAAGCTAACCGTGCACGATCTGCGGGGTCCTCGCCCAGCCCTGCACGCCCGCGGGGAGCGGGCGCGAGCCTCGACCATAACAGGGCTCCTCGAAGCCAGTCGCGAACCACTGGCGCGGCGTCCGGTTCGCCTCTTGGCGTGATGTTTCAGTTGACTTACACTTCTGCATACATCTGGGACACCGCGACATCCGATTCGCAACCCCGAGGCAAAGGAGCCGCACATGGCATGGGAGTTCGTGAGCCTGCAGCAGGGCATCGACGAGGCCGGATCGCCGATCCGCCTGCTCTGGAAGCCGGGCTCGGAGCCGTGGAAGCCGCCGGTCATCGACGACGAGTACGCCGGGTGGCGTGCCGAGCAGGCCGCGTGGCGCACGGACGTGACGCTGTCGGATCTGTCGTTCCATATGTCCGACACGTTCCTGCGCGGCCCCGATGCCCGGCGCCTTCTCGGCGCAGTCAGCGCCAACAACGTCGAGAACTTCGAGATCGGGCAAGCGAAGCAGTTCGTACCCGTGGCCGCGGACGGCAACATCATCACCGACGGCATCCTGCTGCGCGACGGCGAGGAGTCGTTCGTGCTCAGCGGCGTCCCCGCCGCGCAGAACTGGGTGACCTCGCACGCGGTCGCCGGCGGCTACGACGTCGAGTTCTCGACCGACGGTTCCATGGAGTTCCGATTCGGCGAGCAGCCGCGACTGTTCCGCATGCAGGTGCAGGGGCCGCGTGCCCTCGATGTCGTGCACAAGGCATTCGGCGGACCGCTGCCCGAGACGAAGTTCTTCCACTCGACGCCCGTCACCCTCGCCGGCCGCTCGTTCCGGGCCCTGCGCCACGGCATGGCGGGCCAGGCGGGCTACGAGTTCATCGGCGACTACGCCGACCACGACGCCGCCAAGGAGGCGCTCACCGCCGCGGGCGAGGAGTTCGGCATCTCGCTCGTGGGGGCGCTCTCGTACGCGACGAACGGCATCGAGAGCGGCTGGATCCCGACACCGACGCCGGCCATCTACACGGATCCGTCGCTGGCCGACTACCGGCAGCGCCTGGGTCTGTTCACCTACGAGGGCCAGAACCCGCTCTACGGCTCGTTCTACTCCGACCGCATCGAGGACTACTACACGTCGCCGTGGGAGCTGGGATACGGCCGCTCGATCTCGTTCAACCACGACTTCATCGGCCGCGACGCCCTGCAAGCGGCAAAGGACCAGGTGCACCGCACCAAGGTGACGCTCGAGCTCGACGCCGACGACGTGCGCGCGCTCGGCGCCGACGACGCGTACCTCAACAATTACGGCCGCCAGCGCATCGAGGCCGGCGACGAGCTGGTGGGCACGACCTTCCAGGCAGCCCGCATCGCGCCGCTCGGCAGGGTGCTGGCGCTGTCGCTCGTCGAAACGGCGCACGCCGCACCCGGGACACAGGTCGAGGTGGTGTGGGGCGACCACCCCGGCCACGGGACCGATCCCGACGCGGACCTCGGCTTCCCGCGCATCCGCGCCACCGTGCAGCCCGCGCCGTATGACGAGTACGCCCGGACCACGTACCGGAAGGACTGACCTGGGGTTGCTCCAGGAGGGCGGGTCCCGCACGTTCGGGGCGCGCATCGTGCGCCCCGAACGGCACCGACGCGCCCCACCCCTGGACTGACCACGACCGACGAGGGGACGGATGCCGCGGGCCGCAGCATCCGTCCCCCTCTTCTGAGCGTCAGGCGACGGCGCCGACTGCCACCTGCCGGTTCCCTGAGCCCTCGGTGGTCTCGGAGAACGGCCGCGCGATCACGGCGGCGCGCACCGTGGTCTGCGTGTGGCGCTCGTAGAACGGGCTGTCGACGCTGCCGGCGGGCTCACCCCATGTGAGCTCGACCTCGTCGCCGACCTGCGCCTCCTCGTCGAGCGAACCGAGCGAGATCCAGCTGCGGGTGTTCGACGAGTAGGTCGTCAGGTTCATGTTGCCGACGTGCGCACCGGCCTTGTCGACCCGATCGAACTGCGTGGCGGTGTAGGTCGCGAACGGCATCTCGAGGTACTTGAAGCGGTCCGCGCCGTCGTTGTACATGCTCGCGAAGATGCGTGCGACGTCGTCCCTGTTCCACTCGACCCACGCCTTGCGGCGGTGCGGCTCGTCGATGCGCGCCTCGAGGGCCTCGCGGCCGATGAAGTCGTGGTCGAACTTCGCGATGTGGGTGTAGCCGAGGTCCCACGGCGTCACGTAGTAGTCCTCGATGGCATCCGACACGAACGAACCGGCGATGGCGAGCGTGCCCTCGAACGAGCGTGCGTTCTGCCATTCGCGGAACGGCTTCATCTCAGGCTGCGAGTACACGGCGGGCAGGGTGTTGGCGATCCACCCCGACTCGGTGGCGACCGAGGCGTAGGCCCGGCCGCCGATCTGGGTGATGCCGAACTCCGCGCCGGCCTCAAGGAGCGTCTCGCGGACGCCCTGGAGCTCTTCGTACGGCCCGAAGAACTCGAGTCCGGGGAACCCCGACATGCGGTGGTTCAGCGCGGTGGTCTCGTACGTGCCGATCTTGAAGCGCCCCATGTGGAAGAACTTGATGTCGGGCATCGGCCCGCCATTGACCTTCTCGAAGATCTCGCCGGCTGTCGGCCCCTGCAGCTGCAGGCGGTAGTACTCGCGGTTGGGGTTGAGCACGAAACGCTCGTCCTTGCGGACAGTGACGTTCCAGTCGCCCGTCTCGGCGTGGAACTGCACCCAGTTGAGTGCCGGCGGCCGGCCGACGATGCGCACGAGCTGCTCGCCGAGGCAGAACAGGATCGCGTCGCCGACCATCTTGCCGTCGTGTCCGACCGCGATGAGCTGCTTCGCCTTCATGGGACCGAAGTTGCGGAAGCTGTTGGCTCCGATGTGCTCGAGCAGGCGGAACACGTCCGGCCCTTCGACGATGAGGTCGGGCATGTGCAGCGACAGGTCCATGAGTGCGGCCGTCGAGCGCCACGATTCCTGCTCGTCGCGCCAGTTGGTGAACTCCGGCTTGACCGGAAAGGCGTACGCGCCGGAGCGTCCGCTGCGCAGGAGCTGGAGCGGCCCGCCGGCCTTCTGGATCTCGTCTTCGAGACTGGGCATGCTTATTCGCTTTCTTCCAGACCCGCCTCGGTGCGGGTTCTGGATCGACAGTATCAATCATCTGTAAACATGTCATCCCTCTTCAATGATTGGAATTCCTGATAATGTGAACCGACAACGCGAGGAGGCGACATGGTGCGGAACGAGCCCGAGCGGCCATCGGAGTGGCTGGGCGGCATCCCCTACCGGCTGTGGCGGGCCAATCAGGCCCTGCACCGCCGAGTGGTCGAGGCGATCGACGACCTCGGACTCACCGTCACCCAGCTCGGCATCATCGTGCACCTCGACGAGCTCGGCCACATGTCGGCCTCCGACCTCGCCCGCCTGTTCCGGCTCACCCCCCAGAGCACGACGACGGCGCTCAACCGGCTCGAGTCCGAGGAGTGGGTCCGGCGCGTCCCCCACCCGATCCACCGCCGTGTCATCTGGTACGAGGTCACTCCCGAGGGCCTCAAAGTGGCCGACGAGGGCCGTAAGCGCGTGGCCGCGGTGAACCGCGAGGTGGAGGCCGCCCTCGGCGACGTCGACCAGGCGGCACTGTCGACCGCGCTGCACCTCATCACATCGACGTTCGACGAGGAGGTCCCCACCGGCACGATGTGGCCGGTGCGCTGACACCGAGAACGAGAGACGGGATGCTGCGGCCCCAGCATCCCGTCTCGAAGAGGCTTGCGGGTCAGGCGTGTCCGGAACTCCATCCGGCGTCGACGAGCTCCCGCGAGTCGGGCGTCACGACGCGCTCCGCGGCCGCAACGACGTTCGCGACGAGCATGGCCCGCGTCATCGGGCCGACGCCGCCCGGATTCGGCGAGATCCACCCTGCGACCGCGGCGACCTCCGAGTCGACGTCGCCGGCGAGCTTCGCCCGCCCCGACGCCGTCGTGCCCACTCGCGTGACCCCCACGTCGAGCACTGCGGCGCCGGGACGGATCCACTCCGGACGGACGAAGTGCGCAACCCCGAGGGCGGCGACCACGATGTCGGCGCGACGCACCTGGTCGGCGATGTCGGGTGTGCGCGAATGCGTGAGCGTCACGGTCGCGTCGATCCCGCGGCGCGACAGCAGCAGCCCGAGCGGCCGGCCGACGGTGATGCCGCGGCCGATCACGGTGACATGCCGGCCGGCGGTCGCGACGCCGTTGCGGGTGAGGAGCTCCACGATCCCGGCGGGCGTGCACGGCAGCGGCACGGTGTCGTCCGACGCGTCGACGTCGAGCACGAGGCGACCGAGATTCGCGGGGTGGAGTCCGTCGGCGTCCTTGGCGGGATCGATGAGGGGGACGATCGCGTTCTCGTCGATCCCGGCCGGAAGCGGCAGCTGGACGATGAACCCGGTGACGGCCGGATCGGCGTTCAGCTCGCGCACCGCCTGCGCGACCTCGGCCTGAGTGGCAGTCGCCGGCAGCTCGACGGCGATGGACTGCACGCCGACCTCGGCGCAGTCGCGGTGCTTGCCGGTGACGTACGACCGCGATCCGGGGTCGTCGCCGACGAGCAGCGTCCCGAGGCCGGGCACGATGCCCCGCTCGCGCAGGGCGCGCACGCGTGCCGTGAGCTCTTCCTTGACGGTGGCGGCCGTGGCGACGCCGTCCAGCACGATAGCGGTCATGTCTCTCCGATCGGTGGTGTGAGGGAACTCAGAGACGCGCGAGCGCGTCGATGTCTTCGAGGAAGTCGCGCACGGCGCTCTTCGACACCGTGGCGCGGGTCGAGCGCAGCGCGCGCTGGTAGTGGCGGGTCTCGAGCTGCACCGGCGACTCGTCGACGTCGGGGAGCACGATCGCCCCGGTCGTCGTCGCGACCAGGGCGCCCTGCAGCGCGCCGGCGAGCGCGTCCTGCGCGGCGCGGCGCACCGCGTACTCGATGTCGGCGGGAGTGAGCCCCTCGCTCGCGTCGACGAGGGCGTCGAGGTCGACCCCGGCGACGACGCCCGCGGGCACGTAGCGGATCCAGATCGCGCGCCGGGCGTCAGCATCCGGCAGTCCGATCGGCAGCACGTAGTCGAACCTGCCGTGGCGCAGGAACGCCGCGTCGAGCGCGCGCACGAAGTTCGTGGCGCAGATCAGGAGGCGCCCCTCGAGCTCGCGGAACTCCGACAGCAGCTTCAGCAGTTCGTTCGTCACGCCCTGCGTGGGCGAGGGCGGGTCGCCGCGCCGCCGCGACGCGATCTCCTCGACCTCGTCGATGAACACGACCGCGTGCTCCAGCTCGGCGATCACCTCGAATGTCTGGCGCAGTGCCGCCGGCAAGCCGGCGGGCGAGTCCGCGAGTCGCGACGGGAACACCTCGACGAAGGGCCAGCCCAAGCGCGAGGCGACGGCCTTCGCGAACGTCGTTTTGCCGGTGCCCGGCGGTCCGAAGAGCACGACGGCGCGCGGCGGCAGCACGCCGTACCGCGCCGCGAGCTCGGGGTGAGCGAGAGGCGTGACGAGTCGCTCCTCGAGCAGCAGCTTCTCGCGCGCCATGCCGGCGACGTTGTGCCAGAGCCGGCGCGGAAGGATGCGGCCTCCGACTTCCTTGAGCAGATCGAGCTCGCGCCGCTGCACCGGCAGCGGGCGCTCGAAGTACCGCAGCTGGTGGCGCACCTCGAAGCCGTTGCCGGTGAGGTGCGGCACACCCTGTGCCGTGTCCGACACGATCACCGACAGCTTCCCGAGGCCGAGGGGCGCCATGCGCCGCTCGAGGCGGTCGAGGAGGGCCGCCCCAATCCGCTCCGCGTCGAGCGGCGGCGTCCGGTCGTCGTCGATGCGAAAGAACACGATCCAGCCCTGCGCGTGCGCCGCGCGGCCGACGGCGGCACCGAGGATCCGCTCCCCCGAGACCGCGACGACCGCATGGTCGGCCTGGCACGACGCGATCACCTCGGCCAGCGAGTACACCGGCGTCTCGCCGCGCTCGTGCGACAGCTCCCACAGCCGCACGATCCCCTCGAGGTCGTCGTCGTGGAAATCGCGGATGTGCGCGTGACTGCGCTGGTTCATCGCCCCAACCTCGTGTCGCGGACGGATGCCGCGGCCCGCGGCATCCGTCCGATCCGGCGTCTCAGACCGCGACGTTCGCGCGGTAGGTCGTGCGGGCGAACTCGTTGTACGGCGAGCTCTGCACCGTGGCGCGGATGCGTGGCAGACCGAGGTCGGCATCCGTCGCCGTCCCGTGCCCGGGGTGCTCGCCCCACACGACCTCGACCTCGGCGCCGGGCGCTGCGACCGTGTGGTCGACGAGGGCGAGCGACAGGACGGTGCCAACGGGGGCGATGTTCGAGGTCCAGAACGTCATGCCCTGGAGCTGCCCGCCCTGTTCGATGCGGAAGCGTCCGTACGAGTTGAGGTAGTCGGCGCCGGCCGCACCGAGCACGCGCCCGACGTCGCTGCGGTCGAACTCGAGCGTGACCTTGCTGCGGCGCACCTCATCCTTGGCGGCGAGCAGCGCGTCTCGGCCGATGAAGTCGTGGGTGAACGAGATCGAGCGGCCGTAGCCGAGCTCCCACGGCGAGATGTAGTAATCCTCGATGCGGTCGGAGTAGAAGCTGCCGCCGAGGGGCTTCATGCCCTCGTACGAGAACTTCGGCAGCCATCGACGGTAGTCCTCGAGGCGAGGGTCGGTGTAGATCGCCGGGGTCGGCGTGGGGATCCACCCGCTCTCGACGCCGTTCGTGAAGTACGCCTTGCCACCCACGGGCTGGATGCCGAAAGGCTCCCCGCCTGCGAGCAGCGCCTCGCGCACGGCGCCGTAATGGGCGAAGTCGCCGATGAACTCGTACCCGGCCTGCCCCGCCATGCCATGGCGCAGCGCACGCACCGGGATGCCTCCGAGCGACACCTCGACGGAGTGGAAGAACTTCACCTCGGGCAGCGGTCCCCCGAACGCACGCTCGACGGCGTACGCCGCGAGCGGGCCCTGCACCTGGAAGCGGAACAGCTTCGGATCGCGATCCTTGCGCACCGAGGAGTCGGGGTCGGTCGAGTACGCGACGTCGTAGCCGCCCCTGTCGGCGTGGTACTTCACCCAGTTCTGCGCCGCGGGCACGCCGGTGAGCGTGAACGCCTGGTCGCCGGTGCGCAGCAGGATGCCGTCGACGACGATGTTGCCGTCGTGGGCGACCGGCACGAACTGCTTGGCCTGGCCGACGGCGAAGCTCGCGTAGTTGTTGGCGCTGACGTCGCTCAACAGGCGCACCGTGTCGGGACCCTCGAGGAACGTGTCGAACATGTGGAACGACAGGTCGAACAGGGCGACGTTCTGTCGCCATGCCGCCTGTTCGGTGCCCCACCCCGAGAACTCCGGCTCGACGACGGGGACGGTCCACGCCGGCGCGCCCGGCTTCCAGAGCAGCTGGATCGGGGATCCGGCCTCGTCTATGGCGTCCTGAAGGGTGGAGGTGGCGGGTGCGTTCATGATGTTCTCCTGGGTCGGCGCGTCGGGGGCGTGTTCGGGATCACCGGGCGCGAAAGTCTCGGATCCACTCGCTGGTGGCCGTGAGGCCTCCGAACGTGTAGAAGTGCAGGTGCACGCGGCCATGGCGTGCGGGGTCGTAGCCGGCGGCGAGCGCGCCGATGAGCTTGTCGGGTCCGGCCGTGCCGATGAGATTGGCGAGCGAGAACCCGTACTTCTTGACGATCATCGCGTTGGCGCCGATGCCGAACCGGCGCGCGAAGCCGATGAGGCGCTTGACGCCGGCGGGACCTGGCACGCCGATGCGGATGGGCAGATCGATGCCCTCGGCGCGCACGTGCTCGATCCAGGCGAGCACGGGCTCCTCGTCGAACGCGAACTGGGTGATGATCGTGCCCTCGAGTCCCTGTTCCTTGAGCGCCGCGGCCTTGCCGCGCAGCGCCGCCCACAGCACGTCGTCGGGGATGTCGGGGTGCCCCTCGGGGTAGCCGGCGATGCTCACGTGCCGCACGCCGTACCCGGGCAGCAGGCCGGTGCGGATCACGGACTCCGAGTCGGCATACGGCCCCTCCGGCGTCGCCGGGTCGCCGCCGACCGCGAAGATGCTCCCGCTCGCTCCGGCGTCGCGGAGCGCGCCGAGGTACTCCTCGAGCTCGGCCTGGTCGTGCAGCCGCCGGGCGGAGATGTGCGGCACCGGTGTGAATCCGCCCTCGAGCACGGCCTTCGCCGCGGCGAGCCGCATCGGAAGGTCCTCGTTACCGAGGAACGTCACGTTGATGCGCGTGCCGGCCGGGATCACGGATGCTGCCGCCCGCAGGTCGTCGACATCCTTCCCGGTCATCTCGAGCGAGCAGTCGGTGAGGAGCGTGGTGCTCATGGCTGTCTTCATCTTCGAATCGCCTTTCGGGGGTGAGGTGGTCAGGGCTGGAAGACGACGGTCTCGCGGCCGTGGCGGATGACGCGGTCCTGGCAGTGCCACGCGACGGCGCGGGCGAGCACGGCGCGCTCGACATCGGCGCCCCGGCGCTGCAGGTCGACGGCGGTGTCGGCGTGCGTCACGCGCACGACGTCCTGCTCGATGATCGGGCCCTCGTCGAGGTCGCCGGTGACGTAGTGGGCCGTCGCGCCGATGAGCTTGACGCCGCGCTCCTTCGCCTTGCGGTACGGCGCGGCCCCGATGAAGGCAGGCAGGAACGAGTGGTGGATGTTGATGACGGGAACGCCGATGCGCTCGAGGAAGTCCTCCGAGAGGATCTGCATGTAGCGCGCCAGCACGACCACGTCGACATTGCCGACGAGCAGCTCGAGGATCCGCTCCTCGGCGGCCGACTTGTCCGGCCCTTGCGACGGCACGTGCACGAACGGGATGCCGAACGACCGCACGTCATCGGCCACGACCGTGTGGTTCGAGATGACCATGGGCACCGTCATCGGGATCTCGCCGCGCCGCTGGCGCCACAGCAGGTCGAGCAGGCAGTGGTCGGACGTCGACGCCAGGATCGCCACGCGCTTCGGGGCCGAGCGATCCGCGAGCGTCCAGGTGAGGTCGAGGCCGCCCCCGAGCGCCGCGTCCAGAGAGGCCTCGATCGCGAGCCGCACGGCTGCGAAGTCGTCGACGTGGAAGACGGTGCGCTGGAAGAAGTGCCCACCCTCGGGATCGTCGGTGTACTGGTCGAGAGAGACGATGTTGGCGCCGCTCTCGGACAGTGCCGACGAGATCGCGCGCACGAGGCCGGGGCGATCCTCGCCCTCGACGAGCAGGATCCCCTCGTCGGTCGGCAGCTTCAGTGCGAGGTTCGGCGTCTTCGGTGCCACGATCGTCATGGTCCGTACTCCCTTGTTACAGATGACTGAAACTCTAACAGTCGTCTGCAACACCGGGAAGTCCGGGCACCCTGTCTTCTCCTGCATCATTCGCATGCAGATCGTGCGCGGTCCCCGGTGGGAGGATGGAGTTCCCACCCGCCACTCGCGGGAGGACCACGACGAAGGTGACCACCCGATCGCCGGACGTCGAGCACCCGAGAGGCGACCCCGCCCAGCTGCCCGACGACACGCGACCATCCGGAGGGAGCTCGCCATGAACCGCACGGCCGACTGGTACTGCGACGACAGCGACTGCGATTACTGCGGCGCACCCGAGACCGACTGACGGCGCGCCCGCACAAACGAGAAGCCGGCGCCCCACGAGGGGCGCCGGCTTCGTCGCGTGCGGCCGTCACCAGGCGGCCGCGACCTCCGCGTGAGCCGCGAGGATGTCCTCGGTCGTCCCGGCGGGTGCGCGCCCGATGCCGCACTCGGTCGCGACGCCGAACACCGGCGCGTAGCGCAGCGCCGTCTCGATCCGGCCGGCAGCGCCCGCGGCGCCGTCTTCGCGATGGATCAGCCCGAGGTAAAGCTCGGTGCCCTCCGGCAGGGCGAGGTCGGTGAGCGGTGCGTAGTACGCCTCGTCGTTGCGCTCGATGGGCACCGGCAGGTGCAGCCACGTGATCGGGCGAGCGGATGCCTCGAACAGCCCGTTCGCGAACCGCACGAGGTTGGCGGCGTCGGCCGGCTCGACGAAGTGCTTCTCGGCGACGTCGCCGTAGCAGAGGTGGAATCCCACCTCGACGGCAGCCGGCACGAGATCGGCCTGTTCGGCGGAGCGGGCGATCAGGCCGCCCCATAGGTCGTCGCCCCACCAGGGCTCGACGGCCGGCTTGCCGCGGTACTCGACCTGCTCGATCAGCTGGAACTCGACCGCGTTGTCCCACTGGATCGCGAGGTCGTCGTGCGGGATCGCAGCGAGGATCTCGTCGAGCTCGCGGTACATGGCGGCGCGGTACACGGGCTCGATCGCGGCACGCTGCTCGGCGGGGAAGAACGCGCCGACGACGGCCAGCGGCGTCGGCAGCGACACCTGGAACCGCACCCCCGCGGGCACGGCGCCCTCTTCCCGCAGCCGCCGGAACACCGCGTACGACTCAATCGCCGCGGCCGCGTAGCCGAGTGGTGGGAACTCGATCGTCGCGGGGTCGACGCCGTCCGCGACCCGCACAGGCCGCGCGTCGAGCATCTTCACCGGGATCGGGTGGTCGCCGACACGCTCGATCCCGTCGGCTCCGGCGAGCACATCGGGCTGGAAGAGGATCCAGTGGAACCGGGGCCCCATCTCGCCGTCAGGGATGCGCTTGAGGTGACCGCCGAGCACCTCGGCGGCGGTGAGGATCGTCGTCTCGGCGTCGTCGTAGTTGACGCTGCCGACGAGATGGGCGCCCTGGGGCTGGGCCATGGTTCTCCTTGTTCGATCGGGACAGGACCTCGATCCAGGTGTCAGACGCCCGCGGGAGCGACCTTCGCGTAGCCGCGCACGTCGGGGAACGGGGGCACGCGATCCTTCTGCAGGTCGACCTGGAAGGTGTTGAGGCACATCGACAGCAGCGTGAAGTTGCCGAGCAGGCCGATCGCGTCGACCAACTGCTGATCCGTGAACACGGCCGTCAGGCGGGCGTAGGTTTCGTCCGACACGAAATGGGTCGTAAGCAGCTCGACGGCGAAGTCGTGGAACGTCTGCAGCTCGACATCGTCGCCGAAATCGGGCTCGCCCCACGTGGCGAGCGCCTCGATCGCCTCGGCGGGCACGCCGGTTTCGATCGCCTTGTCGACGTGGGCGTTCCACGAGAACTGGGCGTCGAAGTACCGGGCCGCGACGAGCAGCGCGTACTCGCGGATGCGCTCGGGCATGCTGCAGTCGAATCGCACGAACGCGCCGAGCGCCTCGACGCGATCGCACAGCTCGGGGCTGTGCAGCCACACCTTGAAGGGGCCGCCGATCTTGCCGCGCTTCGCGATGATGCGGTCGGCGAGTTCCCGCTGGCGCGGTGTCATCTCGTCGATGGGTGTCACGTCGAGTCGCATGTCGTCCTCCGTGCTCGGCTTGTCGCTGTGTTCTCGGGGCGAGACTAGGCGGGGAGGGATGCCGCGGGGAGAGCGCCCTGGGCAACGTAAGCGTGCACCCTGCGAAGCGAGGCCCGACCTAGCGTGAGATCGTGCCCTCCCGTGTCGCCGCCCTTACCGCCGAACTGCGCGTCGATTCCGCAGCCGTCGCCTCTCCGACCCCGCGCCTGTCGTGGACGGTCTCGTCCGACGAACCGGGCTGGCGCCAGGAGTGGGCGGAACTGCGTCGCGGCACCGAGGTGGTGCGACGCGAGGGGCGCGACAGCGTGCTCGTGGACTGGCCGTTCGCCCCGCTGTCGGCCGGCGAACGCGCCGAGGTGCAGGTACGCGTGGGCTCCACCCACGGGCATGAGACCCCGTGGAGCGATCCCCTGCTCGTGTGGGCGACGTTCGCCCAGGAGTGGGTCGCGAAGCCGATCGCCCTCCCCGATCCCGAAGCGGCGGCGCAGCCCGCGCTACTGCGCACGTCGTTCGTCATCGATCGGCGGGTGCGCACCGCGACGCTGCACTGGACTGCGCTCGGCGTGGTCGATGCGTCCCTCAACGGGTCCCCCGTCGACGACCTCGTTCTCACCCCGGGCTGGACAAGCTACCGCGAGCGCCTCGTCTACGAGACCGCTGACGTGACGGCACTGCTCCGCGCGGGCGAGAACGCCCTCGGCCTCTCGCTCGCCGGTGGCTGGTACACCGAGGAGTATCACGTGCTCACGGCGCCGAAGCGGTTCTACGGCGACCAGCCCCGCGCACTCGCCCAGCTGCGCGTCGAGTTCGAGGACGGCTCCGTCCGTACGGTCGCCACCGGCGATGGCTGGCGGGCGTCCGGCCAGGGCCCGATCGTGGCGAGCGGCATCTATGCCGGCGAGCAGGTCGACGCCCGTCGCGTCGTCCGCGGATGGGACGCGCCCGGCTTCGACGACGCGGCGTGGGCCGCGGCATCCGTCGTCGACGAACCCCTGCCCACCCTCGAGCCGCGCATGGCACCGCCGGTGCGTGAGATCGAACAGATCCCGCCGATCGCGGTCTCGCGCACGGCGGCGGGACGCGTCCTAATCGATTTCGGGCAGAACCTCGTCGGCCGGCTGCGGCTGCGCGTGAGCGGCCCGCGCGGCACCGTCGTCACCGTGCGCCACGCCGAGGTGCTCGAGGGCGCGTTCGACGAGGGGGCGGAGCTCGCCCTCCGCCCCCTCCGCCGCGCCTCCGCCACCGACACCTTCACGCTGTCCGGCGACGGAGGGGAGGTGTTCGAGCCGCGGTTCACGTTCCACGGGTTCCGGTACGTCGACATCGACGGGTGGCCGGGCGAGCTCGACCCCGCCGAGTTCCTCAACGGCGCCGTCGAGGCCGTGGTGCTCGGCACCGACCTGCGGCGCACCGGATGGTTCGAGGCATCCGATCCCCTGCTGAACAGGTTCCACGAGAACGTCGTGTGGACGCTGCGCGGCAACTATCTCGCGGTGCCGCAGGACTGCCCGCAGCGCGACGAGCGCCTGGGCTGGACCGGCGACACGCAGCTGTTCGCGCCGACCGCGGCGTTCCTCTTCGACTGCCACGCCTTCCTGCGCTCCTGGCTGCGCGACCTCGCGCTCGAGCAGCGGCGGCTCGGCGGACTGGTGCCCCTGTTTGCCCCCGATGTGCTGCCGGGCTTCAGCGACCGCGGACCTGTCGCGGCGTGGGGCGATGCGATCGCGATCGTGCCGCACGTGCTCGCCGACAACTCGGGCGACAGCTCGGTGCTCGCCGAGTTCTACCCGGGCATGCGCGATTGGATCGACCTCGTGCTCTCGCACCGCGACGCCGAGGGGCTGTGGACCAGCGGCCGTCAGCTCGCCGACTGGCTCGACCCGAACGCGCCGCCCAACGCTCCCTCGCGCGGGCGGACCGACACCGACATCGTCGCGACCGCCTACCTTGTGCGCACGGCGCGGCTCACCGCTGATGTCGCGCGGCGCCTCGGGCATCACGCCGAGGCAGACCGCCTGCTGACGGAAGCGGAGGCGTCGCGCCGCGCCTACCTCGACGCGTTCGTGACGCCGACCGGGCGCATGATGTGCGACACCCAGACCGCGTACGCGCTGACGATCACGTTCGACCTGGTCGACGAGCCGCGACTGCGGCAGCGTATCGGCGACCGCCTCGCGTTCGTCGTGCGTCGTGACGGCTATCGCATCGCGACGGGGCTCGTCGGCACGGCGGTCATCGCGCAAGCGCTCACTGCGACGGGACACCTCGAGGCCGCGGAGCGCCTGCTGTTCCAGACGGAGTCGCCCTCGTGGCTGTACCCGGTCACCGTGGGCGCGACGACGGTGTGGGAGCGCTGGGACGGCCTGCGCCCGGACGGCTCGCTCAACCCCGGCGCCATGATCTCGTTCAACCACGTCGCGCTCGGCTCCGTCGCCGCGTGGCTGCACGCCGAGATCGCCGGACTGTCGGCCGGCGAGCCGGGCTATCGCGTCGTGCGCGTCGCACCCAAGCCGCTCGCGCGCCTGAGTCACGCTCGTGCGCGGCACGACACCCCGTACGGGCCGGCCGAGTCGGGGTGGGAGCGCATCGACGGCGGCCTGCGGGTGTTCGCCGAGATCCCGGCGAACACGACGGCACTGGTCGAACTGCCCGACGGCCGTCGTTTCGAGGTCGGCGCCGGGATCCACGAATGGACGCTAACCGAGACGGATGCTGCGCCCCCGCGCCCGCCCGTGACGCTCGAGTCCTCGATGGCCGAGCTCGCCGACGACCCCGCAGCGCACCGCGCATTCTTCGGCGCCCTGACTGCGCGGCCGAACCGCTTCCTGGCCGGTGCGGTGAGCTCGAACGCGCTGTACACACCGGGGCGCAGCATCCGTGACGCCCTCGTCTTCGCCGACGACGCGACCCTCGCGGCCGCCGCCGACGCCCTCGCCACCGCCCACGACCTGAAAGGCACACCATGACGACGATCCGGATCTTCGACGAGATCGAGGTGCTCGACCGCGGCGGCGCCGTGAAGACGTGGCCGCTGATCACGAAGGACACGGCCGGCGGCAGCAACGAGGTGACGACGGGCATCAGCGTGTACCCGGTCGGCGCGGGCGCACCCCTGCACTCGCACAACTGCGGGGAGCAGGTGCTCATCCTCGAGGGGCAGGGCTTCGTCGAGGTGCACGACCCCGAGGAGGGGCTGATCCACCGCGATCTCGTCAAGGACGACACCGCCTACGTGCCCGCCGACACGTTCCACCGCTATCAGAACACCGGGGACGTGCCGATGCGGATCCTCTGGATCTACCCCGGCGCGTACGTCACGCGCACGTTCGCCGACACCGGCAAGACGGTCGAGCACCTCACCCCCGAAGACGCCATGGGCGGGCGCTGAAGGCGACCGGCCCCGCCCGCCAGAGCCGAGGATGCCGACGCCGCTCATTGGAAAGACACGGGCGCCGGCGTTCTCAGCGGCTCATCTCTGGCAGCGGCCTTGAACGTGGCCGGCCTCTACGCTGTGAGCACGACCTTGCCGCCGGGATGCCCCGTGGCGACGAGCCGCAGGGCTTCTTGTGCCTCGTCCAGAGGGAACGTGTGCGCGATGGGAAGCACGAGGTCGCCCGCGGCCGCGAGAGCGAGGATGCGACGCCGCGCGGGCTTGCGGAACGCGATGCTCGCGGGCGCCGCACCCGCGGAGATCCCGACACGGGCCTCGCGCGCCTTCGGCCCGGGGGCGAGCGTCGCGATGCGGGCGGGATCCGCGACGAGATCGAGCGAGACGGCGAGCGCCTCGTCGGTGCCCGCGGCGTCGATCACCGCGTCGACGCCATCTGGTGCGAGCGCACGCACGCGATCGGCGAGTCCCTCGCCGTAAGTGGTCGCCTGGGCGCCGAACGACGTGATCTTCGCGAGGCTTGCCCCGGAGCCGGTGCCAATCACGCGTACTCCTTCCCGCACGGCGAGCTGCGTCACCAGCACCCCGACCGAGCCGGATGCCCCGTGCACGACGAGCGTCTCGCCGCGCCGGGCACCGGACAAGGCCAACAGTTCGGCCGCGACGACGCCGACGTGGAGGAGTGCCGAGGCGGTGACGTCATCGACCTCGTCCGGGAGGGCGAACACGTCGGACGCGGCCACCACGAGGTCGCTCGCGAGCGCTCCGGCGATCTTGAACGCGGCGACCCGGTCGCCCACAGCCACCGGACCGGTGGCGATCTCGGTTCCCGGCGCGACGGCCGTCACAACGCCGGCGGCCTCCTGCCCGACGCCGAGCGGCAGCAGCGATGGGTCGGCGTTCCAGCCTCCCGACAGCCCTTTGTAGTCGGACGGGTTCAGCCCCGCTGCCGTCACACGGATAGCGACCTCCCCGGCCTCTGGCGTGCGCGGCGCGAACTCCTCGAGCTGGAGGGCGTCGATCCCACCGTAGTCCGGCAGCACCCACCTGCGCGCCATCGCTCAGGCCGCCTCGGGCACCGCGACGCCGAGTCCGGCCGCGGTCTCGACGAGCTCGGCCCACAACTTGTCGCCGACCGGGACGCCGGCGGCCGAGCGCTTCTCGAGGGTTCCGGCGCTGCGCTCCCCGGGAACCAGGATCCGCTCGACGCCTTCCGCCTTCGGCAGACCGTGAATGGTGTCGATCGTCGCGTCGACGTTCGCGGCGAACTCTTCGGCAGAGCCGAAGGCCGCCGGGTCGAGCACGATGAGCGTCGCGTTCTGGCGGTGCTTCTTCTCGCCCGCGTGGTACTTGGTGAGGATCGGCGCCGTGACGAGCACGGAGGTGAGCAGCTCGAACATGAGCGAGAGTCCCGATCCCTTCGGTCCACCGAGCGGCGTCGGGATCTTCGCGAGCTCGGGGTCGGTCGTCGGGGTGCCGTCCGCGGTGGTCGCGGATCCCTCGGGCAACGGCTTGCCCTCCCGCTTGTACTGCGCGATCTTGCCGAGCGCGATGAGGGAGCTCGCCATGTCGAGCAGCACGGTGGGCTTGTCGCCGGTGCCGGGCACTGCGATCGCCAGAGGGCTGGTGGCCACCGAGGCTCCGACGGCGCCCTCGTACGACATCATCGGCGATCCTGCCGCGATGCCGATACCGACGAGGCCCGTGTCGGCGATGCGGCTCACGTAGTAGCCGATCGCGCCGGTGTGCACGGTGTTGCGCACCGATACGACGGCGACGCCTTGGGTGCGTGCCTTCTCGATCGCGAGGTCGGCGGCCTGTGTGAGGGCAACCGGACCGGGTGCGAAGTCGGCGTCGACGACAGCGACGCCCGGGGCGGAGTCGTCGATGACGATGGAGGGTCGCGGGTTCGCGACCCCCGAGCCGAACATCTCGACGTAGCGGGGAACGCGCGAGACGCCGTGGGAGTCGACGCCGCGCAAGCTTGCCCACACGAATGACGGTGCAGCGGCGGCGGCGTCTTCGGCGCTCACGCCGGCCGCCTCGAAGATGTCGCGGATGAAGCCTTCGAGGGCGTCCGCGGGAACGGTGATGGGCATGGTTCTGCCTTTCGGATCAGGGAAGTGGTGCGAAGCGGGCCGGCCGCTGACTGCCGGCCCGCTCCGGGCTCATCGGGTGACCGCGACGTTGAGGACGGCGGTCGTTCCGCTCTTCACCGCGGTGACCGCCTCGGCGAGGATGCGGTCCAGTTCGGCAGCGTCGTCGACCTCGGCGGCGAACATGTCGAACGGGGCGGCGAAGGCGCTCAGTTCGGGCTGGCTGGACAGGTCCACACCCAGGTGGTTGTTCGTCTGCACAGCGGCGCCCTGCGGGTAGAACCGCAGGTGGTTCATCTTCATCGACAGGTACCTCTTGTTGTTGAAGATCACGATCAGCACCGGCAGGCCGAAGTCCTTGGAGGCCAGGAGCGACTGCACGATCGGGTTGTACAGGTACGCGCCGTCACCGACGGTGAACAGCACGAAGCCGTCCTCGACGGCGAGCTTCACACCGAGCGCGACCGCGATCCCCTGGCCGAGCCCGCCCTGGACGTAGAAAAACGAGTCGGGGCGTTCCCAGCCGATGTGGCGCTGCACGACGCGGCCGTGGGTGATGGTCTCGTCCACCACCGTGGCCTGCTCAGCGGCCACGACCTCACGCAGCTTCACGGCCAGTGCGGCCGGGTCGATCCCCTCCGCGGCGATCGCCTTCGCCTCGATGGCGGCGGTCTGCGCCGCCCAGGCATCGTGAGCCTCGCGGAACGACGCGGCTCGGGCTGCGAAGTCACCGCCACGCGCGAGCGTCGCCTCGCGCAGCTGACCCAGCGTCTCGGGAAGCGCGCCCTCGAGGTAGTGGTCTGCGTTGAGCACCTGGTACACGATGTGCGGGCGCTGCGGCACCTCGTCGATGACGACGGTGGTGGCCTTCAGCGGCTTGCGGCTGGGCGGGTAGTAGGGCGCCCGGCAATTGACGAGGAGGATCAGGTCGGCCTCGTCGATGTGCGGCTCGAGCTCGCCGCCCAGGTGCACCGGCGACGACTTCGGCAGGTTGGCGCACACCGCCGAGGTCGGCTCGATGACGCCGATCCCGAGGTCCTCGGCGAGCGCCTTCAGCGCCTCGAAACCTCCGGGCTCGCGTCCCGCGGTCTCGGTGATGATGACGGGCCGCTTCGCCTTCGCGAGGAGCTCGGCGACGGCATCCACGTCTTCCGGCGCCGAGATGCGACGCCCGCGCTCGACGACCTTCTTGCGCAGCGGCTCCTCGGCCGGCTCGAGAAGGACCTCCAGCGGGAGGTTCAAGTACACCGGGCCGGTCGGCTGACGCCCGGCGAGCTCGCCGGAGCGCTTGACCAGTTCGTACAGGGTCGACACGGATGCCGCCTGCTGCGACCATTTGGTCCAGGGTTCGGCGACCGGGTGGGTGCCGCCGACGATCGAGAGGTTGCGGTACCACTGGCCGCCCGGATCCTGCCCCGGCCCGTCGCCATAGGTGGTGGACTCCGAAGACGTGACCACCATCCCGACGCCGGCGAGCAGTGCGCCGTGCACGGCCATGGACCCCTGCAGCAGTCCCGGGGTCGCGTGCAGCAGGACCGCCTGCACGCGCCGGGTGACGAGACCGTAGCCGGTGGCCATGCCCACGGCCACGGTCTCGTGCATCAGGTCCAGGTACCGCGGGGTCGGAACGCCGTCCGCCTGGCGGCGGGCGAGCGCCTCCCAGGCAGGGGCCCATTCCGAACCCGGCGAGGAGAAGATGACATCGACGCCCAGATCGTCGAAAGCCTCGATGAGCAGCTCGCCGCCGTCATACTTCTTCGCAGTCACGTCAGACAGTCTCCGCCTTCGCGCCGGATCCGACGCCCGCCGTCTCGGGGATGTCCCAGTCCAGCACCTTGCAGATGCCCTTGCCCATGATCCAGTCGAGCTCCTCGGGCGAGAACGTGTAGTACTTCGTGAACTGCTCGATCGTGTCGGTCCAGGTGAGGCCGTGGCCGAGCAGGCGGGTGATGTCGGTGCCGAAGTGGGCGCGCTCCGGGCCCATCTTGTCGACGACCTCGCGCACGTACTTCTCGATGTTGTAGTTCGGGAAGGGCTGCGTCGAGTAGCCGGGAAGGGCCGACACCTTGACCGAGATGTTCGGGTAGACGTGCAGGTCGGCGGTCTCCTGCACCCAGTAGCCGATGGCGTCGTCGACGCAGCGGGCCATGATGCCCATGTGGTCGATGATGATCTTCAGGTCGGGGTGCTTCTCCGCGATCTGGCCCAGCTCGCGCTTCCAGATCGGCGCGTGGACCATGGTCGGGATTCCGAGCTTCTCGGCGATCGGCCAGTACCAGTCGTTGGTGCCGTCGATCATCCAGTTGCGGTCCTGCGGACGGTGGAAGGTCAGGCGCGTGCCGAGGATGTAGGGGTTGTCCTTGAACTCGTGCAGCAGCCGCTCCCCCTCCTCGGGGTCGTTCTGCGGGATGCGCGCCATGATGCCGAAGCGGCCGTCGTAATGCTCGGCGGCCTCGAGGGCGTAATCGATGCGGTCGCCTTCCCATGACGGCGGCAGGATGAGGGCGCGGTTGACGCCGGCCTCATCCATTAGCGAGACGGCCTCTTCAGCGAGGAATGCCTCCTCGCGGTGGCCGTTGAGACGGATGCGCTCGCGAGCGCCCGGGACCCAGGGACGGTCCGGCGTCTCTTCCTTCCAGAGGTGGATCTGCGAATCGACGATGAACAACGGTCTTCCTCACGTTCGTGTGCTGCGTGCCGGTCTGCCGAGTCGGCGATGACGCGGTCACCGGCTGGGCCAGTCGGCTCCAGTGCAAGCGAACGTATCCCGGGGGCTGGGGCCTATCCAGGGTCGCGGACGCACGTTTAGGTTGACGGATCGTGCACGCTTTCCCGGGCCTGCGCGCCGCCTCGGATGGTTTGCTGGAATGGGCGGACTCCGCCCGTCCACGTGAGGAGTGAAGACATGACGGATGCCTCGACCACGGCGCCCGCGCGGGGCGCCCGCGCCGCGCGACCGGGCGTCGACCCTGGGTCGCCCTTCTTCCGCGCCGGCGGCCGCAACCGCTTCACGGCCCGCCGTGCACGGGTCGTCTCCGTCGAGCAGGTCGCACCGGTGCTACTGCGCGTTCGCGTCGCCGGCCCCGACTTCGCCGATTTCACCAGCGGCGGACCCGCCGACCACGTACGGGTGTTCTTCCCGGACCCCGAGACGGGCGAGCTGGTCGCGCCGACCGCTGTCGGCCCCGGCGAGGACGGGATCGTGCGACCTGACGCGCCCACCCATGCCCGTGACTTCACCCCGCTCCACGTGACGACCGTGGGCGGCGAGGTCGCGGTCGACCTGGACTTCTACCTGCACCCGTCCCCTGGTCCCGCTTCCCGCTGGGCGAGCGCAGCGCGCATGGGCGACGAGCTCGTGATCGTCGGCCCTCGCGGCTCGAAGGCGGCACCTCAGCGGGCGGGACGCCTCGTGCTCATCGTGGACGAGACCGCGCTTCCCTCCGCCACGCGCTGGGCCGCCGAGGTGCCCGCGAGCACCGCCGTCGAGCTCATCGCGCTCACCGCCGACGACGGCGCCTGGGTCGCGGAATACGTGGCGGAGACCTCGGGGCGAGGCGATGTCGCCATGCACCACCTCGACAGCACCGGCGACCCCGACACCGTCGTGGCAGCGCTCGACGCCGTGGGAGTGGATGCCTCGACCTTCGTGTTCGCGGCGGGCGAGGCGTCCGTCCTGATCCCCCTCCGCCGCCACCTGCGCCGCACGCTCGCACTCTCACCCGAGCAGGTCGCCCTCTCGGGCTACTGGAAGCGCGGCACGGCGGCCTTCGACCACCACGCCCCGATCGACCCCTCCGACCCGGACTGACTCGTCGCGCTCGCCTTCCCGCGGCGCAAGCCGCCGCCAGCCGGCCGTTCCGCGACAGAACGCGCCCACTGAACCGCGACGCCGCCGGAGGCGCACGCACGAACGGTCCCGACTTGCGGGGCCGTTCGTGCGTGCGAGCGTCAGTCGATGACGTCGGTGACGTGCGCGGCGCGCCACTCCTCCGTGGCATTCGCCTTCGGCCGGCGCAGGAACAGCACCGCCACCACGCCGATCAGCATGACTGCCGCCGACAGCAGCACGGACTGCGCCATGGCGGTCGCGAACGGCTCGGCGACGACCTCGGGCAGCGCGCCGGAGCTGAAGCTGCCGCCCGGAGCGTCGGCGGCGCCGGGGATGTTCGCCTCGATGCGGCTCTGCATGAACACGGCGATCGCGGCCGAGCCCAGCACCGAGCCGATCGTGCGCGTCGTGTTGTAGATGCCCGCACCCGCACCGGCCTGCCGCGGGGCGAGGTTGCGCGTGGCGGTGGTCGCGAGCGGGCCCCACATGCCGGCGTTGCCGACGCCCATGAGGAACGACGGGATGAGGAACGCCCAGATCGGGGTGTCGAGGTTCATCAGCACCGAGTAGAGCACGAGCGAGCCGGCGACCAGGAGCAGGCCCGGCACCAGCAGCACGCGCGGGTCGGTGCGGTCGAGCCAGCGGCCGGCGAGCGGCGAGAGCACGCCGGCGGCGACCGCCATCGGGATGAGCAACAGCGCCGATTCCGTGGGCGTGAGGCCGCGGGCCAGCTGCAGGAAGAACATCAGCGGCAGCGACATGCTCGTCACGGTGAAGCCGACCGTCGCGATGCCGATGTTCGCCACCGAGAAGTTGCGATCGCGGAACAGCTCGAGCGGCACGAGGGGTTCGCTCTTGGTTCTCGCCTGCTGCCAGATGAACAGGCCCATGACGATGACGCCCGCGATGATCAGGCCCCACACCGTGATCGGACCCCAGATCACGCCCCAGTCGTAGGTCTCGCCCTCCTGGAGGCCGAAGACGATGAGGAACAGGCCGGCGGCGCTCAGGAACACGCCGACGAGGTCGAACTTGTGGGGGTGCGTCTCGAGCTTGGGCACCAGGATCCACGCGAGCACGAACCCCACGATGCCGACCGGGATGTTGACGAAGAAGATCCACTCCCAGCCCAGGCCGTCGACGAGGAGGCCGCCCGCGAGCGGGCCGACGAGCATGGCGACACCGGATGTCGCGCCCCACAGTCCCATCGCCGCGCCACGCTGGTTCGGCGGGAAGGTGCGCGTGATGATCGCCATGGTCTGTGGCGTCATCAGCGCCGCGCCGAGGCCCTGCACCGCCCGGAAGGCGATCAGCGCGCCGAGGGTCGGCGATAGGCCGCAGCCGAGCGAGGCGAGCGTGAAGATCGCGAGACCGCCCAGGTACATGTACTTGGGCCCGAAGCGGTCGCCGAGGCGTCCGGTGATCAGCAGCGGCACGGCGTAAGCGAGCAGGTAGGCCGAGGTGACCCACACGACGTTGTCGAGGTTGTTGGTGTCGGGGTCGAGCGCGGCCTTGATGGCGGGGTTCGCGACCGAGACGATCGTCGTGTCGACGAGGATCATGAAGAAGCCGATGACCAGCGCCCAGAGGGCGGGCCAGGGACTCTTTGGCTTGTGCCCGACGGCGTAGGCACCGGTGATCGGGCCGGCGACCCGAGCGGTAGTGGATGCCGCGCCCGCCGTGGGGCGGGACTCCGGCGTTTCGGGGGTGGTCACTGTCGTGCTGCCTTTCTCTGGGCGAGATAGCGTTCCGAGGGGGTCGGGGCGGGACCCCAGGCGAAGCCGGGATCGGCGATCCGCGGGAGCACCGCGTCCATCCACACGAGCTCCGCGCGCAGGAGCGCCAGCTCACGGTCGATCTCGATGAGGTACTGCGCGGGCACACCCTTCTCCAGGGCGTGACGCTGGCCGTCCTCGAGGGAGCCGAGCGACGCGGCGAGCGCCGCACGACGGGCACGGAGCAGCTCGATCGCCTCATCGCGATCCAGGCCGTGCACCTCGGCGAGCGCGACGCGGAACTCCGCCGGGCGGTCCACACGCGGCAGCTCGCGGCGCACCCATTCGAGCACCGCGGCGGCGCCGGCATCCGTCTGCGTGTAGGTGGTGCGCTCGGGTCGGTTGCCGTCGCGGTCGACGCCGACCTCGGCGATCAGTCCCGCCCGCTCGAGCCGCCCCACGGTGTGGTAGACCGTGCCGTTGGTGATCGTGACGAGCCGGTCGTCACGACGAAACCGCATCAGCCGGATCATCTCGTACGGGTGCATGTCGCCCTCGCTCAGCAGCGCGAGCACGGCCACCCCAAGCGACGTCAGGCGCGCGATCTGGTCCTCCATGATGAGTCCATTCCGTATAGTCCACATGAACTATATCCGACGAGCGACTGCCGCATCGCGCAGGGCCGCGCTCGGGCCTGCGCTCTGCTACTTGCGGGCTTCTTGCCCTGGATCTGCAGCGACGTCCTCCTCGGCGCCCCGCGCGGAGGGCACCGCGACAGTACTTACCGCCGTCAGCGTTGCCTTCGGCTCGGGGCGGGCCGGGACTTGACGAAAGACATAGAACCTTCATGCCGTCACTTCGGGGTGGACCATGTCGGCGTAATGAGCGAGGAGAATAGAACACATGTTCGATAATGGGTAGAGTCGTGGTGATCGGCGGAGGAGGGGATCCGGCGCCTTGTCTTCGAACCGCAGATATGCCGCCTACTACGACCGGCAGATGGACAACCGGATCCTGCGGCGCATTGCCGAGGAGAACCCGCTGCAATCCTTGACGCCGGAGGAACGCCGCGAGGACACTCTGCCGGTGACGCGGGATCCGGCGCCCAAGGCATGTAGGGCGTGGGTGCGGTTCGGGCCGCACGCGATGCTCGTCGACGCGGTCGTCGTGGTGTGGAACGACCTCGCGTGCGGCGTCCAGTTCACCGTCGGCGAGAAAGAGATGCGCTGCTGGGTCTGGGCCAACGCCGTCAGCCCCATCACTTGAGCACCCTCGCCGCGGTGTCGGGACGATCAGCGGCGAAGCGAGGTCGTCGACGTACCTGGCGCACTGAAGGGCGCCGCCGGATCTGGTGAATGCAACACCGTACGAATTGACCGTTCGGTGACCGCAACCTGGCGGCGTTGCGCTTCCTCGTACGCCCGGATCAGCGCCGGATAGTCCTGGCTTCGGGCCTGGTACCGGTCGGCGAGCTGAGCGCGGGCGTCGCGCAGCCGGTCGTCGACGATGGCGGTACGTCCGTGCCCGGTCGCGTTATCGCCGGCGATGCGAGCGTCGAGATCGAGCAGGGTGTGCCAGGTGGTGTGCAGCCAGTCGGTGGCGTCGTCGAGCGCGATCCGGGCTGCGTGCTCGGCCCTCGTCGGCCCGTCGTCCGGCAACACATGCTGGGAGGCATTGGTGCGGTCGGTTGGTCGGGTGGTTTCGGGTGGGTGGGCGGCCCGGCTGAGTTCAGTGTGGGCGGCGTGGATGGAGTCGTCGATACTGACTTCGGGAATGCCTCGAAGAATGCTGTCCGCGATCCGGTGCCGGGCGGCGGGAGCGGTGCCGGCGATCGCGATGGCCTCGTTGTGGGTGCGGCCGCGGGTCATCCCGACGTACAGGCCGGACGCGTCGACGCCGGGGCCGACGATGGAGGCGTGGGTGGTCTCACCCTGAATGCCGTGCACCGTGGAGGCGTAGGCGAGGTGCACGTGCTGGGCGGCGTAGTCGATCGTGACGGTGCGGATGTCGGCACTGTCGCCGAGACTGACGAGTTCCAGACCGGTCGGTGTGATGTGGCTGATGGTCCAGACGGCCCGGTTCTCCACGTCGGCGGTGCGGTCGTTTCGGCGGGTCTGCACCACGTCGCCTTCGAGGAGTCGCTGCTCTCCTTGGCCGACCGCGATCCGGTGCAGGGTGAGGTCGCCGCTGTCGACGCGGCGCTGCTGGATGGCTTCGTTGATCGCGTCGGCCTCGTCGTTGGTGCTGGTCACGAGCGCGACCCGGTGATGCTCCCGGGTCCACCGAAAGTACGCCTCGACCATCACGTCCCGCGCCTGCACAAGGTCCGCAACCCGGTGGATCAAACCGCGCTCATCGAGCTCGGCGGCGACGGCGAGGGCGGCTTCTTTGGAGGCGGGTTCCCGCATCCGCAGGGTGAGGGCGGCGTAGTCCGGGTCGCGGAACCGGTGCACGGCAGTGAGTTCGACGACCGCGGTGGCCCGTCGGGTGAGGGCGGCCATCGCACCCGAGTGGCCGACCGGGCGGGCCTGCAGGTGGTCACCGACCATGGCGATGCCGGCGCCGGTGTCGGCGCCGACGGTGGTCAGCGCGTTCGCGGTGTGCAGGTCGATCATGCCCGCCTCATCCACGACCACCCGGTCCCCCGCGACCAGCGGGAACCGCCGTGGGCCTTCGTAGGCGCGACCGGTCGTCGGGTCGACGTCACCGGCCGCGAGGCGGGTCCACACCTCGGCGCCGGCGTCGTCTCGGTTCCACCGGTATCCGTAGTCGGCGAGCAGCGCGTGCAGGCTGGATGCGGTGGTGCCGAGTTCGCGACCGGCGACCGAGGCAGCCTTCTTGGTGGGCGCGACCACGACCATCCGCCTGCCCTGCCGGGCCAGCACGCTCCTCGCGACCCGCAGCATCGTGGTCTTCCCGGCTCCGGCCGGGCCGGTGATCGAGACCAGCCGGTCCGTGCCCGCGATCGCGGCCGCCGCACGTACCTGCAACGAATCGAGCTCCGCAGCGTCGCGCAGCACCCCAGAAGCCGCCCCGGTGATCTCCGACTCATCCACCGGGATCCCGGCCCGGGTCAGGGCTTCCAGTCGGGCCGCGATTTCGAGCTTGAGCGCTGCAGTGGTGGCGGCCATGTACGCCTTCACATGGGCGGGACGCTGCGCCTCGTCCGGCAGCAGATCCACCGTCAGCCCCTGGGCACGGTCAGTGATCTCGTCGATCGTCGCCTGCAACGCGCCCCGACTCGCGACCGCCCCGGATGATGCCACCGCCCGCATCGCGCCAGCGCGGAGGTCGATCATGCTGAACCGTCCCCCGCACCCGGTGGCGCGGGCATCCGCCTCGATCGTGGCACGTGCGGCGAGCAGGTCCAGATCCAAGTCGTCGAGGGCGACGGGATGCGGCGTGACGGCGGGTCGGTGGTTCGCGAGAGTCGGGTCGATGGTGGTGAGCTCGTCGATGATGAGGTGCTCCCACGACGCCTCGTCGATGTCGCCTGGTTTGTTCGGGCGGGCCTTCGCCCACGCGAGCCGGTCGATCTGGTGCAGCTGACCCGGGCTCGGCTGCTGACCGGGGCGGTCCCGCCGCCAGGCGGCCAGTAGGGTGGCGCGGTTGGCTTCGATCTGCGTCGACCGGCGGGACAGTGGCCGCACCGCGTGCGCCAACTCTGCGATCTCACCATCGGCGTTCAGCGTGTAGCCGTGGCGGGCCAGCGCGTTCACCCAGTCCGGGTCGGTGCGGGCGGCAAGCTCCCCTTCCGCGTTGATGAGGGTGTGCAGTTTCATCGCCACCCGGGAGTCGACGTTGGACCACTTGCCGTCCTGTCCGAGCACTTTCACGTTCAGCCACAGGTGACGGTGGATGTGCGGGTCCAGCGCTCGGGACCGGCGGTGCTGCAACTCCACGACCTCCACTCGATGCAGGGTTTCCCGGATCCGGCCGCCGGCGCCGCGGCGGGCATTCAACTCCGCCTGCCAGATCGCGATGATCCGGTCCCGCAACCGGTCCTGCAACGCCCCGAACGCCACCGCCAACTCCGGATGGATGAGCGCCGCGATGCTGTACGACTTCGGCGCATTGATCGTGCCATCCAGGATCAGATCCGCATCGGCCGACACCAGATCTCGACCCCGCCGCTCCCCGGTCCGGGGATCACAGCCATCCACCCACAACCGCAACGCCGCTTCGTCGAGCAGGTCCGTCCGGATGACGCCGTCCTCCACGATGAACCGGGTCACGCCGGCTTGCTCGGTGTCGCCGTAGGCGGCGACCGCGTCGACGCCGGCTGAACGGAGGTGGGAATCGCACGTCCCCTTCAGCGCGTACGAGAGCGCCTGCCGAACCCCTTGCGATTCGACACCCCGCTTCCACCGCTCGAGGCCACCCCGCATCTCACCAGAGTAGCCGCAAACTGCTTAACTCAAAATGACTTCCACAGAAAGTGCCTGCGTGCATTCCGATTTTCTTGGTCGCGCTTCCTCGTTCGTGGCACTCGTCTCTCGTCGCTCGTCGCTCGTCGCTCGTCGCTCGTCGCTCGTTGCTCGTTGCTCGGGCGATCTTCGTCAGCGCGGGCTTCGTGCGCGGCGCGCGACGTCTGTGGGTTTGAACCCGGCGTTCGCAAACGGAGCCTCCGTCGCGCACCTCATCGACCCGGCTATCCGCAACCGCACTTGCCACAACTACGATGGCGCTGCCGCCCTCCCCTGGCGCCTCGAGCAACGACCCCCAACCGAACGCGGTCTGGCCGGCACGCCTCACGCCTCGAGCGATCACCGCCTTCGCGCCGACCGCTGTCCGCGCGGATCCTTCCGGTGCTGGCTCCGTGTGCCACGCTGAGATCAGAGAGATGAGGACGCGGCCGGTTCTGGCTGCAGGAGGAGCTGGATGAAGCCGCCGACCGGCCAGGAGACCCCCACCCGTGATCGGATTCCCCGCGTCCTGTGGGTGGGACTGGTCGCCGCCATCGCGTACGTGCTGATCGCCGCCGGCGGGGGGTTGCTCGTCGACGCGGCCCTCGGCGCCGACCCAGATCCGGTGATAGAACTCGCCGCGAGCCACCTGATCCCCCTGCCGATTGCGATCGGTGCCGGGCTCCTGTTCGCGTGGCGGTCGGGGTGGTGGCATGACATCTGGACCGACCCGCCGATCCACCACACCAAACCGCGGCGATGGTGGATGCTGCTGGTCCCGCTGGCGATCGCCGCACAGATCGTGGTCCTCCTTATCGCCACGCCGTGGGCCCAGCTGTCAGCGGCCTACATATTCGTCGGCTTGCTGTGTTACCTGCTCGTCGGACTGGGCGAGGAACTGTTCTTCCGCGGCATCCTGCTCGAATCCGTCCGCGCCCACCACGGCGAAACCGTCACCCTCCTGGTCACCGCGATCGCCTTCGGCGTCGCGCACGCCTTCGGAAGTTCACTGGCAGGTGTCCCACTCGGCACCATCGCGTTCCAGGTCGGCGTGACCGCGATGGAGGGTGTGCTGTTCTACGCGGCGCTACGAGCGGCGGGGACACTCTGGGTCCCCATCGTGCTGCACGGGCTCGGCGACTGGGGACGCTGGCTCACCGCCGAAAACGACGACAGCACCGCCACCCCGGCAGGCGTCACCCAGATCATCATGACCGTCCTCTCCGTCGCCGTACTCATCAGCGTGATCCTCGAAGACCGCCGCGCACGAAAAGCACGCGCAGCTACCCACCCCGCCTGAACGCTCAAGGACCCTGGTGCAGGCGTTGCACCCGGCGATCGTTGAACGTGTTCGGTTCCCGTTGGGAGTGGCTGCTGGCGGCGGAGCGACCGGTGTGGAAGTCTCCGAGGGGAACTTCGGGTGAGGAGCGCGGCAGTGGAATATCGGTTCGAGGGTGGTTTTCCGACGGCGGCGACGGTGCAGGCGGCGTACGACGCGGCCGATCATGCCCGAGCGGTTGTCTGCTACAAGCACTTCTTTCCTGCGGTGTCCGGCATGGCGATCTGGGCGGGGACACAGGCGGCGGGCGTGGTGCCCAACCGAGTCTTCGGGACGATGGACACCCGGCCGGGCCAGGTCGGGTTCACGCTGAACTCCGACACCCCGTACGGCCCGGTCCTGCTGGATCTCGCGGTAGGTCCGCTCGTGGTCACGGTGCCGGCGGGACCGATCATCGGTGCGGCGCTGAACACGGACCAGAGCTGGATCTCCGACATCGGCATCCCCGGTCCGGACCAGGGCCACGGCGGCCGTCACATCTTCCTCCCGCCGGGATGGGCTGGCGACGAACCCTCGGACGGGTTCGTGCACCGGCCGGCCGGCAATCGCGTCGTGGTCGGGCTGCGCGCCATCCCACAGCACGGCGACGTGGACGGCGCGATCACGCTGCTTCGATCGGTGCAGGTCGCACCTCTGGATGAGAGCGCCGAATGGACGGAGCCTTCGTGGACGGACCTGACGGGTGTGCCGCAGGACACCACGCCCCTCGCGGTGCAGGGCACGCTGGGCTACTGGGAGCTCCTCCAGCAGTACATCGACACCGAACCCGCCCACCCCGGTGATGTCGCCTACCTCGGCGAGCTCGCCGCTGTCGGCATCCGTGCCGGCGAACCGTTCGCACCCGACGACCGAATGCGCGGCATCCTCGCGCAGGCGGCCGCAGACGCAGACGCCCAACTGCGCGTGCAGTCCCTCGCGGACCGGCGGCCCGACCGGGTGGTGTGGCCGGATCGGCAGTGGGAATGGGTGACGCTGCGTCCCGAGAACCCGGACTTCGAGATCGACACGCGCACCGACGTTGATGCGCGCGAGACCTGGTTCTACCAAGCGATCGCGACGTCGCCGGTGATGTTTCGACGCCAAGCCGGATCAGGGTCGCTGTACTGGTTCATCGCGCGCGACGGCGACGGCGCATACCTAGAGGGCGGAACGTCCTACCGCGTGCGCGTGCCGCTTCCGGTCCCCGCCGGACTGTTCTGGTCGTTCACCGTCTACGACGCCGAGACCCGCAGCCAGATCTCCACGCCGCAGGGCAACGCGGCACTGCGGTCGCTGTTCGAACTCGACGGGAAGCTCGGGGGCGACCACGTCGACCTCCACTTCGGGCCCGACGCCCCAGCTGACGCGGCGCCGTGGGTGCAGACCCTTCCCGGGCGGGGCTGGTTCGCGTACTTCCGGATATACGGGCCGAGCGAGGCCGCGTTCGACGGCACCTGGAAACCCGGCGACCCAACCGCCCAACCTGCGCGCTGAGCGACCCTATACCGGGCGGCGCGTCCACCACCGGAGGGGCCGCACCCGCCCACACGCCTGCGTCACCTGAAGCAGTTGGAACCGGGCAACGCAGAGACATTATCGTTGCCATCGTGAACGCTGCACCTGCGGAGGACAAAGCCCAAGACCAATCGCTACCCGAGTTATTCAGGGTGGGGCCAGGCTACATCGCCTTTTGGATGCACAACGCGATACATCACAACACTCTCGATGATCGCCAACGCAGGGCCATGCTCGCCTTGGGCCAGTCGCTAGGGCAACTCGTTCGTCATCGCAACGCGATCGAAGCCGCGCGTCGGACGTTCATTCCGGTCAGCAAACTCGATGGGCGCCGCAAGCCCAGTCCGACCGAGCAGCAAGGGCTATTTGACGCGACGAAAGACTTCTACTTGAGCTTCTATTCGGCAGTGTCAGCTTTCGCTGGCGTCGTCAAGCGGTTCCAGTCGATCTTTGGGGAGGTCCCGCACCGCAGCAACGAGAGGTTCCTCGAATGGCTGCGGGATATTGCGCTGTTCGACGAACACTGGGACACCCTTCGATCCGCACGGGACTTTCGCACGCTGATCGATCATCCAGCATCTAAGCAGCCATTCGAGTGGGGTTTGGTGGAGGATGGCGACGGGCAGTTACGAGCAATGCTTCATGGACCGGCGGGACAGTCTGGGAACATTCCTGACGGCGCGGAATTGATCGCAGACACCGAATCGACTGATCAAATCGCACTGCTGCCCGACGATGCGTGGATGTTCGTGGCTCCAGACGAGGATCGCGTCCTTACGCTCCTTGCCGTCCAGCTCAACGCAATTGTGGACCGCATCCAGATCGAACGATTTCGAGCGGACTCCGTACCTTGCAACTTCGTTCCGCCAAACGGCGACGGTGATCCGGACGATGGGTACCCCATCTTTGCCATCATGGCCGGTGAAATCATCGGCAGTGGCCCTATGACGCCGATACTGACCCCGGAAGACCAGGCGAGGATTGATGCAATCCTGGCGCCATACATCCAGCGGATCCGAGACGGAGAGCACCACCCCTGATGTGATCCGCCGCTCGCCAACTCCGGCGATTCGGGGGTTCGGGGATGGCGGGCGCGCCGCTGGCGTCCACCACAGCTACGCCGCGCCAATTCACGCTTAGCTTCGACCGCGAAGCTGTCGGTGCACACGACGACGCGTATCGGCCGCCGCCACCCGGCGCGATGCACGCCGAAGGCCCGGGGAATCGTTTCGCGCACGCTGGGGATCGACTTCGTCCCGATGATCGACTACGGGAACCGGTGCCCCTCGAGGTGTATTGCGTGCTCAGTCCCAGCCCGCCATCTCCAAAGTGGCGGCAAACTGATCGAAGCTTTCGACTCTCGTGAAGAAGAGCTTCGGATCACCGAACCGAAGAAGTTCGCGCGAATCGCTGCGAGGCGTGAAGACGAGCTGCGGGAGCACGATGAACCCGTCAATCTCGTACCCCTCGAGGTTGTAGTTGTCACCGCGAGGTGCCCTGCGGAGGACCTCAAGTCGTTCACGCCATTCGTCGAGGGCTGCCTCGAGCCGCTGGCGAGCATTGCGGGCAGCCGTGTACTCACCGGCGAGATAGTCGAGACGGATGACGAACTTCTTGCACGAGACGAGAAAGACCTTGTTGCTTGCCAGCAAGATCGCGTCAACATCCGTTATCGCCCTGCCGTCCAGCCGCAGGGTCCTCCCGCGCAATTCACGCAGTGCGGGAGTTGGAGCGAACTTGCTGCTGTCAATAAGCGCTTGCGCTGCAAGTTCGAATTGCTCGGCGCTCAGGTTGGCGACGACGCCACCTGTGTGCGGGGAGATCTTGAGGCCATCTGTGACGTGCCACGTGTACGCCCATACATCAATCAGCGTGTCCTCGCCTAGTTCGTGAATGACTGGGCCCGGAAGACTGCGACGCCCGTGCTCGTACAGGCCGCGAATATTGTCCAGAACACTAGCGGCAGTCAGCAGCGCCTGGCCATTTTCAGCGAGCCAGTCACGGACCGCCGGCCTGTGCAGGGCATCGGAGATGTCTGCAAGCAAGAGGTGGCTGGTTCGCCACAGAGTTCCGAGGTGCGGGAGGGAGGTCCCAGCCTCTGATTCGCCGTCAAGGACGTGGTGAAGCAGGGCGTTTCCGAAAACGATGAGCGATGCCGCCAAGCCCGGGTCATCGAACGTCGCAAGCACTCCGTCGCGACCGAGAACGGCGTACGTTTCATCGCCGGTCGTGAAAGCCCGGATCGTGAACTGCACCGGCTCTGTCGCAGGTTTCGCCGCTCGGAACGGGCCTTGCCAGACCTGATCAGGAGCCAGCCCGTGGTGAAACCGGTATGCGGCGAGCATCGGAGGATCGCCATCGAAGTCGTCACCTGAGCCGCCATCGAGTCGGGGGGTTTTCTCTGCGTTGTTCCAGCGGCCGCGGAGGTCGAACTCGTCCAGCGCGTTGCGGAGGGCGTCGCTGTCAAACGGGCGCGGCCGGTGGTTGCGCCGGACGTGGTATTTGACGCCCTTGGTTGCGCTGCGGATCGCGCCTTCCAGGCTGTCAACCATCGCCGCTAGAGCCAGCAGTCGCGCGAGCTTCATTGAGACATCCGTCGACACAGGGCCCGAGGCGAGGTCGAGAACCGCGCCCTGGGCATTCCCGACAAGATTCTCGGCGACCCGCTCCGTCTCGTCGCTTTTGTACTCCGTGACGCCAGATTCGGCGAACGCCAACGCGATCGGGTTGAGTCGCCTGATGAGGTGCAACCAGCTTGTCGAGTGATACGCGGCGGCTACCTCGGTAGCCGCCGCGACCATCGACTCGCGCAAGGTCACCATGTAGGTGAAGGCGGCTTCCCCCTCGAGGATGGCGTCGTCTTGCGGTACGGAGAGCGTGTCGAGTAGTTGGCTCATCGCTCGGCGACGCGCGGCTGGGTAACAGCGTAGGAATGCCTCGTCGTATTCAGTGAAACCGTCGCGGGTGAGCCATGGCTGCCTCACGAACTCTCGTTGGCGGTGGTCGCCAGTTCGTTTCTCGGTGGGGTCGACCTGGGGGCGGCGAAAAGCGTCTCCGGCGGGCATTGATCTATCTTGTCGTCAAGCTCCCGGCGTTCGCGGCTGCCGGCATTCGACACGCAGCCCATCGTCCATCACCGGACCTGCGACGCGCGCGCACGACCTGCGCGTGATGTGCCATCAAGTACAGCCCGGCGACGCGATCCGCACGATCGCGTTCCCTGGCGCCATCGCTGGGGTGCTCATTCACGTGGACTCGGGCTGGATTGCGCGATGACCGCCCCGGCTACTGCCCATCGCGCGCATAGAGATCGAGTCAGGACTCCTCGCCCGGGAATCGACGCCTGATTGGCGGAAGGTGAGTATCGAGCCGCCACGGGACATGTAGCCGGACGGAGATTTCCTTCAGTCGCGCAACTTCGTCATGGTCCTCCTCGAGCCGCGCCTGTATCCACGCGACGAGCATGCAGAACCCGCTCAGCGCATAGCGAAGCTGCTCTTGCTCCAATACTTCGGGCTCGGCACGCAAATGCACTTCGCCTTCCTCCTCGACCAGGAAATCAAGGGCAGCCTGATGAGTGACATGCCCCACTTGGGAGAGCACTCGATAACTAGCGGAGAGAAAGTGGATGGAGTCAAGCTCGGCCATGATCCCCTCGCGCCCCGTGAACTTGGGAAGCCCGGGGCCTGCGGGCACATCGGCGCGTAGTCGGGCCGCCAGGTCCACCCATCCAGGGTCCTTCGAGTAGCTGATCATTCCAGCCGCGAGATCCGCTTGAGCTCGGGCGCAACTGACGTGCAGCCGCGTGACACCTCCCGGGGTGAGGTACGCCCACTGAGCGGTCACCGCATGTTCCAAAGCCGCGCGCACGAGGAGGCTCGCTTCGCTGACGAATCCAGATCGTTGCAGTCGGACAAACGCCTGGGTCAGTCGACGAACTCGCTGCACAAGCGCGAACAGCAGGAGGAACTCGGACTGATTCCCAACCGGCACGTCAATCCGGTCTCGGCGCCGCTCACCTTGGATGAAGCGCAAGAGGAACGCGCTCATCTCGTCATCGCGCGGGAGCGCGGGATCCCTGGTCACAGTGCCCACTGTGGCACCAGGCTCAGACAGCCGACCGCTGCAGGGAGCGCCGCATGCCGAGCATCGCCCGGTTATGTCCCGCCATCGCACATCGCCGGTGTGGGGATCGGGGAGCAGCACAGTCCATGGCTCGGCAACTACTCGCAGGCGAGCCCGTCGCCGTCGCCGTCGCCGCCATTGCCGGTGCGGTTGGCGAACCAGTCGAAAGGTTCCGCTTGGGCGGGGTCATCGCGGTTGAAAGGTCCGGTCGGATGCCCGACGGCGTTCTTCTTCAGCTTCGTGCACGACGAGTACTGCTCCCACCACCCGCCGACGGCAGTCGGGGGTGGGACCGCCGCGGCCGCCTGGCAGGCAACGGTCATCACGGATCCGTCAGAGCCAAGCGTGGCCAGCTGCGCGGCGTGGTAGTCAACCTCGCGCGGGTGAGCCGGGTAGCCGTCGCTCGAGTCGTAGCGGGCCACCGCGTTACCGCCCTGGAGCTGGAGAAGTCCGAGATCGACACCGGCAGTGGTAGTGGCATAGCGGATGAGCCTGCCGTACTGATCCTGATCATTCTCTCCCGCAGGCAGCTCGAGCGTGAGTGTGTCGCCGGGAGCGAGCTGGGTTTCGATCTCGCCGGAGGCGTCGTCGGCGCCGCACTCGCCTCGTTCGGGCGTGTCAATCCCGATGATGCGCACCGTGCCGGCGCTGGTCTCGATGGTGTCGCCATCGACTACCGACACGAACGTGATCTGTTCTGACGCGGACTCTGCGCTCGTCGACCCCACCTCGGCTGCGGATGTGGGAGTGGGCGCGACCGCATCGACCGCCGGCGGCTGCGGTGCGCACGCTGACACCCCGAGAGTTGCCGCGAAGACAGCTCCGACCGTCACGAGCACCCGTCCGACCCGCATGACCACCCCGTTCCTTCGCTGGCGCTGAATCGTGACGCCTCCCGGTCCCCAGACCGATCGAACCTAGCAGTTGCGACGCGACCAGCCCGTGCCACAGATGGTCGCGTCAAGGATCAGGAGCGCTGGGCGTCTCGCGTTCGATCCTTGAGCAGGAAACGTCACGCGGCGGGGAAGGCCTTCGCGAGGCGGGCGTGGATGGTGTCCACGTCGACGGTCTGCGGTGCCGCTTCCGTCACCCGTTTGACGAGGAGCCGGGGCCAGAGAATGTGGATGCCGTCGACGGTGAAGGAGCCGCCGCTGAGGGGCCAGTCTGCCTCGAGGAAGCAGAGCGCGCCGGCTACCGGTACCTCGCGGTCGTCGAGAGCGGCGGCTATCCGCTCGACCTGTGCGCGGACGCCTTCGATGAGCTTGCTGCCGTCGCGACCGCCGATCCGGAGATGTTCGGTGCGGGGCCGGATGACGCCGCCCTCGACGTGTAGGACGGGACGTTTGTTCTTGTAGCGTTTCGCGTCGATGACCCACACGCCGGTGGGGCCGACGGCGATGTGGTCGATGTTCGCGCGGGTGCCGGCAATGCGGCGGTCGTGCAGGACGCGGAACGTGTCGGGCAAGTCGGTGAGGCGCTGCGCCAACAATTCCTCGCCGATGGCACCCTGTGCCCACGCCTGGGTGCTCTGCGGGTCGTCGGACAAGGCGAGGATGAGCCCACCGAGCTTGGGGTGCGCGGCACGGATCCGCTGTTCCCGGTCCTGCTTGCGGCGTTCATACTCGCGACGTGCCGAGGCGCCGGCGGTGCCAGATCCCGGTGCTGCCGTCTCGCCCGCGGTAGGGCATTGGACGCAGCGCACGGTCCTGGTGCCGCGCTCGTAGACGGCATCCGTTCCCGCCTCGAGCGATTCCCCACACAGCCGGCAGGTGCCGGCGTAGCGCAGCCGCATCCGCTTGTCGTCTGGTCCCAGTTCCAGCGTCACGACGCCGACCGTACCAGTCACACCCCGGCCGAAGCTGCCCCTTCGGTCACCATGCACCGCGGGTGGAGGTGGTTCCTCAAGGTCTCGTCAGGTTTACCCAATACGGGTTCGGATTCGGCGTATTTCGGCATAGGTGGGCCGAGTTGGTCGCTATGGTCGGATGGATTTCTGGGGAGAATTCAATGACGACACAGCCGCCTGGGTGGTATCCCGATCCGGTCAACGCCAACAGGCAACGCTGGTGGGACGGTAACGCGTGGGGCGTGCATGTCGCCAGCAACGGCACGACCCGGGTCGAGCCGCTGCCGCCGACCACGCCGACCACAGCACGCGCCTCGCGTCGGATGCCGGTGTGGGCGTGGATCCTCATCGGCGCGGTCGCGCTGATCCCCATCATCCTGCTCTCGCCGGTGGTGGCCGTCATCGCACTGGTCGTGCTCATCACCGGGATCGTCGCCCTCACAAGGGGCACCCGAACCTGGCTGCGCCTCAACTCCCGCAAAGCCGCGATCGCGGTCACGGCCGCCGCGGCCGGAGTGCTGCTGGTGACCGGAAGCGTCAGCGCTGCGGTGCTGCCCAATACTGGTGCGGGTGGCAAGGTCGAAGCCGCCCCCTTCGCTGAACTGCGGTCACCCGAGGACGCGCAGCGCTCCGAGGAATCGAGGGATGCGCGCCCCACCCCGACGCCGACGCCCACCCCGGTCGCGAGCACACGGGACGAGGTCGTGACCGAGGTCGTGCCGTTCACCGAGACCCGGGTCGATGACGGCGCCCTGCCTGCGGGGCAGACGCAGGTTCGCACTCCCGGGCAGAACGGCGAGAGGTCGCTGACCTACCGTGTGCACCTGCTGGATGGGCAGGAAGTCAGCCGGGAACTCATCTCGGACGTCATCACGACGGAGCCGATCACCCAGGTGATCGCGAACGGCACCTACGTCGCACCACCACCACCGCCCGCCCCGGCCCCTGCGGCGCCGGCCGGGAACTGCGACTCCAACTACGCCGACGCGTGCGTTCCGATCGACAGCGACGTCGACTGCGCCGGCGGCAGCGGCAACGGCCCCTCCTACTTCAACGGCATCGCACGCGTCGTCGGCAGCGACATCTACGACCTCGACCGCGACGGCGACGGACTCGCCTGCGAACCCTACTAGTAGGGCGAACACCACCCAGCACAGTCTCCGACATCGCCGGGCCAACGCGCTCGCCCGCGAGCGGGGAATCGCAGCATCAACACGCACGCAAACGTGCCCTATCAGGCGGCCCTCGCGGACCGATCCGAATCACGCGTTGGGAATCCGGCGGCGCAACTCCGCGCGATCAGCATCGCGGATGGTTCGAATTCCTGGCGGCTCCGCTTTCGGTCCTTGCCCCGCATGGGGATGGAATCGCACGCGATTAGGCCGGCACGTGATGCACCTTCAACGCGCACTGCCCGATTAGGGATCGCGGGTCGGCTTCGGGCGGCGCCTCACGCCAATTGCGTCAGATCGCGGGCGACGGAGCGACCTTCTGCCAGTATGTGGCCGTGGGGAAGAACGACCTGAACAAGCGCATCCTGGACATAGCCGCAGCCACCGAAGCCGAGGCGCAGCGTGCGGCAGACGCGGGCGACCTGGCTGAAGCCAAGCGTGTCATCTCAAGCGGCATCCGCGATCTTCGTGACTACAAACGGGAACTTACCGAGGCCGAGCGGTCAATCCGTGAGCAGTTCCAGGATGCCAAGTTGAAGAACCGCTCGTCGGGTCAGACGGTCGGCATGTTCGTCGGCAGTAAGACGCGCGCCGCCATGGCTCGAGGACGTGCGGCAGAAGGTCGTCGATTGGCGTCGAGCCAGGCTGCGGCGTTGCAGCCCTACGCGGCAGCGAAGTCCAGCGTGGACCGCGCGATTGCCGCCATGGACCGCGCCAAGGCAGACGTGACGAACGAAGCTGCGAGGATACGCGAGGGGAAGCCCTCATCGAGCGCGAGCACGGCGGCCGTGCAGGCGGCGGCCCAACCAGCGCCCCCTCCCACAACCCCGGCGCCTCCGCCGCCCGTCCCCGCTCAGTGGGCCGCTGATCCGCACGGGCGTCACCAGCATCGATGGTGGGATGGAGCGCGCTGGACAGAGCACGTGTCAAACGACGGAGTAGTGACCGCCGATCCGGTCTAGCGGCCCGCGGGGTGCGACGCCTGGCCACCCAACGTCGCGGCCGCCCGTGATGGGTGGACGCCCGGGCGGTGCCCGCATAAGGGATAGAGCGACGTTCACGACCGCGCGGCGGCGACTCCCATCCGGTACAGCATCTCAACCGCCGTACGTCGCCTCTGAGCTATCGGGTGCGGTGGCGTCTGAAGCCATCGGTACTGTCTCTGCAATCGGTAAAGGCAGCTTTGGCCCCTGCGAACTGGCCTCAGCGAACACGACCAGAATGGACCTCGACGTGAGCGTTGAACACCTCGGCTTCGGGGACAGCCTCGCCGGCCTCCTCGTTGATGGCGTCGAATCTACCCCCTACGTCGGGGCGACGCTTCGCCTCAGCGACACCGGCGTCGAGGTCGAGATTCCGTATCTTCCTGGATTCGCGGTCGATCAGTTCGCGCACGTCGATGAGTGGTTTCGGCGGATGAATCCTCAGGAGAACCTGCTGCTCCGTACACGCGACGGCAACGTCATGCTCTTCGGGTGTCGTTGGTCGGGACACTCCGAAGCGGCGGGTTCACGGATCGGCAGTGGTCGGATCGCGCCGCAGGAGACGCTGCTCTTCGAACGCGATGGCGCCCTGTCCGATCCGCTCACCGTCAAGACATGCCGGAGCCGGATGGACGGGCTGAATCGGTGGTCGCGGCTCAGCGCAGTGGAGTCCGAGCCCCGTCGGGACGGTAACGGACGCTCCGCCGCCGTCGACATCACGGTGCAGAGCCCCGAGCTTGTCGAGTGGGCTCAAGGGGAAGCCACGATGCGTATTCGTACGACCTGGACGTCGAGCGAAACCAGCGACGGCTACGAGCGCTCCCATGTTGTCGCGAACAACGTGGTGATCGAGTCCGAGTGGGCAGAGCCGCGCCCGTTTTTCGACCACCTCGTCGAACTGCGAAGGGTTGCGCACCTGCTGATCTTCTTGTTCGGGACGGCGCTGTCGGTTCGCGAGCATAGGGTGCAGGACGAATCGATTCCGGCGCGCCTGATGGGTGGCGAGGTGTACGATCATCCGTTCGTCGAGCTGATCAGCGCGCGCACGATCCGCGAGAGGGCGCAGCCGATCCCGACCGACAAGAAGCTCGGACTGCCACACCTGGTGCTGCAAGAGGTCGGCGCTGAGGGGCTCGCCCGCTGGGCCGCGGTCTACGACCAGTGGGATCGCTTCATCCTGCCCGCCGTCGCGGTGATAGGACGGCGGCAGCGCTTCACCGAGGACGTCGTCATGTCAACATCCATGGCGCTCGAGGCCGCAGGACAACTCATAGGGCCACGTCCGGGCGAAGACGCGACCTACGATCGCGCACGCGGTCGCCCGACGATGGCCACCTACGTTTACCGCTGCCTCGAGCTACTCGGTATCCAGTGGGGTGACTACATCCATAGCCAGGTGGGACTGGCTCGCGCCATCTCGAACAACTACCGGCGGGTCAAGCACGCTGACAACGGAGCCTTCCCGGACCACGTTGAGACCTATCTCGTGAGCGTGATCAACGAACTTGTGGTGCGGCTCCTCGCCGCCAACCTGACGGGATCGGCCACTGATCTGCTCGGCAGGTATCGGGCGGGCTCGGAGCTGTGGACTGTGCGTCAACAGTTCGAAACCAATCAGGTGCGTATCAGCGACGATGAGGGCAACTGGGTGTCCACGGCCGAGGACGACGCCGCCACCAACCAGGCTGATCAGGACGCCGAAGCGTCGCTCCCTAGTTCCAACCCCTAGATCATGCGCGCGTTGACGCCCCGCTCGCGGGCAATGCCCGCACCGGATCGCAAACGAACCCGGTCGGGCGGAGTACTCATGGTGCCTTCATCGAGCGATGCCCGAATGAGGATCATTCGTCGACTGGACGCTTCGCTCGAGGAGATTCTCGAGCTCCGGAACATGCCACGATGGTCGGGTGGATCTTCACGACCCTGAGGGTGCGTTCGACATGGGCATCGCCCATCTGCGGCTCTTCATTCAGAGGGCGGGGCATTCAAGAGTGCTCCGGAACCATCACGAGGGGTACTTTGCGTTGGGGCGGTGGGTCGAGGACATCCGCGAACGCGCTGGGCGACTCGGTGATCGCCGGGTCAGACAGCTCGACTCCCTAGCGGGGTGGGACTGGACTGCAACCGCACAACGAAGCCGTCGCGATCACGAGGCCAATTTCGACGATGGCTTCCGCGAGCTGCTCCGCTACGTGGAAACGAACGGCACAGCCCGAGTGTCTCAACTGTCCGACGGAGTTCGATCTGAACTCGGAGTCTGGGTTAAGGCGCGTCGTACTGACCGTAAGTGGGGTCGCCTCTCGAACGATCAGATTGCCGCCCTTGATGCCGTCCCAGGCTGGGTCTGGGATGAGCAGTTGGCCCGGTTCATGGACTCCGTGGCGCTCACGCGTAGTTATGTCGAGAAGCACGGGGTTCTGCCGCCTTCAAGCTATCGCGATCCCGATACAGATATGGCGCTCGGGCAATGGATCGCGGCGCGTCGGCGCGACTATCGGCGCGGGCAACTTGGACATGAGCGAGAGGCAGCGCTCGCGTCAGTCCCCGGTTGGACGTGGGGTTGACCTCACGGCTTCCCCGACCGCACGCACACGTCCGCTCAGCGAGCAGTGCCCGAATGAGGATGGTAGATGGGCGAGGCCGGTCTGGGCCTCTGATCGACGACTCTTCAGCTCGCCTGTCGAGGTCCCTGGGATAACGCCTGGCGGATCCTCCAGACTGGGAAGCCGCTGAGCTGCGCAATCAAGTCGACGTCGAAGCCGTGCTCGTAGTAAGCCACCCGCACCGCCCGGATGCGCGACGGATTTTCACCGAAAGCAAGTGTGAACTCGGTGGCGTAGCGCTCCCAGACGCCGACCTCGTACCCCGGTGCCGTCACGATGGATTCACCTCATCCCGGGTCTGTCTCTCAGGAGTGGTAGCGGTGCTGATGCGATGTTACGACACCCTTGTTAACGCCGGGAGGCAAGGCGATTCCGGGGCAGCTCGCTAGGCCCGGTGTGCATCACCACGGGGATGGCCCGCCCGGGGCGCAGGGTTCACACCGGCGCGACCCGGGGAATCGGGTCCGGCTTAGACTGCGTCATCGTCACGTCCGGTCGCCGCAGGCCTCGAGCGGTACGGAGCACATCGTCCCGCGATGCATACCAGCTGGGGCGCATGCCAAGCCCCAGCCAGATTGCCTCGTAGCCGCCGTCCACTCGTTCGACGTAGGCAACCAGACGCGCGGCGTCGTGCTCGTCGATGTTGGTGTCGCAGAGCCGCCACGCTGATTCGTCGAGCGGTTCGAACACCAGATTCTGTTGATCGACAGTGATCATCTGAACCTCCGAACCAACAGTGCGCCCTCGCCGCTCGCTTCACCAGCCCTTGACCGATTTCAGGGATGCGTTCGGTTGCGTCCCGGTAATCCGGCGCACCTCGGCTACGGCACCTGCGTCTGTCACTGCGTCGGGGTTGTCGTGCTTAGCGTGGCGCTGCCGGGAGATTGCTGTTGCAGGCCTGGAAGTACCAGTAGTCCGCGTCGGCTTCGGCGCGGAGCCAGGCGTCCTCGAGGTGGGCCAGCTGTGCCCGGAGCGCATACGCCTCGTGGGCAGCTTCGAGCCAGAGCTCCATGAAGGTGGTCATGGTCGGGAGATCCGGTCGATCTGGTCGGGGCGGAACCCGCTCCAGTGGTCGTGTTCGTCGACGACCACCACGGGAGCCTCGGTGTAGCCGAGTTCGTCGACGACGTACTCGCGGGCGGTGGGCTGTTCCCGGATGTCCACCTCGACGAAGGCCACGCCTCTGCGGGTCAGGATGTCTTTGGTGAGCTTGCAGCGTTGGCAGCCGGGTCCGGTGGTGTAGACGGTCACGGTGTTCATGACATTTCCTTCCTTTGGGTAGGGCTGGGAGTCGGGACGCGGGTGGGCATCCGTCGGGGATGCCCACCCGCGGCCGGCTATTCGGTGGTGTTGTGGGTGAGCATCGCGGCGATGCGTTCGACGGGGCACAGTGGGTAGCCCCAGCCCTGGAGGGTGCTCAGGTACCAGGCGGTGTCCGGGCTGGGGGCGCGCCAGGTGTTGCGGTTGGTGTTCTGCTCGATGCCACCCAGCAGCACGGCGAGGGTGACGTGCACGGCACGGTGCGGGTGCGCGGTCAGGTACTCCGCGATCTGGTCGCCGTAGTCGGCGGTGTCGATGCCGAGGAGCGTCTTTGCTGTGGTGGAGCCTCGGGTGAGGCCGTCGGCGATCTTCCATCGGGCGGTGGTGAGGGCTTCGGCGATCACGGTCTGGGCATTCTTCGGGGTGGCCTTGCGGGCGAGGAACTGGGTGAGCCATTCGCGGCGCACCGTCTCGGCGGCGTCCCATTCCTTGTTGTGGGCGATCAGTTCTTTCCGTTCCGCCTTCTGTTCGTCGGTAATCGGTCCCGACGGCGCACCGCCGCTTCCGTAGCCAGCCTCTTCGCGGACCGTGTACCCGAGCGTGGCGGGGTCGTCGAGGTAGTACTCAGCTCGCGCCTCTCCCCCGAAGTACGTCGCGACGTAGACGGCGACGCCGGGCTTGCCTTGGAGGGTGTCGGGGTCGACGGGTTCGTCGTCGGCGGTGCGGAGCATCCGCACCCGGTACGGGGCGGTGTTGTAGTCGCTGGGCCGTTCGTCGAGGATCCGGTGACCCTTGGCCGCTTCCTCCTGCTCGACCTTCTCCTTCGCCTCCCGCGTGACCCGGTCCTGCCGTACCCGCTCCACCGCGACCGGGAAGTAGCCGGGATCCGTGGTCGCAACCTCGGTCAGTTCCGTCACGGTGTCGGTGTCGCCGTCGAACTCCAGCAGGATCGCCGCCTGATCCAGCGTCAGCCCGCCCTCGCTGACCGCCTCAGTCGCGGTGACGCTCTGAGCGACGGCGAGACCGGTCTTCACCCTGTCCCGCTTGATGCCAGTGCGCTTGGCGATCGCGGTCGCGGTCGCGGACAGACCCTCGAGTTCGAGGGCACGCCAGGCCTGGATGCGGTCGGCGTCGGTGAGCGCTTCGCGCTGGTCGTTCTCGACCAACTGCTCCACGATCCGCCGCGCCGTGTCGTCATCATTTGCTTCGACGACGTAGACGGGGATGGTGGCGATGCCTGCTTCGCGGGCGGCGAGGGTGCGGCGTTGTCCGGCACGTGCACTCCCCCGTCCTGGTCTCGCCACGCCAGCAGCGGGGTGAGGACCCCGATGTGTCGGATGCTGTCCACGAACCCGGGATCGAGGGGCGCGGTGGTGCGCACGTTGGTCTCGACGATGAGCGTGCTGGGGTCGATGTGCCCGACGGTCCCGGTGGGGGTGGTGGTGATGGTCATGTCTTTCTCCCTGTCGTTGTTTGCCGTGAATCTCAATCAGGTTTGTCAAGCCGAGGTGGGCTCGATCGGTCTTGGTTGTTCCTCACTCCCCCAGTGCTTTTCACCTGGAAGGCACGTAGTGCCGCGGAGGGGTGGGGGCGGGAGTGCAACCCGGAGGGTGGCGGGGGGAGAGAATCTCGGTGCGAAACAAGGGAGCGCAGCGACCGCGTGCCGAGAATCTCGGAGGAGCCAGCGGCTTGCCGCTTGCGCGGACGCCACCGGCCCGTATGCTGCCGAAGGCTTCCAGACGAAACGCGCGCAGCGCAGAGAGCACCTCGGCCGCAGGCCGGCCACCGCCTGGACGCTACGGGTGATGCCCCGGTTGCATTCCAGTCGTCCGCGGTTTCTAACGAGGCGCCCACAGGACGGCGGGCGATCCAGTGGATTCGGTCCCGGCTTGCGTGGACCCTGTTAGCGAGCGCGAGTCTCGAGCGGAGTCGGGTGGCCGCTGATGCAGTGGTTCTGGTGCTGAGCGGGAAGCGCCTCCTGGCCGGCCGTCGGAGCCGGTCTCGATCAGCAGTGGCGGTAGGCAGGCCTACTGAATCGTGACCTCCACGCCCTGCCCGACGTCCACAACAACGCCGAGGAACGACGGGATCACGCTCGCGAGCGAATCGCGGAAATCGTCTATCGGCGGCGTCTGTCCGTCGTCGGTTGTGACCTCGACAGTGGCGGTTGTCCCGGACCAGTCGACACCGTAGACACGGGCGCCGTCGTCGTCGGCGAGCCAGTCGCTGGCCGCGTCCTGGATGCTCACCGACCACCGCGCCAACGCGACGGAGACGATCGAGTTCGCCACAAGCGGCAGGGCGATGACAACTGTGAGGACAGAGACGATGATGTAGGCGCGGCGACGGTTCGCCACCGGAGACGATCCGGGGTCGCGCGCATAGCCGGCCAGAGTGAACACGATGCTGCCGGCGATGATCAGGGCAAGCACGTTCGAGAGGAACAGCCACAGCGCGCCGAGAGCGTCCGCCCATAGGCCCTGTCCGGCGCAGACGCCGACGACACCCAGCGGCGGCACGAGCGAGATCGCTATGGCGACGCCGGGGAGGATTGCGCTGAGGTCCCTGCGACACATCGCGAATCCGCCCGCGAACCCGGTCGCTAGTGCCGCGAGGAGGTCCATGAAGCTCGGCGATGTCCGACCGAGCACCTGCGAGTTGGTCTCCAGACTTTCGGGTGTCGCGACGAACACTGAGAACGCAAGGCCCAGCACGACCACGATGGCAAGGCCCAGCAGTACCCACAGGATGGACCGCACGACGAGGCTGAGGTGGCCTGTCACGATGCCGAGGCCGATCGCGAGGATCGGGGTTCCGAGCGGCGCGATGATCATGGCACCGATGACGGTCGCGGTCGAGTCGGTCAGCACCCCGGCGATCGCGATGATCCCGGCGAGGGTCAGCATGATGAGGAACCCGCTGCGTTTGCCCGCGCGGTCACCGGAGCCGAGGTCGAGCGCCTCGGTGACCTCAGCCGCGGTCTGCCGTTGCGTTGGCGGGATGAGTGCCTGGAGCATCTCCGAGAGCGTCGCCATGCGCACATCATGGCGTACACGCTCATGTTGAGCGCGAGCGGCGCGACGCGGCGTCCATTCTGGCGGCGTCACCGCATCCCATCAGGTGATCGGAGCGGACTTCGGACACACACTCTCGGTCGTGTATTGGTGATCGCCGGGCACGTGCAGGTGGGAGATCCTGCGGTCGCGTGGTTGCCGAAGAGGAGGACCGGCGGCCATTGTCCGCCGGTCCTCCTCGGTCATGGTGTGACGATGTTGAAGGACTTGTCGCCCGGGTCTAGCACGGCCTGGAGTTGCTGCACGACTCCGATGTCCCCGACGATGCCGACTCCCGCGGAGGTGGTGTCGCCGCTGAAGAGCGCGAGCAGTCGCTGCTTGGTGAGCGTGAGGTGCAACTGCGCGTCGCCGGCCGGCTCCTTTCGAACGTAGGTGAGCAGCCCGTTGCGGAGGGTGAGGCGGAAGGACTGACCGAGATCAGTGAGAGTGATGTCGATCGTGAGGTGCAGATCCCAGGCTTCCGGGCCGTTGATGGTGATTGCGACCGCGTCGAACAGCTGCTCCGGGGTGAGGCGCGCGAGCACGCCGGGGGCGTTCGTCTCGGTCGGGGTCCCGAAGTTGCCTTCGCGCAGTTCGGTTGCGGCGGCGAGGAAGAAGTTGCGCCAGGTTCCGTTCTCCGCTCCGTAGCCGAGTTGCTCGAACGTGTCGGCCAGTAGTGCCTTGGCGGCAGTGTTGTCCGGCTCGGCGAAGACGGCGTGGTCGAGCAGGGTTGCCGCCCACCGGTAGTCACCTTCATCGAAGGCGGCCTGCGCCTGCGCGATGACCTGGTCGATTCCGCCGAAGCCCTTGACGTAGCGTTTCGCGGCTTCGACGGGCGGGTGCGGCCACAGCCGGGCAGGGTTGCCGTCGAACCAGCCCAGGTAGCGCTGGTAGATCGCCTTCACGTTGTGGCTCACTGAGCCGTAGTAGCCGCGCGAGCTCCAACCTTCCAACGCCGGGGGGAACTCGATGGCCTCGGCGATCTCCGGTCCGGTGAGTCCCTTGTTCAGCAGCCGCAGCGTTTGGTCGTGGATGTAGCCGTAGAGGTCGCGCTGCGACTCCAAGAACGTGCGGATGTTCTCGGTGCCCCAGGTGGGCCAGTGGTGGGAGGCGAACAGCACGTCGGTGCGGTCGGCGTACAGTTCGATCGCCTCGGTCAGGTACTGCGACCACATGTGCGGGTCACGGACCACCGCACCGCGGAGGGTGAGCAGGTTGTGGAGGTTGTGGGTCGCGTTCTCGGCCATGCACAGCACCCGCAGCTGCGGGAAGTAGAAATGCATCTCGGCGGGCGCCTCCGTGCCCGGCGCCATCTGGAACTCGATGTCGACGCCATCGACGGTGTGTGTCTGACCGGTGGCCGTGATCGTGAGGGTCGGCTCGATGAGCGTCACCTCGCCCGTCGACAACGTCATCCCGAGCCCGGCGCCGAGCTGCCCCTGCGGGCCCCGGGCGAGCGCCGCCCCGTACATGTATCCGGCGCGACGGTTCATGGCGACACCCGCATACACGTTCTCCGACACGGCGTGCTCGAGGAACCCTTCCGGTGCGATCACCTCGACCGCCCCGGATGCGACCTCCTCCTCGGTGACGACGCCGAGGACGCCGCCGTAGTGGTCGGCGTGGCTGTGGGTGAAGATCACCGCCTTGACGGGGCGTTCGCCGCGGAACTTGCGGTACAACGCGAGCGCGGCGGCGCCGGTCTCCTTGGAAAGGAGCGTGTCGACCACGATGACTCCGTTGTCGGTCTCGATCAGGGTCATGTTCGATAGATCCAGACCGCGCACCTGATAGACCCGGTCGGCGAGTTCGAACAGTCCGTGGGTGCGCATCAGTGTCGACTGCCGCCACAGGCTGGGGTTCACGCTCGTTGGCGCGTCACCGTCGACGAAATCGAACGACGACGCATCCCACACCACCTCACCGGCGGCGTTACGCACCTCCGGGGAATCCAGCGTCCCGACGAAGCCCCGCGCGTTCGCGTCGAAGTCCGCATTGTCATCGAAGGGCAACGTCGACAGCAACGCGCCATTGTTCTGCGCGATCGTCGCCGAGGGATCCAGCTGGTCCATAGTCATCCTCTCTCGCGGGCGGAAACGCCCACCGCCACCCTTCCGAACCCGTGGAGCGAGCGCAAGCAAACTCGCCACCATAGCCGGTCTGGCCGGCCCATCTCGTTGAAGTCGAGGGTGTGTGGGTGCGGATCGGCGTGGAGCGAGCCGCGCTCCTTATGTGGCTGGTGCTGCGAAGACTGTCCCGTCGCGAAGGACGGCCCAGATGACGTTGATGCGTCGCCGCGCGAGTGCGATCAAAGCTTGCTTATGACTCTTGCCTTCAGATCGCTTTCGTTCGTAGAACGCTCGAGATGTTGGACAGTTTCTGGCTGCGATGAATGCGGACTGGAAGCAGGCGTTCAGTAGTCGGCGGTCGTAGCGCCGGGGACGGTAGTGGTTGCCGGAGATCTTTCCCGAGTCGCGCGGAACCGGCGCGAGACCGGCGAAGCTTGCGAGCCGGTCCGGAGTTTCGAAGTAAGAGAGGTCGGTGCCAGTCGCGGCGAGGAAGTCTGCTGCAAGTCGCGGCCCGAATCCGGGGATGGACATCAACGACGCGGCCAATGGGTTGGCGGGCAGGACCGCCGTAATCTCGGCCTCGACTTCCAGGATCTGCTCGCGGAGGCGGAGCAGGTCTCGAGCGATCGTGCCGACCAGTCGAGCCGCTGCGGCTTCGCCCGCGACCGTGGCATGTTGGTCGGCGGCAGCCTGGAGGGCGATGGTGGCGACATCCGTCGCCTTACGGCAGTGCTTTCCTTTCAGCCATGTCGTGATTCGACGATGCCCGACGCGTCGTATCGCGCCGGGAGTCTGATACTTCGTCAGCAGGATCAATGGCCCCTTCGATGTGGCGTAGTTGAACGCGGCCTCCAGCGTCGGGAAGTAGTGCAGCAGGATCGCGCGCAGCCGGTTGACCGTGCGGGTGCGGTCGTGGACGAGGTCCTCACGTCGAGCGGAAAGCAACCGCAGCTCGGCGGTGAGGTCATCGACGGGTCGCATGAGATTCAGGTCGCGGCAGATGCGCGCCTGGTCGGCGATGATCGCTGCATCCTTCCCATCGGTCTTCGCCTCACCGCGGTAAGTGTGCGCGGCGTGGTGGATCGCCCGGCCGGAGATGTAGTGCAAAGGCTGGCGATGCTCCGTGAACACCGCGCGGAGCAATCCGGTGCCCCCGTGGTTGAGGTCGGTTGCCCACGCGACCTCAACGCCGCCGGGCAGGCTCGCGACATCGCCCAGCAGAGTACGGATCTCGCGTTCTCGGTTCGCGAACCTGCGAGACAGAAGTTTGTTCCCGTCGCCGTCGATGACGACGCAGTGGTGGTGTGACTTGCCGGCATCGATTCCGGCCCATAGCTGCGGCACGCAGATGTCCCTTTCTCTCGGATGTGGGTGCGCGCCATCAACGACCACGCCGGCATGTCCTTACGGGGCGATCTCTCGCGCGATTCTCAATGAGCGGTCCTGCCGTTGCGGGATCCCGGGCGGCTATTCACGGCATGCCATCAGATGGGCAGAAGGCACGAAACCATACCCGGGACCCCTGGCGCGTTCCGAAGCTTACGGGCGCCCCGGATCCACAGGCTTCACAGTAAGGAAGGCACGCAGTGCCTGTCAGGGAGCGCGACGCGGAGTGCAACCCGAAGGGCGGAGGGGGAGAGAGTTTCGGCGCGAAATAAGGGAGCTTGCGACCGCGTGCCGAAAGTCTCGGAGGAGCCGGCAGCGTCAGCTGCTTGCGCGCAGCGGCGCCGACCGTAGACTGCCGCAGGCTTCACGGCGAACAACGCCCGCGGACGTGGGCGGAAAACACAGCCAGCCGCCCGCGGCTGACCAATCGACCCGCGACCCCGTCGACGACGCTTCTCCCTCGACGCGGCATGCGGTGACGTCCCGCTTGTTGGTGGAGTTTCTCGACACCGTGCGGGTCAGCTGTTCTGATTATGCCGCGGTCAGTTCCGGGATGCTCACCTCCTCGGTCTCGGCGAGGAGCAAGGCCATGGAGTGCTCGCTGAAGTAGCGGCGGTCGGCGCCGTCCCATTCGTCATGCTGCTCGATCAGGACGTGCCCGGCCAGGCGCAGCAGCGCGGCCGGGTTGGGGAACGTGCCGACGACGTCGGTGCGGCGTTTGAAGCTCTCATGTCAAGAGGAGGGGTTTGTTTGCGTCGCGGAGCATCGTCCGGTGGATGGTGTTGGAGAGGTGTCGCTTCAGAATCCGCATGGCTTCGCGGCGGGTGTGTCCTCGGCTGAGCGCGGTTTCGTAGAGTTCGCGGGCTCGTGGTTCGCAGCGGAGCTGTGTGGTTGCTGCTCGGTGGATCGCGGCGTTGAGTCGGCGGTTTCCGCCGCGGCTGAGCCGGTAGCGGCGGGGGCGGCCTCCGGCTTCTCCGGAGCTGACGGGGATCGGGGCAGTTCCGTTGAATCTGGCGAAGCCGGCCTCGGTGAACCGGCGCGGATCGCCCACCTCGAGGAGGATCTCAGCCGCGGATCGGGCGGCGATCCCCGGGATCGATGGCAGGGTGGATCCGCTTGCGGTAACGAGCTTGGCCAGCTCTTTCGCCGCGGCTCTGTCCTGGTCGAGCACGTCCTTGAGCATCCCGATGCGGTGTCGAATGAGCGTCAGGCGCAGTTGCTGAACCGGATCAGTGCTGCGGACACGCCCCAGCTTTGCCATCGCTGTGATCCGAGCGCGCGCGGTGACTCGCTCGGGGAGGCGTGCCCTGAGCGGTTCAGGGAGATCGTGGATGAGGGCGTCGAGCTCGCCGATGAGTCGGACGCGGATCTTGCGCAGCGAGATGCGGGCGTTGTGCCAGAGCGCGATCTGGTCGCTGATGCTGTCTGGAGCGGCAACGGTCGAGCTCTTGAAGGCGTGGGCAAGGCGGTCGTTGATCTGCGTTTCCACCGCGATGCGGTGAGCATCGAGCCGATCCGTCTTTCCTTCATGCCTTCCTCGTTGGTGCTGGGCGGTCTTGTGGGGCGGCACGTCTCTGACGTCAACTCCGCGCTCGACGAGGAACTCCGCGAACGGGCGGCCCAGCCCGCTGGCCCCTTCGATCCCCACCTTGTCGATGGACCCTATTGACTGTGCCCAGGCCAGCGCGTCCTCATGCCCTCGCCGACTATTCGCAAAGTGCTGATGATCGAGATGGCGCCCGCGCTCGTCGAGAACGGAGGCGGTGAATACCTTTCGGTGTGGATCGATGCCGACGATGATGCTGGCCATGGTGGCTCCCTTGCCGCTTGCCTAATCTGGGTTGCGGGGAGCCAGCGCGACAACATCCCAGTCGAGTAGTCGACGCTCTCATCAAGTCAGCGTTGGTTCCCCTTGTGACCGCGGCGGACCGACACTTCAAACGGAAGACAGGCCAGCGCCGTTGGAGCGGAGCGGTCGTCGAGATCTCTTTCGAGTCAAACCCGCCACGGTCACAACCTAGGCGGCCACCGAAACGGCCGGAAGGCGCCTCCAGCTCAACACTGGGATCTCCTTGTTGACGCGCTCCAGCGGGTTCGTGGACCAGATCTGACGCCAATGCTGGAACGGGAACTGGCAGAACGCGAGCAGGTCGTCCTTGGCGTCCTCGAGCATGTCCGCGACCTTCGGGTGCGACCGGCTCAGCATGCGGACGACCTCGTGGAACTGGGTGAACACGTGCTCGGTATCGGGCTGCGCGAAGATCGTGCGGATGATCGACGCGACCATCGGCCCGGCCGCCTTCGGAACCGCGGTGAGCACATTCCTCATGAAATGGACCCGGCATCTTTGCCAACTGGCGCCTTGGAACACGGTGTCGACCGCGGCGATCAGCCCGGTGTGCGCGTCGCTGATCACGAGCTTCACCCCGCCGAGCCCTCGGGCCTTCAACGAGCGGAGGAACGTGGTCCAGAACGGCTGCGATTCGGTCTCGCCGACCTCGAAGCCGAGCACTTCCCTGCGCCCGTCCGCGGCGACCCCGATAGCGACGACCACGGCCTGCGACACCACCCGCCGGCCGACGCGGGCTTTGCAGTAGGTCGCGTCGAGGAACACGTACGGGTAGGTGGTGTCCGCCAGCGGCCGGTCGCGGAACGCGGCGACGTCCTCGTCCAGGTTGGCGCAGATCCGCGACACCTCCGACTTCGAGATCCCGGTGTCCACGCCCAGCGCCTTCACGAGATCGTCGACCTTGCGAGTCGAGATGCCGTGGACATAGGCCTCCATCACGACCGCGAACAGTGCTTGGTCGACCCGGCGGCGCCGTTCCAGCAGCGACGGGAAGAACGACCCGGTACGCAGCTTCGGGATCCGCAACTCCAAATCCCCGGCCGTGGTGCTGACGGTCTTCGGTCGGGAGCCGTTGCGGACCGCGACCCGGTCGACGCTGCGCTCATACGGGGCGGCGCCGATGAACGCGGCCGCTTCCGCGTCGATCAGCTCCTGGTAGAGCGCTTCGGTCGCGACCCGGATCCGGTCGCTGACGTCGGTGAGTTTCAGTTCCCCGAGGAGCTCGAGGAGGGCAGACTGGTCAAGAGCCATCGTGCGTTGTGTCCTTCTGTGAGTAGCTTTAGCCGGTTCTCACTGACCATCGCACGATGGCTCACCAACGTCTACGACGCCGGCAACCCGGTCAGAATCCCCACCACTCCACGGGACGTCACCCGGCATGCCGCAGCGATGGGTCGTCAAAAGAGGCGACACAACCTTTTTGGCAGTCGGTACGATGGCCCTCAAGGAGGGTCGATGTCCCGAACGACCTCGCCATGGCGAGTCAACGATGTCGTCGCGTACGACCGGATGCGCGACACCGCGACGACGGTCTTCGCCTTGCTGCACGCGGCATCGCAACCAGAAGAACTGGCTAACCTGCGGCGCGACGTGTTCACCGTCGACGCGTACGACCGTTCGGCGGTGGATGCCCTGACGGCGTTGCTCCAGAGCCGTCTGCGTGAACTGTCGGCGGCGGACGCATGAGCCCGGCACGCCTGGAGCAGGGCGAGCGCGACGAGATCCTGCGCCGCGACATCCTGCCGCTGTACTTCCCCGACGACATCGAGTCTGAGCGGCCGACATTCGTGCTCGTGGCCGGACAGCCAGGCGCCGGCCGCTCCCGCGCCGCATCATCCCTCGCAGGTGGAGGTCAGGTGGAGGTCGCGGTGCTGAACGCTGACGACCTGCGCGCGTTCCACCCCGCCTTCCTCGAGTCGAGTTCGACGACAGACCCTGATGCGCTGAGCGAGGTTGGGCAGTCCGTGGCGGGGTGGGTGTCCGGGTGCATTCGGTATGCGCGTCAGCATCGGCGGTCGCTCGCGTTGGAGGGGACGTTCGGGAACGTGACAGCGGCCGCGGGCACGGCGCAGAGGTTCGGGGCGGAGGGGTTCAGCACCCGGGTCGTGGTGGTCGGTTCTCGCCGGGCGGAGAGCCTGCTGTCGGTCCTGTCGGGATACCTCCGGGATGTCCAAGTGGGGCGCCGCGCGACGCCGACATCCCGCGCGACCCACGACGAAGGCTTCGCCGCGACCCGGAGCATGGTCGCGTCCGTCGAGGAGTCCGGGTGGACAGACCGGCTGACGGTGATCGGCCGCGACGGACGCGTGATCTTCGACGTCACAGGCTCGGACGGTGCGAGCTTTGACGGTGCGACCGCGGCCCTGGTGGAGGCGCAGACGGAGCGGCTGAGCCGGTTCGATGCGACGCAATGGTTGAGCGAGCTGCATCACGCCACCGAGTTCGCGTCAGGCCGACGGGGGTTGCCGAACGAGGTCGCGGAACTGCTTGTGGACCTGCATGAGACGTCGTTGCGGGAGGTAATCCCGGGGCTGCGGGTGCCGGCGAATGGGAAGTTCACGACCGCTATGGAGCAGAAGACCGTCGCCCGACTGGTTGCGCTGCGCCAGACGTTGCCGTCCGCCCGTCCCGTCGACGTCGCGGCTCCGGTCATCGTGCCCGGCGGGCCGGGGGTGGAAGGACCGTCCCGGTGACGCGGCTGGTCGGGTACACCCGGGAGCTCACGCCCGGCGCCGGAACCGAGGCCGACGCCGCGGACCTGACGGCGGCTGGCGCGGTCCGGGTGTTCACCGACGGCGCGACCACGGACCCGCGGAAGCGGCCCGGGCTGGCCGAGTGCCTGGCGTTCCTTGAACCGGGAGATGTTTTGGTGGTGTCGAGTTCGGCACAGCTGTCGCACGCCGTGACCCACTTCCTGAGCACGCTGACCGGCCTGAGCGACCGCGGCGTGCAGTTTCGTTCGTTGTCGGAACCGGCGTTGTGCACCGATGCCCCGTCGGGTGCGGGCCCGACCGAGGTGTTCGCGGCGTTGGAGGCTCTGCGGCGGCGGCTGGTGAGCGTGCGCACCCGCGCGGGGATGGCGTCGGCGGCGGCGTCGGGGAAGCGTCCCGGACGGCCCACGGTGATGACACCGGAGAAGGTGGCGATGGCGCTCGAGCTGCGCAGGCTCGACCGTCCGATGACCCACATCGCGCGGGTGCTCGGGGTGAGCCCGAACTCTGTGCAGCGCGCGCTCGACCACCTTCCCCGCACCCTGTAGCCCCCGTTCTACGGTCTCGGCATGTCGAGCTGCCGGTGGGTGTCGACGGCGAGCCAGCTGCGGATGATCGCTTCGTGGTCCGGGTCGTCTTCCCAATCGGGTTCGGTGAGGGCCCAGTGGTGCATCAGGCGCGCCGCGGTGCGGGTGTGCCGGCCGGCGTCGAGGACTTCGGCGAGGGCTTCCGCTTCGAGGAACTGCAGGCTGCAGACCAGCTGCTCGTCGTGGCGGGTGAGGAGGTCGTCGACGATGTCGGCGAGCCGGTCGACGGTGTCTTCCAGGTGATCCCACGCGGCGATCGCGTTGACGCTCCCAGCCGTCGGCAGGGATGCAGCGGGGGACGTCGTTGTCGTGTTCATTTCGATTACCTCGTTTCGTGACTTCGTGGGGTGCGGCGAGTCAGGGTGACGGCATCCCGACAAAAGCGGTTGCAAGTGGGACTGAGGCCGCGAACCCGACCAGCGCGAGCACGGCGACGACGGCGAGGCTGCCCGCGGCTCGGCGCAGGCGCCTGCGAAGCAGCTGAACCGCCAGCATCAGGAGCAGCAGCACGGCCGCGGTGGACGCGATCGCGGTGACCGCGATGAGTGGTTCGAGGTGATCGGTGACGTTCACGATGTTTCTCCTTCTCTGTCAGGGTGTGGCCGATATGGTCACGGCCCGTCGGTCGCGGGATCGTCGGCGGTGAGGGCGGCGAGGTGGCGGATGAACGCCTGCCTGTCCGCGGTCGGGGTCGTGATGAGCGTCAGGATTGTCGCCCGCATCTGATCGAGTTCCGCGTCGGGGAGGCCGGTGAGCGGGGCGATGCACCACGCGACGTCTTCGTCGATGGTGTAGCCGGGTTCGTCGAGGTGCTTTTCGGGGTAGTACTCGAAGGCGCTGACGGCGATGCGCCAGCGGGCGGCTTCTGCTTGGGCGCGGTCGATCATGATCGGATCCCAGTTCGGAGTGGTGGTGGTCATCGGTTCATTCCCATCGTGGAGTTCGGGTTCAGCATCGGGTGCGGGGCGGCGGGATCGGGGTCGAGATGATGGCGCCGGCGCGCGGGTTCGCGGTGACGGAGCCGGTCGTTGACCTGTTTGCCGATCGCGTCCAACCGGGCGTTCTCCGTGGCGTCTCGCTGCTCGCGGAGCGCCGCACGTTGCTGTGCGGCAAGCTGGCGGCGTGCTTCGGCGAGCAGCTGACGGCTGGCGTAGCTGCCGTCGGTGGCGAGGGCGTGCTCGATCCGTGTCCGTTTGCTGTCGCGTTCGAACGCTGCGACGAGCTCCGGCGGCGTCCGCTGCAGCAGCTCAACGGTCGGGTGTGACTTGCGTCGCAGCGCGGCGATCTCGTCCGGGGTCCGCTCTCGAGTGAAGAAACCGTCGGCCGCGGCCGTGTTGGCGCGGCGCTCCGCGGCCGGGGTGGTGCGGATCCGTCGGGGTGGGAGACCGGCGTCGAGGCGGCGTTTCTCGCGTTCCTTCCACGCCCGGTTGCCCGCGAGCACCCTCTCTCGGTTCGCGGCGTAGTAGGCGCGCTTCTTCGCCTTCATCTCCTCGGCGTGCGCGGCGTAGTACTCGCGAGCGGCGGCGCGTCGCGGTTCCGGGTTCTCCCGGTGCTGGGCGCGGAGCTTCGCGTTGTACTCGTCCTTGTGGGTGTCCCACCAGCGGCGTTGCGCCTTGGCGCGCGTCGCCCGGTACCCTTCGGGGTCCTCCGCACGCTTGCGCGCCTGCCACTGCCGGGTGTATTCACGGTGCTCGGTTTTGTGTGCCTCGTAGTACTTCTTCGACGAGGCCCGCTTGGATTCCTTCCGGCGCCGCTCGGCAACCCTCCGGGCGCTGCTGCGGGCCGCGTGCTCCCGCTTCTTCGCAAGAACCTCCTCGCGGTGTTCCGCGTTGTACGCGGCGCGATACGCCCGGATGTGCTCTTGATTGCGCTCCCGCCACGCCCGCTTCCCCGCACTGATCCGTTCCGCGTTGCGCTCCCGGTACGCCCGGCGCGCCTGCCTCTCCCGTTCCGCGCCCGCCGCCCCCTCGGCGCGCTCCGACCGGGCGGTCATGCGGAATCCTCCGATCCGGTGAAGGCGCGCAGTCCGGGACCGCCGGAGTCAGGAACCTCCGGAGTTCCGAGGTGCGTGAGTGCCGGAGTCGCCGAGTGCGCGAGTGCGTCCTGAGCGCCTGTGGCGGGGATGATCGCCTGCTCGTGGGCGGTTCCGCCGGAGGCTCCGGAGTCCGTGACTTCCTGACTACCGGACTCCCGGACTGGGGAAGTCACGGAGTTCCGCAATTCGTCCTCGGTCGAGCCCCGCAACCGGTCGCCGTGGGCGAGGAGTAGATCGATCGCGACCCGGATCAGCGTGTTTTCCGTGATCCGCTCCGCCTTGAACCGTCGACGCCGCATCACCGCATCCGCCAGCGCCGCCAGCGCGGTGACCTGATCGTCGCGGAGGCGCGCGTCCTTCCGCGCCAGCTGGGCGAACATCGGCGCGGCAGGCTCGCTCAACGGGGTCTCGGCAGCGACGCGGGCACGGGCGTCGCTGAGCTTGCCGGCGAGATCGACCCGGCCCATCGTCACCACGCTCCCATCAACGCCGGCGACAGCAGCTGCTCCAGTTCCCGGGCGATGGCTGCGATGTCCGCGATCGTGCCCTCGGTGCGGCGGTTGCGGCGCAGGCTCGTCACCAGCTCCCCCATCACCGGAGCATCGGCGTGGACCTTGTACTGCCGCAGATACGAATCCAGCCGCGGCACCCCCAGCTCCGAGTCCAACAACCGCTGCCACGTGTTCAGTTGGTGCGGCACCCGCGGGTCGACCCGGTTCAGCAGCACCCCATGGCGCAGGTGGCGTGGTTCGATCAGCCGGCTGAGCGTACGGAGGGTGGGGTCGACCGCGAGCGGCTCTGGGGTGACCGGCACCAAGGCATAATCGGCGGCGTCGAGGACCGTCTCCAGCACGGCCGTGTCTTCCAGGCTGCCCGGAGTGTCCACCAGCACGAACTCGTAGTCCGCGCGCAGGTCCCCAAGTCGACTCAGCATGTTCGGGTGCTGACTGCCGGCGAAGTCGAACGGCAGCCGGTCGCGGGCGTTCTCCGCCCACCACACCGTCGACTGCTGACGATCCACATCCACCACCAGCACCCGATGCCGGCGCGACAACTCCGCACCCACCTGCATCGCGACGGTAGTCTTCCCTACCCCGCCCTTCTGATTGGCGACCGCGACGATCACCATCGACGCCGTCGCCCCGCGCGGTTCGGTCTCAGTCATCGGGATCGCCGCCACGCTCGAGCCCTTCGAACCACACCTCGAGATCGTCGAAGGGATACAGGATGATTCGGCCGACCTTGTAATACCGCGGCCCGGTCTTCTTGTACCGCCACTCCGCCAGCAGCTTCAGCTTCAGCCCCGGAATCAACGCCACGACGTCACTCGGGGTCAGAAGCCGCTTGTTGAGCACCGGCTCTGCCGGATGCGCCGTTGTCGCCATCTCCCACTCCTTCTGCGGAACTTTCATTCCCTTCAGCAGTAGTACACTCCTAAACCGTATACTTTGCAAGAGGTATCTGCGGAACGCTGCAGAAGTAAGACAAACTGATCAGGTGAAGGTCGATGTGAAGACTCTCGATGGCACGAAGATGTCGGCGGCAAGCGCCACCCAGCCCGTCGGGTCGGCGCTGCGGATCGCGCCCGCGTTCGTCGCTACCGCGGTCGACGATGACGCCGGCGTGGAGACCACGCTCGAGGCGCATTACGCACCGCAGCGTGGGCGGTATGTCATCACCACGATCATCAACCGCGCGATCGCCGACGAGTTCAACGAGGACCGACTCAAGCACACCGCACCGCAAGCGATCGTGCAGACCGCCATCCCCCGCTGCGTCGCCTTGCAACTCGACGACAGTCCCGGTGCCAGCTGGACGACCATCGCAGACCTCACCAGCAACGACGGCCGCATCATCCCGCCTTGGATGGCAGAAGCCGTCGTGAAACGGGGCATCAAGGACGAACGGTGGCAGGTCATCGAGATCCTCTACGGCACAGCCGCTCTCGCGGACCTGCCACCGGTGAAGCTCATCGCCGCCGAACTCAACATCCCCGAGCGCACCGCCTCAGACTGGATCCAGAAAGCCCGCGCCGCCGGTTGGCTCACGGGCCTCACCTCAAACGTGGGCAGGCCAGCCCATGGGTAGTGTCGCTCCCTACGCGACGACGCAGGGCAGGCGTTACCGGGTGCGATATCGCCGGCCCGACGGCTCCCAGACGGACAAGCGCGGGTTCAAGACGAAGCGGGACGCGGAGGTATTTCTCGCGAGCGTCGAAGTCAGCAAGGCTCAGGGCACGTTTCTGGATCCGAGCAGATCTCGCGTGGCAGTCGCCGAACTCGCGATCCCGTGGCTCGTCTCGAAGCGGGCGTCGCTCAAGCCTTCGGCCTACTCGCCGATCGAGACGGCATGGCGGCTGCGTGTACAGCCGCGATGGGGGCGGATTGCGATCACGGACATCGCGCACTCGGATGTCAAGTCATGGGTCGCGGAACTCAACCAAGGCCTGGGGGCTTCGGTCGTGATCCGCACCTACGGCGTGCTGGCGTCGATTCTCGATGATGCAGTCCACGATCGTCGCATCGCCGTCAATCCGGCCCGTGGCGGGAAGATTGGCCTACCGAAGAAGACCACCTCGCGGCACGTCTACTTGAATCATGCGCAGGTCGAGGATCTGGCCAGCGCGAGCGGGGAGTATGCGACCCTGGTGCGAACTCTCGCGTACACCGGGATGCGGTGGGCGGAAGTATCGGGGCTCAGTACACAGAACATCGACTTCGCTCGTTCCCGGATCTGGGTCGTCACTAGCGCCGTCGAGGTCAATGGCGAGATCTACGTCGGCACCCCGAAGTCTCACAAGATACGAAGCGTGCCCATGCCCCGCTTCCTGCGGGATGAGCTGGCGGGGCGCGTTGCACGACTCGGCCCCGACGATCTGGTGTTTCCGAGTAAAGCTGGAACCTACATGAGGCGCGTGCGCACCAGCGCGGCGTCGAAGTCGTGGTTCAAGACCGCCGCAGAATCGATCGGCATGCCGCAACTCCACATCCACGACTTACGCCATACCGCGGCGTCCCTCGCGGTGCAGTCCGGCGGGAACGTGAAAGCGATTCAGCGGATGCTGGGTCATGCCTCGGCCGCGATGACGCTGGACGTATACGCCGATCTCTTCGACGACGACCTCGATGCTGTGTCGACCGCTTTGGATCAGGCGCGGGCAGCGCAACTCGATGCGCGCAGAGGCACCCGCCCAGACCAGACGACGCCCACCACATCAAGCGACTGACCGGCCCGCTCCCCTCCCACAGCATCGTCTCGACGACCCCGCTGCAGAACGGATGTGGGCAGAATGTGGGCACGGCCCCTGTGGAAGAGCTTCGAGGATCCGAGAAAACCGCGGAAAATCAACGGTTTCGAGCGAGGAGGTAGTGCGGAGACGGAGGGATTTGAACCCTCGGTCCCCTTACGAGGACTCCACCTTAGCAGGGTGGTGCACTAGGCCTGACTATGCGACGTCTCCAGGCATCCGGCCGCGAGAGCGCGGATGCACCCAGCAATCATAACCGAGACCGGGACCGCTTCTTGCACGCGTGGAATCAGCAGCCGGGTATCACCCGCGGTCGCGGCTCGCTCATCCCGGTATGCCGTTCACACAGTACGGAGTGCTCAGCGGAACCCTCGTGTCGCATCAGCGCGACGACCCCGACGAGTTCGGACGGTGGTGGCACGTCAACCTGAAGCTGCGCAGCGGTGCCCGCGACTACCGCGTCGCGGTCGACGTCGACAGCAAGAACTCCGCCGCGGGGGTGCAGTGGAAGACCATCCGCACCACGGGCGCGAGGCTCGGCTGGCTGGCGCCGCCGGCTCCGGCCTTCACGAAGCTTCTCTCCTCCCCCGCCTCGGGTGCCCTCGACGTCATCCGCCATCGCGAGCTGAGGGTCGTCGGCATCCGCTGGTTCCTGCAGTGGCTGGTGCGCGCACGGGATGCCGTGGCCGCCGACCGTTCGCCCTTCTGGGTGCCGTTCCTCCGGCCGTGGCGCTCCGGCGACCAGCTCCAGGCGTCGCAGGGGCTGGAGGCGACGCTGCGCGTCGGGGCGCCCACGCTCGTGTGGGGCGAGCCGTTCCCCGAGGGCGCGGCTGCGGCGTCGGTGCAAGGCATCCATAACGTCCATCAGAACCAGGGCGACCCCGCCGGGTCGCAATGGTTCCCCGAGAACGGGATCTGGCAGGACGGCGGGGTCGCGACGCAGCAGCCCGACGGCAGCTGGGTCGTGTTCATCTCGAAGTTCTCGACGCAGTCCGACCGCACCGACAGCCTCGGCCACCCCGTGTGAGCCGGAACCCACACGGGCGAATCAGCGCGGCCGAGCGGCCGAGCGGCTACCGACCCTCGGGCTGCGTGCAGGTGGTCTGCGCCGCGGTCTGCCCCGCGATCGCCGACGGCAGCTCGACACGCGTCTCCGCCGCCGGAGTCTCGGTGACCGGAGCCTCAGCCGCGGGTGTCTCGCCAGCCGCCTCGGTCGCGGCAGGCGTCGGAGCCACCTCGGGCTTGACAGCCTCGCCGGTGACCTCGACGCCGTAGCCCTGGCTCGCGTCGCCCGTCAGCGTCAGCGGCTGGTTGGCCTTGAGCGCGTCGAAGAGCATCGTCGCGGCGTCCTTCACCGGCATGACCCGGCTGGCGCCGTCGCCCGAGGCGTAGCGGGTCGGGTACTGCACGAAGACGATGTCCTCGTAGGGCACGTCCTTGACCGCCATTGCGATCTGCACCATGAGCGTCGGGTTCGTGAGGCCGGAGCTCAGCACGAGCTGCTCCTGCTGCACCTGGCTGATCGCGGTGGTCGCGAGGTTCAGCAGCGTCGCGGGGTTGGCGAGCACCGAATCGGACTGGAGCTTGCGCACCATCGACGACATGAACTGCTGCTGGTTCGAGATGCGGCCGAGGTCGGAGCCGTCGCCGATGCCGTGGCGGATGCGCAGGAACTGCAGCGCCTGCACACCCTGCAGCGTGTGGGTGCCTGCGGTGAGCTTGAGTCCGGTGTGCGAGTCGCTGATGTCGCCGGCGACACACACGTCGACGCCGCCGATGGCGTCGGACATGTTGATGACACCGGTCCAGCGGATCGCCGCAGCGAAGTCGATCTGGTCGTCGATGAGGGACTCGATCGTGAGCACCGTGCACGCGAGCCCGCCGTACTCGTAGGACGCATTGAGCATCTGCGACGACATCGCCGAGTAGCTGCCGCTGCCGTCCTCCTTCGGGCACGACGGGATCGGCACGAGCATGTCGCGCGGGAACGACACCACGGTCACGCGACGGGGCTCGTCCGAGATGTGCACGAGCATCGTGACGTCGTTGCGCTCCCCCTCGGTCGCCTTGGCCTGGCACGCCCCCGACAGCGCGGCGTTCGCACCCTCGCACGAGTCGGTGCCGACCATGAGGATGTTCACGCCGCCCTCGATCGCCCCCAGCGACGGCGGCAGCGGCTTCTCCTCATCGAGCACGACGGCGTTCGCGGTGATCGTCTGCGACGCGTCGAACAGGTTGTACGCGGCGATGCCGGCCGCGCTGACGCCGAAGACGCCGAGCACGACGCCGAGCATCGCGACGAGAGTCATGAACGGATGCCGCGACTTCAGGACTCCGTGGCGCGCAAGGGGCGTCTGGCCCTCTCTCGAGGGCCGCTTGTCCGACGCCATCAGCCGTTGGACCTGACGTTTCCGGCGGAGCAGGTCTGCTGAGCGGCGTTCTGTCCCGGGATGTTGTCGGGGAGCGCGACGGCGGTCTCGCTCGGTGCGGGCGTCGCCGAGGGATCGGCGGTCGCCGTGGGTGCGGGGTCGGCGGGCGCCTCGGTGGGCTGCGGGTCGGCCACGATCACTCCTCCGGTGAGGTCCTGGTCATGCGTGACCTCGAGCGACTCGTTCGCCGCGAGCGCCGCCCACAGCTGTTCGGCCGAGTCGTAGTCGGGCACCACGCGGTTGACGTCGGCGGGGTCGGTCAGCACCGGGTACTGAACGAACACGATGTCTTCGAACGGCACGTTCTTGACGGCCAGCGCGATCTGCACCAGCGTCATCGGGTTGGTCAGCGACTTGCTCGGCGTGATGTTGTCGACCGCGGTCGCCGCGAGCTTGTACAGCGTCGCCGGGTTCGACAGCACCTCGTCGCTCACGAGCTTGCGCGCGAGGCTCGACATGTACTGCTGCTGGTTGCTGATACGCGCCAGGTCGCTGCCGTTCTGCAGGCCGTGGCGGGTGCGCAGGAACTGCAGCGCCTCGACGCCCTGGATCGTGCGGGGTCCGGACGGCCAGTTGATGCCGGTGTACTTGTCTTTGATGCCGCCGTTGCCGATGCAGACGTCGACGCCGCCGATCGCGTCGGTGATGTTGATGACGTTGCCGAAACTCACCTTCGCGGCGAACGGGATGTTCTGGCCGCTGAGCTCCTTGATCGTCTTCGCGACGCAGGAGAGTCCGCCGTAGCTCCACGCTTCGTTGATCTGCGTCTTGTTCGTGGCGGAGGTGGTCGAACCGTCCTCGCGCGTGCACGACGGGATCGGCACCATGAGGTCACGAGGGAACGACACGACCGTCACCCGGCGCGGGTTGTCGGAGATGTGCACGAGCATGTTGACGTCGTTGAGCTGCCCTTCGGCGTCCGCGCCGGTGCAGCGATCGCCGAAGATGGAGGCGAACTCCTCCTCGCACTCGTCGGTGCCGACGAGGAGCACATCGACGCCGCCCTCGATCGCGCCGATGTCGGGCGGGACGGCGCCCTGGCCCTCGAGCTCGACCGCGCTTTCGGTGAAGCTCGCCGTGAAGTCCGTCGCGGCGTACGCGGCGACGCCGGCACCCGATACCAGCACGACGGCGGCGACGATGCCGACGAGCTTCAGGATGAAACCGAACGGGCTCGGAGACGACAGCTCACCGTGACGGGCCACCGTGCGGCGGCCGCGCCTCGTGGGCTTGTGCGTCGAGCTCACTCGATTCCTTTCCCCATCAGGGTCGTCACACCGCGGAGGAAGCGGTGGGGCAACCCGCACGACGTCACTGCGGACAAGAATTCCACAGTCGTTCCATCATTCGCTCGCACAACGTCAGAGCGCTGCCGAAGCACCGGGGTATCCTCCCACACCGCCCTGTGGGTGCGCTGAGGGCGCGCGCCGCGACGACGACCGACTCCCGCGTGTCAGGATCCCGTCACCGTCACCCGGTAGCATCCTGGCCGTGACCGCCTCTGGGCCCTCGCCGGCACCGCATCCAGCCACGACGCATCGCCTTGCCCGGAGACGGTCGGCAGCGACCCCGCTTGCCCGCCACGCCGCGCGGGAGACGAGGGCGCAGCTCCGTCGCAGGCGCAGGAACCTCCTGCTGTGTGTGGTGGTGGGACCGGTCGCGACGGTGCTTCTCGCCGGGCTGTTCACCGTCGGGGCGTTCGTGCAGCAGGTGCTGCAGGTCCGCGACGACATGGAAGCCGCGAAGGAGCAGCTCAAGGTGCTCGCCGCGGCCGCCGTCTCGATGGACATCGCCGGGCTGCAGCAGGCGAGCGACGACGTCGTCATCCGGACGGAACGGGCGCGAGCCACGTCGAACGGCGTCCTGTGGGATCTCGCCGCGGAACTCCCCCAGGTCGGCAACAACGTGCTCGCAGTGCGCACCGTGGCAGAAGCGGTGAACACGATCACGTCGCAGTCACTTCCGCCCCTGGTCGCCATGATGGCCGCCGCCGGCACGGATGAGCGCAGCGAGGACAGCCTCGGGATAGACCTGCGGCCCTTCCTCGGGGCCGGGCCGGTCCTGCCGACGATCATCTCGTCCCTCGAGGACGCGTCGGCGATCGCCGCAGGTATCGATCGGACGGGTGTGCTCCCGGCCGTGTACGAACCCCTCGACGGGATGGTGGAGCTGATCGCGGTGGCCGTTCCGGCCCTGAACATCGTGCAGGAGCACCTGCCGGCGATCCTGCACGCCGCCGGTGCGGACAAGCCCATGCTGTACCAGCTGATGATCCAGACGCCGGCGGAGATCCGTGCGACAGGCGGCGGGCCCGCCCATTGGCTGGTGCTGAAGGTCGACAACGGCAGGATGGAGCTGCTCGGCCAGGAGAACGGCGTGGACCTGATGTACAGCGAACTTCCGTCGCTGGGCTTCGACACAGTCAACGGGTCGCTCATCAAGCTGCCGGCGGGGACCCGCTCGCTGTATCCCTTCGAGCTGGCGAACTGGTCGTCGAACTTCACGATGACCCCGCACTTCCCCCGTGCCGTGGAGCTGTTCCAGGCGACGCGCGAGTTGACCGGGAAGCAGGAGTTCGACGGGGTGATCTCCATCGACCCGATCGTGCTGGCCCACATGCTCGAGGCGACGGGTCCGCTGACCCTCGCCTCCGGCGAGACAGTGAGCTCCGAGAACACCGCCTCCTTGCTGATGAGCGAGCCGTACGAGCGGTTCGGGACCGACAACGCCGCGATGGACGCGTACTTCAGCGAGGTGACGTCGGTCATGTTCGACGCTCTCACCGGCGGAGGCTGGGAGATCGGCGCGATGTGGGATCAGCTCGTGCGAAGCGCAGCCGAGGACCGCGTGTTCGCGTGGTTCGAGGATGACGGCCTGCAGTCGCTCGCGCACGAGTACGGCCTGGACGGAGTCCTCCGGGAGGACACGACGGAAGCCACCCAGCTCGGCATCTACTTCAACGACTACACAGTCGGCAAGCTCAACTACTGGCTCGACTACACGCAGCGTGCCAGCTGCAATGTGGAGGAGCGCACGATCACGGTCACGATGGATCTGCACAGTCGCATGAGCGAGGACATCAAGAGCGAGTACACACTGGGGCTGCGCAACCAGTTCCGCGGGATCGATCCGCGCACGATGATGCTGGACGTGCTGTTCTTCGCCCCTCCCGGCGCGGAGATCCTGTGGACCGACCCCAAGCGGGGCGACTGGCAGGACTCCGCGAACTGGCAGGGCAATCGCTTCCGCGACCGTTCCGGCGTCGACCACGACAACACCGCGGTCAGCCGGACCCTTCTCCTCGAGATGGGCGAGAAGCGGACGATCTCGTACGAGGTCGAGCTTCCCGATGGCGACCTGGGCCCGCTGGAGCTGCGGCACTCGCCCGGACCCAACGACACCGAGGTCACCGTCGACGCGAACTGCGGCGCGCTCTTCGCCAGCCCCGAAGGCTCCCGCAACGTGAGGCTGTCGAAGATCGGCTGAGCCTCGACGCCGCGGAATGCCGCGTCAGAGGCGCTCTGCGGAGGGTGTGGGATTCGAACCCACGGGACATTGCTGCCCACTGGTTTTCAAGACCAGGTCCATCGGCCGCTCGGACAACCCTCCCGACCGATGCGACCGCAGGCGGAGGCATCCGTCGAACAAGCGTCGAGTCTAGCCGACGGCGTCAGAGGCGGCGGAGCACCGCGGCCACGCCGCCCTCGTGCACCGAGTCGGTGATCTCGCCCGCGGCGTCGCGCACTTCCTGCGGCCCCTGCGCCATCGCGACCGCGCGGCCGCCGTTGTCGAGCGCCCAGCGGAACATGCCGACGTCATTACGACCGTCGCCCATGACGAGGACGTGCGCGGGGTCGATGCCGAGCTCGGTGCGCACCAGCTCGAGTCCGGTGCTCTTGTCGACGCCCTTCGGCGCGATGTCGAGCCAGGCGGTCCATCCGACCGCGTAGGAGACGTGGTTGAGGCCGATGCGCTTCACGAGGTCGACGAAGTCCTGCTCGCCCTTGTCGGGCGAGACGACGACTACGCGACAGACCGGCTGAGCGCCGAGCTCTTCGAAGGGCACGCGGCGCGCGTGGACGAGGTTCCAGTCCTCGAGGTACTCGGTGTACAGGCGCTGCCCGTCGGCGAGTTCGACGAGGTAGCGGGCGTCGGGCAGATGCACCCGCAGCTGCTCGAGCACCTCGCGCGGGTCGAACGTCTCGACATGCCAGCGCTCGTAGCGCAGCTCGTCGGCCTCGACGCGCTTGAGCACGACGGCGCCGTTGGAGCACACCACGAACTCGGGGGCGATGCCCAGCACGCGCACGATGCCGCGGGTGCCCTCCCAGCTGCGCCCGGTCGCGACCATCACCTCGTGGCCGGCGCGGTGCGCGTGCTCGACGGCGTCGACGACGCCGGGGCTGAGCGATTCGTCCTCGAGGAGGACGGTGCCGTCGATGTCGAGGGCGATCAGAAGCTGCTCGGTGGCGACGGCGGGGTCCTCGGTGTCGCGCGCGACCCGCTCGACGAGCTTCGCGGCCTTCTTCGGCGCGACGACCTTGATGGAGCCGGTCTTCGGCAGGTGCGCTTCGCTCACGCGATGGGCTCCATAACCTCGAGCCCACCGAGGAAGGGCCGCAGCACCTCCGGCACCGCGACGGAGCCGTCCTCGCGCTGGTGGGTCTCGAGCAGTGCGACGATCCATCGGGTGGTCGCGAGCGTGCCGTTGAGCGTCGCGACGGGCTGTGTCTTGCCACCTTCGGGCCGGTAGCGGATGTCGAGCCGGCGCGCCTGGTAGGTCGTGCAGTTCGACGTCGACGTGAGCTCGCGGTACGCGTTCTGCGTGGGCACCCAGGCCTCGACGTCGTACTTGCGGGCGGCGCTCGAGCCGAGGTCGCCGGCGGCGACGTCGATCACGCGGTACGACAGGCCGAGGTCCTGCAGCATCCCTTCCTGCAGCGCGACGAGGCGCAGGTGCTCCTCCTCCGCCTGCTCGGGCGTCGTGTAGACGAACATCTCGAGCTTGTTGAACTGGTGCACGCGGATGATGCCGCGGGTGTCCTTGCCGTACGAGCCGGCCTCGCTGCGGTAGCAGGTCGACCACCCGGCATAGCGCTTCGCGCCGCGCGACAGGTCGAGGATCTCGTCCATGTGGTAGCCGGCCAGGGGCACCTCGCTCGTGCCGACGAGGTACAGGTCGTCGTCTTCGAGGTGGTAGACCTCGGCCGCGTGCTTGCCGAGGAAGCCGGTGCCGCGCATGACCTCGGGACGCACCAGCGTCGGCGGGATGATCGGCGTGAAGCCGGCCTGCAGCGCCCGGTCGAGCGCGAGGTTCATGAGTGCGATCTCGAGCCGCGCGCCGATGCCGGTGAGGAAGTAGAAGCGGCTCCCCGACACCTTGGTCCCGCGCTCCATGTCGATCGCGCCGAGCTTCTCGCCCAGCTCGAGGTGGTCGCGCGGCTCGAAGCCGAACGCGGGAATCTCGCCGTGCGTGCGCAGCGTGACGAAGTCGTCTTCGCCGCCCGCCGGCACCCCCTCGATGACGATGTTCTCGAGCGCTCCGAAGGCTTCGGCGGACGCCTCCTCCGCCGCGGCGACCGCGTGCTGGGCCTGCTTCACGCGCTCGCTGAGGTCCTTGGCCTCGGCGACGAGCGCGGCTTTCTCCTCTTTGGGAGCCTGCGCGACCTTCTTGCCATGCGCGTTCTGAGCGGCGCGGAGCTCCTCGAAGGCGGTGATCGCGGCGCGTCGCGCGCGGTCGGCCTCGACGGCGGCGTCGACGGTGTCGGGTGACTCTCCCCGCGCTTCCTGCGAGCGCTTGACCAGCTCGGGATTGTCGCGAAGCAGCACGGGATCGATCACCCTGCAAGCTTAGTCGGCGAGCGCAAGCGGAGACCCGGGGTGCCAAGCCCCACGCCGGATGCGCCCGGCGGGAGATTCGGGTCCTAATCTGTACCTCATGGCGACGGCATCCGGATCGGGCGACGAGGTTCCCGCCGACGGCGTCCCCACCGGCCGAGTGCCCGCAGAAGACGTGCGCACCGGCGAGATCCCCGCCGACCTCACTCCCCACCCCGCCGACAAGGTCTACGCCGACGGACCCGGCACCTCCGAGCTCGACCTCGCCGAGGTGCAGCAGGAGATATCGGATGCTGCGCCTCTGGCCGCCGCGCCCTCGTCCGAGTCCGACGCCCCCGACCCTGCGAAGGCCGCCGAGCCCGACGACGTCATCCGTCAGCCCGATGACGTGGAGCCCGACACGGCCCACGACGAGAGCGGCAACGCGCGTCGTGTCGGCCCGGAGGGCGCCACCCGCCCGATCTCGGAGGACGGCGAGCGCCCCTCGCCGAAGGCGGCGCTGGTGTACAACCCGATCAAGGTGGACGCCGGCACGCTGCGCGACACGGTCACGCGCCTCGCGGCGAAGGCCGGATGGTCGGAGCCCCTGTTCTACGAGACCACGGTCGACGACCTCGGCGACGACGTCACACGCCAAGCCCTCGAGGAGGGCGTGGACGCGGTGCTCGTCGCCGGCGGCGACGGCACGGTGCGCGCCGTGTCCGAGGCGATGAGCGGCAGCGGCGTGCCCCTCGCGATCGTTCCCAGCGGCACGGGCAACCTGCTGGCCCGCAACCTCAAGCTCCCCCTCACCGAGCCCGCCGCGATGGTGCAGGCGGTCTTCGACGGCGACACGCTCGCCATGGACGTCGGCTGGACCGAACTCGCCCGACCCGACGGAACGACGGCCGAGCACGCGTTCGTCGTGATGGGCGGCATCGGCCTCGACGCCGCCATGATCGCCAACACGAACCCGCAGCTGAAGAAGACCGTCGGCTGGGTCGCCTACGTCGACGGCGCGGCGCGCTCGCTGCCGAACGCGAAGCCCTTCCGCGTCGTGTACGAGCTGCCTGGCCACCGGCTGCACTCGTCGAAGGTGCAGAGCGTGCTGTTCGCCAACTGCGGCAAGCTCCCGGCCGGGCTCGACCTCATCCCCGAGGCATCCATCGCCGACGGCGCGCTCGACATCGTCATCTTCCAGCCCAAGGGACTGTTCGGCTGGCTCTTCGTCTGGCGACGGGTCGCGTGGGACAACAGCTTCCTGCGCCGCTTCCGCGCCGGTCGCCGCGTGCTGTCGCTGCGCACGAAGGACAGCGCCGTCGTCTACTCGCGCGGCGCCGGCATCGAGCTCGCGACGCACGAGGCACGTCCGGTCCAGCTCGACGGCGACGAGTTCGGCGAGGCACTCTCGGTCAAGACCCGGGTCGAGGCCTCCGCCCTCCTCGTCGTGGTCCCCAAGGGCCACACCACCGACGGCCTCTGACCGCGCCTCGCCGTTGTCAAGACCGCCGATCCGGCGCCTCCGCCCCGGCAGGATGGGGCCATGGCCCGACCGTCGATCGTGTGGTTCCGCGATGACCTCCGCCTCGCCGACAACCCCGCCCTGCGTGCGGCGATCGATCGCAGCGAGCCGATCATCGCGCTCTACGTGCTCGACGAGGAGTCTCCCGGAATCCGCCCGCTCGGCGGCGCCGCACGGTGGTGGCTGCACCATTCGCTCGCCTCGCTCGGCGAGCGCCTGCGCGAGCGCGGCGCAACCCTCGTCCTGCGCCGCGGCCCCGCCGAGCGCGTCGTGCGGGAGCTGGTGACGGATGCCTCGGCCGGCGCCGTCTTCTGGAACCGGCGCTACGGCGGCCCCGAGCGGGAGGTCGACGCCGCGCTCAAGGCGGGGCTGCGCGAGGAGGGCGTCGAGGTCGCCTCCTTCGCCGGCTCGCTGCTTTTCGAACCCTGGACCGTGAAGACCGGCGCCGGCACGCACTTCTCGGTGTTCACGCCGTTCTGGCGCGCGTGCCTCGCACTGCCGTCGCCGCGGGCACCGCTGCCGGAGCCGCGGGAGGTCGACGGCGTGCGCAGGGGTGCGGCATCCGATTCCCTCGACGACTGGGGACTGCTCCCCCGCCACCCGGACTGGGCGGGCGGGCTGCGCGAGACGTGGGAACCGGGCGAGCCCGCGGCACGACGGCGACTGCGCGCGTTCCTCGACGACGACCTCGTCACGTACGACCGGGCGCGGGACGAGCCCGCGGCCGGCGCGACGTCGCTGTTGTCGCCCCGGCTCCGGTGGGGCGAGGTGAGCCCCTACACCGTGTGGCACGAGACGGTCGACGCCGGGCACGGCGGGCGCTTCCTCTCGGAGGTCGGCTGGCGCGAGTTCGCGTGGCACACGCTCTTCCACTTCCCGGAGCTCGCGACGAAGAACCTGCGGCCCGAGTTCGACGCGTTCCCGTGGCCCCGGCTCAAGCCCACGCACCTCGCGGCGTGGCAGCAGGGCCGCACCGGCGTCCCGCTCGTCGACGCGGGCATGAGGGAGCTCTGGACGACCGGCTACATGCACAACCGGGTGCGGATGGTCGCCGCATCGTTCCTCGTGAAGAACCTGCTGATCGACTGGCGGCGCGGTGAGGAGTGGTTCTGGGACACGCTCGTCGACGCCGACGAGGCGAACAACCCCTTCAATTGGCAGTGGGTCGCCGGTTCGGGCGCCGATGCCGCACCGTACTTCCGGATCTTCAACCCGGAGCTGCAGGCGAAGAAGTTCGACGCCGATGGGCACTACCAGCGCGAGTGGGCTCCCGAGTCGCTGGGCGACGACGGGCCCGAGCCTCTCGTCGATCTCGGCGAGACCCGCAAGACGGCGCTGGCGGCGTACGAGCACGTCAAGCGGGCCGCGCGCTCCTGAGCGCACGACCCGCTCGAGGCGTCACCAGGCGTAGGCCTCCGGCGCCTGCCCGCCCGGGCCGGGGAACAGCTCGTCGAGGGCCGCGAGATCCTCGGCACTCAAGTGGATGTCGAGCGCCGACACGGCCGACTCGAGCTGGGCGACCGTGCGGGGCCCGATGATCGGACCCGTGACGCCGGGCTGGTGCAGCAGCCACGCGAGGCCGAGTGCCGACGGCGTCCAGCCGCGCTCCTTCGCGAACGCCTCGTACCCGGCGATCTGGTCGCGGCGCTGCTCACGCTGCGACGTGATGCGCTCGGATCCGGACCGGGCCGCGGCATCCGTCGATCCGCCGCTGAGAAGTCCGCCCGCGAGCGGCGACCACGGCAGGATGCCGAGGCCGTAGTTCTGCGCCGCAGGGATCACCTCGAGCTCGATCGAGCGCTGCGTGAGGTTGTACAGCGACTGCTCGCTCACGAGCCCGAGGAAGTGGCGCTGCTTTGCGATCTCGTTCGCCTGCGCGATGTTCCACGCCGCGAAGTTCGAGCTGCCGGTGTAGACGACCTCGCCCTTCGCGACGAGCACCTCCATCGACTGCCAGAGCTCCTGCCACGGGATGTGCCGGTCGATGTGGTGGAACTGGTACAGGTCGATGCGGTCGGTCTGCAGGCGCTTGAGCGACCCGATCGCCTCGCGCCGCACCTGCCACGCGGACGCGCCGCGGGCGTTGACCACGTCACCGTCGGCGGTCGGATCGACCATCGGCGAGTGCACCTTGGTGGCGAGCACGATGTCATCGCGGACGCCGGGCCGGGCGGCGAACCAGCGCCCGATGATCTCTTCGGTGGCGCCGCGGCCACCCGAACCGCCGTAGCCGTTGGCGGTGTCGATGAAGTTGACGCCGAGCTCCAGCGCGCGGTCGAGGATGGCGAACGAGTCCTCCTCCGAGGTGCGGTCGCCGAAGTTCATCGTTCCGAGCACGATCCGCGAGACGGAGGTGCCGGTTCGTCCGAGGTGGGTGTAATCCATGCCGACATCGTCACACGGCCTCGTGCGGCGGCGGGCCGAATCGCGAAAACGCTTCCTGAACATCCTTCCGTGACGGATCCGGAATGGGATGCTGCGCCCCGAGGTTGCGTGTCGACATGACCACGATCGGAATCATCGGTGCAGGACACATCGGCAGCGCGCTCGCCCGCGCCTTCTCGGGACTCGGCTACGACGTCGTGATCTCGAACTCACGCGGACCCGAGAGCCTCGCGGGGCTCGTCGACGAGCTGGGGCCGAAGGTGACCGCGGCGACCGCCGCCGACGCGGCCGCGGCCGCCGACATCGCGGTGGTGACCGTGCCGCTGAAGGCGCTGAAGGACGTGCCGGTCGAACCGCTCGCCGGCAAGATCGTGCTCGACACGAACAACTACTACTTCGAGCGCGACGGCCACATCGACGCCCTCGACCGCGGAGAGGCGACGACCTCGGGGCTCCTCCAGCAGCACCTGCCGACCTCGAAGGTCGTGAAGGCGTTCAACCACCTGTACGCGTCCGACATCAACGCCGGCGGCCTCGCCGCCGGCGACCCGCAGCGCCGGGCACTCGGCACCGCGAGCGACGACGCCGACGCCATCGAGTTCGTCACCGGCGTCTACGACGCGCTGGGCTTCGACACCGTGAGCGCCGGTGCGCTGAGCGAATCGTGGCGCCTCGAGCGCGACCGCCCGGCCTACGTCGTCGCGCAGACCACCGACGAGCTGCGCGACAACCTCGCCAAGGCGAACCGCCTGCCCTGAGTTCTGACCGCGCTCGGCGCGTTTCGTCTCGCTCGTTCCTCGCTCGCTCAACGAGCGGGAGAGGTGATCCGGAATGCGGATGCCGGGGCGCGGGTTGCCTTCAGCGATGAGCACTGCGACCCCCGCCCCGGCCCTGTCCGTTCTCGACCTCGTTCCGGTGCGCACCGGGCAGACGAGCGCGCAGGCGGTCGCGGCATCCCTCTCCCTCGTGGACGCGGCGGATCGGCTCGGCTATCGCCGGTACTGGTTCGCCGAGCACCACAACATGCCGGCCGTCGCCTCGACCACTCCCCCGGTGCTCGCGGCGGCCGCCGCAGCCCGCACGTCGCGCATCCGGCTCGGGTCGGGCGGCGTCATGCTGCCGAACCACTCGCCGCTCGTCGTCGCCGAGCAGTTCGCGGCGCTCGAGGCCCTCGCGCCGGGGCGCATCGACCTCGGCCTCGGTCGGGCGCCGGGCTCCGACCCGGTCATCACGCAGCTGCTGCGCCAGAGCGGCACCACGAGCGACGTCGAGCGGTTCCCCGACCACGTGCGCGACATCATGTCGCTCGTCGCGCCGGACGGCGCCTCGCTGCGCTTCACGTCCGGCGGCACCTACGACGTGCACGCGACGCCGGCCGCCACGACCACGCCCGAGGTGTGGCTGCTCGGCTCGAGCGACTACTCCGCGCAGCTCGCCGCCTCCCTGGGCCTGCCGTACGTGTTCGCGAACCACTTCTCGGGCGAGGGCCTCGAGCGTGCGCTCGACCTCTACCGTTCGGCGTTCACACCCTCCGAGGCGCTCGCGGCGCCCCGCACCTTCCTGACCGCGAACGTGCTCGTCGCGCCGACGCAGGACGAGGCCGAGGCGCGCGCCCTGCCCAACCTCCGCATGACGGCGCGCCTGCGCACCAACAAGCCGCTCGTCCCGCTCGAGACCGTCGAGCACGCGCTCGCGAACGCGGCCGACTTCGCCGGCCTCGGCGACACCTTCATGGCCTCGGCCCGTGCGAAGTGGTTCGTCGGCACGGCGTCGGCCGTGGCATCCGATCTCCGCTCCTTCGCCGCGAAGCACGGCGTCGACGAGGTGATGATCTCCCCGATCGCCGGATCGTACGAGAACGAGCCGATGGATGCCGCACCCGGCCGCCTGCAGACCCTCGAACTGCTGGCCGCCGAGCTCGGGCTCTGAGGCCTGCGGGCCTCGTCAGTCCTGGACTTCGGGTTCCCCGGAGAGGAGACCCCGCAGCCAGTCGCGCGCCTCGACGAACACGTCATCGGCGTAGCGCTCGGGGTAGCGCACGACGGCGCGATCGGCGCGCGGGTACGACCCGAGGAACGTGACGCGGGGGCTGAACCGGCGCAGGCCCATCAGCGCGTCGGCCATGCGCTCGTCCTCGAGGTGCCCGTCGGCGTCGACGACGAAGCGGTACCGGCCGAGCTCGTCGCCGATCGGGCGCGAGGCCAGCAGCGACAGGTTGATGCCGCGGGTGGCGAACTGCTCCAGCATCTCGAGCAGGGCGCCGGGGTGATCGTCGGGCAGTTCGACGATGAGCGACGTCTTGTCGGCGCCGGTGGGCGGCGGCGGCACGACGGTGCGGCTCACCAGCACGAAGCGGGTCACCGCGTTGGGGTTGTCGCCGATGTTCGAGGCCAGCAGTTCGAGCTGGTGGTGCTCGAGGATCCCGGGAGGCGCGATCGCCGCATCCGCGTCGCTCGATCCGTCGAGCAGGCCCATCGCACTCGCGACGTTGCTCGCCGCCGGCACGTGGGCGTGGGCGGGAAGCGCGGCCGAGAGCCACTGCAGGCACTGCGCGTACGCGACGGGGTGTGCGGCGATGAGCGAGATGTCCTCGAGTCGCGCACCCGGACGCCCGACGAGGACGAATTCGACGGGCACGAGATACTCGCCGACGATGCGCAGTCCCGGCACCGTCGCGAGGGCGTCCTGCGCCGTCGAGACCCCGCCGTCGACCGAGTTCTCGATCGCGATCATCGCGGCGTCGGAGCGCCCCTCGACGACGTCGGCGAGCGCCTCCCCCACGTTGCGCACCGGCCGCCACTCGTGGCCGCGGGCCTCCGGCACCTGGGCGAGCGCCGCCTCGGTGAACGTGCCCGCGGGGCCCAGGAAGCTGTACGTGCGGCGGACGGGAACGGATGCCTCGGCGGAGGCGACCTCGGAAGTCACGCGTGCCAGCCTAGCCCGGGCCCCGTGGGCCCGATCCCGTCCGTAACTCAGGATGGAGGTCGCGCGACATCGACCCCGCCCGCGGAATTCCGGGGGCCGCGCCCACGGCGCGGCGCACCGGTCCTGAATTGCGCACCGGCGCAGGGTGTCACGGACCGTGCGCGGCAGGCCGAGGACGGGCAGACTGGGACGCATGACTCGCGCAGGACAGCCGGCCGAAGCATCCGACCTCATCGACATCGATGAGCTGATCGCCGCTTATTACGACCTCAAGCCGGACCCCGCCGTCCCGGAGCAGCGCGTCGCGTTCGGGACGAGCGGACACCGCGGCTCGTCGCTGTCGGCGAGCTTCAACGAGACCCACATCCTCGCCACGACGCAGGCGATCGTCGACTACCGCAGGGCACAGGGCATCGACGGCCCACTGTTCCTCGGACGCGACACGCACGGCCTGTCACTGCCGGCGGAGCGCAGCGCGATCGAGGTGCTCGTCGCGAACGGCGTCGATGTGCGCGTGGACGCCCGCGACTCGTGGGTGCCGACCCCGGCGCTCAGCCACGCGATCCTCGCCTACAACCGCGGGAAGGATGCCGCGGACCCGGGCCGCGCCGACGGCATCGTCGTGACGCCGAGCCACAACCCGCCGCGCGACGGCGGCTTCAAGTACAACCCGCCGAACGGCGGGCCCGCCGACACCGACGCCACGGGCTGGATCGCCAACCGCGCGAACGAGCTCATCGCGGCGGACCTCGACGGCGTGGCCCGCACGCCGTTCAAGGACCTCGACGGCGACAAGCTGGGCGAGTACGACTTCCGTGACGCCTACGTGCGCGACCTCGCGAACATCATCGACGTGGAGGCCATCCGCTCGGCCGGCGTGCGCATCGGCGCCGACCCGCTGGGCGGCGCCTCGGTCGAGTACTGGGCGCTCATCGCCGAGGTGCACGGACTCGACCTCACGGTCGTGAACCCCGACGTCGACCCGACCTGGAAGTTCATGACGCTCGACTGGGACGAGAAGATCCGCATGGACCCGTCGTCGCCGTCAGCGATGGCCGCTCTCGTCGCGCGCCGCGACGAGTACGACATCCTCACCGGCAACGACGCCGACGCCGACCGCCACGGCATCGTGACTCCCGACGCCGGGCTGATGAACCCCAACCACTACCTCGCCGTCGCGATCGACTACCTGTACTCGCACCGGCCGGACTGGCCGACGGATGCCGCGGTCGGCAAGACCCTCGTGAGCTCGATGATCATCGACCGCGTGGCCGAATCGCTCGGGCGCGAGCTGCTCGAGGTTCCGGTCGGGTTCAAGTGGTTCGTGCCCGGGCTGCTGGACGGATCCGTCGCCTTCGGCGGCGAGGAGTCGGCGGGAGCGTCGTTCCTCCGCAAGGACGGCTCCGTCTGGACCACCGACAAGGACGGCATCCTGCTGTGCCTCCTGGCATCCGAGATCCTCGCGGTGACCGGCAAGACGCCGTCGCAGCGCTACGCGGAGCTCGAAGCCGAGTTCGGCGCTTCGGCGTATCAGCGCGTGGACGCCCCGGCGTCGCCCGCGCAGAAGGCCGCACTCGGCAAGCTCGCCCCGGAGGCGGTCACCGCGACCGAGCTCGCCGGCGAGCCCATCACTGCGAAGCTCTCGCACGCGCCGGGCAACGGCGCCGCGATCGGCGGCCTCAAGGTGCAGACCGAGCACGCGTGGTTCGCCGCGCGTCCGTCGGGCACCGAGGACGTGTACAAGCTGTACGCCGAGTCGCTGCGCGGACCCGAGCACCTCGCGCAGGTGCAGGCCGAGGCCCGCGAGGTCGTGTCGCAGGCCCTCGCCGGCGCCTGACCGCCGCCACACACAGCGACGCCCGGACCCGTGCGAGGGAGCGCACGGATCCGGGCGAAGTGTTGTGCGTTCGAACCCGGGCCAGCCGGTCAGGCGCGGTTGACGCCGCGGCGACGCGTGAAGAGCACGTAGAGGCCGAGCACGACGATCGCGCCGAGGATCGAGCCGATGATGCCCGACGGCTGCAGGAAGCCGCCGTTCGGGTCGCTGCCGAACAGCAGGAAGCCGAGGAAGCCGCCGACGAACGAGCCCACGATTCCGAGGACGATCGTCAGCAGGATGCCCATGCTCTGCTTACCGGGGATGACGGCGCGAGCGATGAGGCCGGCGATCAGGCCGATGATGATCAGGCCGAGGATGGTCCAGAGCATGTTTCTCTCCTTCTGTCTCGTGGACTCCGCGGGGGGTGCGGGGTCTCGTATGAGATGACGACGACGCTATCCCCGCCGTGGCGCGCGGGGATGCCTCTACCGCTCGGGCCTCGGGAGAGGTACATTACGCGCCCGCAGGAGCGGCGGGGAAGCGTTTTCCGTCGATCTGGGCCACAATGGGACCGTGACCGACCTCACCCTCCGCCTCGACCAGACCGATGCGACCGTCGTTGCCGCCGGCGTGGACATCGCGCGATACGCGTTCAACCCGGGAGGCGAGATCTCGGAAGGCCCCAAACCCTTCCTCCACCCGCTCCGGGCGCTCGACGGCGCGCTGCTCACCGGCTTCCGCCCGTGGGACCACCGGTGGCACAAGGGCCTCCAGATGACCTGGACCCACGTGTCGGGCCAGAACTTCTGGGGCGGGAACACGTTCCGCCCCGCGCACGGGGACTACGCGCTCCTCGACAACGTCGGCACCATCCGGCACGACGGCTTCACGGCGGTGGCCGACGCCGGGCCCGAGGTCTCCTTCACCGAGGAGCTCACGTGGATCACGCAGGGCGGCCAGGAGTGGCTCGCCGAGACCCGCACGCACCGCTTCCACGGCGTCGACACCGCCCGCGGCCTCTGGATACTCGACTTCTCCACGACACTGCGCAACGTGTCGGGACGCGAGCTCGAACTCGGCAGCCCGACGACCGAGGGGCGCCCCGGTGCCGGTTACACCGGCTTCATGATCCGGATGCCTCGTGCCTGGACCGGAGGCCGCGTGCTGGCAGGCGGCTTTCCCGACGACGCCGGCGACGACGGTGTGATGGGCCAGGTCGCGCCGTGGGTGGCCTTCTCAGGCGAGCACGACGACGTGGACGGGGGCGCCACCGTGCTCGCATTCGCGGGCGCCTCGACCGGAGCGCCCCCGATCCGCTGGTTCGTGCGCAGCGAGCCGATCCCGGTGCTGGCGCCGTCGCCCTCGTTCGACGAGTACGTGGTGCTGGCCCCGGGCGCCGAGGTGTCGCTCGCGCATCGCCACGTCTTCGGCGACCGCGTGTGGACCCCGGACGAGACGCGGGCCCTGGCGGAGGAACTCGCACCGTAGTCGAGCGGGACTGCGTTCCCGCCTCCTCGCGCGTCATGCCTCCGACAGGTCAACCGGGCTTCTACAGGAGCACGTGCACCGAAACGTCCCTGCAGGAGCCCGGTTGACCTGTTGAGGACGGGCGGCGTCGGCTGCCAAGCCCGCAGGGTGGGATGCCGCAGCCTCAGCCCGCAGTGACCTCCAGCTCAGCCCGCACGGGCAGATCCCACGCCGACGGGCCTGCGGCCACCGTGTAGGTCCCGGGCTGGACGCGCAGCGCACCCTCGTGGAGCCAGTCGTCGACCGCGCCGGGGAGGCGCACGGCGTCGTCCCACACGGCGAGGCGCGCGGGTGAGAACGTCAGCTCGACGTCGCGGACTTCGCCGGGCGCGAGCCGCACGCGGCGATAGGCCACGAGCAGGCGCCGCGGCGTCGGCAGCGGGAGGCCCGACGACAGCGCGTAGAGCTGCACGAGCTCCTCGGCATCGCGGTCCCCGGTGTTGCGCACCCGCACCACCGCGTTCACCACGGCCTCGTCTTCCCGTGGCGCGAAGCCGGCGTGGCGGTGGGTCGCCGCGGGCGCGGGGACCGCAGCTGGGCCCACGCGGCCGGAGGCTCCGCTCGCTCCGCTCGACGCGCCAGCGGCGAGTGGAGGGGCCGTGGGGACCATCAGCGTCACCGACTCGTACGCGACCGTCGTGTAGGTGAGTCCGTGCCCGAACGCGAACGTCGGCTCGTCGGGCTGATGGCGGTAGGTCGCACCCTGGCGGAGCGTGTCGTAATCGAACAGGTCGCCCGCCTGCGCCTCTGTCGCGGGCCAGCTCTGCGAGAGACGGCCCGACGGCTCGACGTCGCCCGAGAGCACATCGATCACGCCGTGCCCGAGCTCCTGGCCGCCGTGGCTGGACCACGCGACGGTGTCGGCGTCGACACCGTCGAGCACGTAGGGGTAGCTCGACACGATCGTGAGCACCGCCCGCGGGTTCGCCTCGCGCGCGGCGCGCCACACCTCGGCCCACGCGGCGGGTAGCCGCAGGTGCGGGCGGTCCTGGGTCTCGCGGCCGTTGAGGTGGGGGTCGTTGCCGACCGCGACGACGACGGCGTCGGCACGCGCGGCCGCCTCGGCCACCGCGGTCGCGCCCGATCGCACGATGCGCACGCCGAAGCGCTCGGCGTCGTCGAGCGTGACCGCCTCGGCGGCGAGCAGCCCCGAGTCGCGGAACACCCGCAGCCACCGGCCCGAGCCGAGGTGCAGCAGCGACCACGTGCCGTCGGCGTGGACGTGCGTGCGGAAGCTCTCCTGCACGACCCATTCGCCCACGCGCGTCGCGTCCGCGCGCATCGGCCACTTCGCACCGGTGAGCAGCAGCCCGCTCGCGTGAGAGCGGAGGGTGAGGATGCCGTCGCCCCAGTCCGTCACGTCGAACAGCGCGTCGTCTGCCGCGGCGTCGCCGGCCGCCTCGACCACCGAGCCGTCGGCGTTCGCCACGACGTAGCGGCCGTTCGACGAGGCCCGGAGCGCGATCGTGTCGGCGCCGGTCACGACCTCGGCCTCGGCGAAGCGCTCGGTGGCAGCGGCGCCGATGCCGACCGCGTAGGGCGGAGTGCCGGCGTACCAATCGGTGAGCACGAGATCGGCGAGCGGGCCGACGACCGCGACCCGCGACGCCCGGGAGAGCGGCAGCACGTCGGCGTCGTTCCGCAGCACGACGACCGAGCGCGCCACCGCCTCCCGGGCGAGTTCACGGGCCCCGGGTGCGTCGATGGCGTCGGCGCCGATCCCCGCGTAAGGGTCGGCGTCGCCGTCGAACTCGCCCGTGCGGATGCGCAGCTCGAGCAGCCGCAGCACGGCCTGGTCGACGTCGGCCGTGGTGAGCAGGCCCGCGGCGAGCGCCTCCGTCACGTAGCCGATGGTGGGCTCCGCGTTCGCGTCGTTGTCGGTGAACGAGTCGAGGCCCGAGGTCACGAGGGCGGCGGCGGCGTGCACATGGTCGGGCTGGGTGCGCTGGGTGGTGACGAGGAAGGTCGGGGCGCCGGCATCCGACACCACCGCGATCGATTCGTCCGACCACGACCGGGCTTCCGCGACGAGTTCGGGCTGGGTGTGGGCAGGGACGCCGTTCACGCGGTTGTAGGCGAGCATCATGCCGCCCGCGACACCCTCCTCGATCGCGCTGCGGAACGCGGGCAGCTCCTCCTCGTGGAGGGTGCGCAGCGACATCTCCGACGAGGTCACCGAGCGATCGGTCTCGTTGTTGTACGCCAGGAAGTGCTTGAGCGCGGGCACGGTGCGCCAGACGCGCGGGTGGTCGCCGCGCAGTCCGCGTGAGTACGCGGTGCCGAACACCCCGGTGATGTGCGGGTCCTCGGAGTAGCCCTCCTCGTTGCGCCCCCAGCCGGGGTGACGCAGCGTGTTGACGACCGGCGCCCAGACGTTGAGGCTCACCAGCGGGTTCTCGGCGCGCTTGGCACGCACCTCGACCGCGGCGACCTCGCCCACCTTCTCGACGAGGTCGGTGTCCCAGGTCGCGGCGAGTCCCACGGACTGCGGGAACACCGTGGAGCGCCCGAGCCACGCGACACCGTGCAGCGCCTCGCATCCCGTGTGCCACGCCGGCACCCCGAGCCGCTCGACCGCGGGCGCGGCCTGGTGCAGCATCGCGATCCGCTCGTCGGGCGTCAGCCGGTCGAGCAGGTCGCCGGCGCGCGCCGCGAGCGGCTGGTCGACCCGCCTGAACAGCGGCTGGCCGGGCGTGTGGTCTTCGGCGATCGCGGTGGCGGTGGCTGGGCCCACGCGCCCCGAGGCTCCGCGCGGCGCGCCAGCGCCGTGTGGAGGGGGAGTGGGGACCGTCGCGGTGTCGGTCATCGTGCGCTCTCCTCGTCGAGTTCGAGACGGATCTCTCCGGATGCTGCGGCGCGGGCGATCCGCTCACCCACCTGCAGCGCCCACGGGGCGTGCGCGTCGTCCGTCGACGCGATGATCGCCCGGCCCTCACGACGCACGCGGAAAGTGGTGGCGCCGACGCCGTCGATGGATCCCTTGCTGTCGTGGCCCGGCACCCGCGTCTCGCGGTCGTAGCCGTCGGGCAGTTCGAAGCACCGGAGCGTGACGCCGTCGGACCAGTCGTAGTCGGGGCGGCTGTCGTCGGCGCCGAAGGGCAGCACCGTGCCCGGGCGCACCCGCAGCGGCACCGAGTCGTAGCCGTGGGTCTCGGAGATCCACCGGCGGCCGTCGACGACGGAGCCGTCGAGGAGCGAGGTCCACTCGCCCTCCGGCACGTAGTACTCCACGCTGCCGTCGGCGGTGAAGATCGGCGCCACGAGCAGCGCGTCGCCCAGCATGTACTGCGTGTCGGCGTCGAAGCCCGAGCGGTCGCCGGGGAACTCGAGCGCCATCGGGCGCATCATCGGCGTCCCGCAGCGATGCGCCTGCTCGGCGGCGCCGGCGAGGTACGGCATGAGCCGCATCTTGAGCTTCGTGAACGAGCGGGCGATGTCGACGGCCTCGTCGTCGAAGGCCCACGGCACGCGCACCGACGACGAGCCGTGCAGCCGCGAGTGCGAGGAGAGCAGGCCGAACGCGAGCCAGCGCTTGAACAGGCCCGGGTCGGGCGTGCCCTCGAACCCGCCGATGTCGTGGCTCCAGTAGCCGAAGCCCGACATCGCGAGCGACAGGCCGCCGCGGAGGGACTCCGCCATCGACAGGAACGTCGAGTCGTTGTCACCGCCCCAGTGCACCGGGAACTGCTGCGAGCCGGCGGTCGCGGAACGGGCGAACACGACCGCGTCGCCGACACCGTGGTGCCGTTCGAGCGCGCGGAACACGACCTCGTTGTAGAGCTTCGCATAGTAGTTGTGCATGCGGTGCGGGTCGGACCCGTCGTGCCACACGACCCCTTCGACGGGGATCCGCTCGCCGAAGTCCGTCTTGAACGCATCGACGCCCTGATCGAGCAGACCCTGCAGCTTCGCGACGTACCAGTCCGCGGCATCGGGGTTCGTGAAGTCCACGAGGCCCATGCCCGCCTGCCACATGTCCCACTGCCACACGCTGCCGTCGGTGCGCTTGAGCAGATAGCCGTTGTCGGCCGCTTCGCGGAACAGCACCGAGCGCTGCGCGATGTACGGGTTGATCCAGAGCGACACGTGCACGTCGCGCTCGTGCATGCGGGCGATCTGCCCGACGGGGTCATGGAACGCGCGGGAGTCCCACTCGAAGTCGCTCCACTGGTACTCCCGCATCCAGAAGCAGTCGTAGTGGAAGACCGACAGCGGGATGTCGCGCTCCGCCATCCCGTCGACGAAGGCGCTGACGGTGTCTTCGTCATAGCTGGCGGTGAAGGATGTCGTGAGCCACAGTCCGAACGACCACGCGGGCACGCGCGCCGGCCGGCCGGTGAGCGCGGTATAGCGACGGAGCACGTCTTTCGGCTCGGGGCCGGCGATGACGTAGTAGTCGAGGGACTCGCCCCCCACCGAGAACTGCACGCGCGAGTTGACCTCGCTGCCGACCTCGAACGAGACGTTCTCGGGGTGGTCGACGAACACGCCGTACCCACGGGAGGTGAGGTAGAACGGCACGTTCTTGTACGCCTGCTCGCTGGAGGTGCCGCCGTCGGCGTTCCACGTGTCGACGACCTGGCCGTTCTTGACGAACGCGCCGAACCGCTCGCCGAGCCCGTAGACCCGCTCTCCCGGCTCGATGCTGAGCTGCTGGTGCACCCACGTCGGCTTCGTGCCGCCGGCGGCCGTGCCGGCGGTGCCGGCCGTGCCCGCGGTCGCGGCGGTGCCGTTCTTGCCCGTCGTGTCGGTGTAGTGCCCGATCGACCGCGGGAGGGAGCTCGTGAGCACGCGCCCATCGGCCTCGAGGAAGTCGACCCGCCACTGCCCCGCGGTGCGCACGACGCGCACCTTCAGCGGACCGGCGTCGAGGACGCCCTCGTCGTCGTCGACCGTGATGTCGGGCCGGAAGCCCTCCGCGCCGAAGATCTCGAAGTCGGGCCCACGGTGCACGGCACCCGCGTGGCGCTCGACGCGCACCTTGACGACGCCCGGCGCGGGCGCCGAGAACGTCACGGTCAGCATCGCGCGGTTGAGGGTGTCGCCCCGGTCGCGGATCGCGGCGGTGGGCGCGTACACGGTCATCGTGCCCGCCGCCTGGTCGACGCGGATGTCGTCGACCTCGACCGCGTACAGCGGGGCGAGACCGGGCCTGGTCAGCCAGTAGCCATCGGTGAACTTCACTCTGCGTGCCTTTCGATGAGCACCATGGCGGCGCCGGAAGCGAGCGTCAGCTGCCCCTCGACGTCCGCGTCCGACAGGAGATCGCGGCGCAGGCCGGGCAGCGTGACGCGCCGGTCCTGATCGCCGTGGTTGAGGAGGAAGAGGGCCTCGCCGCGCTGGACCGCCTCGACGCCGTCCGGCAGCACGCGATCCGGCAGGACACCCGTGACACCCGCGGCGTCCAGCGCGTCGTCGAGCACCGCGGCGAGCGCGTCGTCCGAGACGATGGCGCCCAAGTACCAGGCCGCGCCGTGGCCGGCGCGGTGGCGGGTGATGGCGGGTCCCCCGGACAGGTGGCCGGCCCCGAAGCGGGCGAGCACCTCGGCCCCCTCGGCACGGAGGCGCTCACCGAGAACGGATGCCTCGACCTCCGCGGGCGCGGTCGCCCAGGTCTGCTCCACGACGACGGGAGTGGGCGCGTCGGGAAGACCGACCCACTCCTCCCCGCTGACGCCGAGCAGGTCGCGCAGCAGCACCGGCGAGCGACCGGTGAGGATGCCGGCGTTGCCGTCGGCGACCCCCGAGAACGGGCCGACCACGAGGCTCGCCCCGCGTTCGACCGCCGCACGGAGGGCGGTGGCAGCATCCGTCTGCACGATGTACGTGTGCGGCACGAGCACCGTGGCGTAGGCCGACAGGTCGGCGCCCGGACGCACCAGATCGACCGCGATGCCGCGGCGCCACAGCGCGCGGTGCCATCGCTGCACCTGCTCGAGCGTGTCGAGCCGCTGGGTCGGGCGGCCCGGTTCGTCCGCTGCCCACCGCGACGGCCAGTCGAAGAGCAGCGCGACGGATGCCTCGACCCGTCCGCCGACGATGGGCCGCAGCCTGCGCAGGTCGGCGCCCAGCGCGCAGGTGGTCTCGAACACCTCGGTGTCGGCGCCGGCGTGCGGCAGCATCGCGGAGTGGAAGCGCTCCGCGCCGGTGCGGGCCTGGCGCCACTGGAAGAAGCAGATCGCGTCCGCCCCTCGAGCGACCGCCTGCAGCGAGTCGAGACGAGCGCGGTCGCGGCTCTTGGGCAGGTTGTGCGGGCGCCATGAGGTCGCGCTCACCGCCTGCTCCATGAGCACCCACGGCCGCCCTTCACCGAGCGAGCGCATGAGGTCCTGCACGAGCGCGATGTCGGCCGACGACGTGGTGGTCGCGTGGTCGGGGTACTGGTCGTCGGCGACGACGTCGACCTCTTCCGCCCACTCCCACAGGTCGGTGAGCGGCTCGAAGCCTATGAAGTTCGTCGTGACCGGCTGGGTGGCCCCGGCGTCGCGGATGGCGTCGCGCTGCTCGGTGAAGACGCGCTGCAGCGCCCACGACGTGTACCGGCGGAAGTCGAGCGACTGCGCCGGGTTCACGAGGTAGGGCATGCGCCGGGGCGGCAGGATCTCGTCGAAGTCGCGATAGCCCTGCGCCCAGACGAGGGTTCCCCACGCCTCGTTGAGGGCGTCGATCGAGCCGTAGCGCTCGCGCAGCCACAGCCGGAACTCGCGAGCCGCCTCGTCGCCGAAGTCGATCTGGCCGAACTCGTTGCCGACGTGCCACATGCGCACGGCGGGGTGGGCGGCGTAGCGCTCGGCGAGGGCGGTCGCGATCGCGAGGGCGCGGTCGCGGTAGACGCGCGAGGCCGGCGTGAACTGGTTGCGCGACCCGGCCGCGAGGCGCACGCCGTCGGGGTTCACGGGGAGGGTCTCGGGATGGAGGATGCCGAGCCACGGCGGCGGCGACGCCGTCGGGGTCGCGAGATCCACGGCGATGCCGTGCGCGTGCAGCAGGTCGAGCACCTCGTCGAGCCACGCGAAGTCGTACGCGCCCGGCGACGGCTCGAGGCGCGCCCAGCTGAACACCCCGGCCGTCACCAGGTTGACGCCGGCGCGCACCATGAGCTCGGCGTCCTCCTGCCAGATCTCTCGCGGCCATTGCTCGGGGTTGTAGTCACCGCCGAAGCAGATGCCGAGGTCGCGGGTGATCTCGGAGAACGCGTCGATGCGTCGCGGGTCGGGCGTGGTGGCCATGGAGCGGGGAACCTCTTCGCTGAGTTTCGATCGGACGTTGGCGGGAATGTCGGCGAGAAGGGCGTCGAACTTTCGAAGCGCTTCAACACTGAGAAGGTATACTACGACTGTGACGATGTCCACGCGCCGCGATGATGCGGCCCCGCAGGTCCTTTCCGAAGGCCTCCACGTCCTGCGCGCCTCCACGCCCGCCTCGCGGTGGCTCGAGGCCTACCCCGTCGGCAACGGCGTGCGCGGCGCGATGTGCGCGGGGCTCACCGGCGGCGAGCGGCTGTGGCTGAACGACATCACGGCGTGGTCGGGCCGCGCCGGCGCCGACCCGCTGGAAGGCGTCGCGGATCGCGGCCGTGAGGCACTCGAGGCCGTGCGCGCGGCGATCGACGCCGACGACCTCGATCGCGCCGAGGCGCTCCTGCAGCGCATGCAGGCGCCCTGGGTGCAGGCCTACCTGCCGCTCGGCTGGGTCGAGTTGACGGTGGAGACGGATGCTGCGCACTCCGGCTCGCAGCCGGGTTCGGGGCGTTTCGACGCGGTCGCCGGCGCTCCCTCGCTCAACGACCGGGGGTCGGAGCCGCAGGAGTATGTGCGGCGCCTGGATCTCGCCACCGGCGTCGCGACCCACCACTACGCGCTCGGTGACGTCGATGTGCGGCACCGCACGTGGGCGGACCTCGTGACCGGTGCGATCATGCACGAAGTCACCGCGAACGAGCCGGTGCGCGTGCACCTCGAGATCGGGTCGCTCCTGCGCCCGCGCTCGGCGCCGCGCTCGGCGGGCGGCGACCTCGCCACCGAGTGGTGGCTTCCCGTCGACGTCGCTCCCGGTCACGAGAGCCCCGCCGAGCCCATCCGCTACGACGAGGAGCACGGGCGCCATGGCGCGATCGTGGTCCAGGCGCGCGGCGCCTCCGAGGTCGTCGACGGAGTCCTCGTCGGCGCGTCCGCGACGACGCACCTCTTCGCGATCGCCACGGCCACCGCGCCGTCGCTGCCCGGCGACCCGACCGATGCCCGCGACGCAGAGGGGCACGCTGCGGCGCTGCTGCAGCGCGGCGGGGCCCACGCGCCCGGAGGCTCCGCGCAGCGCGCCAGCGCTGTGTGGAGGGGGCGTGGGGACCGCGGCTCCTTCGATGTCCACGCGACCGCAGCCGACCTGCTCACCGCCCACGAAGCCGCCCACGGTGAGCTCTACGCGCGGTGCGCGCTCGAACTGCCGGTACCCGGCGACGTCGAGGCACTCGACACCGTCGACCGGGTGCGTCGCGCGCAGGAGCGCGACGACCCGGCTCTCGCCGCCCTCATGTTCCACTTCGGGCGGTACCTGCTCATCGCTTCGTCGCAGCCCGGCGGGCTGCCGGTCACGCTGCAGGGGCTGTGGAACGCCGAGCTTCCGGGGCCGTGGTCGAGCGCGTACACCCTCAACATCAACACCCAGATGGCGTACTGGCCGGCCGAGACGACCGACCTCGCCGAGTGCCATGAGCCCCTCCTGCGCTTCACGCGGCGGCTCTCAGAGACGACGGGCCCCGCCGTCGCGCGCGAGCTGTACGGCGCGGACGGCTGGGTGGCCCATCACAATTCGGATGCCTGGGCCTTCGCCGCGCCGGTCGGCGCAGGCCACGGCGACCCGGCGTGGGCGAACTGGTCGCTCGGCGGGGTGTGGCTCGCCCTGCACCTGTGGGAGCACTACTCGTTCGGCGGAGACCGCGCGTACCTGCAGAGCGAGGCCTGGCCGGCGCTCGCCTCGGCTGCGGCCTTCGCGCTGTCGTGGATCCAGACGGACGGCGAGCGCGCGTGGACGAGCCCGTCGACCTCGCCCGAGAACCACTACCTCGACGCCGAGGGGCGCGAGCGCGGGGTCGCGGTGTCGGCGGCGATGGACGTCGCCCTGCTGCGCGAGCTCGCCGCGGTCTGCCGCGCCGCCGCGGCGGTGCTCGACGTCGACGACCCGTGGATCGCGGAGCTGACCACGCTCACGGATGCGCTTCCCGACCCGCAGGTGTCGGCACGCGGCGACCTGCTCGAGTGGGACCGCGAACGCGTCGAGGCCGAGCCCGAGCACCGCCATCTCTCGCATCTGATGGGGCTGTTCCCTCTGGCGCAGATCACGCCGGACGCGACGCCCGGACTCGCGCGCGCAGCATCCGAATCCATTCGCCGCCGCGGTCCGGAATCGACCGGCTGGGCGCTCGCCTGGCGTGCCGCGATGCAGGCTCGCCTGCGCGACGGCGGGGCCGTTCACGCGCAGCTGCGGATGGCGCTCCGGCCCGCGGAAGAGGGCTCCGATGCTCACCGCGGCGGGGTCTACCCCAACCTCTTCAGCGCGCATCCGCCGTATCAGATCGACGGCAACCTCGGACTGACCGCAGCGATCGCCGAGGCCCTCGTGCAGTCCTTCCTCGAGCCCTCACGCCCCGTCACTTCCGGGTTTGGGGCGCAGAACCTCCGTTGGGGCGCAGGATCTGCGCCCCAACGGAGGAATGACGCCCCGAACCCTGTCGACGACCGGGAGGCGCCGCGCGTCACGCTGCGACTGCTGCCCGCGCTGCCGCCGGAATGGCCGGATGGCGGGGTGCGCGGCATCCGTTCCCGCGGCGACGTCTCCGTCGACGTCGAATGGGTGGGCGGACGACTCGTGCGGGCGCGGCTTCGCGCGCGGGCGCGAGCCGTCACAATGAGTGTGCACGGGCCGGACGGTTCGATCGGAACATACGAGCTCGCACCCGGAACCACACGGGTGATCGAACGAGGAGAGCAGGGGATCTCATGGTGACGATCGCGGACGTCGCGCAGAAGGCGGGCGTGTCGATCTCGACGGTGTCATACGTCATGAGCGGCAAGCGAGCCATCTCGCAGGAGACGCGCGACCGCGTCGAGAAGGCGATCGACAGCCTCGGCTTCAGCCCGCACGCGGGGGCGCGCTCGCTGGCGTCGCGCTCGACGAACGTCATCGGCCTGCAGGCGCCCCTGCGCACCGGCGTCGACGTGCACGTCGTGATGCAGATCGTCACCGGCGTCGTCACGCAGGCGCGCAAGCACGGCTACGACATCCTGCTGCTTGCGAGCGACGACTCGAAGGCGCTCCAGCGTGCGGCGAAGGGCTCGATGGTCGACGCGCTGCTGGTGATGGACGTCGAGTCCGACGACCCGCGCATCGACACGCTGTCGGGGCTGGGGCATCCGAGCGTCCTCATCGGTCTTCCCGAGGGGCGGCGCTCCGTGCCCTGCGTCGACTTCGATTTCGAGGCCGCGGGCTGGCTCGCGGTCGACCGGCTCGTCGCGCTCGGCCACAAGCGCATCGCGCTCATCGGCTCGCCGCCCGAGGTCATGTCGCGCCACACCTCGTACGCCGACCGGCTCGCACGCGGCTTCCTGGCGGCGTGCGACGCGAACGGCGTGACGGGCACCGTGCACGCCTGCCCGAGCTCGTCCGAGTCCATCGCCACCGTCGACGGCGTGATGACCGAGGACCCGGGCATCACCGGCTTCTTCGTGCACAACGAGGGCGCACTCCCCCACGTCGCGACGACGATCACCCAGCGCGGCCGGCAGCGCGCAGGCGGGACCGCCATCGTCGCCCTGTGCCCCGACGACGTGGCGCGTTCGGTGCCGGGGCTCGCCGACAGCATCGCGGTGCCCGCCGAGGCGATCGGCGCGGCGGCGACCGACATGATCTGCGAGATCCTCTCGAGCGGCGCGAAGCCCGCGGTGCGCCTGCTGCCGCCGGCGCTCACCGGAGCACCCACGCCGTGATCGTGACGCCCGCATGAGGATCGATCCCGACAGCCGCGCGCTCGGCGGCTTCTCGACGTTCCTGACGTTCGTCGCGCTCAACCTGCTCTACATCCTCGTGTGCCTGCCGATCGTCACGATCGGCGCCGCCACGAGCGCGCTGTACGAGGTCACCATCCGCTACTCGGACGACGAGAGCGGACGCCCCCTCAAGGACTTCCTCCCCGCGTTCCGCGCGAACTTCGGCCGCGCCACGGTGCTGATGCTGTGCCTGCTGCTGCCCGCCGCGCTGCTCGGATTCTCGAGCGTGTTCTGGTTCGCGTACCCCGCGCTCTTCGCCGGAGTCGCGGGAGTCGTGGCGGTGATCGGCGCGGTGTACCTCTTCGCCACGTTCCTCTATGCGATGGCCCAGGTGGCGTTCCTCACGGGCCCCGTGCGCCAGACCCTCAAGAACTCGCTGCTGCTCCCGGCGGCCGAGCCGGTGCGCACCCTCGGCGTGCTCGTGATCCCGGTGACCGCGGTCGCGCTGACGATCCTGTTCCCTCCCGTCGCGATCCTGATCGCCACCATCGGCTTCTCCGTCGGGGCTTACGCCACGGCCTTCCTCTTCCGGAGCGTCTTCACCCGCCACGAGGCCTGACCCCTTCGGGCTCTGGCGGTGACGGATGCCGCGGCCCGCAGCATCCGTGATCCTCAACTGAGGACGAGAGCCGAAGTGCGGACCGATCACGACGCCGACGTCCTCATCTCGGCGCATCCCCTCGATTGAGGACGCGACGCGGGGACGGAGGCCCGGGGCCCGCAGCATCCGTCAACCTCATTTGAGGACGAGAGCCGAGCTGCGGACCGATCACGACGCCGACGTCCTCATCTCGGCGCATCGCCTCAATTGAGGACGCCCGCGCGAGCGGCACGACGAAGGGCTCGGGATGCTGCATCCCGAGCCCTTCCGCTGGTTACCGGCGTATCAGCCTGCGAACTCCTTCGCCACGGCCACGCGCGCGTCGTTCTGCGACTTCGCGTTGGTCATGTCGAACTCGAGCACCTTGTCGTAGCCGAGGCCTTCAGCGGTCTTGATCAGCTCGTCGCGGAGCGAGTCGAACTGCGCCTCGTTCGAGGCGAACACCATCTGCCACGAGTACTGCTTGATGATCTCCTTGACCTGGTTGCGCAGCGTCTCGATCTCGGAGTCGTCGGCGGGGGCGGCGTAGCTCGCGCCCGGTGCGACGAGCACCTGGTCGTTGGTCTGCAGGTACTCCATGGTCGAGGTCGCGTCGCCCATGTTCGCCGACCAGTCGACGGTCAGCGGGTTGGCGATGGACGCCTGGTAGGTGGGCCAGAACGTGTAGCTGTACGGCAGGCTCGTCTCGGGGTCGGTGTCGATCGGAAGCACCGCGCTGAGGTTGAGCGCCGAGACGCCGTCGGCGTACTCGCCGCCGCCCCACTCCTCGGGAACTGTCGCGCCGCCCTGGAGGAAGACCTCGTTGCCGAAGTCGGTGAGCTCGGGCTCGCCCGCGTCGTTCACGTCCCACGTGAGGCCCTTGGGTCCCGCCGACGCACCGGTCTGGCTGCTGTTGGCATACGCGCCCTCGGGCGAGTAGAGCCAGTCGATGAAGGCGGCGATGCGCTCCGGGTCCTCGGCCTTCGAGCCGATCGCGAACACCTGCTTGCCGCCGTACGCCTCGGCGCCGTACGAGAAGATGTTCTGGTCGGCCAGGGGCACCATCTCGAAGCCCTTGCCCGCGGCCATGTTCTCCTCGGTGTTGAAGGCCGACTGACCCAGCCACGGCCACCACGAGAACAGCACCTGGCCGTTCTGGAACTTCGAGAAGAGGGTGTCGTAGTTCTGCGTCGTCGACTCCGGGTCGACGAGGCCGAGCTGGTTGGCGTCGAAGTAGAGCTTCAGGTTGCGGATGTACTCGCCGTCCGGGTCGAGGATGCTCTGGTAGTCCGAGCCGTCGGCCTTGGCCAGCACGAACCCGATCTCGTCGTAGCCGTAGAAGCAGGCGGGCTGCTTCGCGGTGACCATCATGTTGCCGTCCCAGTCCTTGAACAGCGAGAAGGCGTACGTGGGCTGGCCGTTGTCGGCGGTGGGGTGCGCGGCCTGCATGTCGGCGAGCACCGGGAGGAGGTCTTCGAGGGTGCCGATCTCGGGGTAGCCGGCCTCCTTGTAGTAGTCCCAGCGGAGGTACGGGCCGAAAGTGGGGTTGAGACCCTCGGAGGGCTCGGTCGGCTTGAGCGACGAGACCGCCGACGGGAAGCCGTAGACGCCGTCCTTGCCGTCGTTGAGGTGCTCGACCGCGGCGTCGAACTTCGCGAGGTTGTCCATCGCGCCGTAGTAGTTCGCCGAGTCCTTGACCAGACCGCCCTCGATGAGCTCGTCGAGCTTCTGGCCCTTGTCGGTGATGATCAGATCGCCGAGATCGCCGGCCGCGACGCGCGTGTTGTAGAGGGTGTCACCGCCGCCCGCGACGTTCGGGGCGATGATGTTCAGCTTCATGTTGAACTTGTCTTTGACGATCTTGGCGAACCAGCCCTGCTGGACGCCCATGTAGTTGGCGAGACCGTCGAACACGTCGATCGTGATCTCCTGGTCCCACTTCTCGGGGAACTGGTCGATCGCGCCCTGGTCGTCGCCGCCGCCGGCGCTGCACGAGGCGAGCGAGCCCGCGGCGAGCAGCGCCACGAGAGCCAGGGACACCTTCTTTCGAAGCGTCATTGCTTTCCTTTCTTGGTGGTTCTGTGGTGGTTCGTGGCCGCCGTCAACCCTTGACGGCGCCCAGCATGATGCCCTTCACGAAGAAGCGCTGGAACAGGGGATAGATGAAGATGATGGGCAGCACGACGAGCACCGAGACGGTCATGCGTATCGAGGTCGGCGTCTGCTCGGTGGCGAGCCCGGCGATCTGGCCGATGTTGCCGCCGGCGTTCTGTGCCGCCTGGGCGAGGCTCGATGCCTGGTTGATGAACATGTAGAGCAGGTACTGCAGCGTGTACAGGCTCTGGTCGGTGATGTAGATCAGGGTGTCCTGGAAGCTGTTCCACTGCGTGACCGCACTGAAGATCGCGATCGTCGCGAGGATCGGCGTCATGTTGGGCAGGTACACCTTGAAGAACACCTGCAGGATGTTGGCGCCGTCGACCTCGGCCGCTTCCTGCAGCTCCTTCGGCATCGACTCGACGTAGGTCTTCGCGAGGATGACGTTGAACGGCTGCACCACGAACGGGAGCACGTAGACCCAGAAGTTGTTGGTGAGCCCCAGCGTCTTCATGATGATGAACACCGGGATCAGGCCCGCGCTGAAGTACATCGTGATGATGAGGAAGCGGTACCAGAACTTGCGGCCCCACATGCGGGTCTGCGTGAACATGAACCCGAGGAAGGCGGACGCGAGCACCGTGAGGGCCGTTCCGATCACCGTGCGGCCGATGCTGACCACCGTCGCCATCGGCAGACCGGGCAGCTGGAACACCTGGGCGTAGTTCGACAGGTGGAACCCGACCGGCCACAGGCGCACGTCGCCGAGCGCCGAGATGTCGTTGGCGCTGACGGAGTTGATGATCAGGTAGTAGAAGGGGTACGCGCAGATCAGCGCGAAGAGGAAGAACAGCGCGTAGTTCGCGAGGCGGAACACCACATCGCCGACGGTCCCGCCATAGCGGGCCGAGGTGTCGCCCTTCTTCGTCGTGGTGAGCGTCTTCGTCATCGTCGTGGTCATGTCCTGGCCTCTCAGACGATCGATTCGCCGCGGACGCGCTTGGAGACCGCGTTGACGGTGAGCAGCAAGGCGACCGAGATGAGGCTCTTGAGCATGCCGATCGCGGTGGCCATCGACAGGCTGTTGCCCGTCATGCCGATGTTGTACACGTACAGGTCGAGCACCTGGATCCACTGCTTGTTGAAGGCGTTCTGGAACACGTAGTACTGCTCCATGCCGTTGTTGAGGATGTTGGCGATCGACAGCAGCAGGAGCACGAGATACGTCGGCATCAGCTGCGGCACCGTGATGTACCGCATCAGCTGGAAGCGGCCGGCCCCGTCGATGCGGGCCGACTCGTACAGCGACTGGTCGATGCCGGCGATCGCGGCGAGGTAGATGATCGCGCCCCAGCCGAGCCCCTTCCAGATGCTCCAGAGCGTCATGGTGATCCACACGTTCTGGTCGGTGTCGAGGAACTTGATGGGCGCCGTGATGAGTCCGGCGTCGTTGAGCACGTCGTTGACGAGGCCTGAGCTCGAGAAGAGCGAGAACGCGATCATGTAGACGAGGACCCACGAGATGAAGTTCGGCAGGGCCGTCAGCGTCTGCACGGAGTTGCGGAACCAGGGCGCCTTGATCTCGTTGAGCAGGATCGCGAAGAAGAGCGGCAGGACGGATGTCGCGATCCCGAGGAAGCTGATCGCGAGCGTGTTGAGGAGGACCTGGCCGATCTGCGCCATCTGAGTGGGCGAGCTCACCAGCATCTGGAACCACTGCAGGCCGACGAACTCACTGCCCTCGAGGCCGAGCGCCGGCTTGTAGTCGTACAGCGAGTAGATCCAGCCGTACAGAGGAAGGTACGAGAACAGGAACGCCAGCACCAGGAACGGCACGATGCACAGGAACAGCGTGAACGACGTCCGGCTGCCCGCCGGACGCAGCCGCCGGCCGCGCCCCTTCTTGGCGTTGTGGTCCAGGTTGTGAACCGCCGCCTCCTGGAAGACGACCTGCGACTGCGCCTGAGTGGTCATCGGAGCGCGCCCTGGCTCGCGGCATCCGCCGAGGGGGCCGCCGGGTGAGCATGCCGTTCCATGTCACTCCTTCGTGTACGTGGCTGCCGCTCTGTCGAGGGGCGGGATCCGAGGTTCGTTCATCGAACCGCTTCGATTTCGAACCGCTTCGATTGAAGAGTAGGCGGCACTGCTCGATTCGTCAAATGTCTCCTCGTAACGCGGGGGTAACGATCGACCGTGTCGCGAGCGCTCTTCCGCGCTCAGGAAAGCGCCTACCATAGTCGGATCGGACGCGCGGGGGCGTCCGGCCAGGACCCGTGCCGGGGTGAGCATGACGGGACGAACGACATGAAGCGAGTCGGCATCCGCGATGTCGCCGAGCGCGCGGGCGTCTCGATCAGCACCGTATCGAACGCGCTGAACCGCCCTCATATGGTGAGCGAGCGTCTCGTCGACCGGGTGCGCTCGGCCGCCGACCAGCTCGGCTACGTGCCGCTGCAGGCCGCCCAGCAGCTGCGCGCCGGGCGCTCCGGGCTGCTGGGGATGACGGTCATCAACATTGCGAACCCCTTCTTCGGCGACATGGTCGCCGGCGCCGAAGACGCTGCCTCGGCAGCCGGGATGCGCGTGCTCGTCGGCAACTCCAGCGACGACGTCGGCAAGGAGCGCGACCACCTCGAGCTGTTCGAGCGGGTGCAGGTCGAGGGTGCGCTGGTGAGCCCGTTCGGCCCCCTCGAGCCCTGGCTGCAGCGCTTGCGCGGCCGCGGCATCCCGGTCGTCCTCGTCGATGCGATCGACGACACCGGCGAGCTGCCCTCGGTGTCGTTCGACGACGTCGCCGGGGGGCGCCTCGCCGCTGAGCACCTGCTCTCGACGGGACGCCGGCGGCTCGCCTTCGTGGGCGCGCGCGAAGCGGTGCGACAGGTGCGCGAACGCCTGCAGGGCACGCGGCTCGCCGTCGCCGCCCACCCGGGTGCGACCCTGGAGCCGATCTGGACCGATCGCACGACGTCCGAGCTCGGCGTGGCGTTCGGCGAGCAGCTCGCCGCCCGCTCCCCCGCCGACCGCCCGGACGGGATCGTGACCTCGAACGACCACCTGGCGATCGGCCTGGTGCACGGACTGATCTCGCGCGGCGTGCGGGTGCCGGACGACGTCGCGGTCGTCGGCTACGACGACATCGAGTTCGCGGCCATCGCCGGTGTTCCCCTCACCTCGGTGCGCCAGCCCGCGCGCGAGATGGGACGCACTGCGGCCGAGCTGCTGCTCGCACGCATCGGCGGCACCGCGGGGGCAGATCTCGGCAACGTGGTCTACCGGCCCGAACTGATCGTCCGCGCCAGTACCATGTCTGCATGACGCAGAAAGCGTTTACCGGATCCATCTGCATCATCTCGATCGCCCAGAACCCGCGCCCCGGCCGCTCCGTGCTGAAGCTGCTCGCGCGCCGGCCCGGGCGCATGGCGGTGGCGATCCTCGCGTTCGCCTGCAAAGAGGTCCCGCTGTGGTTCCTGCCGGTGGTGACGGCGAAGATCATCGACATCGTCGCGACCGGCGGCGAGGTCTCGACCGTGCTCATCTGGTTCTCCGTCGCGGCGGTGCTGCTCATCCAGAACTACCCGATGCACATCGTGTACACGCGCAACTTCATGACCGTGGTGCGCGACACCGGCGCGGACCTCCGCAACGCGCTCGCGGCGCGGCTGCAGAGCCTCTCGATCGGCTACCACACGCGGGTGAGCTCGTCGATCGTGCAGACGAAGGTCGTGCGCGACGTCGAGAACATCGAGCTCATGCTCCAGCAGGTGACCCACCCGCTGCTGTCGGCCACCATGGTCATGATCGGCGCCATCTCGATGACCGCGATCACGGTGCCGCAGTTCCTCCCGGTCTACGCGCTCGCGATCCCGATCGCCATCGGCATCCGCTACGGACTGCGCAACCGCTCGCGTGAGCGCAACGAAGTGTTCCGCCGCGAGGTCGAGACCCTCTCCGCACGGGTCGGCGAGATGGCCTCCCTCATCCCCGTCACCCGCGCGCACGGCCTCGAGCGGACCGCCGTCACCCGCGTCGCCTCGGGCGCCGACGGCGTGCGCCGTGCCGGCCTGCACCTGGACATGCTGAACGGCCACGTCGCGTCGATCTCGTGGGTCGCGATGCAGCTGCTGGGCGTGGGATGCCTCGTGCTCGCGGCCATCTTCTCGCTGACGGGCTTGCTCCCCATCACCCCCGGTGAGGTCGTACTGCTGTCGACGTACTTCACGCTGCTGACCGGCGGCCTGACGCAGCTGCTCATGCTGATCCCGGTCGGCGCGCGCGGCATGGAGTCGATGCGGTCGATCTCGGAGGTGCTGCAGGAGCCCGACCTCGAGCAGAACGAGGGCAAGCGCGCCGCCCTGCACGTCGGCGGCCACCTCGAGCTGCAGCACGTGTCGCACCGCTACGACGAGGCGGAACGGGATGCCGTGCACGACATCTCGCTCGACATCTCGCCCGGCGAGACCGTGGCCTTCGTGGGCTCGTCCGGCTCGGGCAAGTCCACGATGCTCAACCTCGTGCTGGGCTTCGTGCGCCCGACGGCGGGCCGGATCCTGCTCGACGGCGTCGACATGCAGGACCTCGACCTGCGCACCGTGCGGCAATCGGTCTCGGTCGTTCCGCAGGAGTCGGTGCTCTTCGAGGGCACGATCCGCGAGAACATCGCGTACGGCCTCGACGACGTCTCGGACGACCGTGTGCGTGCTGCTCTGCGCGACGCGAACGCCGCCGAGTTCGTCGACAGGCTGCCCGACGGGTGGGACACGGTCGTCGGCGAACGCGGCGCGCGACTCTCGGGCGGGCAGCGCCAGCGGCTCGCGATCGCGCGTGCGCTGGTGCGCGACCCGCGCATCCTGCTGCTCGACGAGGCGACCTCGGCGCTGGACCCCGAGTCGGAAGAGCTCGTGAAGGAGGCGCTCAACCGCCTCATGAAGGGCCGGACCACGCTCGTCGTCGCCCACCGTCTGTCGACGATCCGCCAGGCCGACCGCATCGTCGTGCTCGAGCACGGCGAGGTCATCGAGGTCGGCGGCCACGACGCGCTCGTCGCCGCCGAGGGCCGCTACGCCCATCTGCACGCGACACAGACCGGCCTCCCGCACTGACCACACCGTGGGATAGCGCTTTCCGTCGACACCGCCTACCCTGGAGGAGCGGATGCCGCGGGGCTGCAGCATCCGTTCGCGATCCACCCGAAGGAGCCACCGTGACCGAGACCCTCCGCTGTGCCATCGTGGGCACGGGAGCGATCGCCCACTCGCACATCCGAGCCATCGCCGCCTACCCGCACGCCGAGCTGGTCGCGGTCACCGACCTCAGCCGCGCCTCGGCCGATGCGTTCGCCGCGACGTACGGCGCGCCCGCCGTCTACGACGACCTCGAGGCGCTGCTCGCCGCCGAGCACCCCGACGTCGTCCACATCTGCACTCCCCCGGGCGCCCACACCGCGCAGACCCTCGCGGCGTTCGCGGCCGGCGCGCACGTGGTGGTCGAGAAGCCCCCGGCACCGTCTCTCGACGAGCTCGAGCAGATGACGGATGCCGCGGCCGCCGCCGGCCGGCAGCTCGCGGTGGTCTTCCAGCAGCGCACGGGAACCGCGCCCGCCCACGTCAAGCGCCTTCTCGATTCCGGCGCGCTCGGGCGGCCCCTCGTCGCCCAGTGCCAGACGCTCTGGTACCGCGACGCCGCGTACTTCGCGGTGCCGTGGCGCGGGAAGTGGGAGACGGAGGGCGGCGGGACGACGCTCGGCCACGCCATCCACCAGCTCGACCTCCTGGCGTTCCTGCTGGGCGACTGGACGCGCGTCGAGGGGCGGCTCTGGCGACTCGACCGCGAGACGCAGACCGAGGACGTGTCGACGGCGACCGTGGTGTTCGAGGGCGGCGCCGTCGCACAGGTCGTGTCGAGCACGCTGTCGCCGCGCGAGACGAGCACGATCCGGATCGACACCGAGAAGGCGACGATCACCGTCGACCACCTGTACGGCCACGGCCACGAGAACTGGCGCATCACGCCGGCTCCCCACGTCGACGCCGCCGAGGCCGCGACCTGGGAGATCAGCGGGCCCGAAGAGCGCAGCGACCACGTGTATCTGCTGCGCGACGTGTTCGACGCGCTCCGTTCGGGCGCACCCCTGCCGCCGACGGCCGAGGCGCCGGCGCGTTCGATCGAGCTCGTCGCCGCGATCTATGCGTCGGCCGACGCCGACGGCGCCGTGGTGACCCCCGCCGACCTCGCCGCGCACCCGACGCACCGCAAGAGCTTCGCGAGCACCGTCATCGACCTGCGACCGGCCCGATGACGGTCGACGCCTCACTCGACCCCGACGCCGCAGCACCCCGCGAGATCTACCGCGATCCCGTCTACGACGGCGCGACCGATCCCACCGTGGTGCGGGACGCCGACGGCTGGTGGATGTTCTACACCCAGCGCCGCGCCACGCACCCGCATCCCGGCGACGGCGTCGCGTGGGTGCACGGCTCGCGCATCGGGGTCGCCCGCAGCGAGGACGGCCTGCGCTGGAGCTACGCCGGGACGCTGGAACCGGATGCCGCGGGCCTCCGCCTGGCGGACGGGCCGCCGCCCGCGGCGGTCGGCGAGACGCATTGGGCGCCCGAGATCATCCACGACGGCACGCGCTGGCGCATGTACCTCACGGAGATCGACGGCGTGCCGACCCGATGGGAGGGGCACGCCCGCCGGATCGTCGAGTACGTCTCGGACGACCTGCGCACCTGGAGCCGCCGGGGCGTCATCGCGCTCGCGAGCGACCGCGTGATCGACGCCGCCGTCACCCGGTGCCCCGACGGCCTGTGGCGCCTCTGGTACAAGGACGAGGCCGCCGATTCGACGACCGCGGTCGCGGTGTCGGACGACCTCGACTCGTGGCGGCTCGACGGCACCGCCGTCGGCGGGCGCCCGCACGAGGGCCCGTTCGTCTTCGCGCTCGACGGCACGTGGTTCCTCCTCACGGACGAGTGGCGCGGCATGGCCGTGCACCGGAGTGCCGACGCCGTCACGTGGGAGCGGCAGGGCGGGACGGATGCCGTCATCCTGGGCGAGAGCACCCCTCCGCGGGACGGCATCCAGATCGGACGGCACGGCTCGGTGGTGGTCCTGGGCGACGAGGCACGGCTCTACTTCTTCACCCACCCCTGGTGGGACGGCAGCGAGCTCGCGGACACCGAGGAGCGCAGCCATCGCCGCAGCGCCGTCCACGTCGCCCGCCTGCGCGTGGTAGACGGCGAGCTGGTCGCCGAGCGCTGACCCGAGGCATCCCTCCCCCGCCCTTCCGCTCACCCTCCTTCAACAGGTCAACCGGGGTTCCGCACGATGCGGGAGAGCGAATCTCTCCTGCAGAAGGCCGGTTGACCTGTCGGAACCGGGCGGCGGCGGCGCGTCGAGGGCTGGGACCGAGCACAGTCCGTCATCACCGCAAGATCACTGCTGTTACTGAATCGTTTAAAAAACTCGCGCGAACGCCTTGCGAAACGTTTTTAGACCGAGTACCGTAGCGGGCAAGCGCTTTCCAGCATCGCAGGACCTGCACCACAGAGCGCCCCACACCGCATACACAGACGACGAACGTCTCACGCGGAACAGCGAACGCAGACGTTCACAAGGAGGACAAGGATGTTCAGCAAGAAGCGGGCACTCGCCGTCGCCGCCCTCGCGGCCGGCGCCGCCCTCGTGCTGGCCGGCTGCGCCGGCGGCAGCGACGAGACCCCCGACGCCGCACCCACATTCGACCCGAACGACAAGGTCACCCTCGACCTCGCGTTCTGGGGCAACGACGTCCGCGCCGGGCTCTACAACGAGGCCATCGCGGCGTTCAACGAGGAGTACCCGAACATCACGGTGAACTCCACGTTCCTCACGTTCCCCGAGTTCTGGGAGAAGCGTCAGACCGAGGCCGCCGGCGGCAACCTCCCCGACGTCATGCAGTTCGACTACTCGTACCTGCGCCAGTACTCAGAGAACGGCCTGCTGCTCGACCTCGACCCGTACCTCGGCAACATCATCGAGACCGACCCGCTGCCCGAGAACATCCTCAACATCGGCGTCGTCGACGACACCACCTACGGCATCACGACCTCCACCAACGCGTGGGGCCTGTTCACCAACCCGGTCCTGCTCGAGAAGGCCGGCGTCGAAGAGTTCGAAGGCGGCAGCTGGGACGACTACACCGACTGGATGGGCGAGGTCACCGACGGCTCCGGCGGCGAGTTCTGGGGCGGCGGCGACTTCACCGGCCGCATCCAGAACTTCGAGCTGCAGCTGCGCGCGGAGGGCAAGAACCTCTTCAACGAGGACGGCACGCCCGGCTTCGACGAGGAGCGCCTCACCGAGTTCTGGGAGTCCGGCGCACCGATCCGCGAGGACGGAATCGGCATCCCGCAGCAGCGCGTGGAAGAGGTCGCCCCGAAGGGAGCCTTCGACAGCGCGCTGACGGCGAGCGAGCTCACCTGGGACAACTTCGGCGCGGGCTACCTCGCCGGTCTCGGCGAGGGCTACACCGAGCTCGGCCTCATCGCTCCCCCGGTGACCAAGGAAGGCGCGAAGGACCTGTACCTGAAGCCGTCGATGCTCCACACGATCTCGGCCAACACCGAGCACCCCGAGGCGGCGGCGACGCTCGTCAACTTCCTCGTGAACTCGCCCCAGTCGGGTGAGATCTTCGGCACCAACCGTGGCCTGCCGGCCTCGGAGACCGCCCTTGAGGCGGCCGAGCTCGACCCGCTGAGCCAGCAGGTCAAGGACTACGAGGCGTCGATCGCCGACCGTCTCGGCGACGCCCCGCCGGTTCCGATCGTCGGCTACGGCACGCTCGAGGAGAAGTTCCGCCAGCTGGGTACCGAGCTCAACTTCGGCACCGTCACGGTCGATGACGCGGTCTCGCAGTTCTTCGCCGAGATGGACGTCGTCCTCAACCAGTGACAGCTTCCGGGTCCGGGCGTACGATGCGCCCGGGCCCGGAAAACCACTACTCCACAACCCGTATCGGAGAGTCTCGTGAGCACCACAGCGACCAGAGTCATTGTGACCGGTGAGAAGTCCTCACGCCGGTCCCTGTTCCGCCGGAGCAGCCCTGAGCATGTGAACCGGCCGGGTCAGCGCCAGCGCGTCGTGAAGGAGACGCTGGCCGGGTACGGGTTCCTCGTTCCGTGGCTGGTCGGGTTCTTCGGCCTCACGCTGATCCCGATGGCGTACTCGCTGTACCTGTCGTTCACGAAGTACAACATCTTCGCGCCGCCGAAGTGGATCGGCTTCGACAACTACGTCCGGATGTTCACGAACGACCCGGCGTTCATGCAGTCCGCCCAGATCACGATGATCTACGTGCTGGTCGGCACCCCCATCACGCTGGCCGCCGCGCTCGGCGTGGCGATGCTCCTGAACTACCGCGACAAGGGCGCCGGATTCTTCCGCTCGGCCTTCTACGCCCCTTCCCTCATCGGCGGCTCGGTGTCGGTCGCGATCGTATGGCGCGCCATGTTCGCCTCCGACGGCCCCGTCGACAACGCCCTCTCCGCCATCGGCATCGACCTGGGCGGCTGGATCGGCAACCCCGCGCTGGTGCTGCCGGCGATGATCCTCCTCGCGATCTGGATGTTCGGCGCCACCATGGTGATCTTCCTCGCCGGCCTCAAGCAGATCCCCAAGGAGCTGTACGAGGCCGCCGAGATGGACGGCGCCGGCCCCTGGCACCGCTTCCGGGCGGTCACCCTGCCCATGCTCTCGCCGGTCATCTTCTTCAACCTGCTGCTCGGCCTGATCGGCGCGTTCCAGGTGTTCGCCTCGGCCTACATCATCTCCAACGGCACCGGCGGCCCCGCCGGCATGACGAACTTCATCACCCTCTACCTCTACAAGCGCGGCTTCTCGGACGGCCAGATGGGCTACGCCGCCGCCATCGCCTGGGTGCTGCTGATCGTCGTCGCCATCATCGCCTTCATCCTTTTCCGCACCCAGCGCAGCTGGGTCCACTACGCCGGAGACAACCGATGAGCACCACAAGCTTCGGCGAGCCCGCCATCGCCACCCTCGAGAACCAGGTCGACGCCACCCCGCAGCAGCCGCGCCGCAAGGTCAAGCGCGGCACGTGGCAGACCGTGATCTGGTTCGTCGTGCTGATCGCGGTCACCGCGGTCGTGCTCTACCCGCTGGTGTGGCTGCTGTTCTCCACGTTCAAGCCCAACAGCGAGTTCGGCTCCAACATGGGCCTGCTGCCCGAGAACCCCACCATCGCCAACTACGCGAAGGTGATGGAGGGCATCGCGGGCGTGCCGATGTGGCGGTTCTTCCTGAACAGCTTCATCATCGCCGCGGGCTCCGTGATCGGCGTGCTGCTGTCGTCGTCGCTGGCCGCCTACGCGTTCGCCCGCATCCAGTTCAAGGGCCTCGGCATCCTGTTCGCCGCGATGATCGGCACGCTGCTGCTGCCGTTCCACGTCGTGATCATCCCGCAGTACATCATCTTCCAGCGCCTCGACATGATCGACACGTTCTGGCCGCTGCTGCTGCCGAAGTTCCTCGCCACCGAGGCGTTCTTCGTGTTCCTGCTCGTGCAGTTCATCCGTCAGATGCCGCGCGACATGGACGAGGCAGCCCGCATCGACGGCGCCGGGCACATGCGGATCTTCTGGTCGATCATCCTGCCGCTGATCAAGCCGGCGCTGATCACCTGCTCGATCTTCGCGTTCATCTGGGCCTGGAACGACTTCCTCGGCCCCCTGCTCTACCTGACGAGCCCCGAGAACTACCCGCTGCCCATCGCGCTGCGCCTCTACAACGACCAGACCTCGGTCAGCGACTACGGCGCCACCGTCACCGCGTCGTTCATCGCGCTGATCCCCGTCCTGCTCTTCTTCCTCGTGTTCCAGCGCTTCCTCGTCGATGGCGTGGCGACGCAGGGCCTCAAGGGCTGACGGCCCGCCGAGCCACAACGACAAGGACATCCCATGGACCGCCGAGAACTCCGCGCCGCGCGTCGCGCCGACGCGTCCGGCGCCGGACCGACGCTCGAGGAGCGGGCTCCGGCCCGCTACCCGGGCGCCAAGGGAGCCTTCGGCCTGTTCGGCGAGGTGCTGCTGACCGGACTGCTGGTCACCGCGGCAGGCCTGCTCGTCGTGACGCTGCCCGCGGCGCTGGCCGCCGGCATCCGTCATCTGCGTCGCTACGTGAACGCGGAGCAGTCGCACGCGAAGACGTTCTGGCAGGACTGGAAGCGGGCACTGCCCGGCGGCCTGGTCGTCGGCGTCGCCGCGGTGCTCGTCACGTTCGTGCTGACGCTCGACATCTACCTCGCGAACTCCGGCGCCCTCCCCGGCGGCGGCCTCATCTCCCTCGTCGGCTGGGCCGGCCTCGTCGTCGGCGCCGTGGCGCTGCTCGTCGCCGCGGGCGCGTGGACACCCGAGCGCGGCTGGCGGGCGGCGGTGCGCAGCATCCCGTCGTCCCTTGTCGGCGACCCGATCGCCGCGCTCTATCTCGCGGCCGCGGCCGTGCTGGTCGGCGTCATGACCTGGATGCTCGCGCCGCTCATCATCGCCGGACTCGGCTGCGCCGTCTTCGCCGTCGTGGCCCTCCCGGCGCGCCGCGCCCGTCGCTGAACCCACACCTGTCTCGAACGCAAGACCAGCCAGAAGGAGCTGCTCGACGTGCTGTACGGCGCCGACTACAACCCCGACCAGTGGCCCGAGGAGGTGTGGGACGAGGACGTCCGCCTCATGCAGGAGGCCGGCGTCAACATCGTGAGCCTCGGCATCTTCGCGTGGTCGCGCATCCAGCCCGCGGAGGGTGTCTGGGACTTCGCGTGGCTCGACACGGTGATCGAGAAGCTCCACGCCGGCGGCATCGCGGTGAACCTCGCGACCGCGACCGCCTCTCCTCCGCCGTGGGTGAGCAGGAACCACCCCGAGACGCTCCCCGCGAACGAGTCGGGTGCGTCGTACTGGCCGGGCAGCCGTCAGCACTTCGCCCCGTCGTCGCCGACCTACCGGCGACTTGCCGGCGAGCTCGTGCGCCGGCTGGCCGAGCGCTACGTGCACCACCCCGCCGTGGTGATGTGGCACGTCGGCAACGAGTTCGGCTGCCACCTCTGGATGGACTTCTCGGATGCTGCGCGCGACGCGTACCGCGACTGGCTCCACAAGCGCTACGCCACCGTCGACGCGCTCAACGACGCCTGGGGCACGAGCTTCTGGTCGCAGCGCTACGGCTCGTTCGACGAGATCTTCCCGCCACGCCTCGCCCCCTACAGCCACAACCCGTCGTCGATGCTCGACTGGCGACGGTTCACGAGCGACATGCTGCTCGAGTGCTACCTCATGGAGCGCCAGATCCTGCTCGAAGCCGGCGCGACGCAGCCGATCACGACGAACTTCATGGGCCCGTTCAAGCCCGCGGACTACCGCAAGTGGGCCCCGCACATGGACGTCATCGCCGACGACTGCTACCCCGACCCCGCGAACCCGAACCGCGTGCGCGACGCCGCGTTCCAGCGCGACCTCGTCCGCTCGCTCAAGCCCGGCGTGCCATGGCTGCTGTGGGAGCAGGCGACGGATGCCGTCAACTGGCGGCCCGCGAACCCCGGCAAGCGGCCCGGTGCCCTCGCCGCTGAGTCCGCGCAGTCCATCGCCCGCGGCGCCGACGGCATCATGTTCTTCCAGTGGCGGCAGTCCCGCGCCGGCAGCGAGAAGTTCCACTCGGCGATGCTGCCCCACGCCGGCACCGAGACCCGCACGTGGGACGCGGTGACCGAGCTCGGCGCGCGCCTGGCCGCGCTGCCGAAGCTCCCGGCACCGGGCCGCGACGCGCAGGTCGCCCTGGTGTTCGACTGGGAGAACTGGTGGGCCGTCGAAGAGCGCGACCACCCCACCGAGATCGACTACCTCGCGGTCGTGCTCGAGTGGTACGGCGCCTTCCACGCGCGCAACATCCAGGTCGACATCGTCGGTCCCGAGGAGGGGGACCACGGCTACGCCCTCGTGGTCGCGCCGGCACTGTATCTCCTCCGGGACGAGGGCGCCTCGGCGCTCGCCCGCTTCGTCGACGACGGCGGAACGCTCCTCACCGGGCCGTTCACCGACATCGTCGACGCGCACGACCACTTCCGCGACGGCGGCTTCCTGACGCAGCTCGGCCCGGTGCTGGGCCTGCGCTTCGAGGACTTCGGCGCCCTGGCAGGTCAGTCCTCCGGCGGCGCGGGCGTCGGAGCCCTCAGCGCCGACGCCGTCCAGGCAGCGCGCGACGCCGCCGGCCGCGGCGCGGTCACGTTCGACTTCGGCGGGGTGGAGCGATCCGGTCGCCTGGTCGCCGAAGCGGTGCACGCGACCGGCGCAACGGCGGTCGCCACGTTCTCCTCGGGCCTGCAGTCCGGCTCGCCGGCGCTCACGCGCCACCGCTTCGGCTCGGGCGAGGCCTGGTACACCGCGACCCAACCCAGTGCCGACGCGATCGACGCGATCGTCGGTGCCGTGGTCGAGGCATCCGGTGTCCGTCCCGTCGTGGCGGATCTGCCCGCAGGCGTCGAGGCCGCGCGCCGGGGCGACCTGGTCACCCTCATCAACCACGGCGACGCGCGCGTCGAGATCACGATCGACGGGACGGATGCCGAGACCGGCGTCGCCGTCGAGCGCGTCGTGCTCGACGGTCAGGGGGTCGCGTTCGTGTCGGCCCCCGTCGACACCGCGGGTGCCGCCGCGCACTCCGCACACGCCGCCGTCGCCGTCGCCGTCGCCGAATCCTGACCCTTATCAGAACAGAAGACTGGAGAATCTCCATGCCTGCACCTCGCACCCTGCTCGCGGCCGCCGCCCTGACCGCGGGCGCCGCGCTCGTCCTCTCGGGCTGCTCCGGCGGCGACGCGGACGACGCCGCCGCGTTCGACCCCGACGAGAAGGTGACCCTCGATTTCGCCTTCTGGGGCAATGACGACCGCGCGACCCGCTACAACGACCTGATCGCGGCGTTCAACGAGGAGTATCCGAACATCACGATCAACTCGTCGTTCACCGACTTCCCGAGCTTCTGGGAGAAGCGCCAGACGGAGGCTGCGGGCGGTGGCCTTCCTGACGTCTTCCAGTTCTCCGACAGCTACCTGCGCCAGTACGCGGAATCCGGCAACCTGCTCGACCTCGCCGATGTGTCGGACTACATCGACACCACCACGTTCGAGGAATCGCTGCTCGGCACGGGCGCCCTGGACGGCGTGCAGTACTCGCTTCCGACCGGCTACAGCCTGTGGGCGAACTTCGTCAACGACGACCTCGTCGCCGAGGCCGGGGTCGAGGCGCCCGAGGGCGGCACGAGCTTCGCCGACTTCGACGAGTGGATGGCCTCCGTCACCGACGCCACCGGCGGCGCCGTGTACGGCGGCACCGACTACACCCAGCGCATCCAGGTCTTCGAGCTGCAGCTGCGCGCGAACGGCGGCAACCTCTACACCGACGACGGCGAGCTCGGCTTCACCGAGGACGACCTGCGCGAGTTCTGGGAATCCGGCGCCGAGATCCGCGACGGCGTCACCGTGCCGCAGCAGAAGCTCGAGGAGCTCTCGCCGAAGTCCGGCTTCGGCGCCGCCATCACGGCGAGCGAGATGAGCTGGAGCAACTTCCTCGGCGGCTACCTCGCCGACTCGGGCGCGTCCTCGATCTCGCTCGTCGCCCCGCCCACCGCCAAGGAGGGCTCGAAGGACCTGTATCGTCAGGCCGGTCTCCAGGTCGCGATCGCCGCGAACACCGAGCACCCCGAGGCCGCGGCCCTCTTCCTCGACTTCGTGGTGAACAGCCCCGAGGCCGGCGAGATCTTCGGCACCACGCTCGGCTTCCCGGCATCGTCGTCGAAGCTCGAGGGCACGACCCTCGAGGGCGCCGACAAGCAGGTCGCCGACTACATCGAGTCGGCCGCGGACCGCATCGGCGACGCCCCGCCGGTCCCCGTCGTCGGCTACGGCTCGCTCGAGCAGGCCTTCTGGGACGCCGGCAAATCGATCGGCCTCGGCGTGCTCTCGGTCGACGACGCCGTGACCCAGTTCTTCGCCGAGGCGGACGCCATCCTCGGCTGACGCCGGACCGAATGACGGAAACGGATGCCGCGGCACGTGCCTCGTGCCGCGGCATCCGTGTACTCACCCCGGAGGAGCCCCCGTGTCCGATGCATCCGACGAACGCCTGTCGCAGCTGCGCGCCCGCCTCGGCGGCATCGCGTACGGCGGGGACTACAACCCCGAGCAGTGGCCGCGCGAGATCTGGCACGATGACGCACGTCTCATGCAGGCAGCCGGGGTGAATCTCGTGAGCGTCGGCGTGTTCTCATGGTCGGCGCTGGAACCGGCCGACGGCGTCTTCGTCTTCGAATGGCTCGATGAGGTGATCGACGTGCTGTGGGCGCACGACATCGCCGTGAACCTCGCCACCCCCAACGCGTCACCGCCCCCGTGGCTCGTCGAGGATCACCCCGAAGTGCGACTCCGCCGATTCGACGGCACGCGCGTCGGCGTCGGCAGCCGCGCCCATTACTGCTCGTCGTCGCCGGTCTACCGGGACCGCAGTCTGCGCATCGCGCGACTGCTCGCCGAGCGCTACGGCACGCACCCGGCGCTCGCGATGTGGCACCTCGGCAACGAGTACTACGCGAAGTGCTACTGCGAGCTCTGCGACGAGCGGTTCCGCGGCTGGCTGCATGCTCGATACGGGGGGCTCGACGCGCTCAACGACGCGTGGGGCACGATGTTCTGGAGCCAGCGCTACAGCGCGTGGGAACAGGTGCACGTTCCCGGCCCTGTCGAAGGGAAGGTCACGACGAGCCGCGAGCTCGACTTCGCACGCTTCTCGTCGGATCGGCAGCTGGAGCTCATGACGGCGGAGCGCGACGTGATGCGCGAGCTCACGCCGGGCATTCCGGTGACGACGAACTTCATGCAGTACGTCGATCCGAACGACTACCGGGCGTGGGCAGCCGAAGAGGACGTCGTGTCGCTGGACGCCTACCCCGACCCGGCCGATCCCGAGAGCCTGATGAAGGCCGCCCTCCAGTACGATCTGATGCGGTCGCTGCGCGGCGGCCGCCCCTGGTTGCTCCTGGAGCAGTCCGCGAACGCGGTCAGCCAATGGCGCACGAACCTCGTGAAGCAACCCGGCCGGATGCGGCTGGGCTCCTATCAGGCGGTGGCTCGGGGCGCGGACGCGGTGATGTTCTTCCAGTGGCGGGCGTCACGGCAGGGCAACGAGAAGTTCCACTCGGCGATGCTGCCGCACGGCGGGACCGCCACGCGATCGTGGCAGGCGGTCCGCGACCTCGGCTCCGAACTGCCGCGCGTGGCGGCGGTCACCGGCGCACGCACCGACGCACGGGTCGCGGTCGCGTTCGATTGGCCCAACTGGTGGGCCGTCGAGGGGGCCGCGCATCCCTCGAACGCCTTCTCCTACGCCAGGGCTGCGGTCGACCACTACCGCCCTCTGTGGCACGCGAACGTCGCCGTCGACGTCGTGGATCTGGCGGACGACCTCTCGGCGTACGCCATGGTCGTGGTGCCCAATCAGTACCTCATCACCGAGACCCAGCGCGCGTCGCTCACCCGGTTCGTCGAGGCCGGCGGCGTCGCCGTGGTGTCGTTCTTCTCCGGCATCGTCGACGAGTGCGACCGGGTCATCGAGAACGGCTACCCGGGCGGCCTGCGCGCGCTCATCGGCGCGCACGTCCGCGAGTTCTCGCCTCTCGCCGATGGAGCGACCGTGCACGTCGACGGCGTCGCCGGCCCCGAGCTCGACGTCGATTTCACAGCCGGCGCCGATTTCTGGCAGGACGACATCGTGCTCGAGGGCGCGCGGGCACTGGCCGTCTACCGCGACGGGTATCTCGCCGGCGAGCCGGCGATCACCCTGCACGAGAACGGCGCGGGTGCGGTCCTCTACGTCGGCACCCGGCTCGCCCCGGACGCCCAGCAGGCGGTGACGGATGCTGCGCTGCGCCGCGCCGGGATCGCGCCGCGCACGCTCGCGCCCGGCGTCGAGATCGCCGAGCGACGCAACGATCGCGGCGACTTCCTCTTCCTGCTGAACCACTCCGATGACGTCCGCACCGTGACGCTCGACCGCGCGGGGACCGATCTGCTGACGGACCGCACTCTCGACGTCGGCGACACGCTCTCGCTGGAGCCCGCCGGCGTCGCGGTCGTGCACACGACGGTCGCGGCATCCGTCGATTGATCCCGCGCGTGTGACGGTCAGTCGAGGCTGACGGTGACGGCGACCCTCTCGGTGGCAGAGCGCTGGGCGGCGTCGGCGAGGAGCAGTGCCGCCCGGCCGTCGTCGAATGTGGGACTCGCCGACGCACCGTCGCGGACGAGCTCGACGAAGGCGCTCAGCTCGGCCCCGTAGGCCTCGGCGTAGCGCTGCAGGAAGAAGTCCTCGTAGGGCGCGGTGGCCTCGACCCGCTCGGCGGTGGAGAGGCTGACCAGGCTCGTCGAACGGTTCGCGACCTGGAGCGTGCCCAGGGCGCCGAAGGCCTCGAGGCGCTGGTCGTAGCCGACCGCGCTGTGGCGGGAGTTGATGATCGTGACGACCGAGCCCGATGCGGCGCGGAGGGTCACGACGGCGGTGTCGAAGTCGCCGTGCTCGCGCGCGCCCTGGTCGAACGTGGTGGATCCGACCGCACTGACCTCGACGATGTCGGGCAGGAAGAAGCGGGCCATGTCGAAGTCGTGGATGGTCATGTCGCGGAAGATTCCGCCCGACACGGCGACGTATGCGGCGGGAGGGGCGGACGGGTCGCGGCTGATGATCGTCAGCTGCTCCAGAGCCCCGATCTCGCCCGCCGCGACGCGCGCGCGGACCTCGACGAAAGCGGGGTCGAAGCGGCGGTTGAAGCCGAGCGCCACGGGAACGCCGGCTGCGGAGACCTTCGGGCGCAGAGCCTCCACCCGGGCGATGTCGAGGTCGATCGGCTTCTCGCAGAGCACCGGGATGCCGCGGTCCACGGCCTGCTCGATGAGGTCGACGTGCGTCGGCGTCGGCGAGGCGATGAGCACCGCATCCACGTCGTCGGCGGCGAACAGCTCGTCGGCATCCGCCGTGACCCGGCCGCCGAAGCTCTCGGCCACGGACCGCGCGCCGTCGACGAACGGATCCGCGACCCACGACAGCGTCGTGTCGCGGTTCGCGGCGATGTTGGCGGCGTGCACCTGGCCGATGCGGCCGGTGCCGATCAGTCCGAAGCGGAGCGGGGCATGTGTCACTGCGGTTGTCCTTCTCGTCAGGGGTTCGGTACGGAGCCGGTCAGGCCCAGCGGCGCAGGGCGGCGCGGTTGACGCGCTGGTCGTCGCCGCGTGCGGCCCGGAAGGCGTCGATCGCCACGTCGGGGGCGTTCAGGACGTCCTGCTCGACGACCACCCACCCGTCGAAGCCGCGTGCTTCGACGGCATCCATCACGCCGACCAGGTCGAGGTCGCCGCGCCCGAAGGCCACGAATGAGCCCGACGACCACACCTCGGTCATCCCACCGCCGGACGCCAGCACCCTCCGCAGCTCGGCGAGATCGACGTCCTTCAGGTGCAGGTGGTTGATGCGGGCACCCCAGCGGGTCACCGCGTCGAGCGGGTCGCCGTCGGCGATGAGCAGATGCCCGGTGTCGAGCGTGAGGCCGACGTCGACGTGCGCGAGGAACCGGTCGATCTCGTCAGGAGACTCCACGAACGTGCCGGCGTGATGGTGGAAGGTCGGCTCGAAGCCGGCGGCGCGCACGAGGTCGGCCGCGCGCTGGGTGTTCGCGAAGAGCCGCTCCCAGGCCGGGGCGGTGAGCGGGTCGACGTCCTGGCCGCGGCCGGGGCGGGCGCGACGCGCCAAGGAGCCGTCGTCGGCCAGCGTCGGCAGCGGCAGGCGGTTCGGTCCCGCCTCCGCCGCGTCGGAGAAGACGCGCAGTGCGCCGTGCAGCGACGGGAGGGAGGCCTCGAACGCCTCGTCGTCCGAGAACGGCAGCTGCACCCAGCCTCCGGCGAGCTCGAGCCCGAAGCGGGCCAGTCGAGCGCGGAGGTCGGCGTCCCGGCCGAGGAAGCCGACGGGGCCGAGATCGACCCCGCCGTACCCCGCGTCGGCCAGCACCTCGAGCATGTCGTCGGCCGCGACAGTGGCCGCACCCTCAGGGGTCATCTCGAACACCCCGAAGCTCACGGGCGCCCCCGCGACGGTGGCCTTCATCGGGTCTCTCCGGCAATGCTCACGCAGTCCCCCTTCGGGTCAGAGATCGGTGTGGACGAGGCGGGCCGCCGCGTCGACGGCGCCGGCGACATCGCCGTCCGGCGGGTACAGCAGCGCTCGTCCGGCGGTCAGACCGCGCACGCCCGGAAGGGCGAGAGCATCCTCCCACGAGGAGAAGGTCTCGTCGGGGCCGGCGCCCGAGTCGCCGCCGAGCAGGAGGGTGGGGAGGGTCGTCGCCTCCATCACCCGCGCCATGTCGGGCACCACGGGCAGCTTCATCCATGTGTAGGCGCTGCTGACCCCGAGACCCGCGGCGATCGCGAGCGACAGCACCACGGCGTCGGGCGCGAGGTCGTTGACGATGCGGCCGTCGACCCAGCGGCTCATGAACGGCTCGACCATGATCGGCATCCGCGCCTCGGCCGCCGCGGTCACCGCGTGCGCGGTCGCCTCGAGCGTCGACGCCGTGCCGGTGTCGGCGAGGTTCACCCGCAGCAGCACCTTCGCGAAGTCGATCCCCGAGCGCACCATAGACGGCACGTCGTAGCCGGTGAAGCGGTCGTCCATCTCGAACGCCGAGCCGCGCAGCCCGCCGCGGTTCATCGAGCCCACGACGACCTTGTCGTCGAGGAGGCCGAGCATCGCGAGGTCGTCGATGATGTCGGGCGTCCCGAGGACGCCGTCGACGCCGGGGTGGCTCAGTGCCACCGCCAGGCGCTCCAGCAGCAGGTACCTGCTCGCCATCGCGTCGTCGCGGTCGCCCACCGCCAGCGCGCCGCGCGCGGGGTGGTCGGCCGCGACGATGAACAGCCGGCCGTCTCCGCGGACGACATCGCGCCGCACACGGTTCGACAGCGCCTCCCGCACGGCGTCGGGGCGCTCGGCGCGGAGCGTGCGCAGCGTGTCGAAGCCGACGGCGTCGATGACGGCGCTCATTCGCCGGCCCCTTCCGCGTGCAATGTGAGGACGAGCCGGCCCGGGGCGCGTCCGGTCAGGTAGACGCGGCGTCCCGCTGCGGCGTCGCTGGCCCCGAGGAACGCATAGTCCTCGCCGGGGTGGTACCGACCGGCGCCGTCGGCGCGGTAGTCGTCGCCGGCGTCGAACGCGATCGCGGTGGAACCCACACGGTAGCGGCCGGCACCGGAGTCCAGCACCGCGGTGCCGTCCTCACGCTCGGTCACACCCTCGAACACTCCCCCGTCGCGGAACGCGAGCTCGAGCGCCCACGGGCTGTCAGGACCGTCGATCGCGATCGATACGACGGCGCCGTCGACCGTGGGCTCGACGTCGATGACGGTGTGCAGGCTCACGTCATCGGTGGCGCGGTCGCCGAACGACATCGAGCCGTAGAACCGGCCGTCGTCCGTGAGGGCGTACTCCCCCGACGGCGACCGACGGTCGGCGTCGAGCGGCTGGTAGTAGTGGGCCGAGACGGTCTCTGCGAGCCGGTAGCCCGGCGCGCGCTCGCCGGATCGCGGTGTGAACCGGTCCGCGCGGAACGGACCGAGACCGAAGAAGTCGCGCGACAGCCGCACCGACTCGAGCACGACGTCGCCCGCGAACATCCGAAGGAAGGTCGGGTTCGCCGACAGTCCCGACCGCACGCGGCGGAACCGCGCGTAGTCGCTGCCGCCGAAGACCACCAGGCGCCGGTGGGCCGTGGCGTCGACCACGAGCCCGGACTGCTCCCATGCGCGCTGCGGCACCGGGGGCGCAGCATCCGGAAGCTCCTCCCCGATGCGGGGCGCGAGCAGCAGCTCGGTCAGCACCGCGGAGGGATGAGGGATGCCGCCCTCCAGCGCGCGCCCGGCCGCCCAGGCGAAATCGCCACGGTCGAGATCGATCGCGGCGCGGCGGTAGGCCACGAGGTACGGCGCGAGGGGGAACCGATTCAGCTGGTCCTGGCGTCGCGAGTGCACGGTCTCGACCGAATCGTCGGGGTGGATGAGCCCCAGCGTGCTCTCGAGATTGCGGATGACGGCCTCCCGCGCGTCCGCGCGATCGAACACGTCGGCGATCACCGTCAGCGACGGGTTCGACACGTAGGCCGCGTAGTTGGCGCTGCGCTCCGAGTAGACACCGTCGGGCGTGATGTCGATCCCCTCTGCGAGCCACTGCTCCGCGCGATCGCGCAGCGCAGGCGACGGGCGCCGCCGGTGCAGACGGGCGAGGGCCGCCGAGATCTCCCAGCGGTGGTTGGGCGTGTGGACGCCGCCCACGAGGAGCGCGGGCTCGATCGCGTCAGCGATCGCCGTCAGCTCGTCCTCGAGGTCGGCCAGCGCCGCCCGCTCATCGGCCGGCGCCCGCACGATGAGCTCGAGCGCGTCGCACAGATCGTTGACCGTGAAGGAGGAGTCCGGCGGCGAGTCGACGTTGTCGCCCCCGACGAACAGCCCGCCCGGCCCCTGCAGCGCGCGGAGCGCCCGGACGCTCTCACGCGCGGCGGCGATCAGCTCCGGGTCGCCGGCGTGCGCGGAGCGCGGCCACACGTATGCGGCGACGAACAGCCGCGCGCGATCCATGAGGTGCCGGTGCCGCTCGTGAGGCCCGAGGGTCGCCTCCAGCGCGCGGCGCACCTCGTCGGCGACGGCCGCCTGGAGCGCCGTCTCGAATTCGGAGTCCGACACGGGTCAGTCCTTCAGCCCCGAGTTGATGTCGGCGTTCATGATCTGGCGCTGGAAGACGGCGAACAGGATCACCATCGGGACGAGCGAGATCACGGAGGCAGCGAGCAGCACCGACCAGTCCACGTTGTCGGCGCCGACGATCGACCGCAGCGCCACCTGCAGCGTGTAGCGGTCGGGGTCGCGCAGCACGATGAGCGGCCAGATGTAGTCGTTCCAGCGCCACTGGAACGAGAAGATGGCCAGCACGACAGCGATGGGCTTCGCGAGCGGCAGCATGATGCGCCAGAACGCGCCGAACTCCGAGACACCGTCGATGCGCGCGGCCTCGAGCAGTTCGTCCGGGACCGTCTTGAAGTACTGACGGAACATGAAGATGCCGGTCGCGGTGACGATCGACGGCACGATGATGCCCGCGAGGGTGTTGTACATGCCGAGGTCGCGGACCACCGCGAACGAGCTCGGCATGATGACCTCGGTCGGCAGCATCGTCGTGGCGAGGATGCAGATGAAGAAGGCCTTCAGCCACCACGCCTTGTACTTGGCGAACGCGTAGCCGGTCAGCGCGCTGACGAAGACCGTCAGTGCGGTCGTGACGATCGCCACGATCGACGTGTTCAGGAAGTACTGCGCGAAGTTGAAGCGGTTCCAGGCGGTCGAGTAGCCGCTGACCGTCCAGTCCTTCGGGAAGAGCGTCAGCGGAAGGCTGAAGAGCTCAGAGCCGGGCTTGAACGAGCTGAGGATGAACCACGCGACCGGGATCAGGAATCCGAGGGCGAGGATCCACAGCAGCAGCGTGCTCGGAAGGGAGCGCAGCGGCCGGGAGGCACGAGGGCGCGAGCGCTTCGCGGATCGAAGAGTTGTCATGCGAGATCGTTCCTCTTGTCGAAGCGCATCTGGATGAGCGCGATGATGATGAGGATCACCATGAGGACCATGGACGCGGCACTGGCGTAGCCGACGTCGGCACGCTCGAAGCCGGTGCGGTAGATGTACTGCACGATGAACATGTTCGACGTGCCGGGCCCACCGCCGTTGAGCGCCTGCACCATCGCGAACTCCTTCATCGACCCGATCGTGGTGAGGAGGATCACCATGAACGAGGTCGGACGCAGCAGCGGCAGGATGATGCGGCGGAAGCGCTGCCATCCGTTCGCGCCGTCCAGCTGAGCGGCTTCGAGATAGGACTGCGGGATGTTGCGGATCGCGGCGATGAACAGCAGCATGTTGAACGCCGTTCCGCCCCACGTGCTCACGATCAGGATGAGCACCAGCGCGAGGTTGGGGTCCGTCTCCCACTGCAGGCCGTTGCCGCCCATCAGCTCGATGAGGTAGTTCACGAGGCCGAAGTTCTCGCCGAAGAGCCACTTCCAGATCACACCGGCGACGATCGGCGAGATGAGCCACGGCAGGAAGAAGATGATCCGGGCCGCCGACTTGCCCTTGGCGAGCGAGCTCGTCAGCAGCATCGCGATGCCGAGCGCCGCGGCGAAGTGCAGCGGCACCGACAGGATCGTATAGAGGAAGGTGCGGCCGAGCACCGAGTAGAACACCGGGTCCTGGGCGAGCTCGATGTAGTTCTCGGCCCCGATGAAGTCAGGGGTGCCGACACCGCTGTAGTCGGTGAACGAGTACCAGAGCCCGAGCGCGCCCGGCCAGAGGAAGAAGAGCCCGAAGAGCACCACCGCGACCGCGATGAACGACAGCGGCGCCAGGACGAACCTCGTCGAGCTCCGCCGGGAGCGGCGCGCGCGCTTCGCGCGCCGCTCCAGGGTGATGACCGCAGACGTCTCCGCGCTGCGACCATCGACGGACTTGGTGGTGGACATGGTCACTCCAGCGGACCCAGCTGGTCGGTGAACAGGGCGTTGATGTTCTTGATCGTGGTGTCGACGTCCTGCTCGCCGTTCAGGTACTTGACCGTCTCGTCGCGCACCGGGTCGCCGTCGGTCGTCACGTTCTGCGCGCCGTACTGCAGCTCCATCGCCTTGATGTCGCCCACGATGGCCGGCGACGCCGCGATGTCCTGGTTGTAGATGTCGAACGCCTCAGCGTGCGACGCGTAGGTGATGTCCAGCCCGTCGATCGCGGGGATGAACGACGAGGTCTCCGAGAGCTCGGTGTAGTTCTCGGGCTCGTACAGCCACTTGATGAAGTCGTGCGCGGCCTTCTGCTGCGGACCGTCGAAGACGACGACGGATGCGGCGTTGCCGTAGTTCGTCGCGCGCTCCTCGTCCTGCGGCATGTACACCGAGGCCCACTCGAAGTCGGCGATGTTCACGGCGAAGTCGGCGATCTGCCACGACCCCGACAGGTACGAGACGACGTCGCCGCTCTTGAAGAGCGCGTTGCCGTCGGCGTCCGACAGCCACACCGAGCGCGGCATGAACGAGTCGTCGTTCAGGGAGTTGAAGTACTCGAGCGCGACCTTGGTCTGGTCGTTGGTGCTGAACTCACCCGACTTGTCGGGCTGGAAGTAGTCCGAGCCGAACTCGTACAGGAACGCCTTCAGGCGGTGCGAGGACTTGTCCATCACCATGCCGTAGCTGGTGCCCGTCGCGGTCTGCACCTGCTTGACGGCGGCGACGTACTCGTCCCACGTCCAGATGTCGTCCTCGCTGGTGGGGTACGCGACCCCCGCCTCGTCGAACAGCGTCTTGTTGATGAACATGCCGACCGCGGTGATGTCGGACGGGAGGGAGATGACGTTGCCGTCGTCGTCCTTGTCGGACAGCTCGGTGCGGATCTCGCTGCCGTCGGTGATGTCGGAGAGGTCGGTGGCCTCGCTGCGCCACACCGGGTCGACAGCGCCGACGCGGGCGATCGCGGGGAGGTCGTTCGCCTGGGCCGCGTTGCGGAGCTTCGTGGCGAGGTCGTCGTTCGCGATGTCGACGATCTCGACCTTGACGCCCGTCTCCTCCTCGTACTTCTCGGCCATGTGCGCGTAGCCGCCGCCCTGGTTGGCGTCGCCCGAGAGGAAGAACTGGATGGGCTCGTCCGACGGGCCGGCGTCGCCCGAGCCGCTGCACCCGGTGAGGGCGACAGCGGTGACGGCCGCGGCGGCGAAGGCGAGAGTCACCCGCATGCGGGCTGGGATTGAATGCTTCATTGGATTTCCCTTTCGCCCCGGGGAACCAGGGGCCAACATCGTTGTCGATCGGGCGCGGGATTTCGCGTCCTGTGTGCGGCTCCGGAACCGTGGGGCGGAGTCGATCGCTGATACGATGTTAGGACATTAATGCAAAGTACGCCATCGGGCAAGCGTCTTCCCAGGTTCGCCTCAGCGAGTCGGAAAGCGCCTTCCGCGCGGGCGCCTGTTGCCTGTCTTCACCACTCATCGACGAGGAATCCATGGAGATCGCCACCACCCGCCCCGGTTCCGGCACCATCGCTCCGCGCGCGCGTCTGCGTTCGGATGCTCCGCAGCAGTCGCTCGACGGGCGCTGGCGATTCCGGGTCTCCCCCTCGCTGCGCAGCGCGCCCGCGGACTGGAGCGACGCCGACACGGCCTCATGGAGCACCATCGACGTACCCGGGCACTGGAATCTCCAGGGGCACGGTTCTCCCGCGTACTCCAACGTGCAGATGCCGTTCCCGGTCGATCCGCCGTTCCCGCCGGATGCGAACCCGATCGGCGACTACCGCCTCGACTTCACCGCGGACACGGGTGTGCTCGCTCACGGGCGGCGTCTGCTGCGTTTCGACGGCATCGAGTCGGCGGCGGAGATCTGGCTGAACGACACCCTCGTCGGGACGACCCGCGGGAGCCGCCTCACCCACGAGTTCGATGTGTCGGACATGCTCGTGGCGGGCGTCAACCGCCTGGCCGTGCGGGTGGCGCAGTTCAGCGACGCGACATACCTCGAGAACCAGGACATGTGGTGGCTCCCGGGGATCTTCCGCAGCGTCACCCTCCTCGCGCGCCCCGACGGCGGCGTCCACGACCTGTTCGTGCGCGCCGACTGGGACGATCAGGCAGCGGAAGGGATTCTCGAGGTCGCGGCGGAGGTCGACGGAGGCGGCGGCGCCCGCCTCGTGATCGAGGAGCTCGGTGTGGACGTCCCCCTCGACGGCTCCATCCGGCTCGGCGGAGTCGAGCCCTGGAACGCGGAGCGACCGCGCCTGTACGACGTCGAGGTCCGCACCGAGACCGAGACCGTCTCACTGAAGGTCGGCTTCCGCCGGGTCGAGGTGCGCGATGCGCGCCTGCTCGTGAACGGCGAGCCGATCATGCTCCGCGGCGTCAACCGTCACGAGCACCGCCCACGGCATGGCCGCGTCTTCGACGCCACGGTCGCGCGCGACGAGCTGCTCTTGATGAAGCGCCACCACATCAACGCGGTCCGGACGTCGCACTATCCCCCGCACCCGGATGTGCTCGACCTCTTCGACGAGCTGGGGTTCTGGGTCATCGACGAGTGCGACCTCGAGACCCATGGCTTCGAGCACGTCGGCTGGCGCGGCAACCCGAGCGCCGACCCGGCGTGGCGGGACGCCTTCCTCGATCGCATACAGCGCACCGTGCACCGCGACAAGAACCATACGAGCGTCATCATGTGGTCGCTCGGCAACGAATCGCACGTGGGTCCGAACCTCGAGGCGATGGCCCGGTGGACGAGGTCCGCCGATCCGAGCCGCCTCATCCACTACGAGGGCGACGGGGAGAGCCGCTACGTCGATGTGTACTCGCGCATGTACGCGCCGCACGACGAGGTACGCGAGATCGGCGAGGAGACGCTCCGGCCCGCTCCCTTCGACGCCACCCCGGCCCAGGCGCACCGCCTGACCCTGCCGTTCCTGCAGTGCGAGTTCGCGCACGCGATGGGTACCGGTCCGGGCGGCCTGCAGGAGTACTGGGACCTGTTCGAGGCCTACCCGCGGCACGCCGGCGGGTTCGTGTGGGAGTGGATCGAGCACGGCATCGCGGTCGACGGGCCGGACGGCAGCAGTCGCATCCTCTATGGCGGCGACTTCGGCGAGGCCGTGCACGACGGCAACTTCGTGATCGACGGCCTCGTGGATGCCGACCGCAACCCGCGCCCCGGCCTGCTCCACTACGCGGCCGTGATCGCGCCGGTGGTCATCGACGTCGGCGGCGCGCGCACGACGGTCCGCATCGCCAACCGGTACGACTTCCTCGACCTCGGGCACGTCGAACTGCGGTGGTCGCGCGTCGTCGACGGTCAGGGGACCGCGTCCGGCACGCTCGCCGTCCCGCCGTGCGGCCCCCGCGAAGTCGCCACCCTCGAACTGCCCGACGAGGCACGGACGCCGGCCTCGGCCGAGGTCGCCGACGTGCTCACCGTCGAAGCGCTCACGACGGTGGCCACGCCGTGGGCCGGCGCGGGTCACGTGCTCGCGAGCGGTCAGCAGGTGCGCGACGGCCGCCCTGTCGTGCCGCCCGGCATCGTCGCCGAGGTGACCGAGGACCGCGTCGGCGCGGCGCACTTCGACAGGGTGACCGGCGGGCTCGTGCGCCTGGGCGACCTGGAGATCACAGGCCCGACGGTAGGAGTGTGGCGAGCACCGACAGACAACGACCGCGATCTCGGCAACGACGAGCTCGACCTGCCGCCCTATGCCGAGCGCTGGCGCGCCGCGGGCATCGACCGCATGGTGACGCGCCTCGTCGACCTGCGCCACGGCCCGGACGGGGTCGTCGTGCGCACCCGGACCGGCACGCCCATCCTCGACAGCGCGATCGACGCCACCCTGCGATGGAGCGCGGTCGGTGACGGGGCCGTGCGCCTCGACGTCGAGCTCGAGCCCAACGCGACCTGGACGACCGAGTGGGCACGGCTCGGTCTGGACCTGGTGCTCGAGGGCGAGCCCCTCGGCGCGGACGTCGCCGGCTACGGGCCGATGCACAGCTACCCCGACCTCCGCTCGGGCGCCCGGTTCGGCTGGTGGCACCTCGGCCCCCACGACCTCACGGTCGACAACGTGAAACCTCAGGAAAGCGGTTCCCGAACCGGGGTCCGAGATGCCAGAATCGTCACGGAAGGCGGCGCGCTCCACGTGTCGACCCTCGACCACCCGTTCGCGCTCACGGTTTCGCAGCACAGCCGGCAGTCCCTCGCCGCCGCCGCGCACAACTGGGAGCTGACCCCCGAAGGACGCACGTTCGTGTCGATCGATCTCGCCCAGTCGGGCGTCGGCACCGCGACGTGCGGGCCGGGCGTGCTGCCGCGGCACCGGCTGCACGCACAGCCGGCGGCCATCTCGCTGATCCTGCGGCACGAGCCCACGCTCGGCTGATCCGCGCCACCGGCGGCGCTGTCGCACGCCGGGCCCCGACCGATCCGATGAAGGAGCATCCATGACCTCTTCGACCGACGCCACCGCGCGGCTCGACCCGCACTACGAGATCGCCGACATCGACCGCCGCCTGTTCGGCGGCTTCGTCGAGCACCTCGGCCGCCACATCTACGACGGCATCTTCGAGCCGGGGCACCCGTCCGCCGACGCCGACGGCTTCCGCACCGACGTCATCGAGCTCGTGAAGGAGCTGGGCGTCTCGACCATCCGCTACCCCGGCGGCAACTTCGTGTCGGGCTACCGCTGGGAGGACGGCGTCGGCCCGGTCGCCGAGCGCCCGCGCCGCCTGGACCTCGCGTGGCACTCGACCGAGACCAACGAGGTCGGGCTGCACGAGTTCCAGACGTGGCTCGACCGCGTCGGGAGCGAGCTCATGCTCGCCGTCAACCTCGGCACCCGCGGGACGCAGGAGGCGCTCGACCTGCTCGAGTACGCCAACGCCGACACGCAGACCGCCTGGACCGACCAGCGGGCCGAGAACGGCCGCGAGACGCCGTTCGGCGTGAAGATGTGGTGCCTCGGCAACGAGATGGACGGCCCGTGGCAGGTCGGGCACCTCAATGCGGAGGACTACGGCAAGCTCGCGTCGCGCACCGCGAAGGCCATGCGGATGATCGACCCGGGTGTCGAGCTCGTGGCCTGCGGGTCGTCGGGTCGCGGCATGCCGACGTTCGGCTCGTGGGAGCGCACCGTGCTCGAGCACACCTTCGACGACGTCGAGTTCATCTCGTGCCACTCGTACTACCAGGAGCACGACGGGGACGCGCAGGAGTTCCTCGCGTCGGGCGTCGACATGGCGCGCTTCATCGAGTCGGTCGCAGCGATCGCCGACACGGTCGCGGCGACCAAGAAGAGCGACAAGCGCATCATGATCTCGTTCGACGAGTGGAACGTCTGGTACCTCCACAACGCCGACGGCAGCGAGTCGGGCCACGAGTTCAAGGGCGGCGCCTGGCCGGTCGCGCCGCGACTGCTCGAAGACAAGTACCACGCCCTCGACGCGGTGGTCTTCGGCGACCTCATGATCACGCTGCTGCAGCACGCCGACCGCGTGCGCTCGGCGTCGCTCGCGCAGCTCGTCAACGTGATCGCGCCGATCATGACCGAGCCCGGCGGCCCCGCGTGGCGACAGACCACGTTCTTCCCCTTCTCGATCACGTCGCGCCTCGCCCACGGCCGCGCTGTGCGCGTGCCGGTGTCGGCGGGCACCTTCACGAGCGAGAAGCTCGGCGAGGTCGAGACCGTGAACGCCGTCGCGACCATCGACGACGAGGGCGTGTCGCTGTTCGTCGTGAACCGTTCGACGACGGATGCCGCGGACCTCCGCGTCGACCTCGCTCCGCTGGTGCGCTCTCTCGGCCGCGAGGTCGCGGTCGTCGAGTCGCACCTCCTGCACGACGACGACCTGTACGCGGCCAACACGCTCGAAGACCCCGAGCGTGTCGGTGTGCGCGAGGCCGAGGCATCCGTCGACGGCGAACTGCTGTCGCTGGCACTGCCGGCCGTGTCGTGGACGGCGATCCGGCTCGCCTGAAACCGCGACGGGCGGAGGAGATGTGACCGGCGGAGGATCCTCGGCCGGCATTCTCTCCTCCGCTCCTCGCATCCCCTCCTTCCCTGACCTGACCCACTGAACGGACACGCGGATGCTGCGAGCCGACGCCACGGGAGAGCCCCGCGAAACGCTGCTCCCTGCCATGGCCAACACGGAGGACGTGCGCCCCGGACTCTCTCTCACCAGCCGCGGGCTGCTGCGTGACGGCCGGCCGTGGCTGCCGGTGTCGGGCGAGCTGCACTACACGCGCGTGCCGCGCGAGCGATGGACTGAGCGGCTGCGGCTGATGCGAGCCGGCGGCATCTCGGTCGTGTCGACCTACGTGTTCTGGCTGCACCACGAGCCGGAGCGCGGTCAGACCCGCTTCGACGGGCGCTACGACGTCGCGGCTTTCGTCGACGCCGTGCGCGCCGAGGGCCTCGAGATCATCCTGCGGATCGGGCCGTGGGCGCACGGCGAGATGCGCAACGGCGGCTTCCCCGACTGGGTGCAGCAGCTGCCCGTGCAGCATCGCACCGACGACCCCGCGTATCTCGAGCTGGTTGGGGAGTGGTTCGGCCGGCTCGCGGCCGCGCTCGACGGCCGCTGCACGCCCGACACGGTGCTCGGGATCCAGCTCGACAACGAGCTGTACGACCAGCCCGGCCACCTCGTCACCCTCAAGCGGCTGGCCCGCGAGGCAGGGTTGTCGGCGCCGCTGTGGACCGCGACGGCGTGGGGCGGCGCGGATCTGCCCGACCCCGAGGTCCTTCCGCTGTGGGGCGGGTACGGCGACGGCTTCTGGGTCGACCCCGGCGAGCCGTGGGACCCGACGTTCCGCGCGCACTACTTCTTCTCCGACACCTGGGACGATCCCGGCATCGGCGCAGACGTGCGCGGCGAGGAGGCCGGCCACCGCGCCGAGCTGTCGCCGTGGTTCCCCGCCGCCACGTGCGAACTCGGCGGGGGCATGGCCACGGCCTACCACCGCCGACCGCGCCTGGACGCGCTCGACATCGCCGCCGTCGCGCACGCCAAGCTCGGCAGCGGCTCGGCGTGGCAGGGCTACTACATGTACGCCGGGGGCACGAACCCCGGGCCGGGTCTCGAGGAGACGCAGGCCACGGGCTACCCCAACGACATGACGCGGCTGAGCTACGACTTCCACGCGCCGATCGGCGAGTCCGGCCGCACGGCGCCGAGCCATGCGGCGCTGCGCCTGCAGCACGCGTTCGTCGAGGCGTTCGGCGAGCGGCTCGCGCCGATGGCGTCGTACCTTCCCGAGGTGCGACCGGCGGGCGTCGACGACGCCGAGACCCTTCGCTGGGCCGTGCGTGCCGACGACGGCTCGGGGTTCGTCTTCATCGGCCGGCACCAGCCGCACGTGCCGCTGCCGGCGTATCGCGGCGCGCGCCTCAGCGTCGACACGAGCCACGGCACGATCGAGCTGCCGAGTGCGCAGGTCGACATCCCGCCCGGCACCCTCGCGCGCTGGCCGCTCGGTCTCGAGGTCGGCGGCGTCACGATCGACTGGGCCACGGCGTCCGCGGTCACCGTGCTGCCGGAGTCGGCGGGCACCCCGCCGACGCTCGTCCTGATCGAGGACGCCGGCATCCCCGTGGAAGTCGCTCACGGCGGCTTCGCCCACGCCGCCACGCCGGGTGCCGCGCCGTTGCGGATCGAAGGGGCCGACGGCCCCGCGCTCGACGTGCTCGTGCTCCCCGCCGCGGAGGCCCCGCGGGTGTGGGTCGTCGACGCGGCGACGGGCGGGCGACGCCTCTTGGTCTCATCGGACGAGCTCACGTGGGACGCCGCAGGCCGCGTGCGGGTGCGCACGAGCGGTGACGCTCCCGACGTACGGGAGTACGTGGGCGGGTCCTGGCACGCGCCGGACCGGGAGCATCTGGACGGGGCGCCGGTCACAGCCACTGTCGCGGTCCGTCTCCTCCGAGAGGCGACCTCGCCGTCCGGGGAGTACGGCGCGCGCGACGGCCGGCAGGCCGCGCCCGACGACACCGTGCTCGACGCCCACGCGGCGGTGTACCGGCTCCAGATTCCCGAGGGCCTCGATGCCGACGCCGTGCTCCGCGTGCGTTGGGCGGGCGACATCGCGCAGCTGCGCGTCGACGGCGCGACCGCGACCGACCGGTTCTGGGACGGCTCCGAGCTCGTCGCGAACCTCCGCGACATCGGCGCCGGCCCCGACGCCCACGTCGAGCTGCACATCCTTCCCCTGCGCCGCGACACCGGCGTGCATCTGCCGGCGGACGCCGCCGCCCGCCTCGCGGCGTCGACCGACGGGCTGTGCGAGCTCGCCGATGCCCGCATCGACCAGCGCGCTCTCTGGTGCGAGATCCGCTGAGCGCCACGACAAGGAAGACGAGACAGCGATGACGCTGCGCAAGACCGCCACCCCGCCGATGGGCTGGAACAGCTGGGACTCCTACGGCACGACAGTGACCGAGGCCGAGGTGCTGGCGAATGCCGAGTTCATGGCCGAGCACCTGCTCCCCCACGGATGGGACACGATCGTCGTCGACATCGACTGGGCGGATCCGACCGCCCGGTCGCACGGCTACAACGAGTCCGCACCCCTGGTGATCGACGAGTTCGGGCGGGTCCAGCCGGACCCGGTGCGCTTCCCTTCGGCGGCGGGCGGTGCGGGCTTCGGGCCGCTCGCCGAGCGCATCCACGAGCTGGGGCTGAGGTTCGGCATCCACATCATGCGCGGCATCCCGCGGATCGCGGTCGATCGCGACCTGCCGGTACTGGGCGTCGAGGCGACCGCGGCCGGCATCGCCGACCCGTCGAACGCCTGCGAGTGGAACCCGCACTACGTCGGTCTCGACCACGGCACGCCCGGCACGGCCGCCTACTACCACTCGATCGCCGACCAGTACGCGCTGTGGGGCGTCGACTTCATCAAGGCCGACGACATGCTGTGGCCGTACCAGGCCGCCGAGATCGAGGCCCTCTCGACCGCGATCGAGACCGCGCCGCGCGAGATCGCATTGTCGCTGTCGCCGGGCCGTGACCTGTCGGCCGCCCATCTCGAGCATCTTCGCGAGAACGCCACGATGTGGCGCATCTGCGACGATCTGTGGGACCGGTGGGAGGACGTCGAAGCGAACTTCGCACGACTGGCCCGCTGGGCGCCGTTCGCCGGCCCCGAGGGCTGGCCCGACGCCGACATGCTGCCGCTCGGCCGCATCGGCCTCCGCGCCGAGCGCGGTGAGCCGCGCGAGGGTGCGCTCACGCTCGCCGAGCGCCGGACCCTCGTCACGCTGTGGGTCATGGCGCGATCCCCGCTCATGATCGGCGGCGATCTGCCGACGAGCGCGCCCGAGACGATCGCGCTCTTCCAGAACGACGACGTGCTCGAGATCCTGCGGGACTCCACGGGCAACCGCGAGCTGCTGCGCGAGCGGGACCTCGTGATCTGGACAGCCGAGCGCGGCGACACGCGCTGGGTCGCGGTCTTCAACACCGCCGACGAGGCGCGCGAGGTGCCGTTCGACACCCGCTCCCTCGGGCTGGGTCCCGCGCTGAGGGCGGTCCTCGACGTCTGGAGCTCAGAATCCCTGCCCGTCGAAGCCGTGCACGAGCAGTCCGATACCGCGCGCAGCGTCGCCCCCGGCAGCTCGGTCGTACGGGTCTCGCTCGAGCCCCACGGGTGTGTGCTCTTGCGCGCCTGAACAGACGGTGATCGGATGCTGCTGGGAAAGCGCTTGCGCAGGGTCCGATCCCGTGTCACACTATTGGAAAGCGTTTACCCATTCGCTTCCGGTCACGACCGTGAAGCAGGGTACCCACAGCCTTCAGAGCAGAAAGCAGGACCCCATGACTGACACGACTCTCGCCCCGGCCTCGGCCGAGGCATCCGTCCGTCCCACCGTGCGTGAGATCGGCATCATCATGAACGGCGTCTCGGGCCGCATGGGCTACCGCCAGCACCTGGTGCGATCGATCCTCGCGATCCGCGAGCAGGGCGGCATCGAGCTGCCCGACGGCACCAAGGTCACCGTGAAGCCCCTCCTCGTCGGCCGCAGCGAGGCCAAGCTCGCCGAGCTCGCCGCCAAGCACGGCATCGAGGACTACACGACCGACCTCGACGCCGCCCTCGCCGACCCGCGCTGGGAGATCTACGCCGACTTCCTCGTCACGAAGGCCCGCGCCTCGGCTCTGCGCAAGGCGATCGCCGCCGGCAAGACGATCTACACCGAGAAGCCCACGGCTGAGACGGTCGACGAGGCCCTCGAGCTCGCGAAGCTCGCGCAGGAGGCGGGCGTCAAGACGGGCGTCGTGCACGACAAGCTGTACCTCCCGGGCCTGCAGAAGCTCAAGCGCCTCATCGACTCGGGCTTCTTCGGCCGCATCCTCTCGGTGCGCGGCGAGTTCGGCTACTGGGTCTTCGAGGGCGACTGGCAACCGGCCCAGCGCCCGTCGTGGAACTACCGCGCCGAGGACGGCGGCGGCATCATCGTCGACATGTTCCCGCACTGGAACTACGTGCTCGAGAACCTGTTCGGCGAGGTCAAGACGGTCTACGCGCAGGCCGCCGTGCACATCGCTGACCGCTGGGACGAGAAGGGCGAGCACTACACCGCCACCGCCGAGGACGCCGCCTACGGCATCTTCGAGCTCGAGGGCGACATCGTCGCGCAGATCAACTCGTCGTGGACCGTGCGCGTGAACCGCGACGAGCTCGTCGAGTTCCACGTCGACGGCACGCACGGCTCGGCCGTCGTGGGCCTGTTCGGCGCGAAGATCCAGCACCGCAACGCCACCCCGAAGCCGGTGTGGAACCCCGACCTCGCCGACGACCACGACTACGACGCCGACTGGGCCGAGGTCCCCACGAATGACGTGTTCCAGAACGGCTTCCGCCAGCAGTGGGAGGAGTTCCTCGTCTCGTATGTCGAGGGCACCGAGTACGAGTTCGACCTGCTGTCGGGCGCGCGCGGCGTGCTGCTCGCCGAGGCCGGCCTGCAGTCGAGCCGCGAGGGCCGCAAGGTCGAGCTGCCCACGCTGTCGCTGGACTGATCGGACGACGGATGCCGAAGCTCACACTTCTCTCCGACGCCGGAGCCCTGACCCCCGTCGAGCTGAACGAGTCGCCGGGCTACACCAAGCCCGAGGGCCCGCTCCAGAGCCGCGTGGCGTACGCCGCCGCGCACGTCGTGCCGAAGACCTGGGCTGACAACACCCCCGGTCAGCCGGCCGAGGTCGACTGGGACGCGACGCTGGACTTCCGCCGCGCGGTGTACTCGTGGGGTCTGGGCGTCGCCGACGCCATGGACACCGCCCAGCGCAACATGGGCCTCGACGCCGCCGCGACGCGCGACCTCATCGCGCGATCGGCCGAGGTCGCGCGCGAAGAGGGCGGGTCGGTCGTGGTCGGGGTCAACACCGATCACGTCGAGGCCGAGCGCATCTCGCTGCAGGAGGTCATCGACGCCTACAAGGAGCAGCTCCACTTCACCGAGGAGCAGGGCGCGGGCCCCGTCCTCATGGCGTCGCGCCACCTGGCGCGCGTCGCGGAGTCGGCCGACGACTACCGCGACGTCTACCGCGAGGTGCTGCAGTCGGCGACCGTGCCGGTCGTGCTCCACTGGCTGGGCACGGCGTTCGACCCGGCGCTCGAGGGCTACTTCGGCTCGGCCGACTGGCGCGAGGCGTCCGCGGTCCTCCTCGAGATCATCGCGGAGAACGTCGACAAGGTCGCAGGCGTGAAGATGAGCCTGCTCGACGCCGCATCCGAGGTGTCGGTGCGCGAGCGCCTGCCCGAGGGCGTGCGCATGTTCACCGGCGACGACTTCAACTACGTCGGCCTCATCGGCGGCCAGGACGTGCCCGACGCGACGCAGCCGGAGCGCAACCCCGAGAGCCCGCGCCAGCACTCCGACGCCCTCCTCGGCGCGTTCGCGGCGATCACGCCGGTCGCATCGGCCGCGATCCAGGCGCTCGACGCCGGCGATCCTGCCCGGTATCTCGAGATCCTGGGCCCGACCGAGGAGCTCAGCCGTCAGGTGTTCGCCGCGCCGACCTTCTACTACAAGACCGGCGTCGCCTTCCTGTCGTGGCTGAACGGGCACCAGCCCGCGTTCCAGATGGTCGGCGGGCTGCACTCGGCGCGGAGCCTTCCGCACCTGTCGCGCATCGTCGAACTCGCGAACTCGTCGCTCGCCCTCGAGCGTCCCGAGCTCGCGGCCATCCGCTGGCACGGGATGCTGCGCCACAACGGCATCGATGTTCCCGGGGTGATCGCGTGAGCGCGGCCACCGCCATCGCCTTCCGAGTGTGGTCGCCTGCTGGCGCGTCGGCGGCCACGCTCGGAGCACGTCTGAAGGAGGGCCGCGCATGAACGCCCCCGACCCCCGCCTGTCGATCAACCAGGCCACCATCAAGCACGCCGACCTCGCGACCGCCCTGCGCGTGACCGCTGAGGCGGGCGTGCATGCGATCGGCCTGTGGCGCGAGCCGGTGCAGGAGGTCGGCCTCAAGGCCGCGGCCTCGATGCTGACCGACTCGGGCCTGCGCTTCACGACGCACTGCCGCTCGGGCTTCTTCACGATGCCCGAAGGCCCCGCGCGCCGCGCGTCGATCGACGACAACCGCGTCGCGATCGAAGAGGCCGCGACGCTCGCTGCGGCGGGCGCCGAGGGGTCCACCGCGATCCTCGTGCTCGTCGCGGGCGGGCTGCCCGAGGGGTCCCGCGACCTCGTGGGCGCGCGCGAGCGGGTGCGCGACGCCATCGGCGAGCTGGCACCGGATGCTGCGGCCGCGGGCGTCACGCTCGCCATCGAGCCGCTTCATCCGATGTACGCCTCCGACCGCTGCGTCGTCTCGACGCTCGGGCAGGCGCTCGACATCGCCGCGGACTTCGACTCCTCCGTCGTCGGCGCCACCGTCGACACGTTCCACATCTGGTGGGACCCCGACGTGCTGGCCTCGATCGAGCGCGCGGGCCGCGAGGGCCGCATCGCGACGTACCAGGTGTGCGACTGGAAGACGCCGCTCGCGGCGGACCCGCTGCTCAGCCGCCACTACCCGGGCGACGGCGTCATCGACTTCGCGTCGCTGACCGAGGCCGTCGAGGCGACCGGCTACGACCGCGACATCGAGGTCGAGATCTTCAACGAGGAGATCTGGGCCACCGACCCGCTCATCGCCGTGCAGCGCACGGCCGCCGGGTTCGCAGCATCCGTCTCGCCCTCCCTCCGCGCCCGCGTCGCGAGCTGACGACGCTTCCGCGAGCTCAGAAGCGCTCGCGGGCACGCCGACCCACCGGCGTCCCCGCGGGCGCTTCGTCATCACCGCAAACGCCTGTTCCGCAGTCACCTCCGGCGAGTCCGCGACGAGCGAAGTCGCCGAACGAGACTGCGGAGCAGGGCGTGCTCGGAGTCAGCGGTCGGATGCCGCTGACAGCAGCCGGAGCTCGCGCAGGCGGGGCGTCGCCGAGCCTGCAGCCTCGAGGCGCACGGGAAGCTCCACCGTGCCGGTCGCAGCGCCGAGCGGCACCTCGCGGGTCTCGTCACCGGACCCTGCGGGCACCGGCTCGTCGAGGACCACAGCTGCGCCGACGGTGATCCGCAGGTGCGCGTCGTCGTCGCCGCCCAGCCAAGAGACACGCAACGTCTCGGCCGTGCCGCTCCAGTCGCGCAGGGTCGCTGTGATCGCGCCTCGGGTGCGGCGCCAGCGCGCGTCTGCGTGCACGCCGATCTCCTCGTCGGATGCGGACAGGCCGTGATCCGACTCCGGCTGCTGCTCGCCGAACGCGATGACGTCGCGGGTACGTGCCTCGAGTCCCAGCGAGGAGGCGTCGATCCGCTCGAGCGCCGCGCGACGCTCGGCGGCGGACGCGGTGCTGCTGTCCGCGGCGAGTGGCCACGACAGCGTGTAGCGCGCGTCGTGGATGCCGGCGAACGGCTCGAGCTCGACGCTGCTGCCGTCGGCCGTGGGCACCCGCACCCGGCCGGCGCCGAGACGCAGCGCGCGAGCGAGCGCGCCGGGGGCGAGCACCGGCGTCTCCGCAAGCGGGCGCAGCGGCCCGACGGCGATGTGCCCCATGCGCGCGCCGGTGCCCCGGTACGCGACGGCGTCGTCGGGCTGTCGCTGCGCCAGCACGTCGGGTCCGTCGACGATCCAGGCCCACGCCGAGCCATCGGCGGGCTGCTCGAAGCGCAGCCGTCGCGGGAGCGTCAGCGTCACGACGGACGTCCCGGCGCCGAGCTCGACCACCAGGCGCGTGCCCGCGGCGGCGGTGGCGGCATCCGTCTGCGCAGTCCCGTCGATGACGGCGGGCGCGTCGCCGTCGACCCAGTCGGGGACGAGCACGGCGAGGCGCACGGCGTGGGCCGCGACCACCTCGAGCGTCGCGCGCACGCACGACGGATCGGTGGTGTCGTCCACGTCGAGCGCGACCTCGACCCCGCCGAGCACGGCGCGCGACGGCACGAGGGCGTTGACGCGCACTTCGTCGCCCGTGGTCGCGTAGACGAGCGCGCCGTGGCGCGCCTGCGCCTCGAAGCCCGATCCCATGCAGCACCAGAAGCCCTCCGCCTCCGGCGAGTACACGCGGTAGTGCGCGGGGCGCTGCGGCGTGAAGTACACGAGTCCGCCGTGACCGGGATGCTGCGCCGAACGCAGGTGGTTGGCCCGCGCGCGCTCGGCCCACAGCAGGTAGGCGTCGTCGCCGGTGAGGTGGTGCAGCTCGGCCGCGAGCTTGACCATGTTGTGCGTGTTGCAGGTCTCGGGGCCCTCGCGGGCGATGAACATGCTCGCGAAGCCCGACGGGAAGTGCTCGCGCACGCTGTCGCCACCGATCGCGGCGCTGCGGTGGCGCGCGACCCGGTCGAAGAACACGCGCGCGGCGGCGCCCTCGCGGGGCTCGATGTCGGGCAGCAGCTCGGGCGCGAGCACGCGCGCCGCACGCTCGATGGTCGCGAAGCCCACTGCCACCGGGATCTGCGTGTTCGCGTGCAGGCCGTCGAGCTCGTCGCGGCCGGCCGCGAGCGGCTCCACGAGCCCGCGCCGCGCGAACCGGCGGGCGAGCCGCAGGTACGCAGCATCCTGCAGCACCAGCGCCAGTCGCGCGAACGCCTCGGTCATGCCGCCGAACTCGCACTCGAGGATGCGCTCGAACGCCTCGTCGTCGAGGTCGCCCGCAGTGCGCAGCCACCAGGCACCCAGGTGCTCGAGCGTCTCGCGCGCGGCCGGGTCGCCGGTCAGCTCGACCGCGTCGACGAGCCCCGCGACGATCTTGTGCAGGTTGTACAGCGGCACCCAGCGGCCGTTGAGGTGGAACGCCCCCACCTCGACGCGCCCGGCGCGCAGTTCGTCCCACAGGGCCTCACCGTCGGGCACGCCGCCCACATAGCCCGACCCCCTGGCGAGCTGGCATTCCCGGATGCCGCGCACCAGCGTCTGCGCGAGAGCCGCCGCGTCCGCGTCCCCCGCAGCGGCCAGCGTGCTCGCTGCCGACAGCACGTGACCGGCCGTGTGCCCGTCGAGGCCGTCGGACTCCCACCCGCCGTAGTTCTCGGCCCGCGCAGGGAGCCCGGCTTCTCGACGGAACGGTGCGAGGAGCCGCTCGGGATCGAGTCGCTGGAGCGTCACGCCGACGGTCCGCTGCGCGTCGAGGTCGGCGCCGGTGAGGCGCACCTCGGAGGCGGAGGCGAAGTGCGGCGCTGCAGTGCGGGGCATGTCGGTCCTCAACTGGGGAAAAGGAGGGGGGAAATCGCTTCCCAATCTATCGCCGGAACCGGACACAGGCTCTAGACTCTGGCCTGTGAGCGACATCATCGCGCCTACCCGAGGCGCCGCCACCCTTCACGATGTCGCGCGCGAGGCTGGGGTCTCGCTCGCGACCGCGTCACGGGTGCTCAACGGCTCGACGCGAAAGGTGGCCGAGAGCTACCGCGAGCGCGTCGAGACCGCCGCCGAGAAGCTCGGCTACACGGCCAATCTCTCCGCCCAGGCCACCGCGCGAGGCACCGCCGCCATCGTCGCGCTCCTGGTCGCCGACATCGCCGACCCCTATTTCGGTCAACTCGCCTCCGGCGTCGCGCGCGGCGCCGACGAGGCTGGCCTCGTCGTCACGATCGCGATCACCGAGCGCGATCCGCAGCGCGAGGTCAAGCTGGTGCGGGCCCTGCGCGGACAACGACCGCGCGGCCTGATCCTCGCGGCCTCCCGCGTCGAAGGCCCCGACGCCGTCGGGCTGCAGGGCGAGCTCGAGGCGTTCTCGAACATGGGCGGCCGCGTGGTCGTCGTCGGCCCTGGCGGCGGCACCGCCCGTTCGGTCGCCGTCGACAACCGTGGGGGCTCGGCGGCATTGGGCGCCGAGCTGGCGCGGCTGGGCTATCGCGACGCGATCGTGGTCGCGGCATCCGAGGGCATCCGCACGTCCGATGACCGCCTCGAAGGCTTCACCGAGGGCTTCACGGCCGCGGGCGGGAGCGTCCGCGAAGTACGACGCACCGGGTTCACGCGCGACGCCGGCTACACGGCCGCGTCGGAGCTGCTCGAGGCCGACGTGCCCGCGGGCACGCTGATCTTCGGCATCAGCGACGTCGTCGCGATCGGCATCATGTCGGCCGTGCGCGACGCCGGACGCCAGGTCGGCGCCGACATCGCGGTCGCGGGTTTCGACGACATCGCCACCGGCCGCGACATCCGCCCCGGTCTCACGACCGTGCGCGTGCCCCTCGAGGACCTCGGCTACCGCGCCCTGCAGGCCGCCACCGACCCGGAGTGGGAGGCGGCCGAGCCGCAGCTCCCGCTCGAGGTGATCGTGCGGGGCAGCACGCCGCCGCGCAGCTGACGGGCGCGGAGGTCGGCGCCGGCGGCGATATGGCCGGGTGAGGAAACGTTTCCGGGTAGGCTGAGCGCGCCGAGACCCAGGGAGACACGGATGCCTCGACCGCCCCGCGCCGATCGCTCGACGCGCGCGACCATCGCCGACGTCGCCGCCCGAGCGGGGGTGTCGCTGTCGACGGTGTCGCGCGCGCTCAACGGCAACCCCACCGTGGATCCGGCGCTCGCCGAACGCGTGAAGGCCGCCGCCGCGGAGCTCGACTACACCGCGAGCCCGGTCGCGCGCAGCCTCGTGCTGGGTCGCACCCAGACCGTCGCGGTGGTCGTCCCCGACCTCGGCAACCCGACGTTCCAGGCGATCCTGCGGGGACTCAGCCACGCCGCCGCGGCCGACGACTACCACGTGCTCGTCGCCGACTCGGCGGAGTCCGTCGAAGAGGAGCGCGTGCTCGCGGGCACGACACGGCGGCGCACCGACGGCGTGATCCTCTGCGCGCCGCGCCTGCCGCAGGACGAGCTCGACCGGCTCGTCGGCGGACTGCGGCCGGTCGTGCTCATCAATCGCGCCTCGGGCGACGTGCCGCACGTGCGCGCCGACTACCGCACGGCACTGGCCGCCGAGCTCGACCACCTCCACGGTCTCGGGCACCGGCGCATCGTCTTCCTCGCCGGCGCACCGGGCAGCGTCGCCAACACCGCGCGCCTCGAGGCGATCGCGTCGTTCGCCGCCGAGCATCCCGAGACGCACGTCACCGAGATCCCGTGCGGCGTCGACTTCGAGGCGGGTGCCGCCGCAGGTGGCGCCGTGCTGGCGTCAGGGGCCACGGCCGCGCTCGCCTTCAACGACCTCGTCGCGATGGGCCTCTTGAGCGCCGTGCAGGCGAGCGGATGCCGCGTACCCGAGGACCTCTCCATCGTGGGGTTCGACGACATCCCGTTCGCCCGGTACACGACTCCCCCGCTGACGACGGCAGCCGTGCCCGCGACGGAGCTCGGCGTGCAGGCCTGGTCGCGCATGCGAGAGCTGCTCGAGGGCGCGGAGCCGGGGCATCCGCTGACCGTCCTTCCCGAGCTGACCATCCGCGGCACGACCGGCCCGGCGGCCTGATCACCGCGGCGAGCGCTTTCCGACGCGCAGCATGATACTCTGAGAAAACGTTTCCTGAAGGAGTGAGATGAGCCACCGCCGGTACGCCCTCGTCGGCGCGGGACACCGCGCCCAGATGCACGTCGACGCGATCATCGGACGGTACAGCGACGACGCCGCCCTGGTCGCGATCTGCGAGCCGAACCCGGTGCGCGCGCAGTACTACGTCGATCGTGTCGTCGAAGCCGGCTTCGCCGCTCCCGCGGTCTACGGGCCCGACGACCTCGAGGCGATGATCCGCGAGCAGCAGGTGGACCGCGTCGTCATCTGTGCACGCGACGATCTGCACGCCCCGCTGATCGTGCGGGCGCTCGATGCGGGCGCCGACGTCGTCGTCGAGAAGCCGCTGACCATCGACGGGCCGAGCGCCGCGGCGATCGAGGACGCCATCGACCGCACCGGCCGGCAGGTCGTCATCACGTTCAACTACCGATACTCGCCGCGCAACTCCGCGCTGCGTCAGGTCATCCAGGACGGCACCATCGGCGAGGTCACCTCGGTCGACTTCTCGTGGGTGCTCGACACCAAGCACGGCGCGGACTACTTCCGCCGCTGGCACCGCGAGAAGGAGCATTCGGGCGGACTGCTGGTGCACAAGGCCAGCCACCACTTCGACCTCGTGAACTGGTGGATCCGCTCCGCACCGCGCCGCGTCTACGCGTCGGGCGCGCTGCGGTTCTACGGCGCCGACAACGCCGCCGCCCGCGGCCTCGGCGACCGTCCTGCCCGCGGCACGCACGACGGTGGCGATGCCTTCGAGCTCGACCTCCGCGACGACGAACGTCTCAAGGCTCTGTACCTCGACGCCGAGGAGCACGACGGGTACCTGCGCGACCGCGACGTGTTCGGCGAGGGGATCACCATCGAGGACAACCTCGCCCTCGTGGTCGACTACGCCTCCGGCGCGACGCTGAGCTATTCGCTGAACGCCCACTCGCCCTGGGAGGGCTACCGGGTCGCGGTCAACGGCACCCTCGGCCGGGCCGAGCTCGAGGTTGTCGAACGCGGCGCCGTCCTGGCTGACGAGGGCCTGCACCCGGTGCTCGACCCGTCCGCCAGCGACGCCGGCACGACCGGGTCGCTCCGCCCCGAGGGCGAACGCCTCATCGTCCAGCGTCACTGGGAGGCCGCCTACGAAGTGCCGCTCGAGGGCAACAGCGACGGCCACGGCGGCGGCGACGCGCTCCTGCTCGCCGACGTGTTCGAGGGCCCGGGCGACGACCCGCTCGCCCGCCCCGCCGACTGGCGAGACGGCGTCCGCTCCATCGCGGTCGGCATCGCCGGCAACCGCTCCCTCGAGACCGGCCTGCCGGTGCAGGTCGCCGACCTCGGCATCCGCTTCCTCGCGAGCGACGCGGCGCGCGCCGAGGCCGTCCGGTCATGACGCGCATCGCCGTCACCGGCGGGGCGGGGCGCCTCGGCCGCAGCCTCGTCGCGGGACTCGCCGCGGCCGGGCACGAACTGGTCTCGCTCGACCGCGCGGTGTCCGAAGCGGGTGAGCTTCAGGGCCTCGAGCAGATCGCCGTGGATCTGACGGACACGGATGCCGCAACCCGCGCGATCGCCGGCACCCGGGCCGACGCGCTCATCCATCTCGCCGCGATCGCCGTGCCGTTCAGCGCCCCCGAGGACGTCATCCTCCGCACGAACGCGACGATGGCCCTCAACGTGATGTCGGCCGGCGTGGCCGCGGGCATCCCGAAGATCGTGACGGCGTCGAGCCCGACCGTCCTCGGGTACAACTGCCCCACAGGCTGGCTCCCCGATCGGTTCCCCCTCGACGAGGAGACGACACCGAAGCCGTGGAACGCGTACGCGCTGTCGAAGCACCTCGCCGAGCAGACGATCGCGATGCTGGCGCGCCAGACCGGCGATGCCACTCGCTTCGCGGCGTTCCGGCCGTGCTACGTCATCGCCCCCGAGGAGTGGCAGGGCGCACTCACGCAGCAGGGCCACACTGTGCGTGAGCGTCTCGCCGACCCCGCACTGTCGGCGCCCGCGCTCTTCAACTATGTCGACGCGCGCGACGTCGCCACCTTCGTCGACACCCTCCTGGTCGCACTTCCCGAGATCCCGAACGCCGAGGTGTTCTTCGTCGGCGCCGATGACGCGCTCGCACGCCGTCCGCTCGCCGAGCTGCTGCCGCAGTTCGTGCCCGGCTCGGACGAGCTCGCGGCGGAGCTCACCGGCACGGCGCCCGCGTTCTCGAACGCGAAGGCCCGGCGCGTGCTGGGCTGGCGCCCGGCCCACACCTGGCGCGGCGAGCTCGGTGAGCCCGCTGCCGGCCCCGCGAACCCGATCGGCTTCGACTCCGCCCCCACCACCGACTCCGCCCGAAAGGACGTGCTGGCGTGAACTTCGACGGCATCCTCTTCTTCCCCGTCACCCCGTTCGACGCCGACGGCCGCGTCGACGAAGGCCTGCTGCGGCAGCACCTCGACACGACCCTCGCGCACTCCCCCGGCGGAGTCTTCCCCGCGTGCGGCACGGGCGAGTTCCACGCCCTCTCGACCGACGAGGCGACGCGCGTCGTGCAGATCGCGACCGAGACCGTGGCCGGCCGCGTGCCGGTCGTCGCCGGCACCGGCGGTCCGCTCGGCCACGCGACGACCCTTGCGCGTGCTGCCGCCGACGCCGGAGCCGACGCGCTGCTCGTGCTGCCGCCGTACCTCGTCGGCGGTCCGCAGGCAGGGCTCGTGGCCTACGTGGAGGCCGTGGCGGCAGCATCCGATCTTCCCGTCGTCATCTACCACCGCGGCACCGCGCAGTACTCCGTCGACTCGGTGCGCCGCCTCGCGCAGAACCCCAAGGTCGTGGGGTTCAAGGACGGCGTCGGCGACGTCGGCCTCGCGCAGCAGATCGTGCGCGCCGTCGCAGCCGAGGGACGCGAGGACTTCGCGTTCTTCAACGGCCTGCTCACTGCGGAGCTCACCCAGGGCGCGTACCGCGGCATCGGCATCCCGCTGTACTCGTCGGCGGCGTTCGCCATGATCCCCGAGGTCGCGAACGCGTACTACCGCGCGTACGTCGACGGCGACGAGGCGCGCCGCGCCGAACTGCTCGACGGCTTCTACTCGCCGCTCGTCGCGCTGCGCGACGAGACCCCCGGCTTCGGCGTCTCGCTCATCAAGACCGGCCTTCGCCTGGGCGGCCTGCCCGTCGGGTCGGTGCGCGCGCCGCTCGTCGACCCGACCCCGGCGCAGGAGGCGCGCCTGGCCGAGATCCTCGAGGCGGGGCGAGCACTCCTGTGACCTCCGCCGCGCCCTCGACGGCGGCCTCGCCCCGCACCACGATCGCCTCGTTCGACGCGCGCCTCGTGCGCGTGCCGCTGACGCGGCCGTGGGCGGCCGACGTGACGTCGGTGGGCGTCGTGGCCACCCACGTCGTGCGCTCGGACGGCGCCGAGGGCTGGGGTTTCTCGTGGACGCCGCAGATCGGCGCCGAAGCGGTGCACGCCCTGCTCGCACACGACATCACGGCGTGGGCGATCGGGCGCTCGGCCGAGCCGGGCGAAGGGTGGCTGCCGCTCTGGGAGCACCTCCATGAGGCGGGTGGCGGCGGGATCACGACCATCGCGATGGCCGGGCTCGACCTGGCACTGTGGGATGCCGCGGCACGCGCCGACGAGCGGTCGGTCGCGCAGTGGCTCGGTCCGCAGCGCGAGAGCGTGCGCGCGTACGGGTCGGGCGTGAACCTGCACTACTCGACCGACGAGCTGGTGGCGCAGGTGCGCCGCTGGGTCGACGCGGGCTTCGACGCCGTGAAGGTGAAGGTCGGAAAGCCCGACGTCGCGGAAGACCTCGACCGCATGAAGGCCGTGCGCGAGGTTCTCGGGCCCGACCGGCAGCTCATGATCGATGCGAACCAGCGCTGGGACCTCGATCGCGCGACGCGTTCGCTCGAGGTGCTCGCGGAGGTCACGCCGGCCTGGATCGAGGAGCCGCTGCGCGCCGACGACCTGTACGGCCATTACGAGCTGTCGAAGCGGCTGGCGGCGTCGAGCGGCATCCCGATCGCGGTCGGCGAGAACCTGCACAACGTGTACCGGTTCGACGACTTCCTCCGCACCGGCGCCGCGCAGATCGTGCAGCCGAACATCGTCCGCGTCGGCGGCATCACCCCGTTCCTCGGGATCGCGGCCATCGCGGGCGTCTACGGCGCCGCCGTGCACCCGCATCTGCTGCCGGAGCTCTCGGGCCAGCTCGCCCTCTGCCTGCGCTCGGTGCCGGGAGTTCCCGAGCCCATGGCGGAGGATGTGGAGGACGCCGGTTTCGGCGCCCTCGGCGCGCTCCGCGACCCGTCGCCCGTGCGCATCGCCGACGGCGCCCTCACCGAGGTCCCCCACGCGGGCCTCGGCCTCCGCTTCTGTTGACATCGAATCCTCATCGGGAAGGTTCACCCTCATGACCACCACCACCACCACGACGAGCGCGACCGAACTCGACGCTCTCGCGCAGGCCGCCGCCGCGGCGGCACCGATCTGGCGGGCGACGGATGCTGCGACCCGGGCGTCGTGGCTGCGCGCCGCCGCCGACGCGCTCGATGCGAACATCGACGAGCTCGTCGAGATCGCCGACGAGGAGACCCGCCTGGGTGAAGCCCGTCTGCGCGGCGAGGTCGGACGCACCACCGGGCAGCTGCGCCTGTTCGCGACCGTCGTCGAGGAGGGCTCGTACCTGGAGCTCACGGTCGATGACGCCGACCCGTCGGCGACCCCGCCCCGCCCCGAGCTGCGCCGCATGCTGACCGGCGTCGGCCCCGTCGCGGTCTTCTCGGCGTCGAACTTCCCGTTCGCGTTCTCGGTCGCCGGCGGCGACACCGCATCGGCCCTCGCGGCCGGCAACCCGGTCATCGTGAAGGCGCACTCAGGCCACCCGCGGCTGTCGGAGCGGACGGCGGCCATCGTCGCCGCCGCGCTCGTCGAGGCCGGCGCGCCGGAGGGCTCCCTCGCGCTCGTCGAAGGCCGCGAGGCGGGCAACGCGCTGGTGCAGCATCCGTCCATCCAGGCCGCGGGCTTCACCGGCTCGCTCGGCGGCGGCCGCGCCCTGTTCGACCTGGCATCGGGGCGTCCCGACCCGATCCCGTTCTACGGCGAGCTCGGCTCGGTGAACCCCGTCGTCATCACGCGGGCCGCCGTCGCGGCGCGCGGCGAGGCGCTCGCGCAGGGCCTCGTCGGCTCGTTCACGCTCGGGGTCGGCCAGTTCTGCACCAAGCCCGGAGTCGTGTTCGTGCCTGAGGGCGCCGGCTTCGAAGACCTCGTCGCCGGCTTCGCGGCCGGCGCCGCGGGCGGACCGCTCCTCACCGACCGCATCACCGCGGCGTTCCCGTCGGGCATCGAGCACCTCGAGGCGGATCCTTCGGTGTCGGTGGTCGCCCAGGGTCTTCCGGCCGAGGCAGGGTCGGCGCAGCCGGTCGTCCTGTCGACGGATGCGGCGGCCGTCGCCGCGCGCCCCGAGACGCTTCTCGAGGAGTGCTTCGGTCCCGTGACGCTGCTCGTGCGCTACTCCTCGGACGAGGAGCTGCACGCCGCGCTCGAGGCGGTGCCCGGCTCGCTCACCGCGACGCTGCACTCGGAGTCCGGCGATGACGTCGCGGCGGTGCTCGAGGTGCTCACCCGCAAGGCCGGGCGCGTGCTCTTCGCGGGCTGGCCGACGGGCGTCGCCGTGACCTGGTCGCAGCACCACGGCGGCCCGTGGCCCGCGACGACGTCGCTGCACACCTCGGTCGGCGCGACCGCGATCCGCCGGTTCCTCCGGCCGGTCGTGTTCCAGGACGCCCCCGAGGCGCTCCTTCCCGAGGCGCTTCGCGACGAGTCGCTGACGCGCCTGCCGCACCGCCGGAACGGCGTGCTCCACACCGGCCGCTGACGCGGTTCCGAGGGCCCCGGTTGCCGTTGGTCCGGGGCGTTTCGACTCGCTCGCTCAACGACCGGGACCTTGCCCACCCGGTTCCGGATGATGGGTTGTGCGGCCGAGGTCAGCGGGGGTCGAGCTCGCGAGCGAGCTGAGCGCCGGCTTCCTCGAGCCACCGCGCGGTCTCGGCCATCGCGGCCTCGCCCGAGCCCGCGAGCTCGGTGAGCGACGCGGTCGCGGCGAAGCCCGAGGTGTCGGCGTCCGCCGCGATGCGGCCCGCCACCAGGGCGACCGGCACGCCGACCGCGGCGGCGACCGCGCCGACGTGGGCGGGCACCTTGCCCGCCGCGGACTGACCGTCGTACGACCCTTCGCCTGTGACGACGACGGATGCCTCGCCTACCGCCGCGTCGAGTCCCACGAGCTCCGCGACCGCCGCCGACCCGGGCACGAGGCGCGCGCCCCACGCGAGCAGGCCGAACCCCGTCCCGCCCGCCGCCCCGGCGCCCGGAGTCTCGGGGTCGGCGTCGACCAACGCGGCCAGTCGCGCGAGCCCGGCGTCGAGCACCGCGATGTCGTCGGGCAGCGTACCCTTCTGCGGCCCGAACACCGCAGCGGCCCCGCGCGGGCCCAGCAGCGGGTTGGTCACATCGCTGAGCACCGTCACACCGCCGGGCGGGAGCGGCGCCAGCCCTGAGAGGTCCACCGCCGCCACAGAGCCGAGCCCGCGTGCGCCGGCGACGACGGGCCGGGCCGCAGCATCCGTGAATCGCGCTCCGAGCGCGGTGAGCATGCCGGTGCCGCCGTCCGTGGACGAGCTCGAGCCGATGCCGAGCACGAGTCGCGAGACGCCGTGCGCGAGGGCGTCGGCGATCGCCTCGCCGAAGCCGCGCGTGTGTGCGTCGAAGGCGCGCAGGCGCGGCGGGGTGCCGAGCAGCTCGATGCCGCTCGTGTTCGCGAGTTCGACGACGGCGGTCCCGTGGGGTGCGTCGGGCGTCGGCGGCAGGAGGACCCATGACGCCTCGACGGGCTCATCCTCGGGGCCGGTCACCGTCACCGGCATGCGCTGCGCGCCCGGCACCGCGGCCGCGAAGGCGTCGACGGTACCCTCGCCGCCGTCAGCCATCGGCAGGAGCCGGAGGTCGCTGTCGGTGCTCTCGCGGCGCCACCCAGCGGCGAGCGCCTCGGCGGCGGCGGCCGCGCCGATCGTTCCCTTGAACGAATCGGGGGCGATCACGACGGTGTGAGCCATGGCGTCATTCTCCTCGGACATGCACGGTGTTGTCTTTTCCGGCCGACAGGAGCGCGGGAAAGCGTTATCCTGCAGATCATGGTATCCATGGAGCGACCGGAAGCCGAGTCCAGCCCACGCCGCGCGGTGATCGCGACCGGAACCGGCCGGTACGCCGACCCGTGGCATCCCTTCCCCGCGACCTCTTCCCGCATCGCCGACGCGCTGCGCGCGGACGGCTGGGACGTCACGGTCGATGACGATGTCGACCATGCGCTCTCGAGCCTCGACGGGTTCGATCTGCTCGTCGTCAACGCCGGCGACCCGTGGCGCGAGGGTGCGACCGAGCTGGGGCATCGCGCCGACCCCGCGGCGGACGCCGGCCTCCGCTCCGCGATCGCCCGCGGCATCGGGCTCATCGCCGTGCACGCCGCGCTCTCGAGCCTGCGCGACCACCCCGCCTGGCGCGAGGCGATCGGCGGCGAATGGCAGCCCGGAGTCTCGTGGCATCCGCCGATCGGCGACGCGCGGGTGCGGGTCGTCGACGGCGATCACCCCGTGAGCGGACGGATGCCGCACCTCGACGTCTTCGACGAGCGCTACAGCGACCTCGTGGTCGATGACGGCGCACGCATCCTCGCGGTGCACGACGTCGACGGCGCCGAGCACGCCGCCGTGTGGGTGCGGGAGGCGCCGACGCGCGCGGTGGTGTGCTCGCTCGGACACGACGAGCGCTCCTACGACGCCCCGGAGCACGTGGCACTGCTCCAGCGCGCGGCACGCTGGGCCGCGCGGGTCTGAGGCTCGACACCGGTGCACAGAATCGGAGCTCTCGCACGACACGCCGGATGACGGATGCCGCGACCCGGCGTGTCGGCCGAAACCTCCGACGCCGTGCACGCCGACCCCCGGCCGACAGCGGATTCGAGGCATCCGTCCGACCGGGCAGAATGGAGGCGGCGCCGCTCGGCGCATTCGCCCCCACCTGAATCCGGAGTGACATGTCCTGGCTCGTGACCGGAGGCGCCGGCTACATCGGCGCCCACATCGTCCGTGCGCTCGCAGATGCGGGCCTGAACTCCGTCGTGATCGACGACCTCTCGAGCGGGCATGCGTCGTTCGTGCCGGAGGGCGTGCCGTTCGTGCAGGGGTCGATCCTCGACGGCGAACTCGTCGAGCGCACCCTGCGCGAGCACGAGGTCGTGGGCGTCATCCACCTCGCCGGCTTCAAGTACGCCGGGGTCTCGGTGCAGCGTCCGCTGCACACCTACGCGCAGAACGTCGAGGGCACGCGCGTGCTCCTGGCCGCCATGCAGGCGGCGGGTGTCGCGAACCTGGTCTTCTCGTCGTCAGCCGCGGTGTACGGCACCCCCGACGTCCCGCTCGTGACCGAGGACCTGCCCAAGCGCCCGGCCTCGCCCTACGGCGAGTCGAAGCTCATCGGCGAGTGGATCATCCGCGACCAGGCGATCGCGACTGCCGCCTCCGAGCACGCCCTCCGCTACACCGCACTGCGCTACTTCAACGTCGTCGGCTCGGGTGACCCGTCGGTGTACGACACCAGCCCGCACAACCTCTTCCCGCTCGTGTTCGAGGCGCTGCTCGCGGGGAAGACGCCCCGCATCAACGGCGACGACTACGACACCCCCGACGGCACGAACGTGCGCGACTACGTGCACGTCGCCGACATCGCGGCGGCCCACGTCGCGGCCGCTCAGCGCCTGCTGGCGAACCGGCCGATCGAGCCCGCGTACAACCTCGGCTCGCAGAACGGCCTGAGCGTCCGCGAGATCATGAACGCGATGGGCCGCGTCACCGGCATCGACTTCACGCCCGAGATCGCACCCCGCCGGCCCGGTGACCCCGACCGCATCGTCGCCACCGGCGAGCTCGCGGCCCGCGACCTGGACTGGAAGAACCGCTACAGCGTCGACGAGATGGTCCGCACCGGCTGGGAGGCCCGCCAGGCGGCGACCCCCGCTCGGTGAGCGGAGGGCGCTCCGGCGCCGCAGACGAAACGCCTCGACCCCGCGGTCTGCGCCGGGTTCGAGGCGTTTCGACTCGCTTCGCTCGCTCAACGACCGGGGATTGGGGCGGGCGCGGCGCACTCGCTTCGCTCGCTCAACGACCGGGAGTCGGGGCGGGCGCGGCGCACTCGCTTCGCTCGCTCAACGACCGGGAGGTGGGGCGGGCGCGGTGCTCTCGCGCACGACGAGGCGCGTGGGCACGGTCTCGAACGCGGCCGGCGTGCCCGCCTCGATCCCGTCGACGAGGGCCGCGACCGCGCGCGCGCCGAGGGCGTCGAAGTCCTGCCGCACCGTGGTGAGAGGCGGCCGGTAGTCGGCGGCATCCGCCACGTCGTCGAAGCCGACCACGCTCACATCTCCCGGCACGGCGCGCCCCGACTCGGCGACGGCGCGCAGGACCCCCAGCGCCATCTGGTCGTTGGCGGCGAAGACGGCGGTCGCACCGGATTCGAGAAGAGCGGATGCCGCCGCGAAGCCCGACGCGGACGTCCAATCCCCGCGCACCACAGGCGGCACCGACGCGCCGGCTGCCGTCAGCGCCTCGCGCCAGCCGCGCTCGCGCTCGGCGGCGGCGAACGACCCGTCGGGGCCGGCGAGATGGCGTACGATCGCGTGCCCGAGCGCCAGCAGGTGCTCGGTGGCGTGCCGAGCCCCGCCGGCATGGTCGGTCTCGACCACGCCGAAGCGATCGTCGCGCGGGGAGTCGACCACCACGAGCCGCAGCCCCGCGGCGCCGACATCGGCTCCGCGGACGCGGGCCGTCGCCTCGTTGAGCACAATCGCGCCGTCCACGCCCTGCTCTGCGAGTCGCTCGAATGCCGCGGCAACGTCTCCGTCGGCGCCGAGCGTCACCACCGTGAGCGCGTAGCCGCGGGTGGCCGCGGCATCCGCCACCGCCTGCAGCATGCGGGAGTTGCCCACCGAGGCGAGCGTCGACACCACGAGCCCGATGGTCTGCGTGCGGCCGGTGCGCAGGGCCCGCGCGGCACGGTGCGGGCGGTAGCCGAGCTCCGTCATCGCCGCTTCGATGCGCGCGCGGGTCTCGGGGTCGACGCGGGGGCTCGCGTTCACCACCCGCGACACGGTCTGACCGGAGACGCCCGCGCGCTCCGCGACGTCCGCCATCGACACGCGCCTGGCCGTCATGCCCCACCCCGATTCGCTGGGATGCCGTCGATGTCACACCGGGTTGCAGCATCCGTGTTGACGATAACATAGCCGAGTTGGTACCGTGTTGACGTGAACATGCCTCAGGATGACACCGTCGTGTCCGCCCAGGACCTCCCCGCCGAGACGCTCGGCGCGGGAGTGGTGAAGCGCCCGACCCGCCTTGCCGACGGTCGCGAGCTGATCTACTACGACGACCCCGAGACGACGCTCGGCCCCGACCGTGCGGTCGACGCACGCGACCTCGCGCCGCGGCCCGAGACCGCGACGATGCGCCGTGACGTGCTCACCGGGGACTGGGTGTCGGTCGCTGCGGCCCGGCAGAACCGCGCCTTCCTGCCGCCGGCGCACCTCGACCCGCTCTCCCCGCAGACGCCGACCAACCCGTCCGAGATCCCGTCGCTCTACGACGTGGCCGTGTTCGAGAACAAGTCGCCGTCGTTCGGGCCCGCGCTCGCCGTCACGCACGGCGATGCGCCCGCCGGCGTCGACGCTCCCCGTGACCTCGACGACCTCGTCGCGCCCGGTCTCGGCCGCACCCGCACGAGCGTGGGCCGCTGCGAGGTCGTCTGTTTCAGCCCCGAGCACTCGGGCTCGTTCGGCTCGCTCTCGGCGACCCGCGCCCGCACCGTGATCGAGGCGTGGGCGGACCGCACCGCCGCGCTCTCGGCACTGCCGGGGATCGAGCAGGTCTTCCCGTTCGAGAACCGCGGCGAGGCGATCGGCGTCACGCTCCCCCACCCGCACGGGCAGATCTACGCGTACCCGTACATCACCCCGCGCACGACGAGCCTGCTCGCCTCGATCGACCGCGAGGGGCCCGACCTGTTCTCCCGCATCCTCGAGTTCGAGCGCGCCGGCGACCGCGTGATCCTCGAGGGCGAGCACTGGACCGCGTTCGTGCCCTTCGCCGCGCGCTGGCCGATCGAGATCCACCTGCTGCCGCACCGCCACGTCGCGGATTTCGCCGAGACGACCGATGCCGAGCGCGACGAGCTCGCTCCGCTCTATCTGCGGCTGCTCCGCGGCGTCGACGCGCTCTACGACACCCCCACCCCGTACATCGCCGCCTGGCACCAGGCGCCGGTGCACCGCGGCCGCGACAGCGCGCGCCTGCACCTCCAGCTGACGTCGCCGCGCCGCGCGGCAGACAAGCTCAAGTTCCTCGCCGGGTCCGAGGCCGCCATGGGCGCCTGGATCGGCGACGTCCCCCCCGAGACGGCCGCAGCGTCGCTGCGCGACGCCGTCGCATCCATCCCCGAGGAGACCCTGTGACCGCCACCGACATCCGCACCGCCGCCATCGCGCGGGCCCTGTTCGCCGCCCGCTTCGGCGCCGACGCCGTCGGCACCTGGTCGGCGCCCGGGCGGGTGAACCTCATCGGCGAGCACACCGACTACAACGACGGCTTCGTGCTGCCGTTCGCGATCCAGCACCGCACCCACGTCGCGCTCGCCCCGCGGGCCGACGGCGTCTTCCGCGTGCGCGTCGCCTCGACCTTCGACGACGCGACGGTGGAGGTCGCCCTCGACGACCTCGACGAGATCTTCCCCGCGCAGCGTGACGACGTCCCCGAGTGGGCCCGCTACCCCTTGGGCGTCGCCTGGGCGCTGCTCGCGGCATCCGGAACCGATCCGCGGGCCGTCACCGGCGTCGATCTCGCCTTCGCGTCGGACGTGCCGGTGGGCGCGGGCCTGTCGTCGTCCGCGGCGATCGAGGGTGCGACCGCCGTCGCCCTCGCCGACACGTGGGGAATCTCCCTCGACCGCGTGGCGCTCGCGAAGGTCGGGCGTCGCGCCGAGAACGAGGCCGTGGGCGCGCCCACGGGAATCATGGACCAGATGGCGTCACTCCTCGGCCGCGCCGACGCGGCGATCTTCCTGGACTGCCGCTCGCTGGACGCGCAGGTGATCGACCTCGGATTCGCGGACGCCGGCCTCGAGCTCGTGGTCATCGACACCGGTGTGAAGCACTCCCACGCGACGGGCGGCTACGGCGAGCGCCGCGCCGCCTGCGAGCGCGGTGCGGCCGCCCTCGGCGTCCCGGCGCTCCGCGACGTGAGTGTCGACGACCTCCCGCGCCTCGCTGAGCTGGTCGACGACGTCACGTACCGCCGCGTACGCCATGTCGTGACCGAGAACCAGCGCGTGCTCGACACCGTGCGCACGCTCCGCGAGCAGGGCCCGACCGCGATCGGCGACCTCCTCGTCGCGTCGCACGCCTCGATGCGCGACGACTTCGAGATCTCTGTCCCCGAGCTCGACACGGCGGTCGAGGCCGCGCTTGCGGCGGGTGCCGTCGGCGCCCGCATGACCGGCGGCGGCTTCGGCGGCGCCGCGATCGCGCTGGTCGCCCACGACAAGGTGCAGGCCGTGACGGATGCCGCCACCGCCGCCTTCGCGGCCGCCGGCTTCGCCGCTCCCACGATCTTCACAGTCACTCCGTCGGCAGGCGCCGCGCGCGACTGACGGTCTCGCGCCCGGGTTGCTCGCGGGCCCGACGCGTTTCGACTGCGGGCGCCAGAGCGCCCTTCGCTCAACGACCGGGAATTCCGGTCGTCGAGCGAGCGAGTCGAACGCCCCGGGGGATTCCGTTCGTTGAGCGAGCGAGGAACGAGCGAGTCGAAACGCCTGGGCGCGGCGCAGACACCTCGCTCTTGAACGCCGTGTGAACGCTCGTGACGCGCCGGTGCAAGACACTGGCGAGGACGGATGCCGCGGCCTAGCGTCGAACGCAGGGTCGCGGCATCCGTTCGCGATCCGGAAGGAGCGATCGTGGCGTACATCACCGTCGGGGCCGAGAACTCGGTGGACATCGACCTCTACTACACCGACCAGGGACCGACGGACGCCCAGCCCGTCGTGCTGATCCACGGCTTTCCGCTGAACGGCGAGTCGTGGGGCAAGCAGCAGGCGGCGCTGCTGGACGCCGGGTACCGCGTGATCGCGTACGACCGCCGCGGATTCGGCCAGTCGAGCAAGGCCGGCTCGGGGTTCGACTACGACACGTTCGCCGGCGACCTGCATGCGCTCATCGAGGACCTCGACCTCCGCGATGCCGTGCTCGTGGGCTTCTCGATGGGCACGGGCGAGATCGCGCGCTACCTGTCGCGCTACGGCAGCGGCCGCGTCGCGAAGGCGGCGTTCCTCGGCTCGCTCGAACCGTTCCTGCTCATCACGGACGACAACCCCGACGGGGCCGGTCCGCAGGAGTTCTTCGACGGGATCGCGCAGTCCGTGCGCGACGACCGCTACGCCTTCATCGCCGGGTTCTACAAGGACTTCTACAACCTCGACGACACCCTCGGTTCGCGCATCTCGCAGGAGGCGCTCGACGCGAGCATCCAGGTCGCGACCTACGCCGGCAACGCCGCGATCGCCGCTGCGCCACTGACCTGGCCGACGGACTTCCGCGCCGACATCCCCGCCGTCGACGTCCCCGCGCTCATCCTGCACGGCACCGCCGACAACATCCTGCCGATCGACAAGACGGCCCGGCGCTTCAAGGAGCTCCTCCCCGACGCCACGTACGTCGAGATCGAGGGCGCCCCGCACGGCCTGCTGTGGACCCACGGCGCCGAGGTCAACGAGGCGCTGCTCGCCTTCCTCAACAGCTGAGACAGACGACGGGTGCCTCGGCGCCGCGCCCTCGAAGGGCTCGGCGCCGAGGCATCCGGTCGTGGATCAGTCCTGCTGCGGGGCGTTGGCCATCGCGAGGAGGTCGTCGATCATCTCGGGGCCGGCGCCCGCGCCGTCACCGGCGAGCGCGCCCATCATGCCGATGCGGCCGATCGGGAACGACTCCATCATCTTGGACATGTCCACGCCCTCCGGCATGATCGACGCCGCGCTGTCGCCGAGGCCGCCCATCATCTGCGCGATCGCGGCCTGCACCACCGGGCCCGCGACCGGGTGGCTCAGCACCTCGCCCATCGACGACGTGCGCGACAGCGGCAGCGTGAGCACGTCGCCCTCGACAGTCACGGCGACGGACGATCGGATGTCGCGGCTCGACGCCGCGACGTCGACGGTGTACTCGCCGCCCTCGACGACCCAGCGGTCGGCACGGATGTCCCAGTAGGCGAGGTCCTTGCGACGCACGGTCAGCGTCACGACCTGGGTCTCGCCCGGCTCGAGCGCGACCGACGCGAACGCCTTCAGCTCACGGGGCGCGCGCTGCACCGACGATCCGGTCAGCGACGTGTAGACCTGGACGACCTCGCGGCCCGCGCGGTCGCCGGTGTTCGTGACGGCCACGGTCACCTCGACGTCGCCGCTCGCGTCGACCTGCGCCGCAGCATCCGCGTACGAGAACGACGTGTATGACAGACCGTGCCCGAACGGGAACGCGACCTCGAGGCGGCGCGCGTCGTACCAGCGGTAGCCGACGAACAGCCCCTCGCCGTACCGGGTGTGCGAGAACTCGCCCGGGAAGTCGAGGAACGCGGGGGTGTCCTCGAGGCGCGCCGGAATCGTCTCGGTGAGCTTGGCCGACGGGTTGACATCGCCGAACAGCACGTCGGCGGTCGCGCCGCCGCCGGCCTGACCGAGCAGCCAGCCCTCGAGGATCGCCGGCACGCGGTCGGCGAACGGCAGCGAGACGACGCCGCCGTTCGACAGGACCACGACGGTGTTCGGGTTCGCCGCGAGCACCGCGTCGACGAGCTCGAGCTGCGCCGCGGGCAGGTCGATGTCGTCGCGGTCGTAGCCCTCCGACTCCAGTCGGGCGGGCAGGCCCAGGAACAGCAGGGCCGCGTCGGCGACGGATGCTGCGGCCACGGCCTCGTCGCGCAGCGCCGTGGTCTCGTCGGCCGAGACCTCGAGCGCGTTGCTGAAGCCCTGCGCGTACGCGACGTGACCGCTCGCGAGCGCGCGGATCCCATCGAGGGCGGTGTCGAGGCGCGTCGGGTTGATCATCGACGAACCCGCGCCCTGGTAGCGGGGCTTCTCGGCGAACTCGCCGATGACGGCGAGCTTCGCGTCCTTCGCGAGCGGCAGCACGCCGCCGTCGTTCTTGAGCAGCACGATCGAGCGGCCGGCGGCCTCGCGGGCGAGGGCGTGGTGGGCGTCGACGTCGAGCGGTCCTGCCACGGCTCCGGAACCCTCGGTCGCCTTGCGCACGAGGTCCAGCACGCGGCCGGCCGCGACATCCACCACCGACTCGTCCAGCGAGCCGTCCTGCACGGCCGCCACGATCTGCGCGTCGGTGACGCCGTTCGACGACGGCATCTCGAGGTCCATGCCCGCGGCGAGGCCCGGCACGCGCTCGTTGACGGCGCCCCAGTCCGACACCACGAGGCCCTCGAAGCCCCACTCGTCGCGCAGCACCTGGGTGAGCAGCCACGGGTCCTCTGACGCGTACACGCCGTTGATGCGGTTGTACGAGCACATAACGGTCCAGGGCTGGGCGTCCGCGACGACGCGCTGGAACCCGCGCAGGTAGATCTCGCGGAGCGGCCGCGGGTCGACGTCGGACGACGACCGCATGCGGTCGTTCTCCTGGTTGTTGGCGGCGAAGTGCTTGAGCGAGGTGCCCACGCCCTTCGACTGGATGCCCTGGACGATCGCGGCGCCGAGGACGCCCGAGACGATCGGGTCCTCGGAGAGGTACTCGAAGTTGCGGCCGCACAGGGGCGAGCGCTTGATGTTGATGCCGGGTCCGAGCAGCACCGCGACGCCCTCGATCGAGGTCTCGGTGCCGAGCGCCTCACCGACGCGGTGGACGAGGTCGACGTCCCACGACGAGCCGAGGCCCACGGCGGGCGGGAAGCAGGTGGCGGGCACGCTGTCGCCGATGCCGAGGTGGTCGCCGCCCTCGCGCTGCTTGCGCAGGCCGTGCGGGCCATCGGTCACCATGATCGCGGGCACGCCCACGCGCTCGACCGGCTTGGTGTACCAGAAGCTCGCGCCGCTGGTCAGCGACGCCTTCTCTTCGAGGGTGAGTTCCGTGACATCGGGGATGCTCATGGAGGTCCTTCCATGCTGAGGGGTGGCGAGCGCTCGGCGGTGAGCCCGCTCGCGAAAACCTTACGTTATTTGGTTTTGAGAAATCAAGCGATACTCGGGTTTACTTCTCTCATGACAGAGACCGGACCGGGGCGACGCGGCTCCTATGCGAAGGGCGTCGCGAAGCGCGAGGAGATCCTCGCCCGCGCGCTGGACGTCATCGCCCGTGAGGGCTATCGCGGTGCGTCGGTGAAAGAGCTGGCCGATGCCGTGGGCCTCAGCCAGGCCGGACTCCTCCACTACTTCGGCAGCAAGGAGGAGCTCTTCACCGAGATCCTCCGCAAACGCGACGAGCTCGACTCCGTCGGGCAGGGCCTCGGCGGCGACCTCCAGCAGGGTCTCGTCGCGGCCGAGAGCGGCGAGCAGCTCGACATCCGGTCCGGCTACCTCGACATCATCCGCCACAACGCCGACGTCCCCGGCCTCGTGCACCTGTTCGCCCGGCTGTCGGTCGACGCGGCCGATCCCGAGCATCCCGCTCACCAGTTCTTCGTCGCCCGCGGCGAGAGTCTGCGCGGGTTCTTCGCCGCGGCGGTCGCGGCCCAGCAGCGGGCCGGGGAGATCACCGATCGCGTCGATCCCGACACGGTGGCCCGCCTCTTCCAGGCGGTGGCCGACGGCATGCAGGTGCAGTGGATGCTGGAACCCGACGTCGACATGGCCGCTCCGCTGGCGGCGCTGTTCGAGCTTCTCGCGCCCGCGTCACCCGCCCCCGACGAGGGCGACGCCGCGCGCGAGGGCGATTGATCAGATCGCGAGCGGGTCTGCGAGGAGCCGCACGCGGGCGTCGCGCTGCGCACCACGCAGGGCCGCCTCCGCGCCGAGCGCGCTGCCGAGCACCGGCGCGACCGGCAGCACCGGTGCGTGCGCGATGCGAGGCTGGATCGCCCGGAACCTCTCATCGACATCTGCGGCGAGCCCTGCGACGAATCCGCCCAGCACGATGACGTCGGGCGCAACCGTCAGCGCCACGATCTGGAGAGTGCGCGCGATCTCGCGTGCCGCCCCGCGCCACACCGACGCGGCGGGCTCCTCGCCCGTGCGCACCTGCGTCACGAACGCCTCCAGCGCGAGGGTGAGTCCCTCGTCGGCCGCCAGGGCTCCGAGCCCGGAGCGGGCGAGCAGCACGTCGGGACCGGCCACCGTGACGAGGCAGCCGCGCTGGCCGCACGCGCAGCGCTCGCCGTCCGGCACCACGGGCAGATGCCCGAGCGCCGCAGGGAGGACGCGTGCGCCGGAGTCGTCGCCCGCGGCGAGCACGACCGCACCGCCTATTCCCGAGTCGGCCTTGAGATACAGCAGGGTGTCGCCGCCGACGGCCGCGTGCTCGGCGAGCGCCGCGACCTCGGCGTCCGACACCAGCCGGGGCTCGCCGCCCCCGCGCTCGAAAGCGGCGAGGGCCGTCGACCGCGCACGGAGCAGTCCCAGCAGGTCGACCTCGCCCCACGCCAGATCGGTGTCGGCGAGGACGCGGACCGGCGTTCCGCCCACCGGCGCCCACACGACGACGCAGACGTCGGCGATGCGCCGGCCGGCCGCGGCCATGCGGCCGGCGACGTCGTCCAGAGCGTCTGCCAGAACACCCACGATGGCGGCGGGGTCGCCCATCGGCCGCCCGTGACTGCGGGAGGTGCGCGCGAGCTCCTCACCCGCCAGCGTGCCGGCGACCGCCGTCGCGTGGTCGGCGTCGAGCATGGCGATGAGCACACACGGGGCGGAGGCCGCGAGCGCGAGCGTCGTCCGCGGTCGCCCCATCCCCGCCGGGGCGACGACGTCGCTCTCTTCGACGAGGCCGGCATCGATGAGTTCGGCGACGAGTGAGGTCACCGCGCCGCGCGACAGGCCGGTGGCGCCGGCGATGTCGGCACGCGCCTCACCCGCCCCCTCGAGCACGCGCCCCAGCACCAGGCCGAGGTTGTGTCGGCGCACGTCGGGGGTCGCGAGGGGCATGATCGCCATCGTAGGCCGGGCCGGGGCGGTGCACCCCGCCCCGGCCCGGGTCACGGCTGCGTCGCGTAGTGCGTGTCGTTGACCGACTCGACGGTCCAGACTCCGGCCTTGTACGTCAGCAGGTTGACGGCGCCGTTGGCGATCCCCGTCTCGGGAACCCGGTCGATCGCGCCGAGGTCGACGAGCAGGCACGAGATCGACAGCCCGCTCGAGACCACCAGGATCTTGTCGTCACGGTGCTTCGCAGCATCCTTCGCGATCGCATCCAGCGAGCTCAGCATGCGATCCGCGACGTCATCGCAATTCTCGGCGGGAAGCGCCGACACCGGGTTGGTCGCGCCGATCGCATCGGTCAACTGCCCGAGCGTGGGCTCAGGGATCCCCTGCTGGGTGAGATACGCGAAGGCGGCGCCGCCCATGGCGCTCTGCTTCGCCCCCTCCCAGCCGCCGAAGTTCAGCTCGCGCAGGCCCTCGACGCGCGTCGCGGACAGCTTCGAGCCCATGCCCTGCAGCATGCGCGTCGCCGTCTCGTAGTGGCGCACCATGTCGGCCGAGTAGGCGGCGTCCACCTGCCCGATCTCGGCGCCGAGGTTCGTGCCGACGGTCGTCGCGGTCGCACGGCCCGCCGCGGTCAGCGGCGAGTCCGACCAGCCCTGCACGAGGTGCAGCGCGTTGAGAATCGTCTCGCCATGGCGTGTCAGATACACCTGCACGACCGGGTCGCGGTTCGAAGTCGGCGGCGCCGCGGCGGCCGGGACCGTGGTCCAGCCGCCCAGTGCGGCGGCACCCAGCACCGCCACAGCGGCGATCGCAAGACGGGGGATCAATCTGGTCATGTCATCTCCTTCGATCGGACGGGCCAAACGCTAGCGGCATTCGGGATTGGGTCGGCCACCTCGTTGCGCGATCGTTACACATAGTTCAGGTCTTGAACTTTGTGACGGCATGAGCCACACTGATCCCGAATGCCGTTCGCATTTCACCCCCGATCCGCCCCGAGACATCTCGACGAAGAGGAGTCGCCATGACCGCACAGCCCGACCCCGCCCTCGACATCGCGCCCACCGGCCTCATCCGGAGCACACCGCCGGCGCCGGGCGAGCCGCCCGCCAGCCCGCCCGCGCGCAGAGCGCTGCTGCCGAGCATGCTCGTCGCCGCGCTGACGCTGTTCGCCACCTACGGCGGCCTCATCGCGATCCTCCTCCCGACGCAGATCCAGCTGCTGTTCGGCGACGAGCAGAAGGAGGCGAACCTCGCGATCGTCACCACGGTCTCGTTCGTCTTCACGCTCTTCGCCCAGCCGATCGCCGGCGCCTTCAGCGACCGCACGCGCTCGCGGTTCGGCCGTCGCTCACCGTGGATGGTGCTCGGCGCTTTGGTCGGCGGCATCCTGCTCTTCGGAATGGGCTCGCTCACCGACCTCGTCTGGATCACCGTGTTCTGGGTCGTCATCCAGGTCGCACTGAACTTCCTCCAGGCGCCGCTGACCACCATCACCGCGGACCGGTTCCCGCGCTCCCAGCGCGGCGGGGCGAGTGCGATGATCGGGCTCGGCACGCAGCTCGGCATGACCGTCGGCATCATGGTCGCGAGCGCCCTCGCCGCCCAGTTCGGCGTCGCCTACTCCGTGTTCGGCGGAGCTGTGATCGTCGTGACGCTCCTGTTCGTGCTCATCAACCGTGATTGGTCGTCCAAGGACGCCGCCGTCGACCCGTTCCGCTGGGGCGCGTTCTTCCGGAGCTTCTGGGTGAACCCCCGCAGGCACCCCGACTTCTTCTGGGCGTTCACGGCGCGATTCCTGCTGATCCTCGGCTACTTCGTCGTCTCGACCTACCAGCTGTACCTGCTGCAGCAGTACATCGGGTTGTCGCTCGGCGAGGCGCAGGGCGCCGTGCTGACGCTCACGCTCGTCGCGTTCGTGCCCACGCTGCTGGCGATCGCGCTGTCGGGATGGTGGAGCGACAAGGTCGGCCGCCGCAAGGTCTTCATCTACGTCGCATCCGCGATCATGGTCGTCGGGCTCGCGATGCCGCTGATCATGCCGGACATGACGGGCATGATCCTCATGAGCATCATCAACGGCGTCGGCTTCGGCCTGTACATGTCGGTGGACGCCGCGCTCATGACCGAGGTGCTGCCGAGCGAGGGCACCGCCGCGGGCAAAGACCTCGGCATCCTCAACGTCGCCACCAACATCCCGCAGGCGCTCAGCCCGTCGATCGCGCTGCTGATCATCTCGGCGATGGGCGGGTACGCCATGCTGTTCGTGTTCGCGATCGTGTTCGTCATCCTGGCAGCGATCGCCACGGCGCCCATCAAGGGCGTCCGTTAGAGTCCGCGAGAAGGGACCCACCCCATGACAGACACCACCAGCGCAGTCCGCTACGCGGAGGCCGACACCCTCACCGGGAGGGTGCGCGGCTCCTGGCGGGGCGAGCCGGGTGCCGGCGGATCGGCCGCGTTCCTCGGCATCCCGTTCGCGAAGCCGCCCGTAGGCGCGCTGCGCTTCGCCGCCCCCGTGCCCGCCGAGCCGTGGGAGGGCGTGCGCGACGCCCTCGCGTTCGGCGCCACCGCGCAGCGCGGCGACCCCGGCGTGACCCTGATCCCCGAGCCGTCGGTGCCAGGCGAGTCGACCCTCAATGTCAACGTCTTCACGCCGGCTCCCGGAGCGACGGATGCTGCGCTCCCGGTGCTCGTCTGGATCCACGGCGGCGGCTACTTCGCGGGGTCGCCCGCGAGCCCCTGGTACGACGGCCGGTCGTTCAACCGCGACGGCGTGGTCACCGTGACGATCTCGTACCGGCTCGGCTTCGACGGGTTCGGCTGGATCGAGGACGCCCCCTCCAACCGCGGCGTGCGCGACTGGCTGCTCGCCCTGCAGTGGGTGCAGGACAACATCGCGAACTTCGGCGGCGATCCGTCGCGCGTGACGATCGCAGGACAGTCCGCCGGCGGCGGCGCGGTGCTGACACTGCTCGGGATGCCGGCGGCCCAGCACCTCTTCCACTCGGTGTGGGCGCTGTCCGGCGCCACCGCCGACGTCGCGACGGATCGCTGGGAGGCCATCGGGCGTGACGTCGCGGCGCGCGTCGGCGTCGCCTCAACGCGCGCCGCGCTGTCGACGGTGCCGGAGGAGCGCCTCATCGAGGCGCAGAAGAAGGCGACGAGCGTGGCCGGCCCGGACGCCATCACCAAGCTGCTCGACGACGGACTGCTGCTCGGCCCGTCGATCGACGGCGACCTGCTCACCCGGCCCACGATCGCCTCGCTCGCGGCGGGCGTCGGCGCCGACAAGCCTCTCGTGCTCGGCGCGACCGACGACGAGTTCTCGATGGTCGTGGCGGGACGGGCGAAGACGCTCCGCTGGATCCCACTCGGACTCCTGCTCGGCCGGTCGGGACTCACGGGGACGCAGCGCAAGGCGTACCTCGCGGCGAACCAGGACGTGGTGGCGCGCGGACACGCGGCCGTGCTCGGCCGCTACATCACCGACCGCATGTTCCGCAGCGCCGTCGTCCGCACGGCGCGGGCACGCGGCGCCGCGCCGACGTGGGTCTACCGCTACGCGTTCCGCTCCTCGCGGCCCGGAGCGGTGAACGGATCGGCGGTGCACTGCATCGACGTCCCGTTCTGGTTCGACTGCCTGGACTCGGTGCAGATCGAGCCGCTCACCGGCCCGAACCCGCCGCAGCAGCTCGCCGACCAGACGCACGCTGCTGCGGTGGGCCTGATCGTCGACGCCGATCCCGGCTGGCCGGCATGGTCGGGCGCTCCGGGCACCACTCGGGTCTTCGGCGCGCCGGCGGGCTCCCCCGACGTCGACCCCCACGGCTACGCCGCCGTCGCGTCGCTGCTCTGACCTCGGACTCCCGCCGCCCCTGCAGCGCGGGAATCGCGAAAGGGTGGGTGCCCGCCGATCCAGCGGTGAGGACCCACCCTTTCGTGTACGCGACGCGTCAGGACAGCGCGGCGACGACCTCGCGCTCGAACAGCTCCACGCCCGAGAGGTCGTAGGCGGCCTCGGGGAAGTAGTTGATCGCATAGGCGATGCCGTGGCGCTCCCGCTCGGCGAGACGCTCGGCGACCTGCTCGGGGGTGCCGAACGCGGGCGACGTCAGGTAGTCGTGCTCGATGTGGTCGGCGCGCTCCTGCCCGACGTGCGGCAGCAGGCGCGCCTTGACCGCGGCCAGGCGGTCGCGCGCCTCAGCCTCGGTCGCACCGACGATCGTGTTGAAGTTCGACGTGCGCGTGATCTCGGAGAAGTCGCGGCCGAGCGCGTCGCAGTGCTCGCGCAGGATCGCGCTCTTGCGGTCGATGTCGTCGAGCGACCCGGCGTAGTTCGTGTACGACGCGTACTTCGCCGCGATCTTGAGCGTGACCTTCTCGCCGCCGCCGGCGACCCAGAGGGGGATTCCGCCGTCCTGCAGCGGCAGCGGCTGCACGATGGCGCCGTCCACCTGGTAGTACTTGCCGTCGAGCGTGGCACGCCCGGTCGTCCAGGCCTGCTGCATGATGTCGACGCCCTCGCGCAGCATCCGGAGCCGCTCGGGAACCGGCGGGAAGCCGTAGCCGTACGCCTCCCACTCGTGCTCGTACCACCCGCCGCCGATGCCCATCTCGGTGCGTCCGCCCGAGACGATGTCGACGGTGGCCGCGACCTTGGCGAGGTAGGCGGGGTTGCGGTAGCCCATGCAGGTGCACATCTGGCCGAGACGGATGCGGTCGGTCGAGGCCGCGAAGGCCGCCATGAGCGTCCACGCCTCGTGCGTCGCCTCGTCGCTCGGCACCGGGGTCGTGTGGAAGTGGTCGTAGACCCAGAGGGACTCCCACGGCCCGGCGTCGGCGCGCTGGGCGAGCCCCTTCATCACCGCCCACTGCTCGGAGGGATCGATGCCGACGAGATCGAATCGCCAGCCCTGGGGGATGAAGGTTCCGAAGCGCATGGTCCCCAGCCTAGGGACGCGTCCGCTCCGGCGTCGCACCGAACACCCGGGCGTGCGGCATCCGCTCGCGCATCACCGCGATCGCGGCGGGGTTGTGGTCGACGAGCACCGCATCGCGGCCGAGCGCCGCCGCGACCGCGCCGGTCGTACCGCTGCCGGCGAAGAAGTCGAGCACGCGGTCGCCGGGGCGCGAGGAGGCCTGCACGATGCGCCGGAGGATGCCCTCGGGCTTCTGCGTCGGGTACCCGGTCTTCTCACGGCCGGTGGTCGGCACGATCGTGTGCCACCAGACGTCGGTCGGGAGCTTTCCGCGCTCGGCCTTCTCGGGGGTGACGAGCCCGGGCGCCATGTACGGCTCGCGGTCGACGGCATCCGAATCGAACCAGTACGCCTTCGGATCCTTGACGTACACCAGGATCGTGTCGTGCTTCGTGGGCCAGCGCTTGCGCGTCTTCGCCCCGTAGTCGTAGGCCCAGATGAGCTCGTTGAGGAAGCGGTCGCGCCCGACGAGCGCGTCCAGCAGCACCTTGGCGTAGTGGGCCTCGCGGTAGTCGAGGTGCAGGTACAGGGTGCCGTCGTCGGCCAGCAGCCGCCACGCCTCGATGAGCCGCGGCTCGAGGAAGCCCCAGTAGTCGTCGAACCGGTCGTCGTACGCGCGCAGGTCGCCGCGGATGCGCTCGTACTCGCGCCCGTGGAACCCCCGACGCACGACGGATGCCGCCTCCTGCGCCGTCGCCGTTCTCAGGACCGCCTCGGGCGCGCTGCCGGCGGCCCCGCGGGAACCCGGGGCGACGGACGCGGTTTCGGCGGACCGGTCCTGAGAACGGTCGACCGAGCGTGCGGTCTCGAGCGAGCGTTCCTGCGAACGGCCGGTGTTGAACGGCGGGTCGAGGTAGATGAGGGTGAACGACGCGTCGGGCAGCCGACGGATCACCTCGAGGTTGTCGCCCTGGTGGATCTCGACGGACCCTCCGGCCGGCTCAGGGACCGGTGCGGGGTCAGGGACCGGTGCGGGCTCCGCGATCACGGGACCCGGCGAAGCCATGCGTCCGTCGCGAACTTCGACGCCACGAGCGCCTCAGCCTCGGCGTACTCGTCGTCGGTGATGTGCCCGGGGACCGCGCCGTACAGGTTCGTGAAGGTCTCCTCGAGCTTGGCGATGATCGCCTCGCGCGGCAGGCCCGTCTGGCGGCGCAGGGGGTCGACGCGCTTGGCCGCCGACGTCGTGCCCTTGTCGCTCAGCTTCTCGCGGCCGATACGCAGGACCTCGGTCATGACCTCGCCGTCCATGTCGTAGCTGAGGGTCGCGTGGTGCAGCACTCCCCCGTTCGCGAGGCGCTTCTGCGCGGCGCCGCCGATCTTGCCCTGCGGCGAGGCGATGTCGTTGAGCGGCTGGTAGGTCGCCTCGATGCCGAGCGAGCGCAACGCCTGCAGCACCCAGTCGTCGAGGAACGCGTACGAGTCCGCGAACGTGAGCCCGGCGACGAGGGATGCCGGCACGTACAGCGAGTAGGTGACGATCGAGTTCGCGCCCATGAGCATGGCGCCGCCCCCGGAGATGCGGCGGACCACGTCGTAACCGTGCGCGGCAGCGCCGTCGGGATCGACCTCGTTGCGGAGGGACTGGAACGAGCCGATCACCACGGCGTTCTCGTCCCACTCCCAGATGCGCAGCGTGGGCCGCCGGCGGCCGTCGCCCACCCGGCCGGTGAGCACCTCGTCGAGCGCGAGGTTCATGCGGGGCGAGACCGGCTTCTCGTGCACGATCTCCCAGTCGAAGTCGCGCCAGCCCGGGGCCGTCACGAGTGCGCGGCGGACCGCCGTGCCGACGGCCTCGGGCGTGAAGCCGAGCAGCTGTGCCCCGTCGGGGAGAGCCGAGCGGACGGCGGCGGCGATGGCCGCGACGTCCGCCTCGATCGGGAGCCCGTTGACGGCGGCGTCGATGTCGGCGAGCGCGTCGTCGGGTTCGAGGAAGAAGTCCCCCGCGAGGTGGAAGTCCGCGATGCGTCCGTCGCGCTCCTCGAGGTCGACGACCACGAGCTTGCCGCCGGGCACCTTGTATTCGCCGTGCATGGGCTTCAGCCTATTCGCGCGGCGGGCACGGACGCCGATCGGGGGGCGCCGCCGCACTCAGGTGCGGTCCGCGATGTGCTTGTCGAGCCAGGCGAGCAGGTCCGCACGGACCTCTGCCTGCATGACCTCGTTGAAGATCTCGTGGCGCGCGTCCGGGTACACGAGCGTCGTCACGTCGGTGAAGCCCGAGCGCGTGCGGTACGCATCGGCCAGCCGGTGGACGCTGCGCGGACCACCCACGGTGTCGTCGCGGCCGATCATGAGGAGCGTCGGGATGTCGACGCCGAGGTTCTTGCGCGGCTTGCCGTACATGCGCAGGGAGTCGATCACGCCGATGAGCTTGATCGGATCCTCGCTGGTGGTGAGCGGATCGTCGAGGAAGGCCCGCCCCACTGACAGGTCGCTCGACAGCCACTCGGTGCCCATGGCGCCGGGACCGTCCCACGGCTTGTTGAGGCCGCTGGTGTGGATCGAACCCGGCATGCGCAGCGCCGTGCCGGTGAGCACGAGCTCGTCGTACGCATCGGGGTGCTCGTTGACGAGCATCTGGGCGAGCACCGAGCCGCCGGAGTGACCCAGCAGCACGAGCGGCAGCCCCGGGTTCTCGGCGCGGATCTGCTGCGTGAACTGCCACATCGTGGCGAGCGCTCCGCGCAGGCCGCCGGGACCCAGATGACCGAGGCGGGAGACGTCACCGCCGTGCTGCGCCATGCCCGTGCGGCCGTGGCCGCGGTGATCGGCGGCGTACACGATGTACCCGGCGCCGGTGAGGGCGGCGATCAGGTCGCCGTATCGTCCGGCATGCTCACCGACGCCGTGCAGCAGCTGCACGATCGCCCGCGGCTCCACCTGCGCCGGATGGACGTCGTAGTAGATCGTGATGTCGTGCGCATCGATGAACTCGGGCATGCGGAGAAGTCTAGGGGGACGCTCCCCGCCCCTCGGCGGTGCTTCGGCCCGCAGCATCCGTATCATCCGGCTTTATTTAGCCAAACTAATGAGCTAGGCTAACTAACCGGATGAGCAGCAACGAGACTTCAGATTCAGACACCGGCCCCGATGCCGGCCCTCACGCCGACCTCTCGCCCGCCGCCTCGCAGCTGCGCATCGCGACGTTCCGCCTCGCCCGACGCATGCGCACGCAGCGCGCCGTCGACTCGATGAGCGACGGGCAGTTCGCGGTGCTCGCCGCCCTCAAGGTGCACGGACCCCACACGCTCGGCGATCTCGCCGAGCGTGAGCGCGTCTCTGCCCCGTCGATGAACCGCACCGTCAACTGCCTGCAGGACTCCGGATACATCGTGCGCGGCGCCGACGAGCGGGACGGCCGCAAGGTCGTCATCTCGCTCACCCCCGAGGGCGTGGCGGTCGTCGAAGAGACCGCCCGTCGCCGCGATGCGTGGGTCGAGGCCTCGCTCGCCGAACTCTCGCCCGCCGAGCGCGAGACCCTCGCCGCCGCGGCCGACATCATGGAGCGGATGGTGGCCCGATGAGCGCCATGTTCCGCTCGTTCTCCGCGTTCAACTACCGCGTCTGGTTCATCGGCGCGCTGGTGTCGAACATCGGCGCGTGGATGCAGGCCACCGCGATCAGCTGGGTGGTGCTCACCGAGCTGACCGACAACGACGCCGCCGCGATGGGCGTCACGATGGCGCTGCAGTTCGCCCCGCCGCTGCTTCTCGTCGGCGTCACCGGGCTGGTCGCAGACCGCTTCGACCGCCGCAAGCTGCTCCTCGTCACGCAGAGCCTGCTGCTCCTGCTCGGCGTCGCGATCGGCGTGCTCATCTTCGCCGGCGCGATGACGCTGCCGATCATGTACGGGTTCGCGCTCGCACTGGGCGTCGTCGCCGCGTTCGACAACCCCGCCCGCCAGGCCTTCGTGTCGGACCTCGTCGCCCGCGAGAACGCGTCGAACGCGGTCGCACTCAACGCGGCGTCGTTCAACGGCGCCCGCATGATCGGTCCGGCGGTCGCGGGCATCGTCATCGTCGCGATCGGCACCGGGTGGGTGTTCGTCGCCAACGCCGTGACGTTCCTCGCGATGCTCGCCGCGCTCGTGCTGATCCGCACCCATGAGCTCGTGCCACGCGTGAAGGCGCCGCAGTCCTCGCGCCTCGCCGACGGATTCCGCTACGTCGCCGGCCGCCCCGACCTCATCGTGACGTGCGCGATGGTGTTCCTGATCGGCGCGTTCGGCATGAACTTCCCGATCCTCGCGTCGACCATGGCCGTCGAGTTCGGCAAGGAGGCCGACGGCTTCGGCCTGCTCAGCTCGATCCTCGCGATCGGCTCCGTCGCGGGCGCGCTGCTCGCCGCCCGCCGCGACCGCGCACGGCTGCGCGTCCTCATCAGCGGCACCGCGATGTTCGGGATCGCCGCCGTGGTGTCGGCGTTCATGCCGACGTACTGGCTCTACGCGATCACCCTCATGTTCACGGGCTTCGCCGTCGTCACCATGATGACCACCGCGAACGGCTACGTGCAGACCACCACCGACCCGGTGCTGCGCGGCCGGGTGCTCGCGCTGTACATGGCGATCCTCATGGGCGGCACCCCGATCGGCGCGCCCATCGTGGGATGGGTGGCCGGCGAGTTCGGACCGCGCGCGGCGATCCTCGTCGGTGCCGTCGCCGCGTTCGTCGCCTTCGCGATCGGCGCCACGTGGCTGCTCTGGTCGGGGCGCCTGCACCGCCACGAGCAGAAGCGGTTCCGCCTCACGCTCGACGAGACGCGTCCGCTCACCATCGTCGCCCCCGAGGAGTTCAGCGACGAGGTCGCCGGCACCACGCCGATCCGCGTGCTTCCGAGCGACGAGGAAGACAAGCTCCGCGCTCGCGCCCGCGCAAGCTGACCCGCCGATCCCGCGACTTCAGGAGACGGTGAGCGCGACGGATGCTGCGGCCAGCCCGTCGGCGGTCACCCTCACCGTCGCCGATCCCGGCCCCGTGGGCCGGACGATCGCGAGGGCGCGCCCGTCGTGCGTCGTGACGGCGGGGCCCGCGAACGACTCCTCGGTGCGGATGCGTCCGGTGCCGAGTCCGACGAGTTCGGCGTCGCCGTCGACGGTCACCGTGACGAGCCGGTCGGCGTCGACGGCGACCACGCCGTCCGCGTCGGCCAGCGAGATCGCGACGAACCCCAGCCCGTCGGAAGAGATCTCGGACTCCTCGACGGATGCTGCGAGCCCCACCTCGCCGGCCGTGCGCAGCGCCGTGCGCCCGACCTCGACGCCGCCGCTGCGCGCGATCGCGACGAGCTCGCCCGGGCGGTACTCGGTCTCGAAGCGGGCGCGGAACGCCTTCTCGGTTCCGACCGCGGTGACGCCGAGCGAGACGCCATCCCGCAGCAGCTCGACCTCCTCGGCCGGCGCGTAGACGTCGACCGTGACGCGGGCGCCGGGCTCGGCATCCCACGTCCACGACGACACCGAGTCGTCCCAGGACCACGGCGTCGTCGCGGTGGGCCGGCCGTGGTGCCGCGGCGGGTGCACGGCCAGGTAGGGCTCTGCGCGCAGGCCGAACACGATCTCGCGGTAGTACGAGACCGGGCGCCGGAAGCCCGTGATGTCGATGTCGCCGCACCCGGCGAGCAGGTGCGGATACGGGCCCGCCGTGCCGGTCGGCTCGTAGCCCGGCTCGTCGGTGTAATCGACGCGGCCGATGCCGGCCTCGCCGAGGTAGTCCCAGCCCGTCCAGGTGAAGTCGCCCACGACGTGGTCGAGCCGCTCGACGAGGTCCCACATCTTCTCGATGCGCGACGGGAAGGTCTCGGACCCCACGATCACGCGGTTCGGGAACAGCCCGCGATCGAGTTCGTACCGCGACTCGGCGTAGTTGAACCCGACGACGTCGAGCACCGATGCCGACTCCTCGGTCGACGCGGTGACGAGCTCCGACGCGTTGGCGCGCGCCATCGTGTCGCCCATCGTCGCCATCATCGTGTTCGGATCGGTCGGCCCGGTCTCGTCGGAGTCCTCGGGGCGGCCCATCTTGTCGAGATTCGCGATGATCCCGTTGATGCCGTTCGTGACGAGGCGCGTGTCATCGGCCTCACGGAAGGCATCGGCGAGTCGCCGGCTCCACGCGGACCCCGCGGGCGTCGCCAGCTCGAGGATCTCATTCCCGATCGAGTACATGATGACGCTCGGGTGGTTGACGTCCTTGGCGACAAGCGCTTCGACGTCGTGGCGCCACCGGTCGGGGAAGCCCGGAGCGGCGTCGAACGCGACCTTCGAGCGGGTCCAGGTGTCGGTGAGCTCGTCCATCACGAGCACGCCGTGCCGGTCGCACGCGTCGAGCATGGCGCGACTCATGGGATTGTGCGAGCTCCGCAGCGCGTTGAACCCGGCGGCCTTCAGCAGACGCACACGCCGGTCCTCGGCCACGGCGAACGTCGCCGCGCCGAGCGGCCCGCTGTCGTGGTGCACGCACGCGCCCCGCAGCTTGACGGTCTCGCCGTTGATCCGCAGCCCGCGCGCCGCATCGACCTGCAGGCGACGGATGCCGAAGGTCGCGGCATCCGTGTCGATCAGGTCCCCGCCCTCGTCGGCGAGGATCGTCCGCACGCGGTGCAGCGCGGGGGCGTCGACGCTCCACAGCGCAGGGTCGTCGACCGCGAGGCGCACGCGGGCCACGGCCTCGGCGTTCGCAAGCACCGTCACCGGCGCCGTTCCCGTCGCGACGTCGGAGCCGTCCGGCGCCTCCACCGTCCAGGTGAGTCGCAGCGTGCGGGTGCGGCGCGTGCCGTTTCGCACCGTGGTCGCGACCTGCACCACCGCCCGATCGGCGTCGATGTCGGGCGTCGTGACGCGCGTCCCGTCGAGCGGGATGTGCACAGGATCGGCGACGACGAGGTGGACCGGGCGATAGATTCCCGCGCCGGAATACCACCGGCTGTCGCGGTGTGCGCGCGCCTCGACCGTCACGCGGTTGGGCTCGCCCGGCCGCAGGTACGGGTCGAGCACGGCCTCGAACGCGTTGTATCCGTTCGGCTCGTGCGTCACGGCATCGCCGTTGACGAACACGACGGCGTCGCGGTAGACGCCCTCGAACTCGAGGCGCACGGTCTTGTCACGCCAGTCGTCGGGAACGTCGAACGTCTTCGCGTACTCGAAGACACCGCCGGGGACGTACCCCGTGTGCACGCCCTGGTCGCTGTCGGCCGAGCGCGGGAGGTCCCGCACCGCGTCGTGCGGCAGCCGCACCGGTCGCGGTGCGGACTCGGGCGTCGGCGCCTCGAACGCCCCGAGCTTCGGACCTGCTGTCCAGCCTTCGAGGAACGGCTCGCGGATCATGCCTGCTCCTCCGACCGCTCCGAAGCGGACTCGCTGCCGGCCTCGACGGCTGCCGCCTGAGCATCCAGAGCGTTCTCGATCGAGACGAGGTCGTAGCCGCGGATGAGGGCGCGGAGGGTCTCGTGGAGCGCTTCCGCCATGTCGGTCGAGTCGGGAGCGAGCAGCCACTGCACCTGCAGACCGTCCATGAGCGCGATGATGGCGACGGCCGCACGCCGGGGGTCGACGCCGTCTACCAGGCGTCCCACTGCGGCGGCGCGCTCGAACGAGCCCGTCACGCTGGTCCGGACCTCGTTGTAGCGGTTGACGAAGTAGTCGTGCGCGGGGTGGGACGGCGCGGTCGCCTCTGCCGACAGCGTCGTGTACAACTCGACGATGCCGGGCTGCGCCGCGTTGAACCGCGCCAGCTCGGCGAGCGCCCGCAGCGCCTCGACGCCGTCGGGGAGGTCGAAGTCGACGCGGGCGCGCGACAGCTCGTCGCGGTGCTCGAGCAGCGCCATCAGCAGGGCGCTCTTGCTCCGGAAGTGGTGCAGGAGGCCCGCCTCGCTCATGCCGACGCGCTCCGCGACCTCCCGGAGGGATCCTGCCCGGTATCCCGACTGCGAGAACACTTCGAGCGCGGCATCGAGGATCGCCGTGCGTGTCTCTGCCGACTTGGCGTACTCGCCCCGCGGCTTGCGCGTCCTCGTGGGAGCGGTCCCCGCCTTTGTCTGAGCGGCAGTCGTCTCGGTCATCGTCACACCGTATCCCCGCATCAGCCGGGGCACCTCCATCGGTGCCCGTCGGGGTCCTCTTCTTCCGTTCTATAACGAATTCCTAATGCTCGCTAGTTTTTTAGCCCAAAAACCTAGCGGTCGCTAGAAATTGCTGTTAGCGTCTCCCGGCAGATGGCGATCCGCAGGGGCATCGCCACAGATGAAGGGACCAAGGATGTTCCGTTGGAAGGCCACAGCAGCCACCATCGCGATCGCCGCACTCGCCCTCACCGGCTGCGCCGGTGCAGGAGACGACGGGTCGGGCGGGAGCGACTCCGGTCGGGCAGACCGGCTCACGCTCACCGCGATCATCGGCCCTACGAGCTACGACATCGGGCAGGGCGCCGAGTACGGCAACCGCAGCCCCTTCTTCCAGGCCGTGTTCGACACGCTCCTGCAGAAGAACTCCGACGGTGAGATCGAGCCCTGGCTCGCCACGGAGTGGGAGTACAACGAAGACAACACGGTGCTGACGCTGACGCTCCGCGACGACGTCGAGTTCACCGACGGCACCAAGCTCGACGCCGACGCCGTCGTGGCGAGCCTCGAGCGCTTCCGCGACGGCACCTCGCCGCAGGCCGCGACGCTGGCCGGCAAGGAGTTCGCGGCCGTCGACGCCACCACCGTGACCATCACGCAGGACGCGCCCGACCCGTCCCTGGTAAACATGCTCTCGATCGCCCCCGGCCTCATCCAGGCGCCGTCCACGTTCGACGACCCCGACTCGGCCACCGAGCCGATCGGCTCCGGCCCGTACGTGCTCGACACCGCGGCGACCGTCACCGGCACCACGTACGTCTACACGGCCAACCCGGATTACTGGAACCCGGATGCCGTCAAGTACGACAACCTGACGATCAACGTCATCGAGGACCCGACCGCGACGCTCAACGCCCTCAAGGCCGGCGAGGCCAACGGCGCGAAGATCGTGAACAACGACACGATCCCCGAGATCGAGGCATCCGGCTGGACGATCGAGTCCAACGAGCTCGACTTCCAGGGTCTGCTGCTGTTCGACCGCGCCGGAACGATGGCGCCCGAGCTCGCCGACGTCAAGGTGCGCCAGGCGATCAACATGGCGTTCGACCGCGAGGCGCTGCTGGAGGCGCTGCAGGCAGGCTACGGAACGGTCACCGAGCAGGTCTTCCCTGCGACCTCCGTCGGCTACGACGAGGCCCTGGACAGCACCTACGAGTACGACCCCGAGGGCGCCAAGGAGCTCCTCGCCGAGGCCGGCTACCCCGACGGGTTCTCGATCGACATGATGTCGACCCCGGCGTTCCAGACCACGTTCGACCTGGTCGCGCAGCAGCTCGCCGACATCGGGATCACGGTGAACTACACCGACCCCGGCACGGGCAACTTCATCACCGACATGCTCGCCCCGAAGTACCCGGCGACGTGGATGGCGCTCGAGCAGAACCCGGACTGGCAGCTGATCAACTTCATGATCGCTCCTGATGCGACGTTCAACCCGTTCCACTCGCAGGACCCGCAGGTCGACGAGTACATCTCGACGATCCAGATGGGAACCCAGGAGGAGGCCGACCAGGCGACCAAGGACCTCAACGCCTACCTGGTCGAGCAGGCCTGGTTCGCACCGTTCTACCGGGTCCAGGGCACGTACGCGACCGACGCGAACACGAACCTCGAGTTCTGGCCCACCAACGCCTACCCGTCGATCTTCGACTTCTCGCCGAAGAACTGAAACCTCTCCCCGCCCGCCCGCACGCCGCGGGCGGGCGGGGAGACACCACCCACGGGAAAGCGACATGCTCTCATTCATCCTCCGGCGCGTACTGTCGGGCGTCATCCTCATCGCGGTGATCTCGTTCCTCGCGTTCGTCCTCCTGTACGCCGCGGGCGGCGACATCGCCCGCCGCATCCTCGGCGAGAACGCCACCGCCGAGACCGTCGCCAAGAAGACTGAGCAGCTCGGGCTGGACCAGCCGCTGCTGCAGCAGTACTGGAACTGGGTCACCGGCGCCCTCACGGGCGATCTCGGTCGCAGCTGGTTCACCGGCGAGCTCGTCTCGACGAGCGTCAGCAACCGCCTCGCGGTCACCCTCGCGATCGTGATCGGCGCGACCGTCGTCTCGGCGATCGTCTCGGTCGTGCTCGGCATCCTCGCCGCCCGCCGCGGCGGCTGGGTCGACGGCAGCGTCCAGGTGATCTCCCTCATCGGCTTCGCGATCCCCGGCTTCCTCATCGCACTGGGCCTCGTGCTCGTGTTCGCGATCAACCTGGGCTGGTTCAAGGCGACCGGATACGTGCCTGCGACCACCTCGGTGTCGGGCTGGCTCTCGTCCGTGACGCTGCCCATCGTGGCGCTGTCGATCGGCGCGATCGCGGCGGTGTCGCAGCAGGTCCGCGGCTCGGTCATCGACGCGATGTCGCGGGACTACGTCCGCACGCTCCGCTCGCGCGGCCTCAGCACGAACGCGGTCGTATACCGCCACGTGCTCCGCAACGCCGGCGGCCCCGCACTGGCGGTGCTCGCCGTGCAGTTCATCGGCCTCCTCGGTGGGGCCGTCATCGTCGAGCAGGTCTTCGCCATCCCCGGCATGGGCCAGCTCACCGTCCGCGCCACCACCCTCGGCGACATCCCGGTCGTCATGGGCGTCGTGATCGCCTTCGCGGTCATCGTCGTCATCGTGAACCTCCTCATCGACCTCGCCCAGGCGGCGCTGAACCCGAAGGTGCGACTCTCATGACCGCCATCGACGTCCCCCTCGACGTACCGGTCGCGCCGGTACGCGTCTCGCTCTGGCGCCGGCTGGTGCGCCGCCCCGTCGGCCTCGCCTCGCTGATCTTCCTCGTGTTCCTGGGGATCATCGCGATCATCGGGCCGTGGATCGCTCCGCAGGACCCCAACTACGCCGACATCCGCAACGTCCTCGCGTCGCCCAGCGCAGAGCACCTCCTCGGCACCGACGGCAGCGGCCGCGACGTGTTCTCGCGTCTGCTGGCCGCGACCCAGACGACCGTCCTCGCCGCTCTTCTCGCCCTCGTGGTCGCGCTCGTCCTGGGTGTGGTCAGCGGCCTCATCGCCGGCTACTACCAGGGCTGGTTCAACAACGCTGCCACGTGGGTCACCGAGCTGAACATGGCCCTTCCCGGCATCGTGGTGCTGCTCGCGGCGCGCGCCGTGCTCGGCCCGTCGGTCTGGATCTCGATGTTCATCTTCGGCATCCTGCTCGCGCCGGCGTTCTACCGACTGGTGTACGCGTCGGTGACGGCGGTGCGCACCGAGCTCTACGTCGACGCCGCCCGCGTGTCGGGCCTCAGCGACACGCGCATCATCGGCCGCCACGTGCTCTCGGTCGTGCGGGCTCCGATCATCATCCAGTCCGCGATCATCGCCGGCATCGCCATCGCGATCCAGTCCGGCCTCGAGTTCCTCGGCCTCGGCGACATCGCCGTGCCCACCTGGGGCCAGATGCTCAACGACGGCTTCAAGAACATCTACAAGGAGCCCCTCCTGATGCTCTGGCCGTCGCTCGCGATCGCCCTGACCTGCATCGCGCTGACGCTCCTGGCCAACGTGATGCGCGACGAGATCGAGCGCACCGTCTCGGTGCGGCGCAAGCGCCGCCGCGCGGTCGCGACCGCGACCGGCTCGGTCGCCGCCGTCACGACGTCGGTGGGACTCAGCGGGGGCGACGTCGTCGACCTCGACGAGCCGCCGATCTTCGAGACCGACGGCGTCATCGTCCACAAGGGCGACGCGCGCAGCAAGGCGACCGAGAAGGTGCTCGACGTCCGCGACCTGCACGTCGGCTACGACCAGCCCGACGGCTCGCACATCGAGGTCGTCCACGGCGTCTCGCTCGACATCCGCAAGGGCGAGGTACACGGTCTCATCGGCGAGTCCGGCTCGGGCAAGACGCAGACCGCGTTCGCGGTGCTGGGCCTGCTCCCCCGCGGCGGCCACGTCACCGGCGGCTCCATCCTGTACGAGGGCACCGAGATCGCCGGTGGCGACGACCGCGCCTACGCGGGCCTGCGCGGCAAGCGCATCGGGTACATCCCGCAGGAGCCGATGTCGAACCTCGACCCGTCGTTCACGATCGGCAGCCAGCTGGTCGAGCCGCTGCGCAAGAACCTCGGTCTCTCGAAGAGGGCGGCCACCGACCGCTCGCTCGAGCTGCTCGCCCGGGTCGGCATCCCCCACCCGAAGCGCACGTTCGACGCGTACCCGTTCGAAGTCTCGGGCGGCATGGCGCAGCGCGTGCTCATCGCAGGCGCGGTGTCGACCGACCCCGACCTCATCATCGCCGACGAGCCGACCACGGCCCTCGACGTCACGGTGCAGGCGGAGGTGCTCGAGCTGCTGCGCGACCTGCAGGCCGAGCGCCACATGGCGATGCTCCTGGTGACCCACAACTTCGGCGTCGTCGCCGACCTGTGCGACCGGGTGACCGTCATGCAGAGTGGCCGGTTCGTCGAGCAGGGACCGGTGCGCGCGATCTTCAACGACGCGCAGCACCCGTACACGCAGGCACTGCTGGACGCGATCCTCGACGAGGGTCCCGCCCGCGGTCCGCTCGTCACGAAGGGAGCACGGGCATGAGCACTCCGCTGCTGGACATCAAGGACCTCGTCGTCGAGTACCCGGGCAAGGGCTTCCGCGCCCAGCCGTTCCGGGCCCTCAAGGGCGTGTCGCTCGACATCCTTCCTGGTGAGACGGTCGGACTCGTCGGCGAGTCGGGGTCTGGCAAGACCACTCTCGGCCGCGCGGCCCTGGGCCTCGCACCGGTGACCGAGGGGTCGATCGTCTACGACGGCAAGGACATCTCGCACCTCAAGCGCCAGGAGCGCCGCGCGCTCAGCTCCGAGATCCAGGTCGTCTTCCAGGACCCGTACTCGTCGCTGAACCCGTCGATGACGATCGAGCAGATCCTCACCGAGCCGCTCACCGCGGCCGGGGTCTCGTCGAGCGAGGCGAAGTCGCGGGTGCGCGATCTGCTCGACCAGGTGGGGCTTCCCGCCGACGCGCGGGGACGCCTCCCCCGCGAGTTCTCGGGCGGCCAGCGCCAGCGCGTCGCGATCGCCCGGGCGCTCGCCCTGCGGCCGCGGCTCATCGTGTGCGACGAGCCGGTGTCGGCGCTCGATCTGTCGACCCAGGCTCGTGTGCTGGACCTCTTCATCGACATCCAGAACCGCACCGGCGTCGCCTACCTCTTCGTCACGCACGACCTCGCGGTGGTGCGCCACATCAGCCACCGCGTCGCGGTGATGTACCGCGGCGAGATCGTCGAGACGGGCGACGGCGACCGGGTGACCTCAGACCCCCAGCACCCCTACACCCAGCGGCTGTTCATGGCCGCGCCCGTGCCCGACCCCGACAAGCAGGAGGAGCGCCGCATCGCGCGACGTGCACTCCTCGACGCCGAGGCGGCCGCGGGCGTCCTCTGACACGACGAAGCAGCGACCCGGCCCATGAGGGCCGGGTCGCTGCATCCGCCCCCACTGACCCTCCTTCCGAGAACGGAAACTCCCCCGATGACCGAGACCGCCACCTCCACGCACCCCGAGTCGGTGCTGCACCTCGTGCCGCTGCTCGAGCGCCTCACCCTCGAGCAGAAGGCGGCTCTCGTGCAGGGTGCCGACTTCTGGACGACCGTCCCCGTGCCCGAGATCGGGCTGCGCGCGATGACCCTGTCGGACGGCCCGGCCGGCGTCCGCGGTCCGCGCTGGGACGAGCGCGAGCCGTCGCTCAACCTGCCGTCGGGATCGGCGCTCGCCGCCTCCTGGGACGTCGACCTGGCCTACCGGTACGGGGCGGCCGCAGCATCCGAGGCCCGTCGCAAGGGTGTCGACGTCGTCCTCGGACCGACGATCAACCTGCACCGCTCGCCGCTCGGCGGCCGCCACTTCGAGTGCTTCAGCGAGGATCCCGAGCTGAGCGCCGAGCTCGCCGCCGCGTACGTGCGGGGCCTGCAGGACAACGGCGTCGCCGCGACGCCGAAGCACTACGTCGCCAACGACTCCGAGACCGACCGCTTCACCGTCGACGTCCGCGTCGACGAGCGGGCGCTGCGGGAGCTCTACCTCGCCCCGTTCGAGCGCGCCGTCGAGGCCGGAGCCTGGACCATCATGAGCGCCTACAACGCGGTCGACGGCGTCACGATGACCGAGAACGACCTGCTCGAGACGCCGCTCAACTCGGAGTGGGGCTTCGACGGCGTCGTGATCAGCGACTGGACCGCCGTCCGTTCGCTCGGCTCCGTGCCGGCCGCGCAGGATCTCGCGATGCCCGGTCCCGCTCCCGCGTGGGCCGACCTGGTGGACGCGATCCGCGACGGCCGCGTGAACGAGGCCGACCTCGACCGCAAGGTGCTGCGCCTGCTGCTGCTCGCCGAGCGCGTCGGGGCCCTCGGTGACGCGACCCCTCTCGAGCCCGCTCCGCTCGACGGCTCCGCGTTCGCGCGCGATGCCGCCATCGAGGGCACGGTGCTGCTGCGCAACGAGGGCGTCCTGCCGTTGGATGCCTCGTCCCTCGGCCGCGTCGCCGTCATCGGGCAGAACGCCCGCGAGGCGCGCACGCAGGGCGGCGGCAGCGCCACGGTGATCCCCGAGTCCGTGGTCTCGCCGCTCGAGGCGATCCGCGCCGCGGTGCCGGCGGCCGAGGTGAAGTTCGAGATCGGCGCAGTCGTGCAGGAGGGGGTCGCCGAGATCCCCCTCGCACAGCTGACCAACCCGGCGACCGGTGAGGCCGGCATCCGTGTCGCGTTCTTCGACGCCGACGGCACCGAGCTGTTCGCCGAGAACCGTCGCTCCACGGCGCTGGTCTGGTTCGGCGGCGACGCCCCGATCTCGGCGAGCGCCACGGTGGTGTTCGAGACGGTGTACACGCCCGCCGAGTCGGGCGACATCGAGCTCGGCTTCGCCGGCGCGAACCCGGGCAGGCTGTACGTCGACGAGCGTCTCGTCCTCGACGACGCCCCGGTGATCGAGGGCACCGACCTCGGCGCGGCCTTCCTCAACCCGCCGTCGATCACCGCCACGGTCGCCGTCGAGGCCGGCCGCGAGACCGCCGTCCGCGTGGAGTTCACGCGCGAGAGCCACGGCGCACTGTCCGGCGCCCTCAGCGCCACGCTGGGCATCGCGCCCGAGCGCACCGATCCCGACGAGCTCATCGCGCGCGCGGTCGCGGAGGCCGCGGCATCCGAGGTCGCGATCGTCGTCGTGGGCACGAACGCGAAGGTCGAGTCGGAGGGCTACGACCGTACCAGCCTCGACCTCCCCGGCCGCCAGGACGACCTGGTGCGCGCCGTCGCCGCCACCGGAACCCCGACGATCGTCGTGGTGAACGCCGGTTCGCCGGTCGTGCTGCCGTGGGCGGACGAGGTCGCGGCCGTCGTGCAGGGGTACTTCGGGGGCCAGGAGTTCGGGCACGCGATCGCCGACGTGCTGACCGGAGCCGCCGAGCCCGGCGGGCGCCTGCCCACGACGTGGCCCGCGGCCCTCGCCGACGTGCCGGTGACCGAGGTCGTTCCGACCGACGGCCGGCTCGACTACCGCGAAGGGCTGCACATCGGCTACCGCGCGTGGCTGAAGGCCGATGCCGAGCCGGCGTTCCCGTTCGGTCACGGGCTCGGTTACACGACATGGTCGTGGGGTGCGGCGCAGCGCATCGGCGACACGGTCGAGGTGACGCTCGCGAACACCGGCGACCGTGCCGGCAAGCAGGTCGTGCAGGTGTACGCCGAGCGCGCGGAGTCCGCGGTGGAGCGCCCCGAGCGCTGGCTCGTCGGCTTCGCGACCGTGCACGCCGCACCTGGCGAGACCGTCACCGCGACCGTCCCCGTGCCGGCCCGCCGCCTCGCCCACTGGGCGGGCGAGTGGGTCGTCGAGCCGGGCGCGTTCACGCTCCGTGCCGGCGCGTCGGTGGTGGACCTGCCGCTCGCGGTCGACTGGACCGCTGCGTGAAGGCGCTCGACACCGCCCACCTGAGCGGGAGCGCAGACGAGCGGCTGGAGGAGGTCGTCACGCGCCTCGACGGCCTGCTCGGGGCCGACCCCGATCTGTCGTTCCAGGTCGCGGCGTTCCACGAGGGCCGGCCGGTGCTCGACGCGTGGGGCGGACCGCACCTGGCCGAGGACTCGGTCATCGTGCCCTACTCGGTCACGAAGAACACGATCGGGCTCTCGGTCGGCCTGCTCGTCGAGCGCGGCGAGCTCGACCTCGACGAGCGCGTCGCGACCTACTGGCCCGAGTTCGCGGCGAAGGGCAAGCAGCATGTGACGGTGCGGCAGCTGCTGTCTCACCAGGCGGGCCTCCCGCAGGCGGACCCCGCGCTCAGCTGGGACGAGCTGCTCCACCACCACGCGGCGGCGGAGCGCCTGGCGGCGAGCCGGCCGTACTGGCACCCGGGAAGCGCGTTCGGCTATCACGCCATCACGATCGGCAACCTGGGCGACGAGCTCGTCTTCCGGGTGACCGGCCGCACGCTCCACGAGTTCTACGAGCAGGAGATCCGCGCGCCGCACGGCATCGACTTCTTCCTCGGCCTCCCGCCCGAGCACGAGGGCCGTCGCGTCGACGTGTTGCCGATGATCAAGCCCGTCTCCGACACGTCCGCGCCGACGTTCTCGGCCCTGGGCCCCGTCGTCTTCGGCTCGATGGGCGGCGACGTCGACCTCGGCAACTCGCGCCGCAGCTGGGAGTACGGCCACCCGGCCGGCTCGGGGACCGGCACGGCCCGTGGTATCGCGCGACTGTTCGCGGCGGCCGTCACCGGCGTCGACGGCGCCGAGCCCTTCCTCAGCGCCGACACGGTCGCCGAGATCGGACAGCAGCAGATCCGCGGGTACGACGAGGTGCTGCACCAGCAGGATCGCGCCCACGCGATCGTGTTCCAGAAGCCGTCGCAGCAGCTCGCGTTCGGCGGGCCGCGCGCGTTCGGCCACGATGGCGCGGCCGGCGCGCTGGCCTGCGTCGACCCCGACACCGGCCTCGCGTTCGCATGGACCATCGCGCGCGGCCCGTGGCCGGGCGGGGCGGACCCGCGCGCCGTGGCACTCGCCCGGGAACTCGGCATCCGTCTCTCGTCCTGAACCTCGCCTCCGAAGGAACCTCGTGACCACGCTCTACAACCCCCTCATCAACGGCTTCCACCCCGACCCGAGCGTCGTGGCGGTGGACGGCGTGTACTACCTCGCGACCTCGACGTTCGAGTACCTGCCGGGCATCCCGATCCACCGCTCGACCGACTTCGAGACGTGGGAGCTCATCGGCCACGTCGCGACCAGGCCCGGGCAGCTCGCCGTCGAGGACGTGCCCACGGCCGGAGGCGCCTGGGCGCCGACGATCCGTCACCGCGACGGCGTGTTCCACCTCGTCATCACCGACGCGATGGGCCGCGGCATGCTGCATTTCACGGCGACGGACGCCGCGGGCCCGTGGAGCGACGGCGACCTCATCCTGAAGGCGGACGGGTCGGAATCCGTCGACGGCATCGACCCCGACATCGCGTGGGACTCCGACGGCAACGTGTACATCACGTTCTCGGGCCTCATCCTCGGCGGCGAGAACGTCGGGCAGCACCTCGGCATCCAGCAGGTGAAGGTCGACCTCGAGCGTCACCTCGCCCTCGAGGAGCCCCGATCGCTGTGGTCGGGCACGGGCGGCCAGTTCCCCGAGGCGCCGCACCTCTACGACGTCGACGGCCGCTGGTACCTGATGATCGCCGAGGGCGGCACCGAGCGTGGGCACGGCATCTCGATCGCGCGCGGCGACTCGCCCGAGGGCCCGTTCGAGACCGCGCCGCACAACCCGCTCGTCTCGGCCCGCTCGACGATCCGTCCCATCCAGAACACCGGACACGGCGACCTGGTGATCGGTCCGGACGGCGACTGGCTGTGCGTGCTGCTGGGGGTGCGGCCCCGGAGCATGACCCGCGCATTCTCGGCTCTCGGTCGCGAGACCTTCGTCACGCCCGTGCGCTGGGAGGACGACGGCTGGCCCGCGATCGATCCGGTGCTGCTCAACCCTCGACCCGGCACGCGCGTCGAGGTGGATTTCGCCCCCGACCGCGCGCTCGACGGCGAGTGGATCGCCGTCCGCTCGCTGCCCGCCGACCACGCCGATCTCTCGGCGCGGCCGGGCTGGCTCACTCTGCGCGCAGACGGCTCGACCCTCGACGATGCGCACCCGGTCTTCGTCGGACGCCGCCAGGAGCACCTCACCAACGCCGTGACGGTGACCGTGGATGCCTCCGCCGGCGTGGGCGGCCTGGCCGTGCGCTACGACGAGCGCTTCCACGTCGAGATCGAGGCGCGCGGCGGCGAGGTCGTCGGCCGCGCCGTCCTCGGCGGCCTCGTGCAGGAGTGGCGCGCGCCCTTCGGCGGCGGCGTGGTCGATCTGCATCTCGAGTCGCGGGCGCCCGAGCCGACTCGCGGGTTCCCGCGCACGAGCGACGTCTTCCACCTCGGTTTCACCGCGGCCGGAGGTGAGCGTGTCGAGCTCGCCGAGGTCGACGGCCGCTTCCTGTCGTCCGAGACGACGGAGTCGTTCACCGGCCGCGTGATCGGCGTGTACGCCGTCGAGGGCGACGTCGCCGTGCTGCGCTGGGTCGCAGAAGGCGACGACGTCTGACGGCGGGCCGAGACAGGGGATCCGCGACGAGACCGAGGACTTCGGCCCTTGGTTCGGCGAGGGTCCCCTGTTTCGGCGAACCGGGGGCGCTACCCGGCGACGACCGTGAGGATCACTCGCTGGTAGGCGTGGAGCGGCAGCGGTGTGCGGGGGTCGGATGCCTCGGCCACCACGTGGATCGTGTCGCCGGGGCGCGCGTCGCCAGGAACCCGGACGGTGACCTGCGAACCCTCGGCGGGCTCGAGCACGACGGCGGCCGTGCACGTGCCCGCTTCGCGGTGGATCCACCAGCCCACCTGCGCATGCGCGCCGCCCGGTCCGCCGACCACGACCGAGAGCCGGGTGTCGGAGCCCGCCACGACCTCCAGGTCGACACCCTGCTCGATCGTCAGCGTGGGGTGGTGGTCGGCATCCTCGAACCGCGGGGTCACGCTCCACCGGAGGCGTGCGGCGAAGTCGGCCTGTGCGTGGGCGAACCACCGCACCACCGATCCCTCGTCGCCCGCGGGGGCGCCGTCCGCCCATTCGGCTCCGCCGGGCCGGAACGCGGCATCCGCGAGACCCCACGTGTCGGCGCCCTCGTCGGTCCGGACGTAGCGGCCGCCCCAGCCGCCGTACGACGGATGCTCGTGGGCGCGCAGCCCCGGCGCGAGAAGGTTCAGCATGTTCGTGGTGTCGCCCTCGGAGATCCACTCGCCCACGGGCTGCGGGTCCATCCACACCTGGTAACCCTGCGCCCGCAAGTCGTCGGCCGACACACCGGAGAGGTGGAAGTAGTCCGTGACGTCGCCGGGCACCATCTGCCGCCCGTCGCCCCACACGCGGTAGAGCGCGCCGAGCGGACCGACGCTCGTGACGTTGTCGCGCATCCACCGGGCACCGAGCAGATGCTGATCACGCGCCGGTACGGTCTTGCGTGCCATGTACCCCCAGGCGAGGGTCGCCACTTCGATCACCCGGATGCCGGGCCACGTCGGCGCGATGTACTCGTCGTAGGTGGCGTCCTGAGAGGCGAATTTCGTGATGACGGCTTTCGCCGACACCTCTGCGCGGATCCGCTCCCAGTCCGCGGTGTCGGCGAAGCGCTCCTCGATCGACAGGAGTGCGCGAGCGACCGTGCTCGGCCCGGCCCACAGCTGCAGGTGGAGCGGCCCGGGCCGATCGTCGAGGAGCGCGTCGGCGATGAGGCGCGAGCCCGGCGACTCCGACGAGATGTCGCCCTCGAAGTCGACGTTGCCCTCACGGATGAGCGAGCGCAGGTGGGACGGATCCGGATACCGCGGGTCGTGCACGACGAGGTTGTCGTACACCTCGGCATAGGCGTCGACGGCGTCGTCGATGAAGCGCTCCCCCGGCGCCCAGCGCCAGGAGGTCTGCGGGGCGTCGTACTCGCGACCGGGCAGGAAGAACTCCGTGCCGGCGCCGTCACCGCGCCAGTGGAACCTGCTGCTCGCGTAGACGAGGCCCTCGATCTCGACCTCGTTGCTGAACAGCAGAAGCCGGATCATCGAGTTGAGGTCGTCGAGCTCAGGGTCGGCGGTGACGATGGTCCGGGGCCGCGGGGCCACGTTCGGCGGGGCGGTCACGCGCCCGCCGCCTGCCACCGGCCGAACTCGGCCAGCTTGACGTAGAAGTCCTCGAACATGAGCCGCGTGTCGACCCACGTGTAGACCCTCATCGGTCTCGCACCGGGGACGTCGACATACCCTCCGTCGTCGCTCAGGGCAGGGGTCGGGCGCTCGACGTACCGACTCGAGGACGGGTCGGCCTCGAACACCGACTGCAGCGCCGTGAGCAGCACGAGCGGCGAGTCGCCGAGGGCGTAGGTCTCTGCTCCGCCGCCGACGTGGGTCGCGACCATCCGCATGACGAAGGCCACCTCGTCGTACAGGTAGCGCCCGAACGGACCCGTCTCGGCGACGCGCACGCGCAGCTCGGCATCCGAGACGAGGCACTGGCGGTACACGTCGCGCGGCACCTGCCACAGCGGGATCGGCGAGTCGCCGAAGACGACCTGCCCCGCGACCGGGTCGATGAGCAGGTTGTACTCGATCGGCATGGCGCTCGGCGGCGGCACCGCGAGCCCCTCGTGCTCTTCGCCGCCGATCCACACGAGCGTCAGCCGCTCGGCGATGCGCGGCTCGACGAGGTAGGCCGAGGCGATGTCGGTCAGCCCGCCGCCGGCGACGTAGAACAGCGGGGTCGACACGTCGTCGCGCAGCGCCTCGGCGATGATCGCGTCGACGGCCGGCGACGGGCGCGGAGTGCTCCGGTCAGCGAGAGGCTCGTCGGACCCGACCACGATCACCTCGGTGGAGGTCAGCCCCATGCGGACGAAGACGTCGTTCGCGATCACGGCGGCGTTCTGCGCACTCCGGCCGGAGGGGTCGAAGCCGTCATCGGCACGAAGGTGCGAGGCGACGACGAGGCGCACCTCGACGCTGGGCGACAGCAGGTGGTGCACGAGCTGGTAGAGGTCGTCGGGATCGCCCGAGAAGTCGTTGTCGATGATGATCCTCGCGCGCGGAGGGCCCAGCGGGGGCAGCTTCTGCCACGGCGTGGTCCCGAGGCTCCAGCTGCGCGCGGCGCGGTCGGTCGGGCGGGTGTCCCCGCTCGGAATCTGCGTCATCTTCGACTTTCCCTTTCGCCGCGGCGTCACGAACGATCTCCCGGATAACTGTAACACCGGTTGACCAATTCACGGTCGACTCCCGCCTTGTCGGTCCTCCACGCGACGCGCCGGGTCAGCGGGGGTCGCGTACGCCGAGGCGCTCGAGGTGCGCGTTCGAGAAGCGGCCTTCGGGGTCGAGGCGCTCGAACACCGCGCGTGCGTCGGCGAGACGCGGGTGCACGCGCTCGATCGCGGCGCGGTCGAAGCCGTGGAGCTTGCCCCAGTGCGGGCGCGCGTCGAACGGCTCGAGCGCGGCTTCGACGCGTGCGACCGCGGCGGCGACGTCGTCGGGGTGGTTGTGCCAGGTGAAGTGGATGATCACGACGTCGCGACGGTAGGCCGGGCTCAGCCACAGCTCGTCCGCGGCGGCGGTGCGCAGCTCGGTCCAGATGAGATGGGGACGGATGCTGTCGCCCAGCGTCCGCACCGCCTCCAGCGCTGCCCGCGCATCGGCGCGCGCCACGAAATACTCGCTCTGGATCTCGTCGCCGAACGACGGCTCGGCATCGAGGCGGAAGTGCGGCAGGCGCAGCATCCACGGTCCGGGGACGCCTGCGATCTCGGTGATGTTGTCCTCCACGCCGAGGGGCGAGTCGCCCTCCGTCGCGCGGACGCCGTCGAGGATCGTGTCGGGCACCGAGTCGTCGTCCGCGGCCAGGCGCGTCTTCAGCCACACGTAGCCGACCGACGGCTCCTCCCAGCGCGAGAACACCGACACGCTGTATCCGGCGGACGTGAGTGCGTCGTAGTCGGCGAGCGCGGCCTCCCACGTGATGCCGGTGTAGATGTCCTGGCGCATGCGGAACGCGGGCACGATGTCGAGGGTGAGCGACACCACGATGCCGTAGGCGCCGAGGCCCACGACGAGGGCGTCGAAGTCGGGCTCGCCGCGGCGCGCCTCGTGCACCTCGGCGTCGGCTCCGACGTAGCGCAGCGCCCGGACGGAGGCCGAGAGCACCCGATTCGCGTCGCCCGACCCGTGGGTGCCCGTCGCCGTCGCGCCGCCGACGTTGATGTGCGGCAGCGAACCCATGTTCCCGAGCGCCCACCCGCGGTCGTCGAGCCACACGGCGAGCACTCCGTAGCGGATGCCGGCGGGCACCGTGACCGCCTGCGCGGCCTCGTCCAGCTCGAACTCGGCCGCGAACCCGGTCACATCGACGAGCGTGCCGGTGGTGTCGGGGAGGTCGGTGAACGAGTGCCGCGTGCCGAGCGCGCGCACGCGCCCCGGCTCACGCAGCACCCGCTGCACGTCGTCGACCGACGTCGCCTCGACGATCCGGTGCGCGGCGTACTCGTACGTTCCAGCCCAATTGCGCGGCATCGCGCCTCCTTCGGACGATCCGGGTCAGTGTGCGGCTTCGGCCGCGAGGCGCTGCGAGGCGGTCGCCATGTGGAGGGCCATCGCGGAGGCGGCGGCATCCTCGTCCTGCGCCTCGATCGCGCGGAAGACGGCGTCGTGCTCGTCGATGGCGGTGCGGGCCTCGGCCTCGTCGTGGACGGCCCGGTCCGCGTACACCTGCAGCAGCGACCGCACCACATGCAGCAGGTCGATCAGCGTGTCGTTGCCCGCGGCCGCGGCGAGCGCGTGATGGAAGTCGAGGTCCGCGCGCGCGAAGGCCTTGAGGTCGCCCACGCCGGACCGCATGCGCTCGAGGGACCCTGCGATCGCGCGGAGATCGGATGCTGCGGCCCGGCCCGCGGCGAGCCGCGCGACGTAGATCTCGAGCCCCGAGCGCAGCTCGAGCAGCTCGGCCGTGTTCTTCTGGCCGATGAGGAGCCCCCAGCGCAGCGTCTGCGGCAGCAGCTCGCTCGCGGTCCCGCGGAGGTACGTGCCCGAGCCGGGGCGGACGTCGACGATGCCGAGGATCTCGAGCGCAGCGAGGGCCTCTCGCACCGCGGACCGCCCGACGCCCAGCGTCGCCGCCAGCTGTCGCTCCGGGGGCAGGCGGGTGCCCGCCTCGAGGTCGCCGCTCGTGAAGAGGTCCATCAGGCGGCGGGCGACCTCCGAGACCGGTGTGCCGGCCGGGAGGGCGCCCAGGGCCGCCGTGATCTCGGCCGAGCGATCGTCGGGGTAGGCGGGCATGCGAACAACTTACGGCAGTCGCGACGACTCTGGGATTGCTTTCGGTCAACCGGTTTGTCAGACTGTGGATCGGCGACGTCAGTCGCCTTTCTCACAGCCGAATGAGAAAACGTTTCCTGAAGCTCGAAGACGAGAGGTCGATCACAATGAAGTTCCGAAACAGGAGGCTCATCGCGGGAGTGGCGGGAGTGGGCCTGATCGCCCTCGCCGGACTCACGGGCTGCGCGTCCGCTGCCCCCGTGAGCAGCCAGCCGACCCTCGACCCCGACGAGGAAGCATCGATCACCTTCACGTTCTGGGGCAACGACGTGCGCGCCGAGCTCTACAACGAAGCGATCGCCGCGTTCGAGGAGCAGCACCCCAACATCGATGTCTCCGTGCTGTTCCTCTCCCCCAACGACTACTGGGAGAAGCGCCAGATCGAGGCCAGCGGCGGGGGCCTGCCCGACGTGGTCACGATGGATCTCGCCTACATCCGCCAGTACTCGCAGAGCGGGTCGCTGCTCGACCTCGAGCCGTACCTCGGCAGCATCATCCAGACCGACCCGATCGAGCCGTCGGTGCTCGGCGCAGGCGTGGTCGACGGGGTCACCACGGCGGTGCCGATCTCCACGAACGCCTGGTCGATGTTCATGAACACGACGACGCTCGACGAGGTCGGCGTCGAGCCGTTCGCCGGCGGGACGTGGGACGAGTACTACGAGTGGGTCGCCGAGGTGACCGACGCCGCGCAGGCGGCCGGCGTGCCGGACGTCTGGGGCGGCGTCGACCCGTCCTCGCGCTTCGTGAACTTCGAGATGCAGCTGCGCGCCGAGGGCAAGGATCTCTTCGACGACGAGGGCAACCCCGGCTTCGACGAGGAGCGCCTCACGGAGTACTGGGAAGAGGGCGCCGACGCGCGCGAGGGCGGCGCCTTCGTGCCCCAGCAGCGGGTCGCCGAGGTGCAGCCGCTGACCGCCTTCGATGCCGGACTCGGCGCGAGCGACACGCAGACGGACAACTTCCTCGCGGGCTACCTCGCGAACCTGGGCGAGGGCAACGAGGTCACGCTGCAGGCACCTCCGCTGTCGGTGGACGGCGCGAAGGACCTCTACCTCAAGGCGTCGCAGATGTACTCCATCGCGGCGAACTCGGAGCACCCCGCCGCGGCGGCCACGCTCATCGACTTCCTCATCAACTCGCCGGAGTCGGGCGAGATCTTCGGCACCAACCGCGGCCTGCCGGCCTCGGCGACGGCGCGGGAGGCCGCGGACCTCGATCCGGTGAGCCAGGACATCGTGGACTACGAGGCGTCGATCGCCGACCGGCTGGGCGAGGCGCCGCCGGCGCCGATCGTCGGCTACGGCTCGCTGCACGAGAAGTTCCGTGAGCTGACGGAGGAGCTGAACTTCGGCACGCTCACGGTCGACCAGGCCGTCGAGCAGTTCTTCGCCGAGATGGACGTGGTGCTGAACCAGTAGCCCGTTCCGTGCGGCGGCCGACTCCAGGGAACGTCGGCCGCCGCACCTCGCTTTCACCCTCCGAGGAGCCTCCCCGTGCCCGTCGACGAATCCGCCGCCCCCTCATCCGCCCCCACCTCGCCCCGTCCGTCGCTCGGCATCCAGGGGCCGGTCGTCGCGTTCCAGGACCCCTGGGCGGGAGCCGCCTCGGACGAGATCATGCGCACGGGGACCGGCATCCCCATCCCGTCGCAGGATCCGCCGCCGACGCCGCGCGAGTTCGTGGGCGTGCTGCGCGACCTCGGCGCCGACTTCTACGTGCACCACGTGATCCCGACCCACGCCGACCGCAGCGCGCTGCTGGGCGACCTCGCCGACGCCGGCATCGACCTCGTGCTGGGCAACGAGTACGGCAACATCAACGGGCCCTTCGCCGACGGCACGAACCGGTACGACCTCCCGGCGGATCTGATCCGGGATGCTGCGGCCGCCGGCGTGCTCGCCGGCGTGCTGTACGACGAGCCCGAACACCTCCAGATCCACGCCGATCAGTACCGGCACGACGCCCACCTGCCCCACTTCGGTCAGACCGAGGGCCTCGGGGCGGACGAGGCCGTCGCGGTGATCGACGACGCCGTGCGCGGCATCGTGCGCGACGTCGACGCCGCGACCTCCGCTACGGGCTCCGCGTCCGTTCCGGTGCTCGCCGAGCAGGTGTTCCCCGTGATGTTCCACACGCTCGCCCGCGCCGGGATGACGCCGGCGCCCAAGGTGATGAAGGAGTCGTTCCAGCCGCTGCAGCTCGGCACCGCGCTCGGTGCGGCCGTCCAGTACGGGCGCGAACTGTGGATCTGCGCGGATCTGTGGGGCCCCGACATCGGGCCGTGGCTCACCCGCGCCCCGGGCTTCCCCGGCCACTCGCCCGCCGAGTTCGCGTCGGCGCTGCGCCTGGCCTACCTCTTCGCCCCCACGCGGCTGTTCGTCGAGAACATCGACGTGCTGGTGCGCCACCGCGGTTCGGGAGCGTTCGAGCGCACCGCCCACGGCCAGGTCTGGCGGGAGTTCGTCCGCGACTTCGTGCCGCGGCATCCACTCCGCTGGAGCCATCGCGATGCCCGCGCCGACATCGCCCTCGTCCATGCCGACGACAGCGACTTCGGCCGTGGCGCGCGGCCGTTCGGCAACCGTGCGACGACGGCGCCCGCCACCTCCCGCAGCGTCTTCGAGGCCTGGCACGCGCTCAGCCACGGGCAGCTTCCCGACCACGGGAGCTGCCTCCACATCCCCGGCTACGACTTCCCCCGTCACGAGCTGAACGGCATCCCCCGGCCGCAGTTCCCGCTCGACGCGGGCGCCGCCGAGCCGACCCGCATGCACGGGCTGTTCCAGCCGACCCGCAGCACGCTCGTGTTCGACGAGCATGTGCGTGCCGATCAGCTCGCCGACGCGGGTCTGGTCGTGGTCGCGGGCAGCCGGCTCCCCCGCACGACGCTCGAGGCGCTGCGCGCCCACGCGCAGGCCGGCGCGACCGTGCTCATCGCCGCCTGGCTGTGCGATCCCGAGCGTCCGCGGTCCGCGCGGGTCGGCCGCGGAAGCTGGATCGTGTACGAGACGCTCGACGACGACGCCGCGCAGGACGCGATCGCCGCACACGCCGGCGAGCCCGACGTCTGGACGCAGCGCTTCGGCGATGTCGATCTGCGCATCTCCGCGACGAGTCCCGGCGGCGAGACGCTCGAGTTCGAGATCGCGGATGCTGCGACCCGCCGCGTCGCCTGAACCCGCGCTTCCTCGCACCGGCGTGCGCACAGCTCCGTGCGTGACGCGGCGGCGCGGCCGCGGCATCCCTTCTCACTTGCAATTGGTCAACCGGTTTGTCACAATGGTCGTCGGAAACCACCTCGATCACCGTCGATGAGCAGGAGTCACCGTGGACCAGAACCAGACCGTCGCCGACGCGCCCCCCGTCGCGCGATCCGCCATCCGCAAGGTGTCGATCCGCCTCGTGCCGTTCGTCGCGCTGATGTTCTTCATCAACTACCTCGACCGCACCGCGATCGGCTTCGCCGCCCCCAACGGGATGAACGAAGACCTCGCACTGAGCGCCGCTCAGTTCGGATTCGCCTCGGGCGTCTTCTTCATCGGCTACATCCTTCTCGAGGTGCCCTCGAACCTGGCGCTGCACAAGTTCGGCGCCCGCCGCTGGCTTTCGCGCATCATGGTGAGCTGGGGCATCGTCGCGCTGCTGTTCACATGGGTGCAGAACTTCGAGCAGCTCGTCGTACTGCGCTTCCTCCTCGGCGTCGCCGAGGCCGGCTTCTTCCCCGGGGCGATCCTCTTCCTCAGCCTCTGGGTGCCCGCGCAGTACCGCGGCCGCATCCTCATGCTCTTCTACCTGGCGCAGCCGCTCACCACGGTCATCGGCGCCCCGCTGGCCGGGTGGCTCATCCAGCAGCACGAGGTGTTCTTCGGCCTCGAGGGCTGGCGCTTCATGTTCTTCGGCGTCGCGATCCCGGCGATCATCGTCGGTGTCATCGCGTGGTTCTACCTCAAGGACAAGCCCTCCGACGCGACCTGGCTCACCCGTGACGAGCAGGTCTGGCTGACCGACGCGCTCGACCGCGAGAAGGCCGCCACGCAGAAGAAGGAGCACGGCCACGTGTCGGCGCGCTTCGCCTTCAAGAGCGGTCGCGTGTGGGTGCTCTCGTTCATCTACTTCGGCTTCATCTACGGCCTGTACGCACTCGCGTTCTTCCTCCCCACGATCATCGAGGGGTTCCAGAGCCAGACCGGTCAGACCTTCGACACGCTGCAGAAGGGCCTCATCACCGCGATCCCGTACCTGCCGGCCGCCGTCGTCATGTACTTCTGGTCGCGAGACGCCTCCAAGCGCGGCCTCAAGACGTGGCACATCGCGGGTCCCGCGATCGCCGGCGCCGTCAGCATCCCGCTCGCGCTGTTCATGGGATCGCCGGCGGCCACCATCGCCGTCATCACGATCACCGCGTGCGCGATCTTCGCGGCGCTGCCGAACTTCTGGACGCTCCCGACGCGCTTCCTCACGGGCGCTGCCGCGGCGGCCGGTGTCGCGCTGATCAACACGATCGGCAACCTGGCCGGCTTCTCGGCTCCGTTCGTCACGGGCTTCGTGCACGACTGGACCGGCGGCTACGAGGTTCCGATGTTCATCGTCGGCTTCGTCATGCTCGTCTCGGCGGTGCTGATGGTGCTGCTGGCCCGCAGCAACCGCATCAACCCGGTCGTCGTCGACGACGCAGCCGTGAGCACGGACCCTGCACCCGCCGTGGACGCCGAGGCTCTGCACACCGCGGCAGAGCCCAAGGGGGATGCGCGATGACGCGGCTCTGGAACGAGCCGGCGGATTTCGCCGACGAGATGATCGACGGCTTCGTCGCGGCCAACGAGCGGTATGTGCGGCGGGTGCCGGGCGGCGTGGTGCGTTCGACGGTGTCACCGGCGGGTCAGGTCGCGGTCGTGGTGGGCGGCGGTTCGGGTCACTACCCCGCGTTCGGGGGGCTGGTGGGTCCGGGGCTCGCGCACGGCGCGGCGATGGGCAACCTGTTCGCGTCGCCCTCGACGCAGCAGGTGTACAGCGTGGCGAAGGCCGCCGAAGGCGGTGGCGGCGTGTTCTTCTCCTACGGCAATTACGCCGGCGACGTGCTCAACTTCAACGCCGCGCAGGAGCGGCTGCGTGCCGAGGGCATCGCGTGCGAGACCGTCACGGTGACCGACGACATCGTCAGCGCCACCCCGGATGAGAAGCACAAGCGCCGTGGTATCGCGGGCGACCTGACGGTGTTCCGCATCGCCGGCGCGGCCGCCGCGGCGGGCGCCGACCTCGCCGAGGTCACCCGGCTCGCACGCCTCGCGAACGAGCGCACCCGCTCGTTCGGGGTCGCGTTCACCGGCTGCACGCTGCCCGGCGCCGAGAAGCCGCTGTTCACCGTCCCGGAGGGACGGATGGCGATCGGTCTCGGCATCCACGGCGAGCCGGGCATCGACGAGACCGGCATCCCGACCGCCGACGGACTGGCGGAGCTGCTCGTGGAGCGGCTGCTGGGCGAGGTGCCCGCCGGGGTGCAGGTCGCCGGCGCCCGAGTGGTGCCGATCCTCAACGGCCTCGGGTCGCTGAAGTACGAGGAGATGTTCGTCGTCTACCGGCGCATCGCCCAGCTCCTCACCGACGCCGGTCTCGAGCTGGTCGACCCGCACGTCGGCGAGTACTGCACGAGCTTCGACATGGCCGGCACGTCGCTGACCCTGTTCTGGCTGGCGGGTGCCGATGAAGACAGTGAGCTCGCCCCGTTGTGGGACGCACCCGTGGACACCCCCGCCTACCGGCGCGGCTCCGTCGCCCCGCAGCAGCGTCTCGTCGTCGCCGACACCGCTGCGACCGTGGCCGAGGCCATCGAGCCCGGGGACGAGGCATCCCAGTCCGTCGCCCGGACCGTGCTCGCAGCGGTCCGCACGATCGTCGACACCGTCGACGAGCACGTCGACGAGCTGGGCCGGATCGATGCGATCGCCGGTGACGGCGACCATGGCATCGGCATGCAGCGCGGTTCGCACGCGGCGCTGGCCGCCGCGACCGCCGCCGTCGACGCCGGTGCCGGCGCTCGCACCACGCTCGCGCACGCCGCCGACGCCTGGGCCGACAAGGCCGGCGGCACGTCGGGCGCACTGTGGGGCGTCATCTTGAACGCCGTCGCCGCGAAGCTCGGCGACACCGGCCGCCCCGATCCGGCCGCCATCGCCGCCGGGGTCGCGGCAGGGTCGCGCGGGGTCACCGACTACGGCAAGGCCGAGGTCGGCGACAAGACCCTCGTCGACGCGCTCGTGCCGTTCAGCACCACCCTCACCGGTGCCGTGGATGCCGGCGCCCGTCTCCCCGACGCGTGGCGGACGGCGGCGGATGCGGCCACCCGCGCCGCGATCGCGACCGCCGAGCTCCTGCCCCGCATGGGCCGTGCCCGCACACACGGCCAGAACAGCGTCGGCACCCCTGACCCGGGCGCGATCAGTCTCGCGCTCATCGTGACCGCCATCGCAGAAACACTCGCCGCCGAGACGCGCGCGGCCGACGACCAGAAGGAGAACGCACATGGCACCGTCTGAGAACCCTGAGCCGCTGCGCATCGTGATCGGCGCCGACGACGCCGGCTTCGACTACAAGGAGATCCTGAAGAAGGACCTCCTCGCCAACCCCGGCGTGGCCGAGGTGATCGACGTCGGCGTGGACGCCGACGGCCACACCCCGTACCCGAAGGTCGCCATCGAGGCCGCGCAGCAGGTCGCCGCCGGCACCGCCGACCGCGCACTGCTGATCTGCGGCACGGGCCTCGGTGTCGCGATCGCGGCGAACAAGGTCCCCGGCATCCGCGCCGTCACCGCCCACGACTCGTTCTCGGTCGAACGCGGCGTGCTGTCCAACAACGCGCAGGTGCTCACCATGGGCCAGCGCGTGATCGGCATCGAGCTCGCCCGCCGACTGGTGCGCGAGTGGCTGACCTACCGGTTCGACACCACCTCCGCGTCCGCCGACAAGGTCGCCGTCATCGACGAGTTCGAGACCACCGGGTCCTGCTGATGGCGCAGGTCACGGTCGGAGTGAGCCTGAAGACGTACTTCGGGCACGAGCGGGCACGCGCGTGGTTCGCCGATGTGGCGCAGCGCGCGGCCGGCCACCCCGCCGTGGCCGCCGGGGACGTGCGGTTCTTCGTCATCCCCAGCTACCTGCAGATCCTCCCCGCCCTGCAGGCGTTCGCGGGCACCCCGGTGCTGGTCGGCGCCCAAGACGTCTCCGCCTACCCGCCCGGCGCCTACACCGGCGAGGTCACCGCCGCCGAGCTCGCCGAGGTCGGCGTCCAGGTCGCCGAGATCGGCCACGCCGAACGCCGCCGCCTGTTCGATGAGACCGACACCGTCACCGCCGGCAAAGCCACCGCCGCCCTCGCCCACGGCATCACCCCGGTGCTCTGCATCGGCGAAGCCGAGCACCTCGGCGCCCCAGCCGCCGCGCTCGCGAACGTCGAGCAGCTCGCCGCGAACCTCGAGAACGTCCCCGCCGGTCCGGTGATCGTCGCGTACGAGCCGGTCTGGGCGATCGGCGCCGCCGAGCCGGCCCCCGACACGCACATCGCCACCGTCACCCGGGCCCTCCGCGCCGCCGTCGACGCCGACCCCGCCCGCGCCGGCAGCGTCGTCATCTACGGCGGCTCCGCCGGCCCCGGCCTCCTCACCCGCCTCGGCCAAGCCGTCGACGGCCTCTTCCTCGGCCGCTTCGCCCACGACCCCGACGCCCTCACCGCCGTCCTCGACGAGGCATCCGCCCTCGCCGCCTCCCGCCCCCACCCCGCCGATGATTCAGTGAGACCCCAGTCGGCGGACGAGACGGTGGGTGAACCCCAGGGTCTCGGCGGCCACCTGTCGTCTCACGGGGCTGAGGGCGAGGTGGACGCATGATCGGCCTCGGGACGTACGCCTTCTTCTGGCAGCACTCCGACCAGGTGCCCGAGCCGCTGTCGCTCATCGCGGCGTTCGAGGCCACCAAGGAGCTCGGCGTCGACCTGTTCCAGATCTGCGACTACGCTCCGCTCGAGACCATGACCGGATCCGAGCTCGCCGACGCTGCGGCCGCGGCGCGCGACCTCGAGCTCACGATCGAGCTGGGCACCAAGGGCATCGAGCCGCATCGGCTCACGCGATTCCTCGATCTCGCGAGCGCGTTCGACACCACCCTGGTGCGCAGCATGCTCTACTCCGCCGACACCCGTCCCACCCTCGATCAGGCCGCGGAGTGGCTCGCCGCCGTGCTCCCCTCCTTCGAGGCCGCCGGCGTCGACCTTGCGCTCGAGACCTACGAGCAGGTCTCGACGGAAGACCTCGTGGGCCTGGTCGCACGCATCGACAGCGAGCGCCTCGGCATCTGCCTCGACCCCGCCAACGTCGTCGCCCGCCTCGAGCGTCCGCGCGACTGCGTCGAGCTGACCGCCGCGCACGTCAAGAACGTGCACGTCAAGGACTTCGCCTTCGCCCGCCAGCCGGGCTGGGTCGGCTTCACGTACGGGGGCGCGCCCATGGGCGACGGCCTCCACGACTACCCCCACCTGCTCGAGACCGTGCGCCCTCGCGAGCGCGGGATCAACGAGGTCGTCGAGCACTGGCTCTCCTGGCAGGGGGATGCCGAGACCACCGTCCGCACCGAGCGGGAATGGACCCGCCGCACCATCGAATATCTGAGGAGCACGACATGAGCACGACCACCGACACCTACAAGATCGCCGTCATCGGCGCCGGCGGGAAGATGGGCATGCGCGTGTCCAACAACCTCGTCAAGACCGACCACACCGTCTGGTACGTCGAGAACTCTCCCGCCGGCCGGGAGCGCACGATCGACGCCGGTCGTGAGCTGACGGATGCCGCCACCGCCGTCGCCGACGCCGACATCGTCGTCCTGGCCGTGCCCGACCTCGCCCTCGGCCCCGTCACGGCCGACCTCGTGCCGCAGCTGAAGTCGGGCGCGATCGTGCTGACGCTCGACCCGGCCGCCGCCTACGCGGGCCTGCTCACCACGCGCGAGGACGTCGTCCAGGCCGTCGCGCACCCGTGCCACCCGTCGGTGTTCCTCGAGCGCACGACCAAGGAGGAGTGGGCCGACACGTTCGGCGGCATCGCCGCCCCGCAGGACGCCATCGCGGCTGTGGAGAGCGACGACCCGGCCCACAAGGCCATCGTCGAGGCCACGGTCCGTGCGATCTACGCGCCCGTCATCGACGTGCACTTCGTCACCGTCAAGCAGCTCGCGCAGCTCGAGCCGACCCTCGTCGAGACCGTCGCCTGCATGATCGGCGCGCTCCTCAACGAGGCGCTCGACGAGGCGATCAACACCATGGGCGTCCCCGAGGCGGCGGCGCGCAGCATCCTGTACGGCCACACCCAGGTGGCGCTGGCCAACGGTCTGCGCGGCGACAACCCGTTCTCGGACGCGTGCCTCATCGCGATGGACTACGGCCGCGAGTCGATCATCAAGGACGACTGGAAGAAGATCTTCCGCGACGACGAGCTCGACAAGAACCTCGCGCGCATGCTGCACCTCGACCACATCGAGCGCTGATCCATGGGACAGCTCGAGGGCAAGACCGCGCTCGTCACGGGCGGTGCACTGGGCATCGGCCTCGCGGTCGCCCAGCGCTTCGCCCGTGAGGGAGCCCGTGTGATCCTCGCCGACCGCAACGGCGAGGGGGCGGCCGCGGCGGCCGCCGAGATCGGCGAGAACGCCCGTGCCGTCACGATGGACATCTCGGACGAGGACGCGGTCGCCGCGGCCTTCGCCGAGGTCGAGGCGGCAGGCTGGGCGCCCGACGTCGTGGTGGCGAATGCCGGCGTGCAGCTGTTCGGGCAGGATGCGCAGGCCGCCGACCTCGACCTGGAGGTGTGGCGCCGGACGATCGACATCAACCTGACAGGGACGTTCCTGACGGTCAAGCACGCTCTGCGCAGCATGGTGCCGCGCGGCGGCGGGTCGATCATCCTCACCGGCAGCCCGACGGCGGTCAACGGCGAGGGCAAGGACTTCACCGCCTACAGCGCGTCGAAGGCCGGCATGCACGGCCTCGGCCGCACGGTCGCGGCGGCGTACGCCGACCGCGGCATCCGCGTGAACACGGTGCAGCCGGCGTACACCGAGACGCCCCTGGTGGCGGCGATCAGCGAGGACCCCGCCTCGCGCGCCGCGATCGTCAGCCGCATCCCGATCGGTCGCGCCGGCACCCCCGACGACGTCGCGGGCATCATGGTGTACCTCGCCAGCGACGACGGCGCCTTCGCCACGGGGGCGACCTTCCAGGTCGACGGCGGCATGACCTCGCTCTGACCCCACGTCCACTCGGGGTTTGGGGCGCATTTCGTCCGTTGGGGCGCATCTTCTGCGCCCCAACGGAGATTCCGCGCCCCGAACACGGGGGACGAGGGTCGAGGACCACGAACGTTGCGCAGGACTCGCTGCGGAGGACGAGGATGGGACGATGACGGACCTGTGGAACGGCGAACCCGCACGCGAGTGGCGGAGCGGCCCGTGGTCGCTCGAGCTCCGTGACGACGAGCTCGCCGACATCTCGTATCACGGCCGCGTCGTGCTCCGCTCGGTGCGCGCGGTGGTGCGCGATCGCAACTGGGACACCGCCGGTCTCGTGGTCGACCGCATCGACTCGTCCGGCATCGCGCTGACGCTGCACGTGCACTCGACCGGGCTCGGCTCCGACCTCCACGGCATCGTCCGCGCGGAGGTGCGCGGCGCCGGACGCCTGCGCGTCCTCGCCGACCTCGAGTCGGCCTCGGAGTTCGAGACCAACCGCACCGGCCTCGTCGTGCTCCACCCGCCGACGCTCGCGGGCTCCACTCTGCACGTCCGCCACTCCGACGGCACCGTGGTGCGCTCCCGGTTCCCGGCCGGCATCAGCCCCCATCAGCCCGCGTTCGACATCGCCGGCCTGTCCTGGACGCACGACGGCCTCGACGTCGACGTGCGTTTCGCGGGCGACGTCTTCGAGATGGAGGACCAGCGCAACTGGACGGATGCCTCGTACAAGACGTACAGCCGCCCTCTCGCACTCCCCTTCCCCTACGCTCTCGCCGCAGGTGAGCGGGTCGTCCAATCGGTCGACATCGCCGTATCGGGGACCCCCGCCGCCGTGGTGGACGACCCGGTGACCCGCATCCGCCTCCAGGAGGGGCCGGCGCTGCCCGCGATCGGGGTGTCGGCATCGACCGCTGCGGATCCCGCCCCGGACTTCGCAGCCCTCGGCGGGACGGTGCTCGTCGAGCTCGACCTCGCGACCGGCAACTGGCGTGCGGCGCTCGACCGCGCCGCGGCATCCGGACTCCCTCTGGACGTGAGGTTCGTCCTCGCGGACGACGACCCGGCCGCCATCGACCACGCGGTACCCGCGCTTCACGGTCTGTCGGTCGCGCGCGTCACCGCGTTTCCGCCGACCGGTCCGGCGCGACACGTCTCCGACCTCGATGCGATCGCCGCCCTCCGCCACGCCCTCACCGAGGCGGGCATCGAGGCCGAGGTGGTCGGCGGCGCACGCTCGCACTTCACCGAACTCAACCGCGAGCACCATCGCCTTCCGCGCGGCCTCGACGGCATCGTGTTCAGCAGCACGCCGCTCTTCCACAGCCTGAGCACCGCCCAGCTGGTCGAGTCCGTCGGCATGCAGCGGGTCGCCGCCGCGCAGGCCGTGCGCCTCGCGGGCGGCCTGCCGGTGCACATCGGGCCGATCTCGCTGCGCCCGCACTTCAACGACGTGGCGACGACCCCGCCGCCGATGCCCGACCACGACGACCTGCGCGACGGCTACGGCTCGGCGCTGACGGACGCCGTCGACGCGCGCCAGGCCGCCCCCGAACTGGCCGCGTGGACCGTCGCCAGCGCCGCGGCCTTCGCGGTGCCCGGCGTCGCGACGCTCGCCTACTTCGAGGAATGGGGTCCGCGCGGACTGCGCACGGCCGACGGCGCGACCCTGCCCGTGTTCGACGCCGTCGCCGCTCTCGCCGCGCTCGCCGGCGAGCCGGGCCTGCGCGGCGACTCCCCCGACGGCCTCGTGTGGGCGCTCGGGGCCCGCACCGCCGGCGGCGACATCGTGCTCGCCGCGAACCTCGACCACCGCTCGCGCACGGTCGAGGTCGAGCTCCCCGGCGGCGAGTCCCGCACCGCGGAGCTCGCCCCCGGCACCTTCACCCGTCTCTGACCTCCGCATCCGTCTCCCCGGCCCGCGCCGAGTCGGCCGAAGACGTCGCTCCTCACGCGCGACACGGCATCGAGAGCCGACTCGACCTTCCCCGGCCCGCGCCGAGTCGGCCACACGTGCCGCTTCCGACGGACGATCCGCCGCATCGGGCCGACCTGGCCTGAGCGCGGTCAGGCCTCGCGCCAGACGCGCACATCCCAGGGCGCGAGCGTGACCTCGGCCCCCGCCGCGAACACCGCGTCGTCGAGGACGGATGCTGCGGCCCGGCCGAGCACGACGGCACGGGGCTCGGGCGACCAGTTGTGGATCACCCACACGCGGCCCCGCTCTCCCGTGAGCGAGTGCGCTGTGACCGAGCTCGGCCGCGCCGCGAGGATCCCGTCGGGCGATCCCGCCACGTCGCCGATCACCTCGGCGAGCGTCGCGCGGTCGAGAAGGGAGCCCACCACGGTGATCGAGCCCGCGCCGACATCCCGTCGCGTCACGGCGGCCCACCGTCCGAACAGCTCGTGCCGGTAGCCGAGCACGACCTCGGCCCCGTCGGGCTCGAGTCCATCCACCCAGCCGTGGGCGCTCCCGACGATCTCGCCGTCCCGGACCACGTCGACCGGCGCGGCGAGCGCCGCGAACTCCCGGTAGCCCACGCCCGCTGCGGCACCCACGATCGCCGGCGCGAGCGCCACGCGCATGCGGCCTTCGTCGTCGCCGTACCCCGTGCGCGGACCCAGCACGAGCCGGCCGCCGAGACGCGCGTACTCCGCGAGGGTCTCGAGGGTCGGATCGGATGCCGCGACCAGCCCTGCGACCACGAGCACCGGGTAGCGCTGCACGAGCTCGTCGGCTTCGGGCAGCTGACGCTCGTTCACGTACCCGACCTGCAGCCCGGCATCGATCGCGGCGCGGCCGAAGGCACCCACGATCCGCGCGTACGACCCGCGGTCCCCCTCGGACCCGGCCGCGAGCGGCGGCTCGAACGCCATCATCCACTCGCTGTCGTGCGCGGACACGAGCCCGAGGTCGGCGTCGGGCGCAGCATCCGTCAGCCATTCCGCCGCCGCGGCGAACTGCCGGCCGATCCCGGAGATCTCGTCGTAGACACGCCCTGGCGACAGGTCGTGTCCGACGATGCCGCCCCAGTGCACCTCGGCGCCCGAGTGCAGCGTGTGCCAGTGCCAGTACGACACGAGCCGCGCGCCGCGCGCGACCAGCAGCCAAGCCGCCTGCGCGAGCTGCCCGTCATAGGGAGGGCGCGTGAGCCACGCGGGGCCGATCGACGCGGCACCCGTCTCGGTGACGAGGAACGGCCCCTGCGTCGTGGCGCGCATGCGGTCGGCCATGAGCACGAGCTGCGGGACGTCGTCGGCGTACCAGTTCCCGCCCGCCCCCTCCAGGGAGAGATCGAGCGCGTCCTGCGCGAGGTAGTAGGCGTTGCCGCTCGCGATGTCGAGCCGCGCGCCGACCGCGACGTCGTCCATCGCGGGGCGCTGATAGGCGATGCACGTCGTCAGGAAGGTGTCGTCGTCGACGAGCTCGCGGACGATGCCGGCCTGCCAGCCGATGAAGTCCGCCGTGAGCTCGGCCTGGAACCGGCGCCACGCGAGGTCGTAGGCCGGCGTGGTGTTGCCGGCCGGCGCCCACAGCTCGTCCCAGTCGGCGATGCGGTGCGACCAGTACGTGAGTCCCCACTCCCGGTTGAGCGTCTCGACGTCGCCGTAGCGCTCCGCGACCCACTCGCGGAAGCGCTGCACGACGGCGTCGTTGTGGATGAGGTGCAGACCCGCCTCATTGTCGAGCTGCACCCCGATCACGGCGGGATGCCGGCCGTGGCGGCCGACGACGGCCCGGATCACACGCTCGGCGTAGCCGCGGAACAGCTCCGACGTGTAGTCGGCCTCCTGCCGCCCGCCCCACGGCACCCGCGAGCCGTCGCGGCGCACGACCGCGAGCTCCGGATGTGCGCGCGCCAGCCACGGCGGCACCGCGTAGGTCGGGGTGCCGAGGATGACCGCGATCCCGTGGCGCTCGGCCGCATCGAGGATCGGCGTCATCCACTCGAGGTCGAACTCGCCGTCGCGGGGCTCCCACGTGGACCAGACCGACTCGCCGACGCGGATGCACGTGATCCCGGCATCCGTCATCAGCCGGAGGTCGGTCTCAAGCCGGTCCCTATCGGGCAGGTACTCGTTGTAGTACGCCGTGCCGAGCCGCGGGCCGCCCCGCCACGCCCGCAGGCGATCGACGGATGCCACGGCTCAGTCCCCGACCCGCGTGATGCGCAGCGCGAGCGCCTCGCCCGCGGGCAGCTCGACCGGGGCCGAGGCACGATCGTAGGCGTCGTTGCGCTGCACATCGTCGAGCGTGAAGGTCCGGCCGAGGGGGGTGACGGTCATGTTCCAGGTGTCGATGACATCGACCTCGAACCGGTCGCCGGGCTCCGGCCGCTCGCCCGGGAAGCCGATCGGGAGGCGGAAGTCCCACGTCGCCGGCGCCGAGGCGCCGAGGTAATGCACGTAGAGGCGGCGCGGAATGCCGGCGACGTACGCCGGATCGTCCCACTTGTCGATCGGGTCGAGGCCCGCCCCGTCGACCTCCTCGAGGATCTCGCGCAGGAACGCCAGCCGTGCAGGAGAGTCGCCCCGCAGCGGTCCGCCCTCGACCATGTGGAGGCTGCCCGACTCGGTGACGAAGCTCTCGCCGTGCGAGGCGTACGTGCCGGCGACCGTGGCGATCCAGAACTGGTGCACGAGCTGCTCGGCGTCGAGGTGTCCCCAGCGGTCGGGGATGTCGCCCTCGTACTTGATCTCGTCGAGCACGACGGGCTTGCCATAGACGTCGCGGTAGAGGTTCGCGCGGCCGAAGTCGGTCGTGACCGCGCCGTTCTGGATCGACGCGTGGGTGACCCAGGGCTGGTTGTTGTCGTACAGCTCGATCCAGTTGTGGATGGAGCGGAGGTGGTCGTACGGGTCGATCTCGGCGAGCAGCTCGCCGGTGCGATCCCAGCGGTCGTCCGGGCGCTCGAGCTGGTCGAATTCGTTGCACAGCGACCACCACACGTGCGGGTGGGCGGCGAGCCGAGCGACGAGGTAGCGCAGGTAGATCGCGTCCTCTTCCTCGGTGAGCTCGTTCAGCCCGAACTGCCCGCGGTCGTACGCGTTGTAGATCAGCACGTCGGCCTGGATGCCGCGCTCCCCGAGCACCTCGACGGCGCGGTCGAGGCGCTGGAAGAACTCCGGCACGGGCTTGGTGACATCCCAGCGCCCGTCGGTCTTCTCGAACGGCATGAGCGTCGGGACGTGCTCGATGTACCCGCCGCCCTGCGGGAACACCATGAAGCGGAACTTGTTGAAGCCCGCCTCGGCGATCGCGTCGACCGTCGACGAGAACAGCGGCTCGTCCTGGTGGAGCCAGTTGTAGGCGGTCGCACCGACGGGCCGGAACGGCGTGCCGTCGGCGTGCGCGAAGTGGAAGCGGTGCGCGACACGCACCGGCCCATGGTCGGTGCCGCGCACCACCTCGAATGTGCCGGAACGGCCCGAGAGCGCAGCATCCGTGCTCTCGCTCGTCCACGACCACTCGCCCTCGAGGTCGGGGGCGAACCGCACGCGGTAGGTGGTGCCGCCGTCCCAGAATCCGGGGACCACGCGCTCGGCTCCGGAAACCCCGTGCCGCGCGTGCACGGTGACGGGCGTGCGGTCCGCGGGGATCACGTCGGTGCCGCTGAAGGTCAGCTCGACGGGGCGGTACAGCTCGGACTGGGGAGCGCGCAGCGCTGAGGACACGGGGATTCTCCTTCGATGTCGTATCCGTGTGAGGTGGGATGGGTTCAGTGCGCGCGCCGCGAGCTCTCGCGCACGATCAGCTCGGGCTCGTAGACGCGCTGCGCCGTGGCGCCGTCGGCGCGCGGGCCCGTCCCGAGCTCGATCGCCTCGAACAGCAGGTCGACCGCGGCCGCACCGAAGTCGTCGTGACGCGCGCGGACGCTCGTGAGCGGGATCAGGGATGCCTCGGCGAACTCGTTGTCGTCGTACCCGACGAGCGCGACCTCGCCGGGCACCGAGACGCCGCCGGCCACGAGCGCCTGCAGCAGTCCGAGTGCGAGCACGTCGTTGGCGGCGAACACGGCGTCCGGGCGCTGGGCCGTGGGGCGCCCAGCCAGAGCCGCGCCGATCGCGCGCCCGACCGCGATCGACCGCTCGGCGACCTCGATCACCTCGGGAGCGTCGACGGATGCTGCCGCCGCCGCACTGCGCACCCCCTCGAGCCGATCGGCCACCTGCTGAACGGGCAGCGGACCGCCGACGAAGGCGAGGCGGCGGCATCCGATCGCGATGAGGTGCTCGCCCGCCTGCCGCCCGCCCGAGACGTCGTCGATCGACACCGACGGCTGGAGGTCGTCGCACGCCCGCCGGCCGACGAGGACCGAGGGCGTGCCGCGCTCGCGCATCGCGGCGAGTCTCGCCTCGATCGGCTGGAACGAAGACACCAGGATGCCGCGCACCTGGCGCTGCTCGAAGGCCTCGAGATACGCGTCCTCGCGCTCGCGGTCGCCGTGCGAGTGGGCGAAGAACACCGTCATGCCGAGCCGCTCGGCGCGGTACTCGACCTCCTGGGCGATCTCGCTGAAGTGGGGGTTGCTCACGTCGGGCGAGAGGTAGCCGATGAGGCTGCTCACACCCAGCCGCAGCTGGCGGCCGGCGCTGGACGGCACGAAGCCGAGTTCGTCGATCGCCTCGGCGATGCGGCGCGCCCGCTCGGCAGACACCCGGTCGGGGTGGTTGAGGTAGGCCGAGACCGTCCCCACCGCGACACCGGCGCGGGCGGCCACCTGGCGGATGCCGGGGCGCGACATGTCAGCGCCAGTCGTGCTCGGCGACGAACCCGAGGCGATCGCGGATCTTGCGGGTCGACATGAGCGATTCGAACTCGCCGAGGTCGGAGGCGACAGGGGTGCCGGGGAACCAGCGCTCGGCGACCTCGCGGGAGGGCTGCGCGTTGCCGGACTCCGGCGCCGCGACGTTGTACACCTCGAACCCGGGTTCGGCGGCCTCCAGCGCGAGGGCGACCGCGAGCGCCCCGTCGCGCGCATCGACCCACGAGCCCACGAGGTCGCGGCGGTAGCCGGGCTCGGCGGCCCGCTCGAACGTCGCGTACTCGTCGGGTCCGACCACGTTGGTGAAGCGCAGGGCGGTGATCGAGGTCTCGGGCGTCCATCGCACGAGCTGGGCGGCGATCGCCTCCTCCGCCACCTTGCCGAGGCCATAGGTGTTGTTCGCGCTCGTGTACGTCTCGTCGACCGGCAGCGACGGCGGCGCCTCGTCGAAGGGGAAGCCCATCGCGGTGATGCTCGACGCCAGCACGATTGTGCGGATGCCGGCGCGATGCGCGGCGAACAGCGCGTTGAACGACACCGTGACGTTGTTGTGGAAGGTCGCCGCATCGGGCACCAGCCCGTTCACGGGGATCGCCGCGAGATGCACGAGGGCGTCGAGCCCGTCATGGCGCGCGGTGACCGAGAGGAACGCGTCGAGCGTCTGGCCGAAGTCGGTGAGGTCGACGCGCGTGAAGCCGGGGCCCGGCGTGCCCGCGAGGTCGAAGCCCGACACGACGTGCCCGTCGGCGCGCAGCCGCTCCACCGTGGCCCGCCCGAGCTTGCCTCCACTGCCGGTGACGCCGATCCTCATGCCGTACCTCCGTGTACCCGCACCCCGACCGCAGCTTGAAACGTTTCGAATTCGGTGCGACACTCACCGTACACGTTGAAACCGAAACGTTTCAGTTCTCCTGGAAGGGACCCCGATGTCCGTCATCGTCGACGCACCCCGCATCGAACACCATCGCGAGCCGCTCGGCATCGGGGAACGGATGCCGCGGCTCTCGTGGCGCGTCGCCTCGGCGCCGGCCGGCTGGCGGCAGGCCTCGTACTCGGTCGAGGTCGACCGCGGCGGCGAGGTCACCACCTACGTCGTCGACTCCGGCGAGCAGGTGCTCGTGGCGTGGCCCGCCGAGCCGCTGCGCTCGCGGGAGATCGTCTCGGTGCGGATCTCCGTGCGCGGTGAGGACGGCGCGTGGTCTGCGGCATCCGTCCCCACCGTCCTCGAGGCCGGACTGCTCGAGCCCTCGAACTGGGTCGCGCGGCCCGTGGGAGCGACCCGCAACGAGAACCCGATGTCGGACCAGCGGCGCCCCTCGCTCGTGCGCCGCGGCTTCGACGTGCGCGAGGGACTGGTGCGCGCCCGCCTTTACGCGACCGCGCACGGCGTGTACGAGGCCGAGCTCAACGGCGCCCGCGTCGGCGACGACGCACTCTCGCCCGGCTGGACCGTGTACGGCAAGCGCCTGCGCTACTACACCTACGACGTGACCGACCTCGTGACGCCCGGCCCCAATGCGCTCGGCGCGTGGCTCGGCGACGGCTGGTACCGCGGTCGCCTCGGCTGGCGCGGCGGCTTCCGCAACCTGTACGGCGACGACCAGTCGTTCCTCGGCCAGCTCGAGCTCACCTACAGCGACGGATCCCGCGAGATCGTCGCGACCGACCACTCGTGGCGTTCGGCGCCGAGCCCGATCCTCGCGAGCGGCATCTACGACGGCGAGGACTACGACGCCCGCGAGGAGCTGCCCGGCTGGTCCACCCCCGGCTACGACGACTCGGCGTGGGAGGGAGTGCAGGAGCGCCACCGCGACCCCGCGACGCTCGTCGCGCCGACCGCTCCGCCGGTGCGCTCGACCGAGGAGGTCCAGCCGGTCGCGGTGCTCACCGGGCCGAGCGGCTCGCGCATCCTCGACTTCGGGCAGAACCTGGTGGGCCGCGTGCGGATCCGGGTCTCCGGCGAGGCCGGCACCACGGTCAGCCTGCGCACCGCGGAGGTCATGCAGGACGGCGAGATCTACACGCGACCGCTCCGCGCCGCGCGCTCGACCGACAACTACACGCTCGCGGGCCGCGAGGTCGAGGAGTGGGAACCTCGCTTCACCTTCCACGGCTTCCGCTACGTCGAGGTCACCGGCTGGCCGGGCGACCTCGACGCCGATGCCGCCGCCGGCGCCCTCGTCGCCCGGGTCTACCACACGGATCTCGAGCGCACCGGCTGGTTCGAGTCCTCGGATCCGGCGCTGAACCGCCTCCACGAGAACGTGCGCTGGGGCATGCGCGGGAACTTCGTCGACATCCCCACCGACTGCCCGCAGCGCGACGAGCGGATCGGCTGGACCGGCGACATCCAGGTCTTCGGGCCGACGGCCTCCACCCTCTACGACGTGTCGGGCATGCTCTCGGGGTGGCTGCAGGACCTCGCGATCGAGCAGCTGCCCGACGGCACCGTGCCCTGGTACGTGCCGGTGATCCCCGCCGACAAGGCGTGGACGCCGATGCGTCCGGGCGCCGCGTGGGGCGACGTGGCGACACTGCTCCCATGGACCCTCTACGACCGGTTCGGCGATGTGGGCGTGCTCCAGGCACAGTGGGACAGCGCGCACCGCTGGGTCGACCTGCTCGAGCGCCTCGCGGGGCCTTCGCGGCTGTGGGACTCGGGCTTCCAGCTGGGCGACTGGCTCGACCCGGCCGCTCCGCCGGACGACCCCGCCGACGCCCTCACCGACCGCTACCTCGTCGCGACCGCGTACTTCGCGAAGTCGGCGCGGACGGTGGCGCGCATGGCCGAGGTGCTCGGACTCGCCGACGAGCGGGCGCACTACGACGCGCTCGCCGACGAGGTGGTCGCGGCTTTCGAGGCCGCGTACGTGAACGCCGACGGCACGATGACCAGCGACGCCCAGACGGCGTACGCGCTCGGCCTGCAGTTCGACCTGATCACCGATCCGGTGAAACGGGATGCTGCGGCCACGCGCCTCGCCGACCTCGTGCACGCCGCGGGCAACCGCATCGCGACGGGCTTCGTCGGCACGCCGCTCGTCTCCGACGCCCTGAGCTCGGGAGGCCAGGTCGCGGCTGCGTACGACCTTCTGCTCGAGCGCGAGTGCCCCTCGTGGCTGTACCAGGTCGAACAGGGTGCGACGACGGTGTGGGAGCGGTGGGACTCGCTGCTGCCGGACGGCACCGTCAACCCGGGGCAGATGACGTCGTTCAACCACTACGCGCTCGGCGCCGTCGCCGACTGGATGCACCGGGTCATCGGCGGGCTCGCCCCCGACGCCCCCGGCTACCGCCGCATCCGCTTCGCACCGCGCCCCGGCGGCGGGCTGACGTCCGCGTCGGCGCGCCAGCTCACCGCGTACGGCGAGGCGGCGATCTCGTGGCGCATCGAGGACGGCCAGCTGCACGTCCAGGCAACGGTTCCCGTCGGCGCCGAGGCCGTGCTCGACCTCGACGGCGCCGACGAGGAGACGCTTGCTCCGGGCACGCACACCCGCGTGGTGCCCGTGCCGGCGGAGGCCGTCGTCCCCGCCTGATCCACAGTCCGGTCCCCGGCTGACCGTGTGGGATTTCGGATGCTGCGGCCCGCGGCATCCGAAATCCCCGATCGCTGTGTGAATCCCCATGTCGTCGGGGGTGGCGTTCGGCGCGGAGAGTGAATATCCTTTCGTTAGCGAATCCGAATACACACTGGATCGCCACGATCGGAGACGCCGTGCCCCTGACGCCCTACACCCGGCCCGCGGACGGGCAGGTGCGCCTGCTCACGAAGGTCGCGCGTATGTACCACGAGCGCGGCGTACGACAGGCCGACATCGCGGCCGCGCTCAATATCTCACAGGCGAAGGTCTCCCGTCTGCTCAAGCGTGCGGAGTCCGTGGGCATCGTGCGCACCATCGTCACCGTCGCCCCGGGCGTCTACGCCGAGCTCGAGGAGCAGCTCGAGGAGAAGTACGGCCTCGCCGAGGCCGTCATCGTCGACGTCGACCCTGAGGCCGACGAGGGCGAGCTCTTGGCCTCGCTCGGGGCGGGGGCGGCAGCCTACCTCGAGGCGACCCTCTCGGGCGCCGACCGCATCGGCGTCTCGTCGTGGAGCCAGACGATCCTCGCGATGGTCGACCGCATGCGCCCGTTCACGGTGCGCGGTGCGACCGAGGTCGTGCAGCTGCTCGGCGGCGTCGGCGCCCCGGAGGCGCAGAGCCACTCGAACCGGCTGCTCGGCGAACTCGCGCGAACTCTCGGCGCGGAGCCCGTCTACGTGCAGGCTCCGGGCGTCGTCGGCGACCCGGCGATCCGCGACAGCCTGCTGCAGGACCCCTCGATGCAGGAGGTCGCGCGCCACTGGAACGAGCTCACGATGGCGATCATGGGCATCGGCAGCATCGAGCCCTCCGACGCCCTCGCCGCGAGCGGCAACGCCTTCGCCGCCGAGGAGCGTCAGGCGCTGCTCGACCAGGGCGCCGTCGGCGACATCTGCCACCGCATCTTCCGCGCGGACGGCTCGCTCGTGCGCGGCGCGCTCGACGACCGCATCATCGCCATCACCGTCGAGAACCTCCGGCGGATCCCGCGCCGCGTCGGCATCGCCGGCGGCGAGCGCAAGCTCGAGGCGATCCACGGCGCCCTGGCCGGCGACTGGGTCACGACGCTCGTGACCGACCTGCGCTCGGCCGAGGCCCTCGCCGACCGCTGACCGGACCCTCGGTCGAGTTCCCAGCCCCATGCGCGAGCACGAGCGGGAGCACGAGCACGCGCTCCTCAAATGAGGACGAGATCCGAGATGAGGGCACGCCGGGGGGTGACGCGTCCTCATTCCGGCTGAGGTCCTCAAATGAGGAGGCGGGACGACTCCTCAAATGAGGAGGCGGGACGCCCACGCACGGCACAGGGCCGCGGAGGCGCCGCCGGGGTCTCAGCGCGCCGCGAGGGACTGCGCCAGGCGCTCGACGCCCAGGCGCGGGCTCGTGAGCACCGGCACATCGACCGACACGGCCTCGGCGGCGGAGGCCATGGAGGCCTGAGCCAGCACGATGACGTCGGCCTCGGCAGCGCCGCGCTCGATGGCGGCGGCGACGAGGCGGTCGTGGGTCGGGCGGTCCCCGCCGGCGACGGCCGCGAACGCGCCCTCGATGACTTCGCTCGTGAACTCCGGCTCGACGCCCGCGAGCGCGGCGCGCTCCTGCAGCAGGCCCAGGGTCGGACGGCACGTCGTCGGCAGGGTCGCGAGCACGCGGATGCGGCGACCGCTGCGCACCGCAGCATCCGCCATCGCTTCATCGACGCGGAGGACGGGCACTCCTGCCGCCGCGGCGGCGGGAGCGGCGAGCTCGGAGATCGACGAGCACGTGAACATCACCGCATCCGCTCCCCCGGCCGCCGCCGCGCGCACGAGGTCGCCGATGCGCTCGGGCACCGAGTCCGCACGCGCCTCGTCGCCGAGGTCGGCCACGATGCGGTCGTCGAGGTAGTTCACGACGGTCGCGCCGGGGAGGAACTCCGCCGCCAGCGCACCGAACGGCGCGATGTTGACGGCTCCGGTGTGGAGGAACGCGATGCGTGGCGCGGACGAGCTCATGCAGCCAGCCTTTCAGCTTCTCAGCCCTTGAGGGCGCCGCCGGACATGCCGGCCATGATCTTCTTGTTGAGCGTGAGGAACAGGATCAGCAGCACCACGATGTTGATGCTGACGGCCGCGAACAGCGGACCGTACTGGGTCGACCCGTACTCGTCGCTCAGGCTCAAGAGGCCCACCTGGATCGTCGCGAGCTCCGGCCGGGTCGTGAACGTCAGGGCGATCAGCAGGTCGTTCCACACGCTGAAGAACTGCACGAGGCCGATCGTGAGGATCGCGTTCTTCATCATCGGGACGCCGATCACGAAGAACGATCGCAGCGGACCCGAGCCGTCGACGGTCGCGGCCTCGAAGATCTCGCGCGGCACCGACCGGAAGTACGTCGCCATCAGGAACGTCGTCAGCGGGAGTCCCATCACGGTGTACGTGATGATGAGCGGCCACAGCGTGTCGGTGATGCCGATGCGGAAGTAGGTGATGAACAGCGGGACGAGGATCATCTGACCGGGCACCATGATGCCGGCGAGGATGTAGAGCAGGACCCCGTTGCGTCCCTTCCAGATCATCACTTCGAGCGCGTACCCGGCGGCGACGCCGATGAAGACGATGAAGATGACCGACGGGATCGTCACCAGGACGCTGTTGAGCCAGTTGCGCGCGACGTTGCCGTTGGTGAGGGCGGTGACGTAGTTGTCGAAGTTCCACGTCTCGGGCAGCGACAGCGCCGGGTTCGAGAGGAACTCGGACTGCGTCTTGAACGAGCCGAGCACCATCCAGACCTGCGGGTACAGCACCACGACCATCAGGACGGCGACGAGGATCCAGACCGGCAGGCGGCGAAGAGCCTTCACCGCGGTGCGCCGGGCGCGACCCGGGCTGGGCTTGCGGACAGTCGGGGTCGCGACGGTGTACGCGGGATTGTCGGTGTGCGTCAGAGTCATGTCAGACCTCCGCCTTGCGGCGCGACGATCGGAAGATCGCCAGGGTGAACACCAGGCAGAGCGCGGTGAGGAGGACGGCGATCGTCGAGCCGTAGCCGTACTCGGCGTACTCGAAGGCGGTGCGGTACATGTACAGCGTCATCGGCGCGGTCGACGTGCCGGGTCCGCCGCCGTTGAGGGCGAGCAGGCTGTCGAAGACCTTGAGCGTCGCGTTGAGGCTGAAGATGATCGACGACAGCAGGATCGGCAGCGACAGCGGCACGACGATGTGGCGGACGAGCTTCAGGCCGTTGGCGCCGTCGAGCCGGGCGGACTCGATGACCTCCTCGGGGATGTCGAGGAGTCCCGCGTAGAGGAGGACGGCGTAGAAGCCCATCGAGCTCCACAGCGTCATGAGGATCGCGAGGGTCATCGTGCCCACGGTGGAGGCGAGCACCTCGACGCTCTCGCCGCCGAAGAAGTTGATGATGTCGTTGACCGGTCCCTGGTTCTCGCCGACGGCGACGAAGCTGCGGAACAGCAGCGCGACGGCGACGGTCGGGAGCACGGTCGGGAAGAACACGAACGTCCGCACGAGCGTCGAGCCCTTGCGCAGGACGAAGACGTACAGGAGCGCGAGGCCGTAGCCGAGGGCGACCTGGCCGATCGTGGCGACGATCGCGAAGAAGACGCTCACCCACATCGACTGCAGGGCGTTCGGGTCGCTGAAGAAGGTGATGAAGTTCTGGACGCCCACCCACTCGAACCCGCGGAGCGAGTTGCCCTCGAAGAAGGAGAGGCCGAGCGACCAGCCGACCGGCACCACCTTGAGCAGGGTATAGAGCACCAGGGCCGGTGCCAGCAGGATGAAGATCGTCTTCCGATCTCCGAAGATCGAGTTCATCTGCGAACTGCTTTCTCTCTCGAAGAGCCGGCTCCCCGGGCGAGTGCCCGGGGAGCCGGTACGGGGTCTCAGCCGTTGGCGTCGATACTCGCCTGGAGCTGGGTCATGTAGTCCTCGGCGGTCATCTGGCCGGTCGTCAGCAGCGTCGCGTTGGTCGAGGCGAGCGAGTTGCTCTTCGAGTCCATCAGCGCCTCGAACCACAGTACGGTCTGGTCGATGCCCGCGATCCGCTCCTGGATCTCCGCGGTGTTCTCCGAGATGTCGGTGACGTCGCCGTTGACCGTGAAGCCCGAGATGACGCCCGCGTCCTGGAGGGCCTGCTGGCCGTAGTTCTCGGCGATGCAGCTGACCCAGTCGACGACCTTCGGGCCGAACTGCTCGGCGTTGATGATCATCGGCGCGCCGGCGTTCGCGGCGTACTGGTCGATCGAGCCCTTGCCGCCGTCGACCTCGGGGAACGGCATGAAGCCGACGTTCTCGCCGCCGATCTGGTTGCGCTCGGGGTCGTTGATCGCGCTGAGCAGCCAGGATCCGTCGTAGGTCATCGCGGCCTTGCCGGTGAGGAACATGTTCGAGGACGTGTCGCCGTCGCGCGTCGAGAAGCCCTCGCCGAAGTAGCCGGCCTCGGCGTAGTCCGCGAGCGCCTGCGCGCCGGCGACGTACTCGGGCTCCGTCAGCTTGGCATCGCCGTCGCGGACGGCTGCCATGGCGTCGGGGCCGACGTTGCGGAAGATGTACATGCCCATGATGCGCGTGAGGGGCCAGCCGGCGGCACCCGCTTCGGTCATCGGGGTGATGCCGGCATCCTGCAGCGTCGCGGAGGCGTCGAGGAGGTCGTCCCAGGTCTGGGGCTCTTCGATGCCGTTGTCGGCGAAGATCTCCTTGTTGTAGAAGATGCCCTCGACGTTGTACTGGTACGGCATCGAGAACATGCCGCCGTAGACCTGCTCGACGGTGGACGCCGCCGCGGGGAGCACGTTGTCCCACGCGCCGGATCCCTCGAGCGCGGCCTTGAGGTCGCCGACCAGTCCGGCCGCGTTGAGGTCGCCGTCGGGGCGGATGAGCGCGGTGCCCGCGATGGTGTGCGTCGGCAGGGCACCCTGGCTGGCGAGCAGCGTCACCTTCTGGACGGTGTCGGCCTGCGCGACCTTCTGGTGCTCGAGCGGCAGGGCCTCGTTCTCGGCCTTGCAGGCACCCTCGGAGAGAGCGGTGAGCTGCTCTTCCAGCACGGGGTTCTCGTTCGCCGTCATGACGGTGAAGGTCTCAGGATCGGTGCCGCCGGCGCCGGCGCCGCCACCCTCCGACGATCCGGTGTCGGGCGTGCCGCTGCCGGCACAGGCGGCCAGCGGCAGCACCGCGGCCAGTGCGATTCCCAGCGCCGCGATGCGGCGGCGGTTGCTGCGGGTGTTCATAGCGTCCTCCTTGACGACGACCATGCGGGTGAAAGGTACGAGCACGACAGTAGGCACGATTTCGACGTGTGTCAACAGTCAGTACTGAAATTCTATTCACTTTGAGACGATTCAGGGGTTAGACTGCATTTCCATGCAGCATTGCGAGAAGTTGCAGAGCTGTCTCCTCTCACTCGGATCAGCCCAGGCTTGCCGCGACGCAGCGACCAGCACGAGACTGAACGCCACTCGGAAGGAACAACGATGACCGCCACCACCGCGACCAGGGCACATGCCCGGCTGCGACCCCTCGGCGCCGACAGCGCGCGCTGGGCGAGCGGCTTCTGGGGCGACGTCCACGACCGCACGCGCGACGTCACCATCCCGCAGATCTGGTCCTCCCTGAGCGACCCGGCCGTCAGCGCCGGGCTCACCAACTTCCGCATCGCCGCAGGACTCGAGGAGGGCGCGCACGCCGGACCGCCCTTCATGGACGGCGACTTCTACAAGTGGCTCGAGGCCGCCATCGCGCGCCTCGAGACCGACCCCGACGCCGAGCTCGCCGCCCGGATCGAAGAGATCGCGGGGCTCATCGCCTCGGTGCAGCGCGAGGACGGCTACCTCCACACGCCGACCCTCATCTCGACGCGCAACCACGAGGACGTGCTGGCGCTCGCCGACCGCTTCAACTTCGAGACGTACAACCTCGGCCACCTCATCACGGCCGGCGTCCGCCACTACGAGGTGACGGGGTCGACCACGCTCCTGGACGCCGCCCGCAAGGCGGCGGCCTTCCTCGAGGACCTCGCGACCAACAAGCCGCTCGAGCTCGCTCGCAGCGCCATCTGCCCCTCGCACTACATGGCGGTCATCGACCTCTACCGCGCGACCGGCGACGAGCAGTACCTGCGCCTGTCGGAGGCGTTCATCCGCGTCCGTGACGACTTCGAGGGCGGCGACGACAACCAGGACCGCGTCCCCGTCCGCGAGCAGACGGTCGTCGCCGGCCACGCCGTGCGGGCCAACTACCTCTACGCGGGTCTCGCCGACCTCGTCGCCGAGACCGGTGACGAGGAGCTCGAGGCGGTGCTCGAGAACCTGTGGCGCGACGTCGTCGACACGAAGCTGTACATCACCGGTGGTGCCGGCGCGCTCTACGACGGGGCCTCCCCCGACGGCTCGCCGTGGCAGAACCAGATCAGCCGCGTGCACCAGGCCTACGGTCGCGCGTACCAGCTGCCCCACACCACGGCCCACAACGAGTCGTGCGCGAACATCGGCCTGATCCTGTGGGGCGAGCGGATGCTGGCGCTCACGGGCGACGCGACCTACGCCGATGTCATCGAGCAGGTGGCCTTCAACAGCCTGCTGTCGAGCATCAGCCTCGCGGGCTCCGAGTACTTCTACACCAACGCGCTGCGGCAGGTGCGGGACCTCCCCTACCCGCTTCGCCGGCCGGGCGACACCGCCCTCCACCCGGTGCCGGTGCCCCCGCCGTCGGACGAGCGCCTGCGCGAGCCGTACCTCAGCTGCTTCTGCTGCCCACCCAACATCGCGCGCACGCTCGCGCGGTTCCACGAGCGTGCGGCGTCGATCGGGGACGAGGGCGTGTTCGTCCACCTCTACGGCGGCAGCACGCTCGACGTGACGTCCGGCGACGGGCGCCGTCTCGCGCTGCGCGAAGACGGGGACTACCCCTGGAGCGAGCAGATCACGTTCACCGTGACGGATGCCGCAGCCGGCGGCATCCCCCTTCACCTCCGCATCCCCGGCTGGTCGTCGGGCGCAACGCTCACGGTGAACGGCGCCGCGGTGGCGGTGACCGAGCCGGGAACGTACACGCGCATCGAGCGCGAGTGGCGGGCCGGCGACGTCGTCGCACTGACGCTGCCGATGCCGGTGCGGGTGCTGCGCGCCCATCGGCTCGCGGAGGAGGCGACCAACCAGGTCGCCGTGCGCCGCGGACCTGTCGTGTACTGCGTAGAGACCGCCGATCTTCCCGCGGAGGTCGTGCTCGAACAGGTCGCGCTCCGGCGCGGCGCGGCGTTGACCCCGGCCGAGGCCGAAGTCGCCGGCCACCGTGTGGTCGCCCTCGAGACCGAGGCGGTGATCCTTCCCGGGTCCGACGAGGACGCGCTGTACGACGACCTCGCAGACACCGCGCTCGCGACGGCACCCGTGCGGTTGATCCCCTACTTCGCGTGGGGCAATCGCGGTGCCGGCGAGATGTCGGTCTGGCTCCCGCTGGTCTGGTGACGCGCATGCCTTCGTCATCCTTCACGTCCCCGCACGTCATCGCGACGTACGTCATCGAGACCTCGCTGCCCCTGCGGCAGGCCGCCGAAGTCCTCGCCGGCGAGCAGTCCACGGGCACGTTCGTCCGCGTCGAGCGCGAGTCCGACGAGGTGCGCGCGCGCTTCGCCGCCCAGGTCGAGTCCCTCGACGAGTTGCCCCTCACCGGCGCCTCGCCCCTGCCGGGAGCCGTCGGCGACCCGGCCCTCCGGCGGCGTGCGCGGATGCGGCTGCGGTTCCCGCTCGACAACTTCGGCCCATCGCTTCCGAACCTGCTCGCCGCCGTCGCCGGCAACCTCTTCGAGATCAAGGAGCTGGCGGCGATCCGGCTCGTCGACCTCGAGCTGCCGCCGGCGTTCGCCGAGCGCTACCCCGGCCCCGCGTTCGGGGTCGAGGGCACGCGCCGGCTGGTCGGCCGCCCCGAGGGCGCGCTCATCGGCACGATCGTCAAGCCCAGCATCGGCCTGTCCCCCGCCGACCTCGCCGAGGTCGTCGGTCAGCTCGCCGAATCGGGCATCGACTTCATCAAGGACGACGAGCTGCAGGGCAACGGGCCGAGCGCGCCGCTGGCCGAGCGGGTCGCCGCGGTCATGCCGGTGCTCGAGCGCTACGCCGACCGCACCGGCCGCAAGCCCATGTACGCGTTCAACATCACGGACGACATCGGGCGGCTGGAGGCGAACCACGACCTCGTGGTGGCCGCCGGCGGCACGTGCGTGATGGCGTGCATCAACCTGATCGGCCTGCCGGGCCTCGAGTTCCTCCGCAGCCACAGCAGCGTGCCGATCCACGGACACCGTGCGATGTTCGGCTCGTTCGGGCGCTCCGAGCAGGTCGGGATAGGGTTCCGTGCGTGGCAGAAGCTCGCGCGCCTCGCCGGCGCCGACCACCTGCACACGAACGGCATCAGCAACAAGTTCTACGAGACGGACGAACAGGTGCTCGACTCCATCGCCGCGGTGCGTGAGCCCCTCCTCGGCCTGACGCCGACGCTCCCCGTGCTGTCGTCGGGACAGTGGGGCGGGCTCGCGCACGCCACCTATGCCGCGGTCGGCACGACCGACCTCCTCGTGCTCGCCGGCGGCGGCATCCACGGTCATCCCGACGGCGCGGCGGCCGGCGTCGCGAGCATGCGCGACGCATGGGCATCGGCGGCACGCGGCGAGAGCATCGACGACGCCTACGAGAGCTCTTCCGCGCTCCGCCGGGCCGCCGAGCTCTTCGGTCCGGTCCGTGCCTAGAGCCGCCCGCGGCGCCGCCCTCTTCTACGGCGACGACTTCACGGGCAGCGTCGACGCGCTCCTGCAGTTCGCGCGGCGCGGCTGGACGGGACGGCTCTTCACGGGACTCCCGGATGCTGCCACCCTGCGTCGCGCGGCGGACGAGGTGGACGTGGTCGGCGTGGCCGGCATCTCGCGCTCCCTCGCGCCCGACGAGATGGACGCCGAGCTGCGCCCGGTGTTCGCCGCGTTCGCAGAGCTCGACCCGGCGATCGTGCAGTACAAGGCGTGCTCCACGGCCGACTCCGCGCCGGGTGTGGGCAGTCTCGGCCGCGTCGTCGAGCTCGCGCGCGAATCGTTCGGCGAGCGCCCGGTGCCGATGCTGTTCGCGCAGCCCGACTTCGGGCGGTACACGCTGTTCGGCCAGCACTTCGCCGCTGAGCGGGGCACGGTGTACCGGCTCGACCGGCAGCCGACGATGTCGCACCACCCCTCGACGCCGATGACCGAGGCCGACCTCGCGGTCCACATCGGCCGCCAGACGGACCTGCCCGTGGGCTCCATCCCGCTCGTCGCCTTCGACGATCTCGGGGCGCTGCTGCGCAGCTCCGCCGAGTCGGCGCTGGTCCTCGACGCCCTGACCGACGAGCACCTCGTGACGGTCGGCGAGGCTGTCGCGGCGCTCCCCGCTCCGGTGTTCGCGATCGGCTCGGGCGGTCTCTCCCACGGCATCGCCGCCGCCGACCCCCGCAGCGGCCCCGCTGTCCCGGCATCCACCCCCGCGGCGGGTCCCGTGCTCGTCGTGTCGGGCAGCCGTTCGGCTCAGACGCGCCGGCAGGCGGATGCCGCGGCCGCCGCGGGCTGGCTGGTGCAGCCGCTGCCCCTCGGCGGGCCTGCGAGGGAGGCCGTCGTGCCCGACGTGATCGCCGCGCTGCGCGCCGGCCGCGGCGTGGTGCTCACCTCCGACGACGCCGACGCGACCTCGACCGGCGACCGCCCCGTGCTCGAGGCGATCGCGGAGGCGGCAGCATCCGTCATCTCCGCCGTCGCCCGCGACGAAGCGGCACGCCGCGTGATCGTGTGCGGTGGCGACACGTCGAGCCGCGTCACGCGCCTGCTCGGCGTGGAGTCGCTCTCGATCGCCGCGAACCCGTGGGGCAACGTCGTGCTGCTGCGGGCGCACGCCGCGGACCCCGCCGTCGACGGACTCGAGCTGCTGCTCAAGGGCGGGCAGGTGGGGGCTGACGCCCTCTTCACCGACGTCGCCGCGCTCGGCTGACGGTAGGTTGGGTCGCCGTGACCCGCTTCTTCGTCGTCCCCTCGTCGTACGTCTATCTCCGCCGCGGCGGGGCGGTGCTGCTGCAGCTGCGTCAGAACACCGGCTACATGGACGGATGCTGGGCCGCCGGCGCCGCAGGCCACGTCGAGCTCGGCGAGACCGCCGTCGACGCCGCGATCCGCGAGGTCCGCGAAGAGCTCGGGGTGGCCCTCGCCGCCGCGACGCTGACGCCGGTCACGGTCATGCAGCGCACGGACGGCACCGACAACCCGATCGAGCAGCGCGTCGACTGGTTCTTCGTGTGCGACGAGTGGGAGGGTGAGCCCGAGATCCTCGAGCCGCGCAAGTGCGCCGAGCTCGCCTGGTTCGACCTCGACGCCCTCCCCGACCGCATGCCCGAGTACGAGCGCGAGGCGCTCGGCGCGCTGCGAGCGGGCGCGGGCGCGACTCTGCTCAGCCACGGCTTCTGACGCGACGCGCGAGAATCGGGGATCCCGCGAGTTTCGGATGCGGGGGCCCGGATCCCTCCGATTCTCGCCGGGTCTCCGAGGTTCGCGCGCGGTGTATGGGCCGGCGGAGGATTCAGCGTGCCTCGAGCCGCACGCTCCACGTCGTACGCTCACGCGGGATCCGGTACTTCTCCGGAAGAGCAGGACCGACGGATGCTGAGCCCACACCCTGCTGCGCATGATCGATGTTGAGCCACACCCGACCCGAGTCGACGAGGTCGTGCGGCTTGGCGGCGCGATCGAGGTCGTGCGACGTCCAGCGGCGAGCGGTGAAGTCGAACTCCGGCCGACCCTCGACCCGCAGAGCGGGGATGCCCGGGCCCGCGACCTCGAGCCATCGCGTCTGCACATGGTTGCCGTTCTCCTGCGGCACCGGGTACGGCACCTGGAGCTCGTCGATCGACCGGCCGTAGCGCCCGACGCGTGAGGCCTCGAACGAGTCGACGTACGTCTCGTCCGGGCCCCGGCCGAACCACGCCACCCGCTCGGCGGCACCGGGAAGGCCGAACAGCAGACCGAGCCGCGGGACGAGGATGTCGCGACGCATGTACGGGGTGTCCGTCCACGGCCCGACGAAGGCGGCGTCGACCTCGAGCACGAGCCCGTCGCCGTCGGCGGTCCACGTCATCGTCCAGGCGACGCCGTGCGGGTGCGTGCGCGGCGCCGTGCGCCCGCTCACCCGGAGCCGTCCGTCGCCCGCGTCGATCTCGTCGACACGATGCAGCAGCCGGTGCAGCATCGTCTTTCGCCAGACGCCGGCGATGTTGTTGGTCTCGCCCTGGCCGTGATCGTTCTCGGTGGGCGCGCGGTACAGGTCGAGCACCGGGCCGTCGAGCTCGAGATCGCCGAGGCGCACCAAGCGGCCCGTCGTCGCATCGAACGTGGCCGATCCGAGCCGGATCTCGCCGGCGGTGCGCGAGACACCGCGAAGCTGCGGGGAAGCCACGGCACGCGCGGTGTCTCGATCGGTCTGCGGTTTCTCGGCCCCGGTGCCTGCGTCCGCGGGCGCGGGCATACGCTGCCCCCACGCCACGACGTGCCCGGCCGGCGCCCACAGCTCGTCCGCGGCGAGCGCCGCCTCGACAGTGAGCACGATGTCGCCGGCGCCCGATGCGAGAGCGGTGGCGGCAGCATCCGGAATCGAGACCGCCACGGACTCCCCCGGTGCGAGGACGGGAACCGGCAGCGGGCCGCTCGCGGCGACCTCGCCGTCGGCCTCGACCGCCCACCGGAACGCCACGTCCGCGGTGTCGGCGGTGTGCCGGTCGTTCTCGATGCGCACGGCGTCGTCCTCCACCGTGATCCTGATGGTCTCGTGCGCCTTCGCCAGTTCGACGAGGCCGGGGGTCGGCGTGCGGTCGCTGAACACCAGCCCGTGGAGGCTGAACCGGCCGCCGCGCGGCTCGTAGTCCACGTCGTCGCCGTGCATGACGAACGGCACCCCGTCGTCGGTCACGGCGTTCCAGCCGTGGTCGATCCACTCCCACACGAACGCGCCGCAGAGGCGGTCGTGGGCGCGGATGATGCGCCAGTAGTCCTGCAGGGATCCGGGGCCGTTGCCCTGCGCGTGGGCGTACTCGACGAGGAGGAAGGGGAGGGCGCGCCGGCGCTCCTCGTCGGCCTCGGTGACACCCTCCGGCAGCGGCGCGACCCCGCCCGAGTCGGTGAACACCATGCCGTGCATGCTCAGCCGCCCCCCGCGGGGCTCCTCGTGCCGGCCGATCTGGTCGAGCAGCTCGAGCGACGGATACATGAGCGAGTAGAAGTCGGAGTCGCGATAGCTCGGGTCGCGCTCGTAGAGCACGGCGCGCGAGGGATCGCGTTCGTCGAGCCGGCGGCGCATCTCGGCGAAGCCGTCGCCGGTCATGCTCTCGTTGGCGAGCGACCAGACGACGATGCTCGGGTGGTTCTTGTGCGGCTCGACCGTGCGCACGAGGCGGTCCATGACCGCGTCGCGCCACTCGGGCAGCGCGGGCGGATTGTGCGCCCATCCCTCGTAGATGAACCCGTGCGTCTCGAGGTCGGCCTCGACGATCACCCACAGTCCGTACTCGTCGCACAGGCGAAGGAACTCCGGATGCGGCGGGTAGTGGCTGGTGCGCACGGCGTCGATGTTCGCGCGCTTCATGAGCACGATGTCGTGGATCATCGTGTCACGATCGAGCGTGCGCCCGGTGTCGGGGTGGTGCTCGTGCCGGTTGACGCCGCGGAACGTGACGGGCCGCCCGTTCACCGTGAACACGCCGTCGACGACCTCCACGTGCCGGAACCCGACGGCGAGCTCGACCGTCTCGCCCCTCGAGCGCAGGGTCCCGCGATACAGGCGCGGCCGCTCCGCGCTCCACGGCTCGACGGGAGCCGTCACGGTCTCGCCCGCCGGGACACGGATGCCGAGCTCGGGGATCTCGACGACGGCCCGGGTCGAGGCATCCACCCGCAGCGTGCCGATGCCCGTCGCGGCGTCGTAGTCGGCGTGCACGAAGTGGTCGTCGATCGCACCGGCCGGACGCGCACGCAGCTGCACGTCGCGGAAGATGCCCGGGAGCCACCACATGTCCTGGTCCTCGAGGTACGTGCCTGCCGACCAGCGGTGCACGCGCACGCACAGCACGTTGCGCCCGGCTCGCACCCGTGCGTCGAACTCGAACGGCAGGCGGCTGCCGGTCGACCAGCCGAGCTCCTCGCCGTTCAGCCAGACCTTCGCGCACGAGTCGACGCCCTCGAAGCGCAGCACCGCCGGGCCGAAGCCCTCGGGGACGTCGAAGACCAGCCGGTAATCGCCCGTCGGATTCTCCGTCGAGACGCGAGGCGGATCGAGCGGGATCGGATAGGCGGTGTTCGTGTAGAGCGGCCCCTCGTCGGTGCCGAGCATGCGGCGCGCGGGGCCGCCCGCAAGCGGCGTGAACTCCTCGAGCACCCAGTGCGACGGCACCGGCATCGCGTCCCAGCCCGCATCGTCGAAGTCGTCGGCGATCCATGCCGACCCCGTGCCCGCCGCCGTGGGTGAGAGCCGGAAGCGCCACACCCCGTTGAGGTCGACCGTCGCGGCATCGCTGACGGCGTCGGCCCGCGGCATCCGTCGTCCCGCTCCCGGAGCGGTGCTCTCCCAGTACCGCTCGACGCCATCGCGGGAGAGGTCGGGCCCAGTGGAGATCACGGTGGACGATCCGCTAGTCTGCATGTCCATAGGAGCTTGCATATCCATTCTCTCTTGAATGTGATTGCAGTCTAGCTCAGCGAGGAGTTCCCATGGCAAGAAGCGCCGCCTCCGCGACCCTGCCCGCCGCCGACGTTGTGGACGCAATCGCGCACGCCGTCGGCGAGGCATCGCGCCTCAGGACCCGCGCCATCGACCGCGTCGCGTACGCGAGCGACGCCTCCCACTTCCTGCTCACCCCTGAGGCGGTGCTCGTCGCCGCCGACGCGGCCGAGGTCGGCCGCGTGATGCGCGAGGCCGGCCGCAGCGGGACGAGCCTCACGTTCCGCTCGGGCGGCACGAGCCTCTCGGGCCAGGCATCGACCGACCGGCTGCTCGTCGACGTGCGGCAGCGGTTCCGCCGCATCGACGTGCTCGACGGCGGGCGCCGCGTGCGCGTGCAGCCCGGCGCGACGGTGCGACAGGTCAATGCACGGCTCGCGCGGCACGGCTTCCGGCTCGGCCCCGACCCGGCGAGCGAGCTCGCCTGCACGATCGGCGGGGTCGTCAACAACAACTCCAGCGGCATGGCATGCGGCATCACCGAGAACACGTACCGGACGCTCGAGTCGCTCGTGCTCGTGCTGCCGTCGGGCACGGTCGTCGACTCGGGTGCGCCCGATGCCGACGCGGCACTCCGCGCCGCCGAGCCTGATCTGGTCGACGGCCTGATGCGGGTGCGCGAACGGGTGGTGTCGAACCCGCGGTCGGTCGAGGTCATCCGCCGGCAGTTCGCGATGAAGAACACGATGGGGTACGCCGTCAACGCGTTCCTCGACTTCGACACCCCGGCAGAGCTGCTCGCGCACCTCGTGGTCGGCAGCGAAGGGACGCTGGCGTTCGTCGCGGAGGCGACCTACCGCACGGTGCCGATCCTGCCGCGCATGGCGACGGCGCTGACGGTCTTCCCCGATCTCGCGGCCGCGACGCGCGCCCTCCCCGAGCTCGTCGCGACGGGGGCGGCGACGCTCGAGCTCATGGATGCGACGTCGCTCCGGGTCGGGCAGTCGCTCGCCGGAGCCCCCCGCGAGATCACGGGGCTCACGGTGCGCGACCAGGCGGCGCTCCTCATCGAGTTCCACGCGCACGACGACGACGAGCTCGCACAGCTCGTCGCGCGGGGCGCGCAGACCCTCGCGGGGCAGCCGCTCGAGGCCGCGGCATCCTTCTCGTCCGATCCGGTGGCGCGCGCCGCCGCGTGGAAGCTGCGCAAGGGCCTCTACGCCTCGGTCGCCGGTGCGCGCCCGAGCGGCACCACGGCACTGCTCGAGGATGTCGTCGTGCCCGTCGACCGCCTCGCGCCCACGTGCGCGACGCTGCAGACGCTGTTCGAGCGGTACGCCTACGACGACAGCGTCATCTTCGGGCACGCGAAGGACGGCAACATCCACTTCATGCTCACGGACCGCTTCGAGTCGGCCGATCAGCTCGCCCGCTACCGTGCGTTCACCGAGGACATGGTCGAGCTCGTGCTCGACGCCGGCGGCAACCTCAAGGCCGAGCACGGCACCGGCCGCGTCATGGCGCCGTACGTGCGCCGGCAGTACGGCGACGAGCTCTACGACGTCATGCGCGAGCTCAAGCGGCTGTGCGACCCGGCCGGGATCCTCAACCCGGGCGTCATCATCGACGCCGACCCCGAGGCGCATCTGCGCAACATCAAGCTCGCCGACCCGATCGAGGAGGAGGCCGACCGCTGCGTCGAGTGCGGCTACTGCGAGCCGGTGTGCCCGAGCCGCGACCTCACCCTCACGCCGCGCCAGCGGATCGTGACGCGGCGCGCGATCGCCCGGGCCGAGGCATCCGGCGATCACGCGCTCGTGCGCGAGCTGGAACGCGACTACGACTACGCGGGCGTGGACACCTGCGCCGTCGACGGCATGTGCCAGACCGCGTGCCCCGTGCTGATCAACACGGGGACCCTCGTGAAGCGCCTGCGCCGCGAGGACGCCGGCCCGGCGGCGAACGCGGCGTGGAAGGGCGCCGCGCACGCGTGGGCAGGGGCGACCCGGGTCGCGAGCCTCGGCCTCACGGTGGCCGACCGCCTTCCGGCCCGCGCTGTCGGCGCCGTCACCGACCTCGGCCGCGCCGTGCTCGGCGCAGACACCGTGCCGCGCTACTCGGACGACCTGCCCCGCGGCGGACGCGCGCGCTCACGCCTCGGCGCCGGCGTCGGCACGGGCGACGAAGCGCCGGTCGCGGTCTTCCTCCCCGCCTGCGTCAACGCGATGTTCGGCGCCGCGGGCGACGGGGTCGGGGTGACCGAGGCGTTCCGCCGGCTCGCCGAACGCGCGGGCGTCCGGCTCGCGGTGCCGGACGGCGTCGACGCGCTGTGCTGCAGCACACCCTGGACCTCGAAGGGTCACGCGGGCGGGCGCGAGGTGATGGCCCGCCGGGTCGCCGCGTCGATCACGGACGCGTCGCACGGCGGCGAACTCACGATCGTGACGGATGCCTCGAGCTGCACCGAGGGCTTCATCCACCTGCTCGCCGATGCCGGCGTCGACGCCCGTGTCGAAGACGCCGTCGCCTTCGCCGAGCGCGTGCTGCTCCCCCGATTGGGCGAGGTGGCGCCGCTCGTCGGCTCGCTGGCGCTGCACCCCACGTGCTCGTCGACGCAGCTCGGCCTGGACCCCGCCCTGCGCCGCGTGGCCGAAGCCGTCGCCACCGAGGTGGTCGTGCCGGACGCGTGGTCGTGCTGCGGCTTCGCCGGAGACCGCGGGATGCTGCATCCCGAGCTCACCGCGTCCGCCACGGCCGCCGAGGCCGCCGAGGTGCGGGCCCTGGGCGCCGACGCGCACGCGTCGTGCAACCGCACGTGCGAGCTGGGCATGACGCGCGCGACGGGAGCCGACTACCGTCACGTGCTCGAGCTGCTCGAGGAGGCGACCCGGCCGACCTCGGCCCGGTGAGGTCAGCCGGCCGTGGACTCCCGCACCACCAGCTCGGGCTGGAAGCGCACGGTGCGCGCGTGGTCGCCGTCGGGCTCTTCGAGGTCCTTGAGGAGCAGGTCGACGGCGGTGTACCCGATGAGGTGCGCCGGCTGGCGGATCGAGCTCAGCGGCACGACGGTCGCCGACGCGAAGTCGATGTCGTCGTAGCCGATGAGCGCGATGTCGCGCGGCACCTGCAGATCGGCCATGAGCGTGAACGCCTGCAGCGCGCCGACGGCGAGCAGGTCGTTCGCGGCGAACACGGCGTCCGGCCGGTCTGCCGCGGCGCGTCCGCGGAGGAGCTCTCCCGCTTCACGCCCCTGCAGCACCGACAGCGCCGACATCTCCACGACTTCGAGGGTCGCCCCCTCCACCTCGGCGACGGCGCGACGCGCGCCCTCGAGCCGGTCCGCCACCTGGCGGATCGTGCGAGGACCGCCGATGAAGGCGATGCGCCGGCGCCCGGTCGACAGGAGGTGTGAGACCGCGAGGTACCCGCCCTCGACGTCGTCGACCGAGACCGAGCCGAACACCCTCGCGGAGTCCTCGTGGTCGACGAGCACCACGGGCACCCCGCCGGCGTGCAGCCGCGCGAGTCCGGCGAGGTCGCCGGCGACAGGCGTGACGAGCACGCCGTTCACCCGCTGCTCGCGGAAGAGATCGAGGTAGGCGTCCTCGCGGTCGGAGCGCTCATCGCTGTTGCCGAGCAGCACGCTCATCCCGGCCTCGGCGGCGCGGTCCTCGGCCCCGCGGGCGACCTCGGCGAAGAACGGGTTGCCCGCGTCGAGCACGATCAGGGCGATGCTGCGGCTGCGCCCGGCTCTGAGCTGCCGGGCCGCGTCGTTGCGGACGAACCCCAGCTCCTCGATCGCCTGCGTCACCCGCTCGACGGTGGCGGGCGACACCTTCTCGGGTCGATTGAGCACGTTCGAGACCGTGCCGACGGAAACGGATGCCGCAGCCGCGACATCGCGCACGCTCACCACCATGACGCTCCCAGTGTTCAGATCCGCTTCCCGCGATTGTAGGGCACGGGGCAAGCGGTCTCCCCCGCGCCACGTCCGGCCTCAGGCATCGGCCGTCGCCCCCTCGCGCTGCGCCGACAGCGCGGCGAGCGCCGCGGCGATCTCCTGCTGCGTCTCGGGGCCGGCGTGCATGAACAGCGCCTCCCCGAGTTCGCGGGCCTCCGACCATTTCGTGTGCGTGCGGAAGCCGTGCGCGGCGTCGGGGCTCGAGGCCTCGAGCACCTGTCCGATGGCCTCGTAGGCCTCGAGGTCGTCGATGACGGCGGCGAGGGTCGAGTCCAGGCCGATCCGCGAGGCGGCGGCCGCCGGCGCGGTGTCGGCGACCTCCCACTCGTGGGTTCCCGAGCCGACCTCGAACTCACGCCCGTCGGGCAGCACGACGACGGCTGTCGTGTTCGGCGGCACCGTGGCCTCGACGCGGATGACGCCGCCCTGGCGCGACCAGCCCGCACGCGCGGTGCCGTACGGCGTGAGGTGCTCGGCCCACGCGTGGTCGAACTCGGCGAGCGGGCGCGGCTGGATGCGGATCCGCTCGTATCCCGGCGCGTCGGGCGCGAGGCCCGCGACGACGCGATGCAGCCAGTCGCCGACCGCGCCGAGCGCGTAGTGGTTGAACGACGTCATCTCACCCGGGTTGATCGATCCGTCGGGCAGCATCGAGTCCCACCGCTCCCAGATGGTGGTCGCCCCCATGGTGACCGGGTACAGCCACGACGGGTTCTCCGTCTGCACCAGCAGGCGGCGTGCGGTCTCGAGGTTGCCGGTGCGCGTGAGGGCGTCCTGGATGATCGGCGTGCCGACGAAGCCGGTGCTGATGCGGTAGCCCGACAGGCGCGTGAGCTCGGCGAGCCGGGCGCCGAGCACCTCCTGCTGGTCGGCGGGGACGATGTCGAAGACGATCGCCATCGCGTACGCGGTCTGCGCGTCCGACATCATGCGCCCGGCGGGCGTCACGTACTCCGCGAGGAACGCGGCGCGCACCTCCTCCGCGATCTGCGCGTACTCCCGGGCCTCGTCGTCTTTGCCGAGGAGCGCGGCGGCGCGGGCCACGGCGTCCGCCGAACGGAAGAGATAGGCCGACGCCACGATGTCGGCATCGGTCTTCGCGTTCGCGGGCAGGTGCGGCGGCGCGTCGGGGTCGAGCCAGTCGCCGAACTGGAACATGCCCTCCCACAGCCGGCGCGGGCCGGCCAGCCCGATGAGCACGTCCGCCCAGCCCTTCATGCTGGGGTACTGGCGCTCGACCGTGGCGACGTCGGCGTAGCGCTCGTGAAGCACCCACGGCACGATCGTGGCGGCATCGCCCCACGCCGCGGCGGGGCGGGCGACGCCGAGCGCGTTCGGCACGACGAACGGCACCACGCCGTCGACCTGCTCGAGGGCGAGGTCGCGCAGCCACGAGTCGAGGAAACCGCGCACGTCGTAGAGGAACGACGCCGTCGGCGCGAATACCTGGATGTCGCCCGTCCAGCCGAGACGCTCATCGCGCTGCGGGCAGTCGGTCGGGAGGTACAGGAAGTTGCCGCGCAGGCCCCACACGATGTTCTCGTGCAGCTGGTTGACGAGGGGATGGGATGCCTCGAACCAGCCCGTGCGCTCCATGTCGCTGTGGATGACGACCGCGGTGACGGCGGAGGGGTCGAACTCGCCCGGCCAGCCGTCGATCTCGGCGTAGCGGAAGCCGTGGAACGTGAACTCCGGCTCCCACTCCTCTGCGCCCTGGCCGGACAGCGTGTAGTGGTCGGTCGCGGCGGCGGCGCGCAGCGGCCGCGTGCCGAGCTCGCCGTGCTCGAGCACCTCGGCGTGCCGCAGCGTGATCACCGTGCCCGCGGGACCTGAGACCCGGATCCGGAGGCGGCCGACCAGGTTCTGCCCGAAGTCGAGGACGGTCCTGCCGCTCGGGGTGGTGATGACCTCGCGCACCGCGAGGTCTTCGACGCGTCGTACGAACGGCGACACCCGCGCCTCGGGCGTGCGCAGTGCGTCGAGCTCGGCGACGGGCGCCCAGCTGTCGGCCGCGTACCCCGCCTCGGCGAAACCCCGACCGTCGCGGTCGACGAGGGCGAGCCGGGCGTCGTGGTCCTCGCCCGCGTAGAGCCCGCTCGCCGTGAGGGGTCCGGTGGACGCCCGCCACGAGGCATCCGTGACGATCCATTCGCTCGACCCATCGGCGTACTCGATGAGCAGCTGACCCGCGAAGCGCGGCTGGTCGGCGTAGAGGGGACGCGCGTTCTCGCGGAACCCGAAGCTCTCCGTCGCCCACGCGCCGGCCAGGCGCACGCCGATGGCGTTGCGGCCCTCCGCGACGAGAGCGGTGACGTCGGTGGTCTCGTGGATGGTGCGGTGCGCATAGGGCGTCCAGCCGGGCTTCATCACCTGGTCGTCGACGTCGACGCCGTCGATCGCCACCTGGTACACGCCCAGTGCCGTCGCGTAGAGCGTGGCGCGTGCCACCGGGCCGGTCACGCCGAACTCCGTCCGCAGGTACGCGGGCTGGGCATTCGCGGCGGGCGCGGCGAGGCCGATCGTCACGGCCTGCCACTCCCCCTCGGCGAGGAACCCGGCGACGACGCGCCGCGGCTCGCTCCAGTCGCCGAGGGCGCCGTCGACGCCCGTGACCCGCACGCGCAGCGAGGCCTCCTCGCGCGCAGCGAGCGGGGCGAACGGCCACGCGATCCTTGTCGACGCGCGGCCGTCGACACGGTGCGACGACACCTCGCCGGCACGCGTGACCTCGACCTCGGCCCCTGCCTGCAGCCACCCGGGGATGTCGGTCTCGGTGCGCCAGCCGATCTCGGGGGTCGATGAGGCGACGACGTCGCTGCGGTACGGCGCGTCGATGACGATGTGGGGAACGGGGCTGCTCATGGCACTCCTCGGGTGTGTGGTCTGGGGGTGGGGAAAGGTCTGACGGATGCCGCGATCAGGCCGGGACGACGGCGCCGGGCGTCGCGACGGCGGGCGCGGTGACCGTGATGCGATGCGTGCCGTGACCGAGCTCGGTGGGTGCAGGAGCGCCGTCGACGGTCGTCGCCGAGCCCGCGGTGACCGGGAGGTCGAGCACGGCGCGCGAGCCGAAGGGCACCTCGAGGGTGGCTTCGAACACGTCGCCGTCGACCCGCCAGTCGATCGCGAGACGCCCCTGCGGGGTCTGGATCGACGCCGAGGCGTGCTCGAGCCCCACGGCCGGGCGCGGAGCCACGTGCACGGTTCGGTACCCCGGGTCGTCGGCATCGGGGGCGAGGCCCGCCACCGTGCGGTAGACCCAGTCGATCATCGCGCCGTACGCGTAGTGGTTGAACGAGAGCATGCCGGTCTCGTCCTCGGAGGCGTCCTCGGTGGGCAGGGCGTCCATGGCGCCGGAGTGGATGCTGCCGTCGGGGAGGATCGCGTCCCACCGCTCCCACACCGTCGTCGCACCACGGTCGACCTGGTAGAGCCACGACGGGGCGTCACGGCGCAGCAGCATGAGATACGCCTCGTCGAGGTGGCCCGAGTTCGACAGCGCGAAGAGCACGAGGGGCGTGCCGAGGAAGCCGGTCGCGATGCGGCCGTTCTCGCGGCGCACGTTCTCGGCGAGCGCGTCCGCGATCTCGGCGCGGCGCTCTGCGGGCGCCAGGGCGAACTCGAGGGCGATCGCCGCACCGCTCTGCGTGAGGATCGCCTCCTCGCCCCAGCGTGCGAACGTCGCGGCTCCGACGCGGTCGGCGAGGGCCTCGTAGTCGTCGGCGCTGTCGGCGTCGCCGAGGATGCGCTCGGCCCGGGCGAGCAGGCGCGCCGACCACGAGTAGAACGCATTCGACACGAAGTCGCTCGAGACCTTGGCCTCCCAGGGCCGCTCGCCGGGGGCGTCGGGGTCGAGCCAGTCGCCGAACTGGAAGTCGCCGCCCGGCAGCACGACGCCGTCGCCCGCGCGGCGGCGCAGGTGCTCCACCCAGCGCCGCATGCTGCTGCGCTGACGCGCGAGCACCTCCGTCGAGCCGTAGGACTCGTAGACCGCGAGCGGCACGATGGTGGCGGCATCCGCCCATCCGGCACGGCCCATGTTCTCGGTGGGCACGCCGCCCATGAGCATGTCCTGCGGGCGGATGATGTCGGGCACGACCGCGGGCACCCCGCCGGAGTCGGTCTGGTCGATCTCCAGGTCGCGCAGCCACGACATCCAGAACGACTCGGTGTCCATGAGGGTGTTCGCCGTCGCTGCGAACGCCTGCGCGTCGCCGGTCCAGCCGAGCCGCTCGTCGCGCTGCGGGCAGTCGGTGGGCACCGACACGAAGTTGTCACGCTGCGACCAGAAGACGTTCGAGTGGAACCGGTCGAGCGCCTCGTGCGACGACGCGAAGGTGCTCCGCGGCGCGAGGTCGCTCGAGATCGCGACCGCCGTCGCCGAGACGACCTCGGCACCCTCGACGTCGGCGTAGCGGAAGCCGTGGAACGTGAACGCGGGCTCGAGCGTGTGCTCGCCGTCGCGGTCGAGCATGTAGACGTCGGTGGCCTTGGCCGACCGCAGCGCCTTGACGTGCAGGTCGCCCGACGGCTCGAGCACCTCGGCGTGGCGGACCGTGACGACATCGCCCGCGCGGCCGCGCACCACGAGGCGCACCCAGCCCGACAGGTTCTGCCCGCCGTCCAGGCGCGTACGTCCGTCGTGGGGCGTCGGCGCCATCGGCAGCTCCGCCACCACCCGCACCGGCGGCGCCGAGCGGGGTTCGAATCGCGTCGCGTCGAAGGCGACGACGGATGCTGCGACCCAGCCGTCGCCCGCGAACCCGGGCTCGTGCACGGCGGGGTCGTCGAGGCGCAGGTCGGTGACGGTGCCGTCGTAGATGCTGGCGCTGCGGAGAGGTCCGGATCCGGTCTGCCACGAGGCATCCGTCTTCGCCACGATCTCGCCGTCGGCCTCCAGCTGCGCCAGCGCCCCGGTGCGGTCGCCGTAGATCGCCTGGCGCCGCGCGAACCCGAAGCTGCCGCGGTACCAGCCGTCGGCGACGGCGAGGACGATCACGTTCGCGCCCGCACGCAGCAGGGAGGTGACGTCGATCGTGTCGACGAGGATGCGCTCCTGGTACGACGTCCACCCCGGTGTGAGGAGGGCGTCGGTCGCGCGGACGCCGTTGATCCACGCATCGACGAGACCGAGTGCGGACAGGCGCAGCCGAGCGGTCGTCGGCGCTCCGTCGAGCACGAACTCGGTGCGCAGCAGCGGCACGGGCCCGTCGGGCGGGGTGTCGGCGCCGATGACGGATGCCTCGAGCCCCGGTCCGTCGACGCCGGCTTCGACGACCAGCGGCTCGCTCCACGCACTCCAGCCGCGCGGCGTCGCGACGCGCACCGAAAAGGCACGACGCTCGCGGGCGGCGAGTTCGACCGGGATAGCGATGCCGACCGTCCGGGCGTCGGCGACCGGCTCCGCAATCGTGGGTTCGGCTCCCTCAGAGCCTTCGGCGATCTGATAGCCGACGAGACGGGCATCCGAATCGTCGCTCTCGGTGCGCCAGCTCAGGCGCAGCCCGGTGCGCGGGACGCCGAGCAGTCCGGGGCCGTGCTGGGAGCGGAGCCCGACGATCCGAACGGCGTCGTCGACTGCGGTGGGAGAGGGAAGAGCCGTCATGGCTGGGTCCTTTCGGAGGTCGGCCGCGTCGCCGACCCGCTCCACAATCGTGAAACGATTCATGGTTCTTGTCAATCGAAGTGTAGACCGTTACACGATCGTGACGGATCAGTTCTGATCCCACTGTTGACCCCATGCCGGAACGGACGTACCTTACGAGGGTTGAATGGTTTCAATGCCACCAGGGCAGCGACCCTCTCAACGCAGCACCAGGGATTCCGGCAGCGTGGGCGGACCATCCGCTCGGCTTTACAAGGAGGTAAAGATGAAGAGCTCTTCGACCCGGAGAGTGCTCCTCGCGAGTGCGGGCATCGTGGCACTCGCCGTGCCGCTGGCCGCGTGCAGCGGCGGTGGCGGTTCCGATGACGGCAAGGTGGAGATCAGCTATCTCACCCAGAGCGACGACGCCAACACCAACCAGGCGAAGGCGCTGATCGCGGCGTTCGAGAAGGCCAACCCCGACATCACGGTGAAGCTCGAGACGCAGCCGGGCGGCACCGAGGGCGACAACCTGATGAAGACGAAGCTGTCGACCGACTCGATGAACGATGTCTTCCACTACAACTCGGGCTCGCTGCTGCAGGCGCTGAACCCCGACCAGACGCTCGTGAACCTGAGCGACGAGGACTGGGTCAGCGGCCTGACCGACGACTTCAAGGCGGTCGTGTCGACCGACAACGGCCTGTACGGCGCCCCATGGGGCACCTCGTTCGCCGGCGCCGTGCTCTACAACAAGAAGGTCTACGAGCAGCTCGGCCTCGAGATCCCGACCACCTGGGACGAGTTCATCGCCAACAGCGAGAAGATCAAGGCCGAGGGCGGCGGCGTCGCCCCGATCCTGCAGTCGTTCGGTGACACCTGGACCAGCCAGCTGTTCGTGCTCGGCGACTTCGCGAACGTGTCGGCGGTCAACCCCGACTGGGCCGAGGAGTACACCGCCAACGACCCGAACGCGAAGTACGTCGAGGAGCCGGCTCTCGCCGGATTCACGCACGGCGCAGAGGTCTTCGAGAAGGGCCTCCTTAACGAGGACTTCCCCTCGATGACGAACGCGCAGGCGATGGCCGCGCTGGCGACCGGCGCCGGGGCGCAGTACCCGATGCTGTCGGCGACGATCTCGGCGGTGCAGCAGGACTACCCCGACAACGTCAACGACATCGGCGTGTTCGCACTGCCGGCCGCGGACGCCGCTGACACGTCGATCACGATGTGGCAGCCGAACGCGATCTACATCGCGAAGTCCACCGAGGGCGACAAGCTCGAGGCCGCCAAGAAGTTCGTGGCGTTCGCGAACTCGGACGAGGGCTGCCAGGTGCAGAACGAGGGCGGCTCGATCGCCGGCCCGTACGTCACCAGTGCCTGCACGCTGCCCGATGACGTGCCCGACCTGGTGAACGACATCCAGGCGTACTTCGACTCCGGCAAGACCGGCTCCGCGCTCGAGTTCCTCTCCCCGATCAAGGGACCGAACCTCGAGAACATCACGGTCGCCGTCGGCTCCGGCATCACCGGCGCCGAAGACGGTGCCGCGCAGTACGACGAGGACGTGAAGAAGCAGGCCCAGCAGCTCGGCCTCGAGGGCTGGTGAACCGCATCCGGATCCGCTGAGATCAGGTAACACAGGGGCCGGCGGCGGCACGCCGCCGGCCCCTCTTCACAAAGGAGTGATCAAATGACGACCGCAGTAGCACCGACCGGCGCGGCACCGCCCGCCACCCGATCGGGCAAGACCGACCCGAAGCGCAAGGGCATCCGCAGCCCGTACCCGACCTGGTTCTACATCCCCGCCGCCGTGCTGTTCATCGTGTTCTTCGCGGTGCCCACGTTCGCGTCCTTCTACTTCTCGCTGACGCGCTGGACGCTGTTCGACGTCCAGTTCATCGGCTTCGACAACTTCGTGCAGTTCTTCCAGGAGCCCCAGCTGGTCCAGGGCTTCATCAACACCTTCATCTACGGCTTCGTGACCTCGGCCGCGAAGGTCGTGCTGGGCCTCGCGCTGGCGCTGCTGCTGACCGGCCCGATCCTCGGCCGCGGCTACCTCCGCGCCGTGGTGTTCTTCCCGGTGCTGGTCTCCACGATCGGCGTCGGCCTCACCTTCAAGGCGCTGCTCGACCCGTTCCACGGCGTCGTGAACAACATCCTCGGCTTCTTCAACCTGCCCGAGCCCGGCTGGTACACCGACCCGAACCTCGCCCTGCTCACCGTCGCCGGCGTCGACATCTGGAAGGGCGTCGGCATCGCCACCCTCATCTTCATGGCCGGCATCGTCGCCATCCCGCACGAGTATTTCGAAGCGGCGCGCATGGACGGCGCCGGAGCGTGGTCGATCTTCCGCAACATCACCCTGCCGCTCGTCCGCCCCGCGACCGCGACCGTCATCATCCTGTCCCTCATCGGCGGTCTCCGCGAGTTCGCCATGATCTGGGCGATGACCAAGGGCGGCCCCGGCTTCTCGAGCGACGTGATCGCGTCGGTCATCTACAAGCAGTACCAGGCCGGCTTCTTCGGCCTGTCCACCGCAGGCAACGTCATCCTCTTCCTGGTGGTCACCGCCGTCATGGTGCCGGTGTCCTGGCTCCTGAACAGAAGGGAGGCGGAGCTGTGACCGTCACCGAGAGAATCACCACCGCCGACGCCCCCAAGCTCCGCGGCGGCCGCCGTCCCAAGGAGGACCGCCGCCCGATGACGGCGCGCCGCTGGATTCGCAAGTACCTCGTCGGGATCATCGCGATCATCGTGTCGGTCGTGGTCTTCATCCTGCCGTTCGTCTTCGTCTTCCTGCAGTCCTCGAAGACCTCGCAGGAAGCCGGACTTGTCGAGTTCAGCCTGCCGACGGAGTGGCTGTTCTGGGACAACCTCGTCGAGGTGCTGCAGAAGAACGACTACCAGGTGCTGTGGGCCTTCCTCTGGACCACGATCATCACCGTCTTCAGCTGCGCCATCATGGTGGTGTTCGCCGCAATGGTCGGCTACGTGCTGCAGCGCAAGCGCTCCCGCTGGAACCCGGTCATCAACTTCATGGTGCTCGCCGCGCTCATCGTGCCGCCGGCCGTCGTGCCCACGATCTGGGTGCTCCAGGGCATCGGGCTGTTCAAGACCATCCCGGGCATGATCCTGATCGAGGCCACGTTCGGACTCGCGTTCTGCGTCCTGCTGTTCCGCGCGTTCGTCGCCACAATCCCCAAGGAGCTGGACGAGGCCGCCATCATCGACGGTGCGGGACCCATGCGGCTGTTCTTCGCGGTCGTGCTCCCGCTGCTCAAGCCGGTCATCGTCACCGTGATCGTGGTGCAGGCGGTCTTCGTCTTCAGCGACTTCCAGAACCCGCTGTACTTCCTGCCGGGCAACGACTACCCCACGGTGCAGCTCGGTCTCTACAACTTCCAGAGCCAGACCGTCAGCCAGTTCAACCTGCTGTTCATGTACATCCTGCTGACGACCATCCCGCCGCTGATCATGTACATCTTCTTCAACCGGCAGATCGTCGCGGGCATGACCAGCGGAGCGGTCAAGGGGTGATGCGTGGTGGCTTCACCAGAACTCCGCGGGGACGCTCCCCCGGAGCCAGGCGAGTTCGTTGTCGCGGATGAACGTCGACAGCGCCTCGTCGGGGGTGAGGCCGTCCCCGACCCACTCGTCGAGGATGCGCATCAGCTCGCCCGCGGCATCGATGCCGGGCTCGTCGACGACCTGACTCCACACCTCGACGAAGCCGGCGGGCGTCGGAACGGCATTGACCAGCTTCGAGATGTACTTGGGGCCCGGAAGCATCACGCGGTTCGCCGCGAGCGCCGCGCGCGCGGCGGCCAGCGCCAGGTGGAGTCCGGCGTGGCGGCGGAGGAATCCGTCGCCACGCTCGACAGCCTGACGCAGGAAGTAGCCGCCGTACAGGTGGGCCTGCGCGACGAACGAGCGAACGCGGTCGTCCCACACCTCATCCGGAAGCTCGACGATGCGGGCGATCGTCTCGTCGAGCCCCGGCAGCACGCTCCAGGCCACCCTCGCGCCGAGGAAGGACGCCCGCGTCGGATCGTCGGCCTTCTCGACGGCCGTGGCGAGATACGACGGGCTCACGAGCTTGATGTCGATGTACGAGCCCGGGTAGTCGAGCTCCTTCCGGTCGATCCACGCGAACCGGCCCTGCGCGGTCTCGGCGGCGAAGCGGTCGTCGTCGACGACGAGGTACACGTCGACGTCGGAGTCCTCACGCTCCCTGCCCTGCGCGACCGACCCCACGAGCACCACGCCCAGCGCGCCGGGCTGCTCCCGCACCAACTCCACGTAGGCGGCCAGCGCCCTCTCCTGATGCTCCATCCGTGCTCCCTCGCGTCGAATCGGCTCTCACGCTATCGACACACGGCCGTCTACGTCGTACGATTCAGCGGAAAGCGCTCTCCCACTTGCGGAAAGCACGCTCGCCGTTTATCTTTGAAACGATTCACTGCTCCGGCGGTGTCGCAGCCGACATCGCCGCCCACCCGAGAGGCGTCCGACCCATGACCAGCGCGACCGCGACGAAGCGCGTCTGCTTCCAGCTGACGGTGCGACCCGATTTGCTGGACGAGTACATCGCCCGCCACACGCCGGTGTGGCCCGAGATGCTCGCCGAGATCGCCGCCTCGGGTCGCCGCAACTACTCGCTCTTCCTGGGCGAAGGCGGGCGCCTGATCGGCTACTACGAGACCGACGACGACGAGGCCGCACAGGCCTACCTCGCCGGTTCCGAGGTCGCCGCTCGCTGGGAGGCCGAGATGGGCCGGTTCTTCGTCGGCCTCGAGGGCCGCCCCGACCAGGCCGCGACACCCCTCACCGAAGTCTTCAACCTCCACGACCAACTGACCGCGGCGCAGGCCGCGGTCGCCGAATCCGAGAACGAGAGCACCGCATCATGACGACGCTGTCACCCGACATCCTGTCCGCACTCGAAGGCCAGGGCATCGAGCTGCCCAGCTGGGCGTTCGGCAACTCCGGCACGCGCTTCCGCGTGTTCACGACGCCCGGCACGCCCCGCGACCCCTACGAGAAGATCGCGGATGCCGCGCAGGTCAACGCGTACACGAAGCTCGCGCCGAGCGTGGCCCTGCACATCCCGTGGGACAAGGTGGACGACTACTCGGACCTCCGCCGCCACGCGGAGGACCTCGGCGTCGAGCTCGGCACCATCAACTCGAACACGTTCCAGGACGAGGACTACAAGTTCGGGGCGCTCACGCACCACGACGACCGCATCCGGAACAAGGCGATCGACCACCACCTCGAGTGCATCGACATCATGGATGCCACCGGCTCGCGCGACCTCAAGATCTGGCTCGCCGAGGGCTCGAACTACCCGGGGCAGGCCGACATCCGCGCCCGCCAGGACCGCCTGCAGGACTCGCTGCAGAAGATCTACGACCGCCTGAACGACGAACAGCGTCTCGTGCTCGAGTACAAGTTCTTCGAGCCGGCGTTCTACCACACCGACGTCCCGGACTGGGGCACCTCCTACGCCCAGGTCGTCTCGCTCGGCGACAAGGCGATGGTCTGCCTCGACACCGGCCACCACGCGCCGGGCACCAACATCGAGTTCATCGTCATGCAGCTGCTGCGCCTCGGCAAGCTCGGCTCGTTCGACTTCAACTCGCGCTTCTACGCCGACGACGACCTCATCGTGGGCGCGGCCGACCCGTTCCAGCTGTTCCGCATCATCTTCGAGGTGGTGCGCGGCGGAGGTCTCAACAACCCCGACGTGGCCTTCATGCTCGACCAGTGCCACAACGTCGAAGACAAGATCCCCGGCCAGATCCGCTCGGTGCTCAACGTCCAGGAGATGACCGCCCGCGCCCTCCTCGTCGACCGCGACGCCCTCGCGGCCGCGCAGCAGGCGAACGACGTGCTCGCCGCGAACGCCGTCTTCATGGACGCCTTCTACACCGACGTGCGTCCGGCCCTCGCCGAGTGGCGCGAGTCGCGCGGACTCGCGGCCGACCCGATGGCCGCGTACGCGGCATCCGGCTACCAGCAGCAGATCGCCGCAGACCGCGTCGGCGGCACGCAGGCCGGCTGGGGCGCCTGACCCGCCGGCTGCGCCCAGACCCACCGGGGGCGTGGGATGCCGATCCCCGCGCCCCCGGTGCACCACCAGATCGGCCGCTCCGCAGTCAGAAACTGCGAAGCCGCACGATCCGAAGCCGCAGAAAGTGACTGCGGAACAACGATGTGAAGGACCGACATGAGCGAGCCCTACTCCGCCGCCGACGGACTGGTGCGCGTCTACCCCGCGCGAGAGCCGAACGGCACCGGACTGGTGTGGGCGCACGGCGGCGGCTTCGCCCTCGGCGACCTCGACATGCCCGAGTCCGATTGGGTGGCGTCTCAGCTCGCCGCGCGGGGCACGACGGTCGTGTCGGTCGACTACCGCCTCGCACCGGTTCCGGACGGATGGACGACGGATGCTGCGGGCCGGCCGCCCGGCGGGCACCATTACCCCGCGGCATCCGATGACATCCTCACGGCGTGGTCGTGGCTCGCCGAGAATGCCGGCCGCCTGCGCGTCGATCGCGACCGCATCGCCATCGGCGGCACGAGCGCCGGCGGCAACCTCGCCGCAGGTGCGACGCTGCGCCTCATCGAACGGCGCGCGGCGCTCCCCGCGCTCGTGCTACTCGCGTACCCGACGCTGCTGGCCGTGCAGCCGGCGCCCGACGCCGCGCTGCGGGCCGCGCTCGACGCTCAGCCCGGGGCCGACCGCTTCGGCGCCGACGTGGTGCGCGCCATGTACGAGAACTACCTCGGCGGCTCCGTCGAGCGCGCCCCGCTCGGCGCCATCCCCGGCCTCGCGCGCCCCGTCGACCTGGTGCAGTTCCCGCCGACCCTCATCGTCAACGGCGACGTCGACGAGCTCCGCGTCTCGGGCGAGGCGTTCGCCGCGTCCCTGCGCGCCGCCGGCTGTCCGGTCGACGTCGTGACCGAGCCCGGCACCGAGCACGGCCATCTGAACCGTCCGCACGAGGCCGCAGCATCCGTCACCATCGGGCGCTTCGCAACCCGCCTCGCCGCCCTCCCCGCTTCGATTCCCGCCGCCCACCTCTAGCCCCCCTGTTCCGCAGTCAGCTTCTGCCAATTCAATCCGCCCGCGAACCGCACAAACCGACTGCGGAGCAGCAAGAACTCGAAGGACACGACATGACCAACTCGGCCGTCTCCGACCTCATCTCCCGGTCGAACCGCCTCGGCGCCGACCCGAAGAACACGAACTACGCCGGCGGCAACACGTCGGCGAAGGGCACCGAGACCGACCCGGTCACCGGTGAGCCCGTCGAGCTGCTGTGGGTGAAGGGCTCGGGCGGCGACCTCGGCACGCTCAAGGAGTCCGGCCTCGCGGTGCTGCGCCTGGACCGCATGCGCGCCCTCGTCGACGTCTACCCCGGGGTCGACCGCGAGGACGAGATGGTCGCCGCGTTCGATTACTGCCTGCACGGCAGGGGCGGCGCGGCGCCGTCGATCGACACCGCCATGCACGGCCTCGTCGACGCGGCGCACGTCGACCACCTGCACCCCGACTCGGGCATCGCCATCGCGACCGCCGCGGACGGCGAGGAGCTGACCGCGAAGATCTTCGGCGACAAGGTGGTGTGGGTGCCGTGGCGTCGCCCTGGGTTCCAGCTGGGTCTGGACATCGCGGCGATCAAGGAGCAGAACCCGCAGGCGATCGGCACGATCCTCGGCGGCCATGGCATCACGGCCTGGGGCGACACGTCGGACGAGGCCGAGCAGAACTCGCTCTGGATCATCGAGACCGCGCAGGCGTACATCGACGCCAACGGCAAGGCCGACCCGTTCGGCGGCGTCCGCGCCGGCTTCGAGGCCCTCCCCGAGGCCGAGCGCCGCGCGAAGGCCGCCGCTCTCGCCGCGACGATCCGCGGTCTCGCGTCGACCGACAAGCCCATGGTCGGCCACTTCACCGACGCCGCCGTCGTCACCGACTTCCTCGCGTCCGACCGCGCCCCCGAGCTCGCCGCGCTCGGCACCAGCTGCCCCGACCACTTCCTGCGCACCAAGGTCAAGCCGCTCATCCTCGACCTCCCGGCCGACGCGTCGGTCGAGGACTCGATCGCTCGCCTGAAGGAGCTGCACGAGGAGTACCGCGCCGACTACCAGGCGTACTACGACGCGCACGCGACCGCAGACTCCCCCGCCATCCGCGGCGCAGACCCCCTCATCGTCCTCATCCCCGGCGTGGGCATGTTCTCGTACGGTGCGAACAAGCAGACCGCCCGCGTCGCCGGCGAGTTCTACGTCAACGCGATCAACGTGATGCGCGGCGCCGAGGCGCTGTCGACGTACTCGCCGATCTCCGACGCCGAGAAGTTCCGCATCGAGTACTGGGCCCTCGAAGAGGCGAAGCTGCAGCGCATGCCGAAGCCCAAGACCCACCAGGGCCGTATCGCGCTCGTCACGGGTGCGGCCTCCGGCATCGGCAAGGCCATCGCCGTCCGCCTGGCGGCCGAGGGGGCATGCGTGGTCGTCGCCGACCTCGACCTCGAGAAGGCGCAGGCCGCCGCGGCCGAGCTCGGCAACACCGACGTCGCCATCGGCGTCGCCGCGAACGTCGCCGACGCCGACCAGATCCAGGCCGCGTTCGACGCCGCCGTGCTCGCGTTCGGCGGTGTCGACCTCGTCGTCAACAACGCCGGGCTGTCGCTGTCGAAGCCGCTGCTGGAGACCACCGAGAAGGACTGGGACCTGCAGCACGACGTCATGGCCAAGGGCTCGTTCCTGGTCTCGAAGGCCGCGGCGAAGATCCTCATCGAGCAGAAGCTCGGCGGCGACGTCATCTACATCTCGTCGAAGAACTCCGTCTTCGCCGGCCCGAACAACATCGCGTACTCGGCGACCAAGGCCGACCAGGCCCACCAGGTGCGCCTCCTCGCGGTCGAGCTCGGCGAGCACGGCGTGCGCGTCAACGGCATCAACCCCGACGGCGTCGTGCGCGGCTCCGGCATCTTCGCCGCCGGCTGGGGCGCCAACCGCGCCGCGACCTACGGCGTCAAGGAAGAGGACCTCGGTCAGTTCTACGCGAACCGCACCATCCTCAAGCGCGAGGTCGTCCCCGAGAACGTCGCCGACGCGGTCTACGTCCTCACCGGCCCCGAGCTCAGCCGCACCACGGGCCTCCACATCCCCGTCGACTCCGGCGTCGCCGCCGCCTTCCTGCGATGACGGATTCGATCTCGACCGACGCCGCCGCGCGCCCGCGTGGCGGCGTCGTCGCCGCCGTCGATCTCGGTGCGACCAGCGGACGCGTGATGCTCGGCTACGTGGACGACGGGATGCTGCGGCTCGAGCAGGTCTCGCGCTTCCCGAACGGTCCGGTGCCCGGGGCCGACGATTCCCTGCACTGGGACTTCTCGGCGCTGTACCGGCACATCGTCGACGGCCTCGCCGAGGCGCTGCGTCGCGAGAGCGGCATCGCCAGCATCGGCATCGACTCGTGGGCCGTCGACTACGGCCTGGTGAACGGCGAGGAGCTGCTCGGCGAGCCGTTCCACTATCGCGATGAGCGCACCGCGCGCGGCGTCGAGATGGTGCACGCACGGGTGCCGTTCGACGAGCTCTACCGTCGCAACGGACTGCAGTTCCTGCCGTTCAACACGCTGTACCAGTACGTGGTCGAGTCGATGCTCCAGGACGCGAGCTCTGCGCTGCTCGTTCCCGACCTCGTCGCGTTCCTGCTCACCGGCGCGCGCGTCGCCGAGCGCACCAACGCGTCCACCACCGGGCTGGTCGACGTGAACACCGGCGCGTGGGACCTCGAACTGGCCGCGAAGCTGGGGATTCCAGCATCCGTGCTTCCGGCCCTCGTCGATCCTGGCGCCCCTCTCGGCACCCTGCACGGCGAAGCCCGCGAGCGCGTGGGCGCGGCCCTCGAGGTGATCGCGGTCGGCTCGCACGACACCGCCTCAGCCGTCGTCGCGGTGCCGCTCAGCACCCCCGACGCGGCCTACATCTCGTGCGGCACGTGGGGCCTGGTCGGCGTCGAACTCGACGAGCCCGTCGTGAGCGACGCGGCCCGCGAGGCGAACTTCACGAACGAGGGCGGCGTCGACGGACGCGTGCGCTTCCTCCACAACGTGACGGGCCTCTGGCTGCTGAGCGAGGCCGTGCGCACCTGGGAGGCCGAGGACGGCGCGGCGATGGACCTTCCGGAATTGCTGGATGCCGCGGCATCCGTGTCCGGTGACATCGCGCTGTTCGACGCCAACGACCCGCGGCTGTCGGCTCCGGGCGACATGCCCGCGCGCATCGCGGCGGTGCTCGGCGAGAGGGGTGCGTCGGTGCCGACGACCCGCGCGGCGTTCGCCCGCACGATCGTCGAGAGCATCGCCCAGGCGTTCGCGGACGCGCTCGCGACGGCGGCCCGGCTCTCGGGCCGGAACATCGACGTGATCCACATCGTCGGCGGCGGCGCCCTCAACAGGCTCCTGTGCCAGGCGACCGCCGACCGGTCGGGTCTTCCGGTGCTCGCCGGTCCGGTCGAGGCGACAGCGCTCGGCAATGTGCTCGTGCAGGCGCGCGCGCACGGCTGGTTCGGCCCCGACGCGACCCTCGAGGACCTGCGGCGCGTGGTGGCGGCATCCGTGTCTCCCGAACGGTACGAGCCCCGCTCGTGACCGGCTACGGCGCCGCGTTCGACTGGGCGCGACGGCACGTGGCGGCGGGGCGCCTGCCCAGCGCGGTCGTGGGCATCGCGACCGCCGACGGCGTCGTCGCGCTCGACGCGTTCGGCGCGACGGACGGACGGACGGCACAGGTCGAGGATCCGTACTGGCTGTTCTCGATCACCAAGGTGCTCACCGGCCTCACCGCCGCACGCGCGATCGAGCGCGGCCTGCTCACCACCGAGACGCCGCTCAGCGCGGCGCTGCCCGCGTTCGGAGCCGGCCGCGACGACGTCGTGCGCCTCCGCCACCTGGCAAGCCACACCTCAGGCATCCGCGAACCCACGCTCGACCCCGCCGAGGGGCTGCGCGCCGCGCTGCTCGCGCCGGGCCGCGACTTCGCCGCCGGCAACGCCTCGCGCTATTCGACGGTGGCGTTCGACGGCATCGCCGAGCTCGTGCGACACACCACCGGGCGGACGTGGGATGCCGATGTCACGGAGTGGGCCGCCGCGCTCGGCGCGACCGGGCTCACGCTCGACCCGGCCGTCGAGCCGCACACGGTCGTCGACGCCGAGCGTCTGGGCCTGGACATGCGCGGATTCGCGAGCCACCGTAACCCCGGTGCGGGCATGATCGGCACGGCGGGCGATCTCCTCGCGCTCGGCTCGGCGCTGCTGCGCATCGGGCAGGGCGAGGCCGGCGGCGTCGTGCAGCCGGCGACCCTCGCGATGATGCGCCGCCCGCTCACCGCAGACATCCCGCGCCTCGAGCCGTACCCCGCCGAGCGCGGGCAGGACTGGGGCTTCACGTGGAACCTGCGCACGCGCGCCCCGGGCCTCATCGACCGCGATGTGTACGGCCACGGCGGATGGGCAGGCACCGAGTTCTGGGTGCATCCGAGCGCGGGCGTCGCCTTCGTGCTGCTCACCAACCAGGCCGAGCGGCCGGGCGTCGATCTCGACGAGCTCGACAACGCGGTGGTCGCGGCGCGCTGATCCCTCTCAGCTCGAAGGAGCGCGCGTGGAGGTGCGCACCTTCAGCTCGATCTCGAAGATCTCGTGCATCGCTTCCGTGCGCCCGGCGATGCGCTCCAGCAGCATCTCGACGGCACGCGCGCCCATCGCTTCACCAGGCTGGTGCACGGTCGTGAGCCCGAGCGCAGGGTGAGAGGCCATGGGAACGTCGTCGTACCCGACCACGGCGAGCGGCACCCCCGCCTCCTTCGCGGCGCGCATCGCGCCGAAGGCGAGTTCGTCGTGGGCCGCGAACACGGCGGTGGCCGTCGTCCCGTCCGCGAGCATGCGGCGAACGACGTCCGAGGACGGCCCCTCGCCCTCGTCGGTGCGCCAGACCGCAGTGTGCTCGCCGAGCCCGGCGGCCGCCATGGCCGCCTCGTACTCGCGCAGGCGCACGCCGTGCGGGAACGGCTCGAAGGCGCCGGATTCGTGCAGGGTGAGGTGCGCGATCCGGCGGTGGCCGAGATCGAGCAGGTGCCGCATCGCGGCACGCGCCCCCGCGGCGTCGTCGCCGGCGACGACGTCATACCGGTCGGAGGTGTCGTGGCGCCCGAACATGACGACGGGAACGGAACCGGAGATCCGCTCCAGCCCTGCTTCGTCGACGCGCGGCGACACCGCGATGACGCCGTCCACCTGACGGTCCACCAGCGCCTCGAGCGCCCGCAGGCCCTCGCGCGACCCGGCTTCGGCGGGAGCGATGATGAGCTGGTACGGCGTTCCTTCGAGGGCGCTCGTGGCACCGCGTGCGATCCGCGCGAAGAAGTGGTTGGCCAGATCCGGAAGCTCGATGCCGAGCGTGTACGTGCGTCCGCGCATCGCCCGTGCCGCGATCCGCGGACGGTAGTTCAGCTCGGTCATCGCGGCCGTCACCCGCTCGCGCATCCCGTCGCTCACGCCGTAGGCGTTGCGCAGCACCTTCGACACGGCGGCACGAGAGACGCCGGCCGTCCGCGCGACGTCCTCGATCGTCGCGTGGCGCGGGGAGGGGGCATCCGTCATTCTTCTCCTCGTCGGTGCAGACCTGCAGGGCAAACGTACCCCGGTGCGCCCGGGAAAGCGTCGTCCGCCCCGTGGCGGCACCACGGGGCGGACGGTGGTCCGGGGGCGACCCAGGGAGTGCCGCCCCCGGGGTCTCAGCGCAGGTCCTTGCGGTTCACCTGGACGATCTCGCTGACGTTCCCGCTGTGGTCGGTGACGCGGAACGAGACGGTGCTCTTCGCGTCGACCTGCAGCGGTCCCGTGTACGGAGCCCATGCCGAGGCATCCTGCTTGTTCTTCTGGGTCGAGTACTCGATCAGCGCGACGCCGCTCAGTTCGTCCGACGCTGCGACCACGACCTTCTGGCTGCCGTCGACCATGATCGAGGTGATCTTCGGCGCGACACGGTCGACGAACACGTCCTGCGTGAGCGGCAGGTCGCGCGACGACGATCCGACGGCGAAGGTGTACTCGCCGTCCAGCACGGTCCACTTATCGGCGTCCACATCCCAGATCGAGAAGGGCTGGTTGCTCGCCGTCGAGTCGACGACGACCTCGACCCGGGTGCTCGCACCCGCCGCGAGTTCGACGCGGTCGAAGCCGACGAGCCGCTTGCCGGGCTCCTCGGCCGCGTCGGGCAGCGTCAGGTAGACCTGCGGGATCTCCGCGCCGGCGCGGGCGCCGGCGTTGGTCACCGTGAACGACACCTTCGACAGCACGTCACCGGTCGCCGGGTCGTCCACGTGGTCGACCGCCAGGTCGCTGTACGCGAAGGACGTGTACGACAGGCCGTGCCCGAACTCGAACAGCGGCTCGATGCCCTGCGCGTCGTACCACTTGTAGCCGACCTGGAGACCCTCGGTGTAGTTCACCTGGCGTGCCTCGGTCGACCCGGCGGGCCGGGTCGTCGACCCGTTGGAGAAGATGCCGGGGTAGCGTGCCGGGTCGTTTCCGGTCGGCGTGTCTGTCACCGACTTGGGGAAGGTCATCGGCAGCTTGCCCGACGGGTTGACGTCGCCCCAGAGAAGCGCCGCCAGGGCGGGGCCCATCTGCTCACCGGCGAACCAGTTGCTGAACACCGCGTCGACGTCGTCGATCCACGGCATCTCGACCGCGGTTCCGCTGTTGAGGACCACCACGGTGTCGTCGTTCGCCGCGGCGACAGCCTGCACGAGCGCGTCACCGTTCGAGTCGAGGCGGAGGTCCGCCGTATCGGCGAACTCGCCCGTGCGGATGTAGCCGAAGACGATGGCGACGTCGGCCTGGGCAGCGGTCGCGGCGACCGAGGCGAGGTCGGCGCCGTTGTTGTACACGACGCTTCCGCCCGCGGCCTGGACGCGCTGTGTGATCGCCGTGAGCGGATCGACGACGTTGGCGCAGTTGAGCACGCCGCCCGCACCGAATCCGCCGGCCGAGCACGCCTGCGCGGAGCTGATGCCGCCCGTCGGCGTCTTCGAGGCCGTCGGACCGACGACCGCGACGGTCAGGGGTCCGTCGTCGAGGGGCAGGATGCCGTCGTCGTTCTTCAGCAGCACGGCACTCTCCTCGGCGAGCTCGCGCGCCAGGGCGCGGGAGTCGTCCGTCGCGGTGACGGGCTTCGCGGTCGCGGGGAGCGGGTGATCGAACAGCCCCTCCTTGATGTAGGTGCGCACGACCCGGAACGCGGCCTCGTCGATGCGCTGCTGGGTGATCTGCCCCGCCGCCAGAGCCGCGTCCAGGCGAGCCGGCGTGAACCAGATCGGGCGGTTGAGCTCCTGGTCGAGGCCGGCCATGAGCGACGGACCGGTCGAGTGGACCGAGCCGAAGTCGCTCATGACGTAGCCGTCGAAGCCCATCTTGTCGCGCAGGCTCGTCGTGAGGATGTCGTTCTCGCACGACCAGATGCCGTTGATCTGGTTGTACGAGCACATCAGGCTGTCGGGGTCGCTCTCCTTAATCGCGATCTCGTACGGCAGGTCGTACACCTGCCGGAACGTGCGCTCGTCGATGTTCGAGGAGCTGTTGTTGCGGTCGAGCTCCTGCTCGTTCGCGACGTAGTGCTTGAGGTTGGCGATGACCGGCTTGTCGGGGCTGCTGCCGTCCTCGATGCCGCGGACGTTCGCGGCGCCCATGAGGCCGGAGAGCAGTGCATCCTCGCCGAAGTACTCCGCATTGCGCCCCGAGAGCGGGGTGCGGCCGCTGGCGACGCCCGGGCCGAGGATGACGTTGCTGCGGTTGTCGAACGCCTCGTCCGCGTGGATCGCGCCCTTCTGCTCATTGAGCTCGAGGTTCCAGGAGGCGGCGATGGCGATGGGCCCCGGCCATGCGGTGGTGCCCGCCTTGCCGTGTGCGCCCTCGGCACCGTTGGAGTAGATGACGGTGGGTGTGCAGTCCACCTGCACGGGGTAGACGACGCCGCCCGACCAGGTCGTCTGCTGCGGGCTGTTCGCGGGCTGCTCCACGAGCCAGCGGTACTTCTGGTGCTGCGTGCTGGCGGCCAGCAGCGCCTCAGCCCGCTGGTCGGCCGACTTCGAGGTGTCCATCCAGGGGACGGTGGCGCAGTCGGCGGCTGCAGCGGGTGCCGCGAACGCGACATTTCCCCCCGCGGCGATCAGTGCGGCGCCGAGCAGGAGCGCCGTGGTACGTCGGCGCGCGCGCGGATTTCGCGCGAGGTTGGTGGATTGAGGCGACATCATTGTGCTTTTCCTCTCCCTTGAGGTCGATCCGTAGATCGCTCTACGTTGTGTAGACCGCTCTACGGTGACACGTTTCATCATCGAACGTCAAGGAAACTTTCCGCAGATTCCGAAGTTGCCTCCGGGCCTCCGTCAAGCCCCGGGCGGCAGCATCCGTCCCGCGCTAGCGTGACCGCCATGGACGAACGGCGAACCGACGACCGAGCCCCTGAAGGCGACAGCCCGCTGGGCGGCGACAAGACCACCGAGGAACAGCTCGAGGCCGACAACCCCGTCGAGGAGGAGACGCTCGAGACGCTGGACCCCGACAGCCCTCCCGCCTGAGGGTGGGGAAGGTCTGGATCGAGGTGATATCGCTAGATAAGCTAGCGATATGACCTCGGGTTCACGCCGCCGCTGGGCGGGGCTGGTGTTCATCAGCGTCGCCGTCGCGCTCATCATCGTCGACTCCACCATCGTCAACGTCGCGATCCCCGCCATCGTCGACGATCTGGGAATCACGTCCAGCGAGGTGCAGTGGGTTCAGGAGGCGTACACCCTCGTCTTCGCGTCACTGCTGCTCGTCTTCGGCGCGCTCGCCGACCGATGGGGACGACGACGGATGCTGCTCATCGGCGTGGTCATCTTCACCCTCGCCTCCGTCGGGGCCGCGCTGGCGACGACGGGCGGACTCCTGATCGGCGCGCGCTTCATCCAGGGCGTCGGCGGCGCCATGATGCTCCCCACGACGCTGTCGCTGCTCAACGCGACGTTCCGGGGCCGCGAGCGGGCCGTCGCCTTCGCGGTCTGGGGCTCGACGATCGGCGGTATGGCCGCGGTCGGCCCGCTGCTCGGCGGCTGGCTGACGACCGAGTTCTCCTGGCACTGGGCGTTCCTCATCAACGTGCCGCTCGGGATCGCCATCGTGGTCGGTGTGCTGCTGACCGTGGACGAATCGCGCGGCGATGCCGTGTCGATCGACCTCTTCGGCGCGCTGCTGTCGGTGATCACCGTCGGAGCCCTCGTCTTCGGGCTGATCGAAGGACGCACCTACGGCTGGCTCACCGCCGAGAAGGAACTGACGATCGGCGGATGGACCTGGCCATGGGACATCTCCCCCGTCGCCGTGGCGTTCGCCATCGCCGCCCTGGGCGTCGTGTCGTTCACCTGGTGGGGGCTTCATCGCCGCCGGGCCGGCAAGCCGACGGTCATCGCGTTCGGGCTCTTCCGCATCCCCTCGTTCCGCAACGGCAACATCGCCGCGATGGTGGTCTCGCTCGGCGAGTTCGGGCTGATCCTCGCCCTCCCGCTCTGGCTGCAGTTCGTGCTCGGGTTCGAGGCCGTCCAGACCGGCCTGATCCTCCTCGCCCTCGCGATCGGCTCCTTCGCCGCGAGCGGACTGGCCGGGGCCCTGAGCGGACGCGTGGCACCGGTGTGGATCGTGCGCGTCGGCATCGTGGCCGAGATCATCGGCATCGCAGCGGTCGGCTTCGTCATCGCGCCGGACGCCTCGTGGGTGCCGCTGATCCCCGCACTCTTCGTGTACGGATTCGGCGTCGGGCTCGCCACAGCGCAGCTCACGGGCGTGGTGCTCGCCGACGTCCCGACCGCCGAGGGCGGCCAGGCCTCGGGAACCCAGTCGACGGCACGCCAGCTCGGGGCGGCGCTCGGCATCGCCATCCTCGGCACGATCCTCTTCTCCACGACCTCCGCGGTGCTCACGGCGAAGCTCGACGACCGCGGGATCCCCGCCGAGCAGCGCGACCAGGTCGTCTCGGCCGTGGTCGACAGCGCCGGCGGCGCGATCGCGGGCCTCGCCGAATCGCCTCAGACAGAGCAGTTCGCCGACGACGCGAAGGCCGCGTTCTCGGAAGGCACGAAGTACGCCAGCTTCGCCGCCGCGGGCTTCCTCGCGGTGGGCCTCTTGGCCACGCTCTCGCTCGGCAGCGGCAGACCGCGCGACGAGGAGCGCATCGAGGTCGAAGCCGCCGAACCGGCCTGAGCCGCAGCATCGGTCGCCCGGAACCCGGAGATCCAGCGGAGATCGGATGCCTCGGCCCGAGGCATCCGATTCTCGCCTCCGATCCTTGAGGGGTGACGCCGTCGACTACACCTCGCGCGTGATCGTGACCTTGACGTGCAGGTTGCTCTTGAACGGGCCGGCGTAGACGCCGCGCAGCGGCGGCACGTCGCCGTAGTCGCGGCCCCGGCCGACGAGCACGTGCCGGTCGCCGATCTCGATGTTGTTGGTGGGGTCGAACCCCTGCCACTCCCCCGCGAACCACTCGATCCACGCGTGGGACTCGCCCGTCACCGCGACGCCCACCTCGGCCGACGGCCGCGGGTGCAGGTAGCCCGACACGTACCGCGCCGGGATGCCGACCTCCCGCAGCGCGCCGAGGGCGATGTGGGCCATGTCCTGGCAGACGCCCTTTCGCGCCTCCCACGCCTCGGCCGCGGTCGAGTGCACGCCGGTGATGCCGTGCATGTACTCGACGGCGTCGCCGATGGCGACGGCGATCGCGTGCGCGGCGCGGCCGGGGTGGTCGTGCTGTGCGGCGATCGACCGTGCGAGCTCGGCGACCTCCTCGTGCGGCCGGGTGCGTCGGGTCTGCGACATCTGCTCGACGGTCTCGAGCGAGCGGGCCGCCTCGCGGGCGAGGCCCTCCCACGTCACGTCGATGTGCTCGAGCGGCCGCGGCCGCACCTCGACCAGCGAACGCGCGGTGATCGTGAGCGACGAGTGGGGCGACAGCACGTCGAACGCCGCGACCCGCGTGCCGAAGTAGTCGACGTACTGGTTGACGGAGGTCGACGGCTCGATGTCGAGCGATGAGTTGAGCACGAACTGGCTGTCGGTGGAACCCGGCAGCATGCGCGCCTCGTTGTACGACGCGGTGACGTCGCCCTGATAGCTGAAGCCGGTCTGATGCTCGATCCGGAGGCGCTTCATGAGATCTCTCCGATCCAGCTGGGCTCGGCCTGCGTCGGGAAGAACCGGCCGCGGATGGCTTCGGATGCCTCGCGCGTGACCGTCTGCACGCGGTCCATGTGCGTCGGCAGCTCGCCGAGGATCTCGGAGATCGGCCGGTACTCGAGGTCGTTGCGGATCTGGCCGAGGGCCCGCAGCACCGTGTTGGAGTGGCCCACGCGGTCGGCGCGCGGGTCGATGGCGCTCATGCACTCCTCGGCGCGCTGGATCGAGTAGATGATCGAGCGCGGGAAGAGGCGGTCGAGCAGCAGGAACTCGGCCGCGTTGCGCGCGCTCGGCATGCCGCGGTAGGTGCGGAGGTACGCCTCGTAGGCGCCGCACGAGCGCAGGATGGTCGTCCACGACGGACCGGATGCCTCGGTCAGCGACCGCGTGGCCAGCAGGCGCGCGGTCATGTCGGTGCGCTCGATGCTGCGCCCCAGCGTGAAGAACTGCCAGGCCTCGTCGCGGCTCGTCGACGAGTCCACGATGCCGACGGCGAGCGCCGCACGCTCGCGCACCCACTGGAAGAACTCGTGCACGCGGTCGTTCTGCAGGCGTCGGGGCATGCGGGCGTTCGTCGTGTTGAGCGTCTCCCACAGCTCGCTCGAGACGATCTCGCGCGCGCGGCGCGCGTTCTCGCGCGCGGCGGTGAGCGCGTAGGCGATGCTCGACGGGTTCATGCGGTCGACGGCGAGACGTGCGAGCACGTCCTCGCGGCGCACCTGGTCCACGCCGTCGGGCACGGCGGAGCCCATGACGCTGAGGAGCGACCGGCAGGCCGTGTCCTCGTCGATCCACGGGTCTTCGAGGAGCAGCTGCAGGTGCACGTCGAGGATGCGGGCGGTGCCGTCGCTGCGCTCGATGTAACGCCCGATCCAGAACAGCGACTCCGCGATACGGCTCAGCATGTCCGGACACCCTTCTCAACGACCGGGAGGTCGGCAGCCTGCTCCGCAGCCTGCTGCTGCTGCTCCTGCTGCTCGACGCGCGAGCGGGGGCGGTCGTGCGGCGAGTGGGTGGGCTCGGTCTGCGGGTCGTAGATGATGGGGATCGCCTCGGTCACGGTCGCGGCCTGGTCGGCGACGAGCTCCGGCACGCCTCGTCCGTGGCCGTACTCCACCTGGCCCGGCGCGGAGCCGCCGACGATCCAGGTGTCCTTCGAGCCGCCGCCCTGGCTGGAGTTCACGACGAGCTGTCCCTCCGGGAGCGCCACGCGGGTCAGGCCGCCGGGGAGCACCCACACGTCCTCGCCGTCGTTGACCGCGAAGGGGCGGAGGTCGGCGTGGCGGGGACGCATGCCGTCCTCGACGAGGGTGGGGATCGTCGACAGCATGACCACCGGCTGCGCGATCCATCCGCGGGGGTCGGCGAGCAGGTTCTTGCGGAGCTTCTCGAGCTCGGCAGGCGAGGCATCGGGTCCCACGACCAGGCCCTTGCCGCCGGAGCCGTCGACCGGCTTCACGACGAGCTCGTCGAGGCGGTCGAGCACCTCCTCGAGCGCGTTCGGGTCTTCGAGGCGCCACGTGTCGACGTTCTTGAGGATGGGCTCCTCCGCCAGGTAGTAGCGGATGAGGTCGGGCACGTAGGTGTAGAGCAGCTTGTCGTCGGCGACGCCGTTGCCCACCGCGTTGGCGATCGTGACGTTGCCGAGACGCGCCGCGAGCATGAGCCCGGGGGCCCCGAGCATGGAGTCGGCGCGGAACTGCAGCGGGTCGAGGAAGTCGTCGTCGACGCGGCGGTAGATGACGTCGACGCGCTTGGGCCCGCGGGTCGTGCGCATGAAGACCTTGCCGCCGATGCACAGCAGGTCGCGGCCCTCGACGAGCTCGACGCCCATGAGCCGGGCCAGCAGCGTGTGCTCGAAGTAGGCGGAGTTGTAGACACCGGGGGTGAGCACGACGACGTTCGGGTCTTCGATGCCCGCGGGGGCGGAGGCGCGCAGCGCTGCGAGGAGCTTGTTCGGGTAGTCGCCGACGGGGCGCACCCGCATCGACACGAACAGCTCGGGCAGGGTCTGGGCCATGACCCGGCGGTTCGAGATGACGTAGCTGACGCCGGAGGGCACGCGCACGTTGTCTTCGAGCACGCGCATCTCGCCGTGCTCGTCGCGGATCAGGTCGATTCCCGACACCTGGATGCGCACGCCGTTGGCGGAGTGGATGCCGGCGGCCTGACGGTAGAAGTACTGCGAACTCGCGATGAGTCCGGCGGGCAGCACCTCGTCGCGGACGCAGAACTGGTGCCCGTACGCGTCGTCGAGGAACGCCTCGAGCGCGCGCACGCGCTGCTTGACGCCGGCTTCGATGCGCGACCACTCGTCGTACGTGATCACGCGCGGCACGGCGTCCAGCGGGAACGGCCGTTCCTCGCCGGCGAAGTCGAACGTCACGCCCTGCGCGAGGTACGAGCTCGCGAGGGAATCGGTGCGGCCGCGCAGCTCCTCCTGGGTCATCTGCGCGAGCGCCTGGTAGAGCTCTCGATAGGCCTCACGCGACTCGGCCGGCGCACCCGGGTGGGCCGGGCTCCCGAACATCTCGTCGAACGCGGGTACCCCCGAGGGCGTCTTGCGCGGCGCCAGCGTGGAGCCGTAGCCGTCGAACAGATCACCCATGACATGAGCCTAATGCGGCCTTCGTTGCGCTCGTGTTTCCGAGCCGTTCTCCTGGTCCGCACAGGGCGGATCGGACGTATGCTCCCGCTATGACACGTGAGGCGGATGCCTCCACCCGCGTCGCCGCGAAAGCCCCGGCGCTCTCCGGCGCGGCCGCGGGCGTGGCATCCGTCGTCCTCGGTGCCGGCATCGGCGAACTGATCGCGGCGACCGTCGCACCGTCCGCGAGCCCGTTCGCCGTCATCGGCGGGACACTCATCGACCTCGCGCCGCCGTGGGCGAAGGATGCCGCGATCACGCTGTTCGGCACGGCCGACAAGCTCGCCTTGCTGATCGGCATCGCCGTGGTGCTGCTCGTCCTGGCGGCACTCGTGGGCGTGCTGGAGCTGCGACGGCCGTGGTACGGCGTCGTCGTGTTCGCCGCGCTCGGCGCGGGTGCCGCACTGCTGGCGATGCTGCGGCCCGAGCCTGTGGCTCTGGCCTGGCTGCCCTCGCTGGCGGCGGGCTTCCTCGCAGCGACCGCGCTCGCGCTGCTGACGCAGCTCGCGAGAGCGAGGACGGTCTCCCCACCCGCCGGTGACGACGCCGGCGCATCGCCGGACGCCGAGCCCTCCGTGCCGGACGGACCGGAGGGGGGTTCGCGCATGCCGGTCGCCACGACACGCCGCCGGTTCCTGGCCTGGACCGGTGCGGCCGCGGCCGCAGGCGTCCTCGCGGCGATCGCGGGGACGGCGCTGCAGGCGGGCGCGCGCACCGTCACCGCCGTGCGTCAGGCGCTGCGTCTTCCCGCGCCCGCAGTCGCGGCGCCCGCGGTGCCCGCCGGTGCGCAGCTGGACCTCACCGGCATGACGCCGGTCGTGACCCCGAACGCGAGCTTCTATCGCATCGACACCGCACTCGTCGTGCCGCAGGTGGACCCGAGCGATTGGAGCCTGCGGATCCACGGGCTCGTGGAGAACGAGGTCGAGATCGGGTGGGACGAGCTGCTCGCCCTTCCTCTCGAGGAGAGCTGGACCACCCTCGCGTGCGTCTCGAACCCCGTCGGCGGCGACCTCATCGGCAACGCGAAGTGGCTCGGGTATCCGATCCGCCGGCTGCTCGAACGCGCCCGGCCGACGTCCGACGCCGACATGGTGCTGTCGCGCTCGATCGACGGCTTCACCGCGAGCACGCCGCTCGAGGTGCTGCAGGAGGAGGGCCGCAATGCGATCCTCGCGGTCGGGATGAACGACGAACCGCTGCCGGCGGAGCACGGCTTCCCGGTGCGCATGGTCGTCCCGGGGCTGTACGGCTACGTCTCGGCGACCAAGTGGGTCACCGAGCTCGAAGTGACGCGGTTCGACAAGGCCACCGCGTACTGGACGACGCGCGGGTGGTCGGCGAAGGGACCGATCAAGCTGCAGTCACGCATCGACCTGCCGCGGAGCGGCCAGGGGCTGAGCGCCGGCGACACCACCATCGCAGGTGTCGCCTGGCAGCAGCACGTGGGCATCGCGAAGGTCGAGGTGCAGGTCGACGGCGGGCCGTGGCGCGAGGCGACCCTCGCATCGGCGATCTCGGACGACACGTGGGTGCAGTGGTCGATCCCCTGGACGGCCGAGCGCGGGGCCCACGAGATCCGCTGCCGGGCGACCAATACCGCGGGCGAGCTGCAGACCGAGGCCGACGCGTGGCCCGCGCCCGACGGCGCGACGGGGTGGCAGCAACTCAACGTCGACGTGAGCTGAGCCGCCGCAGAACCCCACCGCGGGCGCCTCAGCCAGCGAGCACGAAGCGCAGCTGCTCGACCGCCCAGTCCAGCTCGGTCGCGCGCACGACGAGCGGCGGCGCGATGCGGATCGTCTGGCCATGGGTGTCCTTCGCGAGAACCCCGCGCCCGATGAGACGCTCGGCGATCTCGCGCCCGGTGCCGACCTCGGGGTCGATGTCGACGCCGGCCCAGAGGCCCGCGACGCGCACCGCGGTGACCCCGTGGCCGACGAGCTCCTGGAGCTTCGCCTCGAGGTGCTCGCCGAGGAGCTTCGCGCGGCCCTGGAATTCGCCGGTCTGCAGCATCTCGACCACTCGGAGCCCCACGGCCGCGGCCAGCGGGTTGCCGCCGAACGTCGAGCCGTGCTCGCCCGGGTGGATCACCCCGAGCACGTCGCGGTCGGCGACGACAGCCGAGAGCGGAAGGATGCCGCCGCCCAGCGCTTTGCCGAGGAGGTAGACGTCGGGAACGACGCCCTCGCGGTCGCACGCGAACGTCTCCCCCACCCGGCCGAGGCCGGACTGGATCTCGTCGGCGATGAACAGCACCCCGCGGCGGGTGCAGATCTCACGCACCTTCTTGAGGTAGCCCTCGGGCGGGAGGATGACCCCCGCCTCGCCCTGGATCGGCTCGATGAGCACGGCCACCGTGTCGGCGGTGATCGCCGCGTCGATGACCGCGGCGTCGCCGAACGGCACCGAGATGAAGCCGGGCGTGAACGGACCGAAGTCGGCGCGCGCCTGCGGGTCGTCACTGAAACCGACGATCGTCGTGGTTCGCCCGTGGAAGTTGCCGTGCGCGACGACGATCTTCGCGGCGTCCGCAGCGACGCCCTTCACGCGGTAGCCCCACGCGCGGGCCACCTTGATGCCGGTCTCGACCGCCTCGGCGCCGGTGTTCATCGGCAGCACGAGGTCTTTGCCGCACAGCTCGGCGAGCGCCGCGGCGAAGGGCCCGAGACGGTCGTTGTGGTACGCGCGGCTGGTGAGCGTGAGGCGGTTCAGCTGCTCCTGCGCGGCGGCGAGGATCGCGGGATGCCCGTGCCCGAAGTTGAGGGCAGAGTAGGCCGAGAGCAGGTCGAGGTAGCGCTTGCCCTCGACATCCGTCACCCATGCTCCCTCGCCGCGCGAGATCACGACCGGGAGCGGGTGGTAGTTGTGGGCGACGTGCTCCTCTTCGGCGGCGATGATCTGGCTCATCGCGGCGTCGAGTGAGGTGGAGGCGGCGGTCATCAGGAACTCCTCTTTCGCGCGGGTCAGCGTCGCAGCTCGAGCGTGCAGCACTTGATGCCGCCGCCGCCGAGCAGCAGCTCGGACAGGTCGACGAGCATCGGGTTGTAGCCGCGCTCGCGCAGCTGAGCCTCGAAGCCCGTCGCACGCGGGGAGATGATCACGTTCAGGCCGTCGCTGGCCGAGTTGAGGCCGAACACGGCACCGTCGGCGTCGGCGACGCGGATCGCGTCGGGGTAGCGCTCGGCGAGGATCGCCTGGCTGCGCTCGTCGAAGGCGTGCTCGAGGTACGCGATGTTGGCCTTCTCGACGCCACCGGGGCCCTCGACCGGGTCGAGCACCGAGATCGCGGTGTCGAGGTGGTAGAACCGCGGGTCGACGAGGTTGAGGCTCACGACCTCCTTGCCGAACACGTCGGCGAGCTCGCGGTGGCTGTCGCCGGTCGAGCGGAAGCCGGTGCCCGCGAGGATCGTGTCGCCGACGAGCAGGAAGTCGCCCTCGCCCTCGTTGACCTCGACGGGCTCCGCGACCTCGAAGCCGTTGTCACGGAACCAGTCCATGAACGCGGGTCCCTCGGGGACGCGCTCCTGGAAGCGGAACTTCGCGCCGTACGCGACGTTGTCGATGACGAACCCGCCGTTGGCCGTGTAGACCATGTCGGGAAGACCCTCGATGGGGTCGATGAGGTGCACCTCGTGGCCGAGCGCGAGGTACGTGTCGTAGAGGGCCTGCCACTGGCGCAGCGCGAGGGCGGTGTCGGTGGGGTTCGCCGGCTCCATCCACGGGTTGATCGTGTAGCTCACCGTGAAGTGCTCGGGGCGGCACATCAGGTAGCGGCGGATCTGCTGGATCCGGCCGGTGGCGGACCCGGTGACCGGGGCGGTGGCGGGCGCGGTGTTCTGCGTGGACATCTTGCTCCTGTAGAGGCGCGGCGGACGCTGTCCAGAGGCCCGGCGGAGCTGAGGAAGCCGTCAACCGGGCACGCCTCGTCCATTGTCTCACGGCCGCTGCGCACGGCCTGGAAATGCGGGCGTAGGCCCCCACGCCTCCTCCACTGGCGCGTGGGCCCCGCTGCACCCCGTCACTCCGCGAGGACAACCACCTTGCCCGCCACGTGGCCGTCGGCAACGCGTGCCAGCGCGGCGTCCGCCTCGGCGAACGGGTAGCGCCGCTCGATGACGGGACTCAGCCTCCCGGCCGCGGCGAGCGCGAGCAGCTCGGCGAGCACGTCGGGCTTGGCGACCGCGGCGAGCGGGCGCAGCGGGCGCTTCGAGCCGATCGAGCGCAGTGCGGCGGCGGCGATGCGCCCGATCGGCCCGAGCACGCGACCGCCCTCGCCGGAGACGAGCACGACCCGGCCTCCGTCGCGCACGAGCCGCTGCAGGTCCCGCTGTGAAGCGGTGCCCGCGATGTCGATGACGGCGTCGAACCGCCCCTCTCCGAGCTCGGCCGACCCAGGCTGCACGTGCCGGTAGTCGAACGTGTGCGACGCGCCCAGTCCCTCGACGAGCGTGAGGTTGCGCTGTCCGCACAGCGCCCACACCTCCGCGCCGCGACCGGCGGCGAGCTGCACCGCGAAGGTGCCGACGCCACCCGAGGCGCCGATCACGAGCACCCGCTGCGGCGACGCGCCCGGGGGCGCGGCATCCGTGACTGCACCGAGCTGCAGCGCCTGCCAGGCCGTGCCACCGGCGACCGGCAGGCTTGCGGCGACCGCGGCGTCGAGCTCGGCGGGGCGTCGCACCAGCCGCCCGACCGGCGCGACGGCGAAGCGTGCGAGGCCGCCGCCGGCGGGAAGCTCGCCGACGACCTCGTCCCCGACGGCGAGCTCCGTCACGCCGTCACCGATCCCGACGACGGTGGCGGCGGCATCCATCCCCCTCACCGCCTGGCGTGGGCGGCGCAGGCCGAACGCGAGGCGCACGAGGAGAGGCTCGCCGCGCATGACGCGGATGTCGCCGTTGTTGAGGCCCGTCGCGCGCAGGCGCAGGAGCACCTCGCCGCGGCGCGGCGCCGGCACGTCGATGTTCTCGAGCGCGACGACATCGGCCCCGCCGTAGCGATGCTGCGTCCACGCGGGCATGGAGTCGGTGCGCAGGGCCGCGGGCCCGCGGAGCGGCTTCGTCATGTCATTCCTCCGGGTAGTCGAAGAGGTCGTCGAGTCCGACGCCGAAGGCGCGGGCGAGCTGGAAGGCGAGTTCGAGGGTCGGCGAGTACCGGCCCTGCTCGATGGCGATGAGGGTCTGCCGGGTGACACCCACCCGGCGCGCGAGCTCTGCCTGGGTGATCCCCGCGGCCTCGCGTACGGCGCGGATGGTGTTGGTGACCTTGGTGGGCTTGACCATCAGACGAGCCCGCGGCGGTAGGCGATGACGCTCGCGATGCCGCCGACGATCGAGGACAGCGCGAACCCGAAGAACATGGCGTTGGCGATCCAGAACCAGTCGGCCTCGAACGCGCACAGGATGATGACGCCGAGTCCCGCGATCACGAGGAAGGCCTGGCCGACGCGGGTCGACATGTGCGCGATGTCACGATCGCGCTGGTCGGACTTGCCCACGCCGTCGGGGTCGCGCATGCCGGCGAGCATCCCCCACACGATGCTCACCACGATCGCGCCGACGATGCTGGCGCCGATGATCCACAGCATGATCGGCACCCAGTCGACGTCGGTCAGCGGTCCTCCGTCGGCCTGCTGCAGCACGATCACGGCGTAGACGACCATGCCGATCGCACTGACGATGAGGCTCGCCCAGATGTTGCGCTCTTCGTAGACCATGACCCCTCCCCGATGGTGTAAAGGATTCTTTACACCGAAGATAGGACCACCGTCGCGGACTGTCAAGAATTCTTTACATCCGATCGCGGTCGATCCGATCGATTGATACGGATGCCTCGACTCGGCCACAATGAGGGGCGCAACGCGGTGGACCTCCTACAACGTTGTAGGATCTGATCACGTCGAGATCTCTCGACGAGGGGGGATGTGACGATGGCCGCCACACTGCACGACGTCGCCCGTCTCGCCGGCGTGTCGATCAAGACGGTGTCGAACGTCATCAACGACTACCCGCACATCCGCCCCACCACGAAGGAGCGGGTCGAGGCCGCCATCGCGGAGCTGGACTACACGCCCAACCTCACCGCACGCAGCCTCCGGTCCGGCCGCACCGGCTCGATCGCGCTGGCAGTGCCCGACCTGGCGCTCGCCTACTTCGCAGAGCTCGCCGCCGCCGTGATCGCCGCTGCCGAGGCATCCGGTCTCGTCGTCACGATCGAGCAGACCGGCAGCGGCGGCCGCCAGCGCGAGCTCGACCTGCTGGCCAGCCCCCGGCGCAAGATGAGCGACGGGCTCATCTTCAGTCCGCTCGAGATGAGCCAGTCCGACGTCGCGCACCTCGACGTCGACTACCCGCTCGTGCTGCTGGGCGAGCGCATCTTCGACGGCCCGACCGACCACCTCACGATGCGCAACGTCGAGGCGGCCCGCGCGGCGACCGAGTACCTCATAGACTCCGGTCGCCGCCGTATCGCGATCGTCGGCGCCCACGAAGGAGAGCTCATCGGCTCGGCCGCGCTGCGCCTGCAGGGATATCGCGAAGCGCTCGAGGCACGTGGCATCCCGTTCGACGGGCGGCTGATCGGTCCGTCGATCGAGTGGCACCGCGCCAACGGCGCGCGCTCCATGCGCGAGATCATCCAGCGCGACGTGCGCTTCGACGCCGTGTTCGCCCTCAACGACACGCTCGCCTTCGGCGCGATGCGCGCCCTGCAGGAGGCGGGCCTGCGCGTGCCCGACGACGTCGCCGTGCTCGGCTTCGACGACATCGACGAGGCGCAGTACTCGATCCCCTCGCTCACGACCGTCGATCCCGGCAGCGACTGGATCGCGCGCACGGCCGTCTCGACGCTCATCGAGCGCATGGGCGGCCTCGACGTCCCGCCGCGGCTGCTCCTCGCCGACTTCGAGATCGTGCAGCGCGAGTCCGCGCCCGCCGTCCCCCGCTGAACCCGGGGAACGCCGCGCAGAGTCCGCTCAGTCCCGCGCCGGCCACTCCGCGGTCGGCCAGCCGTCCCGCCACGCGAGCGGCAGCACGCCGAGGCGGAACTGGCCGTCGAGGTCGGCGTCGTAGAGGTGGAACGCGAGGAGCCCGGCCGAGACCGACTGGCCGCCCGGACCCACCCGGGTGCCGTCGGAGACGAGCACCGGGGTGCCGCCGTCCTCGAGGAGCGGGACGCCCTCGGCGTCGACGTACGGACCGGTCACGGACTCGGAGCGGCCGACCGCGATCGAGTACGTGCTGTCGACGCCCTTGCAGCAGAAGTCCTTCGAGACGAACAGGTAGTAGAAGCCGTCGTGAGGGAGGATGTACGGCGCCTCGATGGCGTTGGGCGGCAGCTGCCGGTCGGCGATGAGGAGCGGTTCGGACTCATCGGCGCGCAGCCCGCTCGGCCACTCGAGCGGCACCATGCGGATGCCGCTCCAGAACGAGCCGAACGCCATCCAGGGCTCGCCGTCCTCGTCCTCGACGATGCCGGGGTCGATCGCGTTGAAGTCGGTGCCCGCCGACTCGATCACGACGCCACGGTCCACCCACTCGTAACCGGGATCTTCGGGGTCGAGCGTCGTGTTCGTGGCGAGCGCGATCAGCGACGTGTTCTTGCCGAACGTCGACGCCGAGTAGTACAGGTACCACGTGCCGTCGTGCTCGTAGAGCTCGGGGGCCCACAGGTTGTCGACGCCGGGGACCGCCTCGACGAGCCATGCGGGCTTCTCGTCCCACACCGTGCCGGCGTCCTCCCAGTCCACGCCGTCGGGCGACCGCCGGATCTGGATGTTGCCGTCGCCGATCCGCCCGTCGCCGGTCGAGTACAAGAGCGACGCCTCGCCCTCCTCCCCCACCACCAACGCGGGGTCGTGCACGAAGGTGTCGCCCGTGGGGGCGGGCACGGCGGGCGCCGCCGCGCATCCGGTCGCGAGCGCGAGGACCGCGACGAAGGCTGCTGCGGCCGCCGCCCGCCGGCCCGCACGGGTCATGCGAGGGCGATCGCCGACCACGACACGGGCGGGAGGGTGACGGTGAGGGTGCCGTCGTCGAGGACGACGCCGTCGAGGGACTTGAGCCCCACGCGCTCCTGGTCGGCGAGTGTGTTCTTGGCGTACACGTCGTCGTCCCACAGCGTGAGGGCTTCGGCCACGGTGGCGACCCCCAGCTCGGACACGTCGACGGTGACCTCGATGGCCTCGGTCTGGCTGCGGTTGACGAGGAACACCGCCGCGACGCTTCCGTCGAACGTGACCACCGAGTCGACGAGCGGCGCATCGCCGTACACCGCCGTCTCGTAGCTGCCGACGTCGATGCGGGGCTTCAGCACCTCGCCGCGTGCGAGGCGGGACGTCACCGAGAACGGGAAGAACGTCGTCTGGCGCCACGCCGCCCCGCCCGGCTCGGTCATGATCGGCGCGATGACGTTGACGAGCTGCGCGAGCGAGGCGGAGGCGACGCGGTCGTGGTTCTTCAGCAGCGTGATCATCAGGTTGCCGAGCACGACGGCGTCGGCCACCGAGTAGACGTCTTCGAGCTGGCGCGGCGCATAGCGCCACTCGGCGTTCACCTCGTCGGACTCGCGGTGCTCGTCGAGGTACCAGATGTTCCACTCATCGAACGAGAGCTTGATCTTCTTCGAAGACTTCAGCTTGTTGCCGACGTGGTCGGCGGTCGAGACGACCGTCTCGATGAAGTACTGCATGTCGAGCGACGACGCGAGGTACGACGCGAGGTCGCCGCCGCGCTCCTGGTAGTACGCGTGGCAGGAGATGAAGTCGACGTGGTCGTAGGCGTGCTCGAGCACCGTGCGCTCCCAGTCGCCGAACGTCGGCATGGCCGAGCCCGACGAGCCGCACACGACGAGCTCGAGGTCACGGTCGGCGGCCTTCATCGCCTGGGCGGTGCGCGCGGCGAGCTTGCCGTAGTCGTCGGCGGTCATGTAGCCCGTCTGCCAGGGGCCGTCCATCTCGTTGCCGAGGCACCACATGCGGATCCCGTGCGGCTCCACCGAGCCGTTCGCGATGCGCTGGTCGCTGAGGGTCGTGCCCGACGGGTGGTTGCAGTACTCGAGCAGGTCGAGGGCCGCCTCGATGCCGCGCGTGCCGAGGTTGACCGCCATCATCAGCTCGGAGCCGGTGAGCTTGAGCCAGCGGGAGAACTCGTCGACGCCGACCTGATTGGTCTCGAGCGAGTGCCACGCGAGGTCTCGGCGCACGGGGCGCCGGTCGCGCGGCCCGACGCTGTCCTCCCAGCGGAAGCCCGACACGAAGTTGCCGCCGGGGTAGCGGATGGTGGTCGAGCCGAGCTCGCGCACGAGGTCGACGACGTCGAGCCGGAAGCCGTCCTCGTTCGCCGTCGGGTGGCTGGGCTCGTAGATGCCGTCGTAGACGCAGCGGCCGAGGTGCTCGACGAACGAGCCGAAGATGCGGCGGTCGATCGGTGCGACGACGGCCTCGCGGTCGACCGAGACACGGGCCGTGGCGGTCGGGGCAGTCGTGGTGGTCGTGATGGTCACGTTCTCTTCTCCAGGGACGGGCCGGCTGCGGGCAGCACGGCAGGGACGTTCCGGCACGGGTGCGCCGCAAGCAAGGGGTGTTCCCGCGGGCGATCAGGGGATGGCGGATGCCCCGGCCGAAGGTGCGGGGTCACGTCGGCGGTCGCCGGCGCGGGGGTGGTCGGGGTCGAGCGCGGCGAGTCGGTGGTCGACGAACCACCCCGCGACGAAGAGGAGCACGGCGAATCCGATGAGCGGGACGAGCACCGGCAAGAGGGCCAGCGCGACCGCGCCGGATGCCAGGCTCACGAGCATGACGAGGCTCATGACGGGCGACGTGAACGGCAGCACCGCGGCGTAGCGGAGCACCGCGCCGGCGGTCTCGTCGTAGCGGACGGCCACGGTCAGCGCGCAGGCGAACGCGAGCACGGCGACGGCGCCCACGACCCAGGTGAACCCGGCGAGCGCCGAGGCCGCGACGCTGTCGAGCGCCGGGAGCACCGCGGTGTCGGCGGCGAGCAGGACCGCGACGACCCCGAACGGCAGGCCGATCAGGTTCGCGCGCCAGAACTGCGCGCGGTAGACGGCGGCGAACTCGCGCGCGAGCCCGGTCTCTGCGTCGCCGTCGCGCATGCGGGTGAGGCAGGCCGTCGCCGCTAGTGCGGCCGGCGCGACGCCGAGCACAACGAGACCGACGACGGTTCCGGCGAGGAAGAGCAGGTTCACGACGATGAGGCCCGCGACGATCCGCAGCCACGCCATCACGCGGCCGGCCCAGCCGTATTCGGTGATCATGGCGTCACCGCCTTCGACCCGGTCCACGCGATGCCCTCGGCGTCCAGCCCGGCGAATGCGAGCACGGCGCGCTCGGCCACCGGGTCCCACGCGCCGAACACGACCGCGTCGAGCACGATGTCGCCGCCTTCCGCCTGCACGATGAGCGGAGTCGTCACCGCGTCGCCGTCGGTCCGGGCGGCGGCGATCACGCGCAGGGGAACGGATGCCTCCACCCCGCGCCGAGCCGGGTCCAGGCGCACCACGTTCCAGTCGCCGTCGACGCCCTCGGCCTGCGGCAGGCGCTCGGCCTCGTACCCGGCGAACGGGTGCGGCGACACCAGCGGCCAGCCCGAGGCTGTGACGTGCACCCGGCGGATCTGCGCCTCGTGCCGCGCAGGGTCGTCGGCCCGGCGCACGTGATGGACGACGAAGAGCCGATCGCCGTCGCGGAACACCGAGTTGTGACCGGGTGCGATCCAGGCCGTGCCGCCGGGGAACACGTGGCCGCCGAGGATCTTGGTGCCCACGGCATCCGGTGCATCGCCCACCGTGTCGGTGAGCGACCGGCCGTTCAGGTCGACGTAGGGGCCGGTGACCTCGTCGGCCACCGCGACGCGCACGCTGTAGCTGTCGAACAGCGAGTCGTACGACACGAACAGCACGTACCGGTCCTCTTCGGGGCGGTACACGATGTACGCGCCCTCGACGGCGCCGTCGACGCTCGCCGGGCGGCGGGCGATGAGCGTGCCGGTCTCGCCGGGGCGCTGCGCGAAGCCCGTCGCGGGATCGAGCGGCAGGATGTGGATGCCGCCGAAGAACGAGCCGTACGTGAACCACGGGCGCCCCGCGCGGTCGAAGACGACGGCGGCGTCGATGGCGTTGTGCCCGTCGACGTCGTGCGTGGTCGAGACGACGGGTCCGGCATCCGTCCAAGGCCCAGCCGGGGACGTGGCCGTCGCGAGTCCGATGACGGACGTCCGCGACCCGAACGTGGAGGCCGAGTAGTACATGTGCCAGCGCGGCGAGCCGTCGGCGGTCGGCCAGCGCACGACCTCGGGCGCCCAGAGTCCTGCGGCGCCGGTGTGCGCGAGGGCCGGAGCGGGGACGCCGTCGAGGGCGGTGCCGACGAACGTCCAGCGAACGAGGTCGGGCGACGTGCGCACGTGGACGCCCGCGGGGATGGCGTCGACGCCGGCGGCGGCATCCGTCGAGAACATGTACCACTGGCCGTCGTCGCCGCGCACCACGGTGGGATCGTGCGCGTTGCGCGCACCCCAGGTCGTCGGGTCGGAGGTCGGGTCTGCGATCGGGAGCGACATGATCAGCCCTTCGCCCCGGTCAGCGCGACCGACTCGATGATCTGCCGCTGGAAGATGATGAACACGGCGAGCACCGGGATCAGCGCGATGAACGACGCCGCCATGATCAGCGGGTAGTCCGTCTGGCTGGCGTAGGTCGCGTTGAAGCTCGCGATGACGAGCTGCAGCGTCTGCTTCTCGGGCGAGTTCAGGTAGATGATCGGCGCGAGGTAGTCGTTCCAGACCGCCATGAACCACAGGATGAACTGCGCCGCGATCGCCGGCCGGATCGCCGGGAAGATCAGCGTGAAGAAGATGCGCAGGTAGCCGGCGCCGTCGATCTTGGCCGCCTCGATGATCGAGTCCGGAACCGAGTCGAGGTACTGGCGGATGAAGAAGATCATCACGATGTTGCCGAAGACGCCCGGAAGGATCAGCGGCCACAGGGTGTCGACCATGCCGAGGTCGGCGAACACCTTGAACTGCGGGATCATGATCGTCGGGAACGGGATCATGATCGCCGACAGCAGCAGCAGGAACAGCAGGTTCTTGGCGGGCAGGCGCAGCTTCGCGAACGCGAAGGCCGCGAGCATCGAGGTGACCGTGCCGATGATCGTCACCGTCGCCGACACGATGATCGAGTTCACGATGCCCGAGAGGAGCGGTCCGGCCGACCAGACCCGCACGTAGTTCTCCCACATCACGGGATCGGGGATCCACTGCGGCGGCAGGGCGAAGACGGCTTCGCGGGTCTTGAGCGAGGTGCTGAACGTCCACAGCAGCGGGGCGATCATCACGATGCCGCCGATCGACAGCAGGGCGATGAGCACGACGTTCACGAGGCGGCGCGATGCGGACGCGCGGCGGGGGACGCCGGCGGTGTTGCCGGTGGGACGGCCGAGACGGCGCTTCGGCAGACGTCGGGTCTTGCCGGTGACCTCCGCGTCGAGCGCGGACAGGGTGTCGGGGGTGGTGAGCGTCATGATGGCCTCAGTCGATCGAGAACTGGAAGCGGCGGTTGAGCCGGAACTGGATCGCGGTCACGACGAAGACGAGCAGGCCGAGGACCACCGACATCGCCGTCGCGTAGCCCATCTGCAGGTAGTTGAACGCCTTCTGCCAGATGTACCAGACGATCGAGGCGGAGCTGAACTCCGGGCCGCCGGTGGGGGTCATGATGTTGATCTCGATGAAGATCTGCGCGCCGCCGATGATGCTCGTCACGACGAGGAAGAACGTGACCGGGCTGAGCAGAGGCACCGTGATGTGGCGGAACTGGCCCCACGCGCCGGCGCCGTCCAGTGCGGCGGCCTCGTACAGGTGCCGGGGCACCGACTGCAGCGCCGCGAGGTACAGCAGCATCGAGTAGCCCAGGCCCTTCCAGACGGCCATGATGATGATCGCCGGCTTCACGGTCGCCGCGTTCTGCAGCCAGTTCGGGCCTTCGATGCCGAACAGCGCGAGCACCTGGTTCACCAGGCCGAAGTCGCCGTTGTAGGCCCACTGCCAGAGGATCGCCACGGCTGCCAGCGACGAGATCACCGGCACGTAGTAGACCGTGCGGAAGAAGGTGGTGCCGCGCATCTTGCGGTTGAGCGCGAGCGCGAGCATCAGCGACAGGATCAGGCCGATCGGGATGCCGATCATGTAGAAGATCGTGTTGCCCATGGCCTGCCAGAAGTACGGGTCGGCGGCCATCTCGACGAAGTTGTCGAGCCCGTTGAACACCGGCTCGCTCAGGCCGTTCCACTTGGTGAACGACGCGTACACCGAGAACACCAGCGGGTAGCCGGTGAAGGCCAGGAATCCGATGACCGGGATCGCGACGAACGCGAGGGCCGCGCGGTGCTCGCGGCGGTGCAGCCGCGAACGGCGGACGGGTGTCGTCGTCGACATGGGGAACCTCGTTTCTTCAGAAGCAGGAGGAGGGGACGGATGCCGCGCCCCGGCGCGGCCGGAGATCACGGCGCGGCACGGGCCGCGGCATCCGTTCCGGGATCAGCCGATGCCGGCGTCGACGTTGGCCTTGTCGAGCATCTCCTGCATGCGCGGCTGGACTTCCTCCAGGTAGTCCGCGGCGGTCTGCTCGCCGTCGAGGACGGGCTGGATGTTCTTGAACAGCTCGTCGTACCACTCGGCGCTGTAGGTGGTGTTCGCGGGCAGCGCACGGCCGTAGTCCTGGACGATGTCGAGGAACTCCTGCTTGTTCTCGGGCGGGAGCGTCGACGCGGTGACCCACTCGTTGGCCATGTCGATCAGGTTGGGGATCTGCACACCGGCGTCGACGAGCGACTGCTGCGCGGTGCGGTCGGTCGACAGGTAGATGGCGAGCTTCGCGGCCGTCTCGGGGTCCTTGGTGCTCTCGCTCACGGCGATGCCGAGGGTGCCGGTCCAGGTCGCGGTCTCACCGGTGGCGCCGACCGGGTAAGGGATGAGATCCCAGTCGAAGTCGAGCTTCTCGTAGACAGGCACGTCCCACGGACCCACCGGGAAGAAGCCGATCTGGCCCTGCATCCAGCGCTGGTAGGTGTCGAGCGTCTGCGCGTCGGCGGTGGACGGCGTGACGCCCTCGACGTTCGACAGGTCTGCGAACCACTGCAGCGCCTCGGCGAACTCGGGGCTGTCGACGGTGACCTCGGTCCGGTCCTCGTTCAGCCAGTCGCCGCCGTTCGACCACACGAACGGCTGCAGGTTCCACTGCACGTTGAGTCCGGTGCCCCACTGGTCGAGCGTGCCGTCGCCGTTGGTGTCCTGCGTGAGCTGCTTGGCCACGTCGACGAACTGGTCCCACGTGTAGGGGGTGTCCTTGTCGGGGAGCGGGATGCCGGCCTTCTCGAACATCGTGCGGTTGTAGCCGAACGAGAACGGGCCGACGTCCTTGGGCATCGCGTAGATCGCACCCTGGCCCATCAGCTTGCCGTCGAAGCGGTAGCTGTCGACGCCGTACTGCCAGACATTGGCGAGGTCGAGGTCTTCGTCGCTCTCGACGTCCTCGGTGATGTCCCTGATGATGCCGGTCTTGACGTAGGCCTGCACGCTTCCCGGGTCGACGTAGAAGACGTCGGGCACCTGCTTGCCCGTGATCGCCGCCTTGAGCTTGGTGCTGTACTCGTCGGCCGTCGTCATGATGATCTTGACGTCGACGTCGTTGTCCTTCTCGAACTGCTCGATGGCCGCGGTGTAGGCCGCCTTCTCGGCGTCGCTGCCGCGGAACATGAAGGTCAGCTGCTCGCTGCCGCCGTCGCCCGAGCCGCCGGCGCAGCCGGACAGGATCAGGCCGCCGGCGGCGAGCATCGCCGCTGCGGCGACGACCGACTTCCGTGACTTCGTCATCACGTTTCCTCTCGTAGTGCTGTGGTGGTCAGCGCTCGGATCAGGAGATCGATCGTCGCTGACCGTGGGGGTGCCGTCGTTGATTTACAACGTTGGAATTGTTCGGTGGAAAACAGTGTGCGACGCGAGCCGAGGCGATGTCAAGCCGAGGCGCCCAGAAAGTTCTAACGTTGTAGAAGCGCGACGAGAGGAATCCGGATGCTGCGGGTCGCAGCATCCGGAATCCACACGTCAGATGACGGACTCGCTCCAGGGGTCTGGGTTGCCGAAACGGTGAGCGGTGATCGTCACGGACTGCTCGTGGAGGAAGGGCAGCAGCTCGAGCCGGCCGGCGGTGGTCACCTCGTTGTCGTAGACCGCGAGATCGGGATCACCGCCCATGGCCTGCGCGACGACGGTGTGCAGCGCCGCGACCGAGTCGGGCTGGCCGATGAGTCGCACGCGCGCGGGCCGCGGCTCGGGGTCGGCATCGGCGGCCGCTGCGACGATGTCGACGGCGCTGAGGCGTTCGAGCCACTGCTCGTCGGTCTCGACGAAGACGGCGACGTCCTCCTCGGCCAGGACTCGGCGCACCGCCGCAGGAAGACCGACCGGCGCCGAGAGCGTCAGCCGCGAGCCCGCCCGGAGTCCCGCGATCACCACACGCAGCACGGCCTGCCACGAGGCGTCGGCCGTGGCGCGCAGCGCGACGGCCGGGATCGGGCGGTAGCGGAAGAGGTTGCGCTCGACGCCGAGGCCCGACACGTCCTTGACCTGGCCGTATTCGCGGTCCCACGCGATGGCGTCCGACAGGGCGCCCCGGCGGAGCCACTCGAACGCCTCGTAGCCGAGCGAAGGCTGCGCCGCCTCGATGAGGGCGACGATGCGGGTGTCGAGACCACGCAGGTGCAGCGTCGCCGACGTCGGGGCGCCGGAGGTGGCGCGCCACCGGCCGAGGCCCACGAGGTAGTTGGGGCCACCGGCCTTGGCGCCGGCGCCGACCGACGAGCGCTTCCAGCCGCCGAACGGCTGGCGCTGCACGATCGCGCCGGTGATGCCGCGGTTGACGTAGAGGTTTCCCGCCTCGACGCGGTCGAGCCACAGCGCGAGGTCGTCGGGATTCTGCGTGTAGAGCCCCGCGGTGAGGCCGTAGGCCACGGCGTTCTGCAGCTCGATCGCGTGCGCGAGCGACGACGCGTGCATGATTCCGAGGACGGGCCCGAAGAACTCCTCGCGATGGAAGCGCGAGCCCGGCTGCACGCCGGTGCGGATGCCGGGGGTCCACAGCCGCCCGTCGTACTCGGGAGCGGCGTCCACGCGCGTCGGCTCGACGAGCCACTTCTCCCCCTCGTCGAGGGTGGTCAGCGCCCACTGCAGCTTGCCGCGCGGCACCTCGACGACCGGGCCGACCTCGCTGAGCGGGTCGGACGGCACTCCGACGCGGAGGGAGGTCGCAGCATCCACCAGCTGACGCGCGAAGCGCTGCGAGTGGCCGACCGGACCCACGAGGATCGCGAGCGACGCGGCGGAGCACTTCTGGCCGGCGTGGCCGAACGCGCTCTTGATGAGATCGGATGCCGCGAGGTCGAGGTCCGCCGTCGGCATGACGATCATCGCGTTCTTGCCGCTGGTCTCGGCGAGGAGCGGGAGGTCGGGGCGCCACGAGCGGAACAGGGCCGCCGTCTCCCACGCTCCGGTGAGGATCACCCGGTCGACGTCCGGGTGCGACAGCAGCGTCTGCCCGAGACCGCCCTCGTCGATGTCGACGAGCGCGAGCACGTCGCGCGGAACGCCCGCCTCCCAGAGCGCTTCGGCGACGACCGCGGCGCAGCGCCGCGCCTGAGGTGCAGGCTTGAAGACCACGCCGGATCCCGCGGCGAGCGCCGCCAGCACACCGCCGGCGGGGATCGCGATCGGGAAGTTCCACGGCGGCGTGACGACGGTGAGGCGCGCGGGCTCGAACACCGCGCCGCTCACGCGGTCGAGTTCGCGCGCGGTGGCGGCGTAGTAGTTCGCGAAGTCGACGGCCTCGCTCACCTCGACATCGGCCTCGGCGAAGACCTTGCCGGTCTCGGAGGCTGCGACCTCGATGAGCTCGCCGCGACGGGCCTCGAGGGCGCGCGCGGCGGCGGCCAGCACGAGGCTGCGCTCGGCCGCGGGAAGGGCGCCCCACGCCGAGGCGGCGTCGCGCACGCGGGCCACGATCCCCTGCAGCGTGGGCTCGTCGGTGACGCGGGCCGCCTCGACGGTCGCGTCGCCGGCGCGTGAGGTCTCGATGCGCGACAGGATGCTGCGCGCCCAGGCGCGGTTCGCCGGCAGCGCCGGGTCGGTGTCGGCGGTGTTGCGGAAGCCCGGCGCGCCCGCGACGCGGGCGGCGGACTCGCGCGGAGCGAACACCGCGGTCTCGACGAACGCCTCGGCGCCGAACACCTGCTCGGGGACGGACCGCTCGACCGGGGCGGTGTCGCCCGGCACCGCCGAGCGCGCGATGCCGATCACGGCCTGGGTCAGACCGGCCTCGTCGGACGCCGCGGCGGCCCGGCGCAGGCGCGCCTGCGCTCGCGGGGAGTCTGCTTGGGGGCCGGTGGTCGCGATCGCCTCGGCGGCGCGGTCCTGCACACGGTTCGCGCCGGTCGCGAGCGCCGGATCGTCGGCGCGGGCGAGGGAGGCGAGGAACCGGTCGCGCTCACGGTCGAACATCGCCGGGTCGTCGGCGAGGTCGAAGGCCGCCGACAGGAAGTTGTCGCTCGACGCGTTCTCCTCGAGGCGTCGCACCAGGTAGCTGATCGCGACGTCGAACTCGTCGGGACGCACGACCGGCACGTACAGCAGCACATGGCCGACCTCGCGCGTGACCGCCTCGACCTGGCCCTGCGCCATGCCGAGCAGCATCTCGAACTCGACATGGTCGCGCACACCGGCCTCGCCGGCGAGCAGCCAGGCGTAGGCGATGTCGAAGAGGTTGTGTCCGGCGACGCCGATCCGCACCGCGCGGGTGTGCTCCTTGTCGAGTGCGAAGCGGAGGCACCGCACGTAGTTCGCGTCGGAGTCGACCTTCTCGCCGTAGGTGGCGAGGCTCCAGTCGTGCATGACCGCGTCGACGCGCTCCATGGCGAGGTTCGCACCCTTCACGAGTCGCACCTTGATGCGCGCGCCGCCGTTCGCGACGCGCTCCTGCGCCCACGCGGTGAGCCGCTCGAGCGCGGGCAGCGCGTCGGGCAGGTACGCCTGGAGCACGATGCCGGCTTCGAGGTGCCGCAGGCGCGGATCCTCGAGAAGGCGCGTGAACACCGCGATCGTGAGATCGAGGTCGCGGTACTCCTCCATGTCGAGGTTGATGAACGTCGGCCCGTTCACCGAGCTCGTGGGCGAAGCCGCCGTCAGGTACAGCGGCCGCAGTCGATCGACGACCTTGGCGACGACCTCGTCGAACGCCCACATCGAGATGTGGCTGGCGATCGCCGAGACCTTGACCGAGACGTAGTCGACGTCGGGCCTGCGGATGAGCTCGTGGATGCCCTCGAGCCGGCGCAGCGCCTCCTGTTCGCCGAGCACAGCCTCGCCGAGGAGGTTCAGGTTGAGCCGCGCGCCGCTCTCACGAAGCGCGGCGATCGCGGGGCCGAGCTTGTCGGGACGCGCGTCGACGACGAGGTGCCCGACCATCTCACGCAGCACGCGCCGTGCGATCGGCACGACCGGCGACGGCAGCACCGGCGCGACCGCCCCGCCCACACGGACCGCGCCGCGCAGGTACCAGGGCAGGAACCCGGGCACGAGAGGCGCGACGCGATGCAGATGCGATGCCGCGGCCGACAGGCTCTCGGGACGCATCACGCCGTCGACGAACCCGATGGTGAACGGCAGGCCGTTCGGGTCCTTGAGCACGCCGGCCAGTCGCTGCGCCGCCGGGTCGACCTCGACCTCGGCGCTCTCGGCGATCCACCGCTGCGCGAGGGCGACCGCCTCACCGGCCACGTGCTCGTCGGGTCGTCCTTGCATTCGCACTCCCGCTGTCACGTCATCGGACTCCGTGGTTCCAGCCTGCACCTCAATGTGCGCGATCGGGTTCACCTGCTGCATGAGGTCAAGGGTGAGGCATCCATTCATTCGTGAAAAGCGATCATCTACGATCAATATCGTTCGGATTTATCGATGGGATGCTGATGTTCGAGCTGCGTCGTCTCAGACTGCTCCACGAGCTCGCGCTGCGCGGCACGCTCGCAGCCGTCGCCGACGCGCTCTCGTACAGTCCGTCCACGATCTCCCAGCAGCTCGCGCAGCTCGAGAAGGAGGCCGGCGTCGCGCTGCTGGCGCCGGAAGGGCGGCGGGTGCGGCTCACGGAGCACGGACGCGTCCTGGCGGCGCACGCCGCGCGGGCACTCGACCTCGACGAGCAGGCCCGTGGCGAGCTCGAGTCCCTGCACCCGGGGCTCGCGCCGGTGCGCGTCGCGGTCATGCAGACCGCCGCACTCGCCATCGTGCCCGCCGCGCTCGGACTGCTGTCCGAACGCGCACCCGATCTTCGCGTCGAGCTCGTCGAGATGCCTCCCGAGCTCGGGCTGTTCGAGCTCACGGCGCGGGGCGTCGACCTCGTGATCGCCGAGCAGTACCCCGGGCACACGCGGGCCCACGCATCGGGTCTCGAGCGCGACCCGCTCGGCACCGACCCGATCCATCTGGCCGTGGCATCCGCTGATCGCGCACGCTCGCTCGACGACCTCCGCGATCGCCCGTGGGTGATGGAGCCCGCCGGCACCGCCGCCCGCCTGTGGGCGGTGCAGCAGTGCCGCGCCGCGGGCTTCGAACCCGACGTGCGGTACGAGCTGGCCGATCTGTCGGCCCACGCGCGTCTGGTCGCGGCGGGACGAGCGGTCGCCGTGCTGCCCGATCTGCTGTGGGAGGGGTCGGCGGTCCCGGTGTCGCTGCTCGATCTGCCCGGTCGTCCCGCGCGCGAGATCTTCACCGCGCAGCGCACCGCGTCGCGGGCACGCGCGGGCATCCTGGAGGTTCGGCGTGCCCTGCACGACGCGTTTCCGCTGCGGCGGACGGATGCTGCGCCCCCAGGCTCTTAGCGGGACCCGAAGGCCGCGCCGAGGCGGGGTCGCAGCATCCGCCTCCCGGTCAGGTGCGCTCGGTGTGCTCGTGCCGTTCCGGCGGAGTCGGCGGCCGCTCGTCCGTGTTCGCACGGCGGCGCTCGGCGCCCTCGAGCACCGTGTCCCGGTCGCCGGCGGTTTCGCCCGTGTGCGGTGCGGCCGACGGGGCGGCGGCGTTGCGGGCACCGGTGCCGTCGACGTAGGGGTCGACGTCGTCGGCCTTGCGCATCGCCTCTGCGTGCTGCTGACGCAGGTCCTCGGCTTCGGCGCGGTGGTCGTCGACGCGTCCCGCGCGGCGTTCGGCCTCCATCGACGCTTCGGCCGCCCGCGCCTTGGCGTCCTCCGCGGCCGCCGCGGCGGCTGCGGCGTCCGCGCGGGCACGTGCCGCCTCGGCCTCGTGCTGCCGGGCCTGCAGCTCGGTCTCGCGCGCGTCTTCGCGCATCTTCTCGGCGCGATCGTGCTGGTGTTCCCGGCGACGCTCACGGCGCCCGCGCGCGGTGAGCAGCAGGGCGACGACGACGATCGCGAGCACGATGACGACGCCGACGATGATCCAGATCAGGGTGGTCGTATCCACGGCTCCTCCTTCTCCCTCCGACGCCGGCGGGGTTCGGCCGGCGCCACCACTGCCAGGCAACCTCCGCACCCGGCGAGCGGCAAACCCGTTGCGCACCGGCAGTGCGTGCGCTAGGCCCGGCGCTGCACCGGGGATTCTTAGGTTCCGGACCCCCTCACGCATAGGATGAGTGCTCTCGCCGACGCAGTTCGCCACCACCCGCCACGCCCCCCGAAGGACCCGCGTTGACCGACACGCCCGCCCTCGTCTTCGACGGAGACCGTCCCCGCGATGAAGCAGAGACGCTCCGCCTCCAGGAATGCTCGCAGGAGCAGATCCGCACGATCGGACGCATCCAGGCGCACGGCGCCCTTTTCGGCATCGATGAGGCGACCGGAGTCGTGGTCGTCGCGAGCGAGAACGTCGAGCACTGGCTCGGACGCGACCTGCGCGAGGCGGGCAGCGACACGCTTTCCTGGGCGATCAGCCAGGGACTGGCCGTCGATCCGGTGCGCGCGGAGTTCGAGGGCGGCGTCTACGACGTCATCGCACATCGCGGCACCGTCCCGCTCGTCGTCGAGCTCGAGCCCGTGGTGCCGGAGCTCGAATACGTCCGCACCGGAGTCGTCGGCGCGATCCAGCGCTTGGCGGGGGTCACCGACCCCGACGAGCTGCGGCAGCAGGCAGCCCGCGAGATCAAGGACATCACGGGCTTCGACCGGGTCATGTGCTACGAGTTCCACGAGGACGGGCACGGGCAGGTCGTGGCCGACGAGCGCGAACCCGGCATGGAGGCGTACTTCGGACTCCACTTCCCCGGCTCCGACATCCCGGCGCAGGCGCGTGCGCTGTACATCGAGAAGCGCTCACGGGTGATCGCCGACACCGAGGACCCGGGCCTCGCCCTGCACACGCTCCTTCCCGAGGACGCCCCGCTCGACCTCGGGCGCAGCGAGCTGCGCGCCGTGTCACCGCACCACCTCCAGTTCATGCGCAACATGGGACAGGCGGCGACGGTGTCGTTCGGCCTCGTCATCGAGGACCGCCTCGTGGGGATGTTCACGTGCGCTCACCGCACCCCCCGACGTCTGCCCGTGCTGCTGCGCCGGGCCCTCGAGGTGATGGCGACCCAGGTCGTGACCCAGCTCGCCGCTGCTGAGCAGATCCGGCGCCTGCGCCGGCAGCTCGAGGCGCGCGAGCGGCGGATCGCCATCATCGCCCCGCTCTACGGGCGCGGCGACGTCGGCACCGTGCTGATGAGCGGCGAGCGGACCGTGCTCGACGTGGTTCCCGCAGACGGCGCCCTGCTGCGGATGGGCGAGACGGTCCACACCGTGGGCGTCGTGCCGCCCCCCGCTCGCCTGTTCGCCGTGATCGACGAGCTCGGCCCGGGGCGACTGCTGTGGGAGGCGCTTCCGATCGAACGGCCGGGCCTCGCGGTGGAGGTGCCGGGCGTCGCCGGCCTTCTCATCGTCCCGCTCGGCGGCGACGGCGACACGCTCGTCTTCGTACGCAGCGAGGTCTCGCGCACGGTCGACTGGCTCGGCGACCAGCGACCGGAGAACCGCGACACGCCGCTCTCCCCTCGCCGGTCGTTCTCCGCCTGGCGCGAGAGCGTCACGGGTCGAAGCCTCCCGTGGGGTGAACACGCCCAGGACGCTTCGGACCTCGGTGAGGAGATCAGGTCGGCCATGGTCGCCCGCACCCAGGCGGAGCTCGCGGAGCTCGCGCTGCGCGATGCACTCACGGGTCTCCACAACCGCCGCTTCCTGGACGACCGGCTGAACGAGCTGCTGCAGGGCTCCGGCGCCGCCGTGGCTGTCGTCTTCCTCGACCTCGACGACTTCAAGCTCATCAACGACACGTACGGCCACGAGATGGGCGACGCCGTCCTGGCCGCGATCGGCCGCCGGCTGAGCGGGGTGGCCCGCAGCTCTGACATGGTCGTACGGCTGGGCGGCGACGAGTTCGTGATCGTGTGCGTCAGCGCAGGGCCGGAGGAGGCCGCGGCGATCGCGGGAAGGGCGCTGGCCGCGATCGCCGAGCCGATCACGGTACGGGGCGTCGAGGTCGCCGTGGGCGCCTCCGCGGGCGTCGTCGCAGCCGAGCGCGGGATCTCTCCCGGAGGACTGCTGGATGCCGCGGACGCGGCGATGTACCGCGCGAAGCGCGACGGTGGCGGTCGGGTCTCAGCGTGACGGAAGGTCGGGCTCTGGGACGACCCGGAGCCCGGACGACGAGTTCGCCGCGTCGATCAGATCCTGCAGCCAGAGCCGGTTGATCTCGGGCATCGGCCCCTCGTACTCGAACCGCAGCGGCGTCACCGACGAGATCCAGACGGCCTGACGCAGCGACGTGTGCTCGTCGACGTGGGCGAACGACAGGTTCTCCCGACGCCGCAGCTTCGCCATGATGACCAGCTCGAGGTGAGCGAGGGTGCGATCGTCGATCGTGAAGGACGCCGGGGGTGCGCCGTAGTGAAGTATGCCCACGCGTCGATCCTACGGGCGGGTGGCGCAGGTACGCTGGTGCGATGGCGATCGTGAACCGGCTCACCGTGGATGGACGCGACTATTTCCTTCCCGACCCCGTGTCGGAGCTGAAGACCAAGATCCTCGAGGCGATCAAGGCGGGGGGCGGCTATGTGAACATCCCGCCGCTGCGCGGGGGCCCGGGAGTCGACATCCTGTTCTCCCCCGGCATGCCGGTGACGTGGTCGCAGTTCGAGGTCGGCGACACGCCGGCTCCCAGCGACGAGCAGAGCGAGGACCTCGCCGACTACGGGCTCTGAAGCGGGGCCGCGCGCTCCGGTCCGGTCAGACCGCGAGCAGCTCGTCCATCTCGTCGGACGGCATCGGGAGTCCCCACAGGTAGCCCTGCCCGCGGTGGCAGCCGCGACGGCGGGAGCGCTCGAGGTGGGCCACGGTCTCGATGCCTTCCGCCAGCACCCGCCATCCGTGCTCGGCGCTGCTCGCGACCACGGCGGCGATCGCGTCGTCGGCTTCGGCATCCGTCCGCTGCGTGAGTGATCGGTCGATCTTCACCTCGTCGATCGGAAGGGCCTCCAGCATCGCCACGGTGGTGTCACCGCCGGCGTAGTCGTCGACCGAGATCGAGACCCCGACGGACCGCAGCGTCTGCATCGCGGTGAGCATCTCCGGACGCAGCTGCGGCGTCGGAGCCTCGGTGATCTCGATCGTGATGCCGGCAGGGTCGATGCCGAGCCGGTCCAGCCGCGCCACCACCGTGTCGGCGTACCGGGTGGAGAAGTGCGCGGGAGACGCGTTCACCGCGAGACCGAGCGGGTGTCCCGACCCGCGCCACCGCATCACGCGCTCCGCCGCCCGGTCGAACACCTGCAGATCCACCTCGTCGAGGAAGTGCCCCTGCTCCGCGAGGGGGATGAACGTGTCGGGCGGGACCGCGCCGAGGTGCGCATGGGTCCAGCGACAGAGCGCCTCGACGGCGACGGGGTCCGTCGGCTCCGGGGCGTCGGGTGGGCCCGCCGGATCCAGGTCGTACTGCGGCTGGAAGGCGATCCACAGCTCGCCGGTCGAGAGCGCGGCGCGCAAGTCACGGGTGAGCTGGAGGGGACGGGGCATGCCACCAGCGTCGAGGACGTTCGCGTCGAGGCGCAACACCAGACAAATGCGGCGAAACGGCGTATCATGTCGCGCACCCTCGGCCGGAGACGCGATCCGACTCGTCACGATGCCCCGAGGGCTAAGGTGGGACCGATGGGCACGCTCACCTACGACACCCGCGTCACGACGTCGATCGACGATCGGATCCTCGCGCATCTGCAGGCGGTCATCTGGGCCAAGCTGCGACGCGGCGAGTCGTTCCCTTTCACGTGGAGCGACCCGACCCGCGCCGGCCTCGGACGCACCTCGGTGTGGCTGAGCCCGAACGTCTCGCTGGCGTTCGAGTACTTCGGCGGCCGCCAGCCTCGCCTCAATCCCGCGTGGGTGGACGCCCTCGCCAAAGCGGCGAACTCACCCGCGGGCCTCACGATCGTGCCCGAGCCCGACAACCCCGCAGCACCTTAAATAGGCGCGGCCGGCGTTCCTGTCAAGACCCGGGGTCGGCGTCGACGCGTGCTTAGCGTGGACGCATGACACAGCACACCGAAGACCGGGCTGGTGAGATCCACTGGTCCACCCCCGAGCGCGGCTCCTGGGCCGCTGACCGCTTCGGACGCCAGGTGGGCGGGGTGACGCGGGACGAACGCGGCTATGTGGCGACTCGCGGTGGCCGGACCCTCGGCCGCTACCGTTCCCTCGACGCCGCGCTGGACGCCGTCGATCACCGCAGCTGGACCCACCTGCAGCCGAGCCGCTACTGGACCCTGCTGCTCGCGACCATCAACGTGGGCATCCTCGCCGCGATGTCGCTGATCGCGACGGCGATCCTGCGCTGACGCCTCAGCCCCAGACGCTGGGCGCCTCCGCGCGCGTGGGAGGCAGAGCGGATGCTGCCGCCCAGTCGTGCACCCACGCATCCACCTCTGGGACCCCTTCGGGGCGGCCGATCGCGGCGAAGAGCTCCTCGTGCGACAGCGTCCCCCCGGACCGCTTCATCATGCGGGCGCGGATGATCGCGCGGGCGTACACCTCGCCGCCGACCACCGCACGATGCTCGAGGTAGACGGCCTTGTCGTCGTGCCCGATCATGCGCGATTCGACGTCGAACTTCTGCCACAGATTGAGCGACTTGCGGAAGGTCACCGTCTCGCTCGAGACCACGGCGTACCAGCCGTAGGTCTTCATGACGTCCCACAGGCCCGTCCGCACGAGGAGGTCCCACCGGCCGAGGTCGAACAGCGAGAGGTAGCGCCCGTTGTTCATGTGACGCAGAAGGTCGATGTCGGTGAGCAGGGTCGTGAGCCGGATCCGGCTGATCTCGCTCGGACCGAGTCGTCCGCCGCGCCGCAGCCTCCGCCGCGCGGTCACCATCACGATCAGGGTCCGCCACATCACGTTCACGAGGTGCGATCGTAGCGATCCTCGACGAGTCCGCCGATTCGGTTGTGGATTCCCGACAGCTTCCGTCGGGCGCCCGCTCAGATCGGTGCGCTGTGAGATTCGAAGATCCTCCGGGGCGCAGCATCCGTTCGTCACCCCTCGTTCACCGGGCGTTGCCCCGATTTCGGGTCTCGCGCCGACGCGCGTAGAGTCTGGCCATGGAAGCCGAAACCCAGACCGACATCGTCGTCCGTCCGGTGCGTGACGTCGACGCGGAGGCCCTCGGGCGCGTCCACGCGACCGCCTGGCACGAGACGTACGACCACCTCATCAGCAAGGCCGCCCTCGAGGCCGTCTCGCCCAAGCGTCTCGCCGAGCTCTGGACCCACTGGGCCGTCCAGGGTCCCGAGTTCAAGATGTTCGCCGCCCTCGTGAACGGCGACATCGTCGGATTCGCAGGCTCCGGCCCCGCCCGCGACAAGGACGCGCCGCGCTTCCGCGAGCTGTACTTCATCTACCTGCTCGACGCCCACCACGGCACCGGCATCGGCCAGAAGCTCTTCGACGCGGTCGTCGAGCCCGCCGAGGGCCTGTACCTGTGGGTCGCCGACGACAACCCCCGCGCGCACCGCTTCTACACGCGCAACGGCTTCGCGCTCGACGGCGCGACGCACACCGAGCCCTTCCTCGGCGAGACCCTCACCGAGGTGCGCTTCGTGCGCTGATCCACCGCTGTCCCGTGGGGGCGTGTCCGGTTCGCCGGATACGCCCCCACGACGTTTCCGACGGCGGAGCAGGAGCGCCCGCGCATCCGGAAGACTGGACCCATGCCGCCTCGCACCGCGCTCACCGTCTGGCCCCTCGAGGGAATTCCCGAGATCGAGGCGGGCGCCGACCTCGTCGATGTGATCGCCCGCGCGGCGGGTGACGAGCTCCTGGACGGCGACATCCTCGTGGTGACGTCGAAGATCGTCTCGAAGGCGGAGGGGCGCTTCGTCATCGCCGACGACCGGGAAGACGCCATCACTTCCGAGACCGTGCGGGTCGTGGCATCCCGCACCACCCCCCACGGCTCCACGACGCGCATCGTCGAGAACCGCCTCGGCATGGTCTCGGCAGCGGCCGGCGTCGACGCGTCCAACACCCCCGAGGGCACGGTGCTCCTGCTGCCCGTCGACCCCGACGCCTCCGCACGGGCGATCGCCGCGGGCCTGCGCGGGCGCCTCGGCGCCGAGGTCGGCGTCATCGTCTCCGACACGCTCGGCCGCGCCTGGCGCGAGGGCCAGACCGATCACGCGATCGGCGCCGGCGGCGTGCACGTCTTCGAGGACCTGCGCGGAGGGACGGATGCCGAGGGCCGCCCGCTGGTCGTCACGATGCCGTGCGTCGGGGACGAGCTCGCGGCCGCAGCGGACCTCGTCAAGGGCAAGGCGACCCGGCGCCCCGTCGCCGTGGTGCGCGGCCGCGCCGACCTCGTCGGCGCCCTGGATCTTCCCGGCGCCCGTTCGATCGTGCGCCCGCTCGAGAAGGACATGTTCCGCCTCGGCGCCGACGAGGCCTACGCCGAGGGATTCGCCGCGGGCGCAGCATCCGTCTCCTCCTGACCCCCGATCCCGCGCCACCCGATCGCCCCGCCGACTTCCTCGAACGGGGGTGGCGGACCCCGAAGACGCGGACCGACCCGCCGTCGCAGAGCCGCGACGACGGGTCGGAAGGAGTGCGGGCGGTCAGCTCCCGGACTTCGATGCGGGGCGGTCAGCTCCCGGACTTGAGCACGGCCTGGCCCGCGGAGACCTGCACGTCGATCGTGCGGGACGCGCCAGGCGTCGAGCCGATGCTGTTGTCGAACTGACCGGCCGAGACCTCCGCGCGCACGTCGTACTCGCCCTCGGGCACCGTGAGCCGCAGCGAACCGGCGCTCACGTCGAGCTCGACCGCGTCCGGCGCGGTGCCGGTCAGGGTCGCGTCGAGCGAGCCCGCGCTCACGGTGAGGTCGGCTTCGCGCACGCCGTCGAGCTCGAGCGTTCCGCGTCCGGCGCTGACGTCCGCGCTGAGCGACTCCGCCGATCCCGTCACGTCGAACGAGCCGGCCGCGAGCGAGAGGTCCAGCTGGCCGAACTCGCCGTCGGTCACGAACTCGCCGGCCGCCAGCGAGATGTCGGCGTCCAGTCCTTCCAGCGACGCCGGCAGCCGCAGCACGGCATCCGCTCCCCCGTCGCCGAACCATCCGCGCCAGCCGAACCAGTCGCGGTCGGGCGACGAGACCTGCAGCGTGTCGCCGTCGCGCTCGAGCCTCCAGTCTCCGGCGCCCCATGAGCTCGTCACCTCGAGCTCGGCTTCCCGCACGTCCGAGAACTCGACGCGCAGCGTGCCGGCCGCGGCGTCGACGTCGAGCTCGTCGACGCCGGCGGCGTCGGCCGTGCGGGTGGAGGTGTGGACCGAGGCCGAGGCGATGGTCCCGACGGCGGCCGAGATCGCCGCGCCCAGCAGCACGATGCCGCCCAGCACGATCACGACGATCGCGACGGCGCGCGATCGTCCAGAGGAGGGCCGCGGCGGCTCGGCGGGGGTGCCCGGCGCCACGGGAGGAGGGGTCAGGGTCGTGCTCATCGGTTCGTTCCTGTCTGCGGCCCACGGCCGCTGGGTGTGGGGGGAGCCGGCGGCGTCGGGCCGCCGTGCTCGAGGTGGGCGATCGCGGCGAGCACGCGCCGGTTGCCCGATTCGTCGGGTTCGAGGTCCAGCTTTTGGAAGACCGCGGTGATGTGCTTCTCGACACTGCCCTCGGTGACGTGCAGCGTCTTGGCGATGGCCTGGTTGGAGCGTCCTTCCGCGATGAGCGCGAGCACCGAGGCCTCGCGTTCGGTGAGGCGCAGCATCCGTTCGTCCCTCGTCCTGCGGCTGAGCAGCTGCGCGACCACCTCGGGGTCGAGCACCGTGGCACCGGCCGCGATGCGCTCGATCGCCTCGAGGAAGTCGGTGACGTCGGCCACGCGGTCCTTCAGGAGGTAGCCGAGGGCTCCGCCGCTGGACGAGATCAGATCTGCGGCGTAGCGCTCCTCGACGTACTGCGAGAGCACGAGCACCGCGAGCTGGGGCAGGCGCGCCCGCAGCGACAGGGCCGCGCGGATGCCCTCGTCGACCCACGTGGGCGGAAGCCTCACGTCGAGGATGCACAGGTCGGGCGCCGTCTCGTCGACGGTCTCGTCGAGACGCGACGCGTCGGGAAGGGCGGCGACCACCTCGTGGCCGGAGTCCTCGAGCACCCGCACCAGGCCGGCGCGCAGCAGCGCCGAGTCCTCGCAGATCAGGATGCGCACGGGATGCTCACCTCCACGCTCGTCGGACCGCCGGCGGGGCTGTCGATGCGGGCCTCGCCGCCGGCCGCGAGGACGCGGTTGACGATGCCGTCGAGGCCGCCGCCGGGGATGATCCGCGCGCCGCCCACGCCGTTGTCTTCGACGCGGGCCCAGAGCGTCCCGGGCTCGCGCAGTCGTGCGACCACGCGCACCTCGGTCGCCCGCGAGTGCTTGGCGGCGTTGGTGAGGGCCTCGGCGATCACGAAGTAGGCGGCGGCCTCGGTGTCACGGCTGCAGCGGCCGTCCAGGCGCACATCGGTGTGCACGGGCACCACCGACCGCGCGACGAGGGCCGAGATGGCGGCGTCGAGACCGCGATCGTCGAGGACGGAGGTGTGGATGCCGCGGGCCAGCTGCCGCAGTTCCGTGATGGCCGCCTTCGTCGAGGTGTGCGCCTCGGTGATGAGGGCCTTGGCGGCCTCCGGGTCGGCGTCGATCTTCTGCTGCGCGAGCCCGAGGGTCATTCCGACGGACACGAGGCGCGGCTGGACGCCGTCGTGGAGGTCGCGCTCGATGCGCGTGCGCTCGACGTCGGCGGCGCGGACCGCGCCGGCGTGCTGCTGGCTCGACATGCGTGCCGCGGCGGCGAGCTGGGCCTCGCGCGAGGGCACCATGATCGCCCGCGCGATGATGCCGTGCAGCACGCCGAGTCCGATGAGCGCGGCGGCCGAGAAGAGCGCCGCGAAGATGCCCACGGGGACCGCCCACGCGAGCGGCACCTCGATGCCGGTGCGCGCGAGCCGCACAGCGCTCGCGTCGGCGAACAGCGGCGCGAACACGAGGACGGCGCCCGAGACCAGGAGTCCGGCGAGGGCCACGACGACCCACCCGAGGATCGTCGCGATCGCGAGGTTCGCGATCGCGCGCCACGTGCCGGGGTCGATCGCCTGCATCCAGATCGTACGCAGGAACCCGCCGAAGCCGGGGCGGCCGCTGGTCCGCGGACGCAGCCGCGCAAGCCCGAACCGGTAGAGCCCGTCGACCCGCTCGGTCTCGAGCCAGCCGAGCGCGAAGAGCACGTAGACGAGCCCGACGAGCACCACCAGGCCGATGCCGATCACGAACACCAGGCCGATGCCGACGCCGAGCAGCGTGAAGAGGAGGGAGAAGGCCGCAGCGCCGATGACGCCGAGGGCCGCGAGCTGCGCGATGGCGCCCGCCACCTGGGCGGGCCGCGTCACCGGGTGGACGTGAGGAGAGTCCGAGGAGGTCATGTCACCAAAGTTAGGCGCGCGCGCCGCGCCGCGCGCCCGAGGCACCCGGAGACTTCTCTTCGGGTTATCCCCCCTCCCCAGAGCCGCCTCGGGGCGGATCGCTGTGGAGTTCAGGGCGCACGACGTCCGCTGGGGGCGCGTGCCGCGCGCCCCGAATGCACGCGGCGAGCCCCAAACCCCAACCGACACACCTCCGCGGGCGGGCGTCGGTGGCACGGGCTAAGGTTGCGGCGATGCCAGCTGCCAGATCCCGCAAGACCCAGGGCACCCAGCCTCCCTCCTTCGACTTCGACGAATCGTCGCTGGGCGCGCTCGATCCCGGCGACGACGAGATGCTCGACGCCGGGCGCCTCGACGGTGTCGTGTACTCGGGCATCGCCCGCGACGCCTGGCAGCTCGAGTCGGGCGCCACCGTCGAGGCGTGCCGGTTCGACGGCCTCGATCTCGGAACATGGGCGCTCCACGGCGCCCACCTGGTCGAGTCCGTCTTCGCCGGCGCCAACGTGCCCGCGGTCTCGGCCGCACGCGGCGGCTGGCGCGATGTCGAGCTCCGCGACAGCCGGTTCGGCTCCGTCGAGGCCTACGACGTGGCTTGGCGCGGCATCCGATTCACCCGTTGCAAACTCGGCTACGTGAACCTCCGCGGGGCCGAGCTGCTCGACGTCGCCTTCGTCGACTGCACCATCGACGAGATCGACCTGCTGGGTGCCTCGGCCCGCCGCGTCGCGTTCGACGGCGCCCGCATCGGCACGCTGAACGCCAGCGGCGCCCGGCTCACCGACGTCGACCTGCGCGGGGCCGACCTCGGTCAGATCGTCGGGATGGCGGGCCTCCGCGGCGCGACGATCTCGCCCGAGCAGCTGCAGCTCATGGCGCCCGCCCTCGCAGACCTCGCCGGCATCGTCGTCGAGTAGCCCGGTCGCGTCAGCGGCCGGAGACCTTGCCGAACAGGCGGGCGATCGGCGCCAGCACGAGCGGCCGCGCGGCCACCCAGGCGGCGGCGATCACGACGAGGGATGCGACGAAGAACCAGAATCCGGTCCAGTTGTCGGCGTATGCGTTCGGATCCGTCGAGCCCTGCGCCGCGTACATGTGGTTGAGGTTGCGCAGCGCCCCGGTCGCGAACACCAGGAACACGTGCACCGCGATGAAGACCACGAAGTAGAGCATCACGGGGAAGTGCACGGCGCGCGCCCACTCCACCGGGTACGCCTTGTTCAGCCCGGTCGCGTTCTTCGGCCAGACGTGGCTCATCCGCACCCCCGTCGCGATCGCGAGGGGTGCGGCGAGGAACACGGTGGCGAAGTAGGCCAGCTGCTGCAGCGAGTTGTAGTTCACCCACCCGTTCTCGGTCGGCCAGTCCAGCGACACGTACTGCAGCGCCGCCGAGACGGCGTTGGGGAACACCGCCCACGACGTGGGCACGATCTTCATCCATTGGCCTGTCACGAACAGCAGCACCACGAAGATCACGCCGTTGACGATCCACAGGATGTCGAGCGACTGATGGAACCAGAGGTTCAGGCTCATCTTGCGCCGGCCGTTGCTGCGCGGCGACCAGAACACGCTCGGCCGCTTCTCGGTGCGCACCTGCAGTCCGGTGCGGATGATCAGCACCATCAGGAACACGTTGAAGAAGTGCTGCCACCCGAGCCACGCCGGGATGCCGACCGGCGCCCCCTCGGGCAGGTGGTACTCGCCCGGGTAGGCCGCGAGGAAGTCCACGCCCCACTCGGTCGACAGCAGCCAGCGCACCGCGAAGACCGCCATGCCGGCCGCGTACAGCAGTCCGGCGCCGCCGACGATCACCGCGCCGGCCCACTGGCCCCGGGTGAACGGTCCGATCCGCTTCGGCTCCGCCTTCGCCGCCGGATGGGTCTTGGCGGTGGCACCGGCCCACACCGTGCGCCGGAACGGCAGCGGCTGCGTCAGCGGCACGCCCGTCGCGGTCGCGGTCGCCGGTCGTTGAGCGTAGGGCGCTCTGGCGCCCGAAGTCGAAACGTCGCCGATCTCGGGCTGCTCGTCGGTGCGGGGCGTTTCGACTCCCTCATTCCTCGCTCGCCCAACGAGCGAGGAACGGGGAGGGGCGACGGAGGCCGGCGGCCACGGCTCGCCGCCTGCGACGCGGGGCAGACCGCGCCGCAGTGCCGTGGCACCGTCGCCGGCTGCGGTCGCAGCTGACCCCGGAGCGACAGCGCGCGTGGTGGCCGGGACTCGCTGCGGCACCGCCGTCGAGTCCGGCCCCAGCTGTTCCGCAGTCACTTCTGGTGCATGATCCGTCTCGGCACTCGCCGCAAGCGACTGCGGAACCCTCGGCGCTCCCCCGGCGGGCGGCCAGGGCTCTCCACCGGGCACGCGCGGCAGACCCCGGCGCAGCGTGACCGCACCCCGCGGTTCCGCAGTCACCTTCGGCGCGGCATCTTCCTGCGCACCCGCCACAACCGACTGCGGAACTGGATGACCGGGGGTCGCGACGCGCGGGGTCGAGGAATCCGAATTCCCCTGCTGCGCCACCTGGGTGGCGGCGACCTCGGCTGCTGGCCCCGCACCGTTGCCGTTCGCGCCGGGCGCGGCGCCGGCGGGCGGCCAGGGCTCGCCGCCGGGCACGCGTGGCAGGCCGCGGCGCACCGAGGAACCGAACGTCGCCATACCGGGTTACGCCTTCTTCGCCTCGAGCGCGGCGATCAGCTGCGGCACGACCGTGAACAGGTCGCCGACCACGCCGAAGTCCGCGATCTCGAAGATCGGGGCGTCGGCGTCCTTGTTGATCGCGACGATGGTCTTCGCGGTCTGCATGCCGGCCTTGTGCTGGATCGCGCCCGAGATTCCGAGCGCGACGTACAGCTGCGGCGACACCGAGACGCCAGTCTGCCCGACCTGGTACGAGTACGGCACGTAGCCGGCGTCGACGGCCGCACGCGACGCGCCGATCGCGGCGCCGAGCGCGTCGGCCAGCTGCTCCACGAGTTCGAACTTCTCGCCGGACCCGAGTCCGCGTCCGCCCGACACCACCTTCGCCGCGCCGCGCAGCTCGGGGCGCGTCGACGACACCACGGCCTCGTCGACCGAGGTCACGGTCGCGGCGCGACGGCTCGAGGCGCGCACCTCGAGCGGCTCCGCCTCGACGCCGGCGACCGCATCGGCGCGGGCGTCGATCGACCCCTGCCGGATCGTGATGACCGGCGCACCCCACGTGACGGCCGAGTCGACGTTGTACGCGCCGCCGTAGACCGAGTGGTGCGCGACGACGCCTTCCGCGTCGCGCGAGACGCCGACGGCATCCACCGCGACGCCCGAACGGGTGCGGGCGGCGTATCGGCCGGCGACCTCGCGGCCCTCCACCGAGTTCGCCACCAGGATCGCGTCCGGGCGCACCAGGTCGGCGGCCTCCGTCAGCGCGTCCACGCGCGGGACCGACAGTCCCTCGCCGGCCGGCGCGACCAGCACCGACGCGGCACCGAGGGCCGCAGCATCCGTCGCCAATGCGGCATCGCCGACGAGCACCGCGACCGGCGTGCCCACCGAGGCGGCAGCACCCAGCAGCTCGGCCGCCGTCTTGGCGAGCCCGCCCGACGGCGTGGTGTCGAGGAGGACCAGGATCGAGTCATCTGCGAACGTCATGGGTGCCACCTCACGCGAGCCGGTTCTGGATGAGGAAGTCCGCGAGCTTCTGGCCCGCGTCCCCCTCGTCGACGATCTTGACGCCGGCCTCGCGCGGCGGCTTCTCACTGAGCGCGATCACGATCGACCGCGACGCACCCGGATCGTGCGGATCGATCTCGAGCTCGGCGAGCGACAGGGTCTCGAACGGCTTCTTCTTCGCCGCCATGATGCCCTTGAAGTTGGGGAAGCGCGCGTCGGGTAGCGCCTCGGTGATCGAGATCACCGCCGGGAGCGCCGCCGTCACCTGCAGCGTCGCCCCGTCCGAGGCGCGCGTGCCGAGCACCTCGCCGTCACGGATCTCGACGGAGCTCAGATACGTCGCCGACGGCACGTCGAGGATCTCGGCCACCATCGCAGGGATGATCCCGCCCACTCCGTCGGTCGACAGGTTGCCGCCGATCACCAGGTCGAACCCGGTGCGCTGCAGCGCCGCGGCGAGCACCTCGGCGGTGAGTCCCAGGTCGGCGCCGAGCAGTCCCTCGTCGACGACCTGCACGGCCGACGCGGCGCCCATCGCGAGCCCCTTGCGCACCGTCGCCGCCGACGACTCCGGCGTCATCGAGAGCACGACCACCTCGGTGTCCGGCGTCTTGTCGGCGTACGACAGGGCCACCTCGAGCGCCCGCTCACCGATCTCGTCGAGCACCGTCTCGCTCGCGCCGCGATCGGCCAGGCCGGTCTCGAGCGACAGCTTGCGATCCCCATAGGTATCCGGGACTTCCTTGACCAGGACGACGATCTTCATACGATCTCCTCACGCTGGGCACGAGTCTATGGCTCGCGCCGCAATGTACCCAATCCCGCGAAATGAACCGGCGATGACCGACCCGTTGCCCGCCGTGTGTATACATAAGCCGCCGTTTCGCGGCATCCGCGTGTCCGTTGTCAGCCTGGTCGACCGGTACGGTGGAGCGAGGAGGTCGACATGGCAGCACCCAAGCGTCTTCCGGTCGACCCGATCGCCGAAGCCAAGCGCCAGTGGATCGCCCATGGCTGGGAGGACGCCGCCGCGGGCATGACCGCCGTGACCTCGATCATCCGCGCGCAGCAGCTGCTGTTCGCGCGCATCGACACCGCTCTGAAGCCGTTCGGCCTGTCGTTCGCACGGTACGAGATGCTGCGCCTGCTCGGCTTCACGAGGGAGGGACGGATGCCGATGGCCAGCGCCATCGCCCGCCTGCAGGTGCACCCGACCAGCGTCACGAACACCGTCGACCGCCTGGCCCGTGACGGTCTCGTCTCGCGCGAGCCGCACCCCGGCGACGGCCGCGCGGCGATGCTCGTGCTCACCGACACCGGGCGCGAGCTCGTGGAGCGCGCGACCACAGCCCTCAACACCGAAGTCTTCGAGGATCCCGGGCTCACCGACGCCGACACGACCGAGCTCGTGCGGATCATCGCGCGATTCCGCAAGGACGCCGGCGACTTCACCGAGCCCCGTCCTCAGCCCGACCCCCTCTGACCGGGCGATAGAGAGCCCGACCGCCGGTCGTCGAGCGAGCGAGGAACGAGCGAGACGAAACGCCCCGAACCCGGCGCAGTCCGCGAGCTCGAGGCGTTTCGACTCGCAAGCTCGCTCAACGACCGGAAAGTCGGAGCCACATCAGCGCCCCTTGAACTCCGGGGCGCGCTTCTCGCGGAAGGCGGCCATGCCCTCCTTCTGGTCCTCGGTGTCGAAGAGACTCGCGAACACGTGCTTCTCGAGGCGCAGCCCCTCGGCCATCGGGGTCTCCAGCGCGGCGTCCAGCACGGCCTTCGCGGCGTACAGCGACGGGAGGCTCTTCGACGCGATCGCCTCAGCGGTCTTCTGCGCCTCGGCGAGCAGGTCGGCCGCGGGCACGACGCGCGAGGCGAGTCCCGACCGCTCGGCTTCCGCAGCATCCATCATCCGTCCCGTGAGGATGAGCTCGGCGGCCTTGTAGTAGCCGACCGCGCGGATGAGGCGCTGCGAGCCGCCCATGCCGGGGATCACGCCGAGGTTGATCTCGGGCTGCCCGAACTTCGCGGTGTCGGCCGCGAGGATGATGTCGCACATCATCGCGAGCTCGCACCCGCCGCCGAGCGCATAGCCCGAGACGGCCGCGATCACCGGCGTGCGCACGGCGGCGAACTGCGTCCAGCCGCCGAAGTGGTCGCCCATCAGCATCTCGAGCCCGTTCTTGGACTCCATCTCCTTGATGTCGGCGCCCGCGGCGAACGCGCGCTCCGAGCCGGTCACGACGATCGCGCCGATCCCCTCGTCGGCATCGAAGACGGATGCCGCGGCCACGACGTCGCGGCACACCTGCGAGTTGAGCGCGTTGAGCGCCTCCGGCCGGTTGAGGGTGATCCACCCGACCCGGCCTCGCGTTTCGACGAGGATCGTCTCGTACTCGGTCGCCCGGTCCTCGGTCATCTCTGCTCCTTCGGTTGGGTCGTCCTGATCGTAAGGCCTCGGCTCCGCAGTCACTTCGTGCGGGTGTCCTTTGGATATCGACGCACAAACTGACTGCGGAGCGGAGAACGCATTCGGGCGCCGACGGCGGGCCCCGTACTGAGCGGGCGGCGCCGCAGAAGCGACCGCGGGGGGGCAGGGGGCGGGGGTCAGTCCGAGAACTCGCGGATCGAGTTGATGATGCCGGAGAAGTCCTGGCCCGCGCCGGGGCCGTCCGCGTAGTGGGCGTAGATCTCGCGCGCGAGCATGCCCATGCGGGCATCCACCCCGGTGAGCTCGATCGCCTGCTCGGCGAGCCCCAGGTCCTTGTTCATGAGGGCGCCCGCGAAGCCCGGCTGGTAGTCGCGGTTCGCGGGGCTGGTCGGCACCGGACCCGGCACGGGGCAGTTCGTCGTCAGCGCCCAGCACTGGCCCGACGCGTTCGACGCGACGTCGAAGAGGGCCTGGTGCGAGAGTCCCAGCCGCTCCCCCAGCACGAACGCCTCGGCCACCGCGATCTGCGACACCGCGAGGATCATGTTGTTGCAGACCTTCGCGGCCTGGCCGAGCCCGGCACCTCCGCAGTGCACGACACGGCGGCCCATCGCCTCGAGCAGGGGCTGTGCCGCCTCGAAGTCGTCGTCCGTGCCGCCGACCATGAACGCGAGCGTCGCGTTCTCGGCGCCGACGACCCCGCCCGACACCGGGGCGTCGAGCGAGCGGTGCCCGGCGGCCTCGGCGAGCGCGTGCGCGGCGCGCGCCTCGTCCACGGCGATCGTCGAGCAGTCGATGAACAGCGCTCCGGATGCTGCGACCCCGAGGAGTCCCGGCGCCCCGCCGGAGCCCCGATAGGCCTCGAGCACCTGCGTGCCGGTCTGGAACATCGTGATGACGACGTCCGCGGCGGTGGCGGCATCCGTCCCCGAATCCGCGACGGTCAGCCCCGCCTCTCGCGCCGCGTCGACCGCGGCGGGGAAGACGTCGAAGCCGACGACCTCGTGTCCGCTGCCGGCGAGATTCCGCGCCATGGGCAGGCCCATATGGCCGAGCCCCAGGAATGCGACCTTCATGTCGGACCTCCTCGTCCTGAGATCGTCAGTGCGCGAGCAGCTGGCGGCCGATGATCACGCGCATGATCTCGTTCGTCCCCTCCAGGATCTGATGCACACGCAGATCGCGCACCACCTTCTCGATCCCGTACTCGTGGAGGTAACCGTAGCCGCCGTGCAGCTGCAGCGCCTGGTTCGCGACGGTGAAGCCCGCGTCCGTGGCGAACCGCTTGGCCATCGCGCACTGCATGGAGGCGTCGGGTGCCTTCGCGTCGAGGGCGGCGGCGGCATCGCGCACCAGCGCCCGCGCCGCGCGCAGCTCGGTGGCCATGTCGGCGAGCGCGAACACCACGGCCTGCTTCTCGGCGAGCGGCTCGCCGAACGTGAAGCGCTCGTGCACGTAGGTCACCGCGCGGTCGAGCGCCCACTGCGCGCCGCCCAGCGAGCACGCGGCGATGTTGATGCGGCCGCCGTCGAGCGCCGACATCGCGATCTTGAACCCCTGGCCCTCGCCGCCGAGGATGTTCGCGACGGGCACGCGCACCTCGTCGAGGATCACCTGCCGCGTCGGCTGGGCGTTCCAGCCCATCTTGTGCTCGAGCTGCCCGAACGACAGCCCGGCGGTCTCGGCCGGCACGAGGAACGCGGTGATGCCGCGGGCGCCGGCATCGGCATCCGTGCGGGCCATGACGATGTAGACGGATGCCTCGCCCCCGCCGGAGATGAACTGCTTGACTCCGGTCAGCACGTACTCGTCGCCCGACCGGATCGCGCTCGTGGCGATCGCGGCGGCGTCGGACCCTGCACCCGGCTCGGTGAGGCAGTAGCTGCCGAAGCCCTGCATCGAGGTCAGGAGCGGAAGCCACTCCTGGCGCTGAGCGTCGGTGGCGTACGTGTCGATCATCCACGCCACCATGTTGTGGATCGAGATGTAGGCGGCGATGGCGGGGTCGCCCTTCGCCAGCTCCTCGAAGATCGCAGCCGCATCGGAGCGCGAAAGGCCCGAGCCCCCGACATCCTCGCGGACGTAGATGCCGCCGAGACCGAGCTCGCCGCCGAGACCCAGCGTCTCGCGAGGGAAGTGCGATGCCCTGTCCCACTCCAGCGCGTGCGGCGCGAGTTCGGACTGTGCGAAATCGCGCACGGCTTCGATGATGGCGGCGCGCTCGTCCTCGCTGATGGCGACGGGAGCGAGCACGGGGACAGGGGTGGCGTCCATTACGTCTCTCCGGTGAGTCAGGGTGACGGCTTCGTCACGGCTTCCAGAATACTAGGACATCCATGTAATTGCTCGGTAATCCGTGCACCCTGGTCGTCGTATCCCGTTCACCCTGGGGTCACCTTCGCTAGAGAGGCTCGAACCGATTCGGTCTGGACGCTGGGTTCCGTTCCGTGTCGCACCCGTCACCCCCTCAAGAGGACACGCATGCCTTCGCATCTTCTCCGCCGCGCCGTCGCGTTCACCGCGACGACCGCGGCCGTCTGCGCGCTCGCGCTGACCAGCAGCACCGCGGCATCCGCCGCGCTCGTTCCGGACTACTTCAGCGACTCCGCCCCGAACGCCGCACTCGCGCTGACCCCGCTCGGCACCCACGAGTCCGGCGTCTACGGGGAGTCCGCCGCCGAGATCGTCCAGGCCTACCGCGACCGTCTGTTCGTGGTCAACGCGCAGGCCGGCACGGTGGTCGTGCTCGACAACACCGACCCCGAGCACCCGACCGAGCTGTTCTCGATCGCCTCGACGGGCGTCGCGAACTCCCTCGCCGTCCGCGACGACGGACTCGGGGTCGTCGCCTTCGAGGCCGAGCAGAAGACCGACAAGGGTCACCTCGTGTTCTTCGACGCGAACAAGGACTCGGCCGAAGCGGCGGTGCTCGGAGAGGTCGAGGTCGGAGCCCTTCCCGACATGGTCACCGTCTCGAAGGACGGCAAGTACGCGGTCGTGGCGAACGAGGGTGAGCCTGCCGACGACTTCTCGCTCGACCCCGAGGGCTCGGTCAGCGTCGTGACGCTTCCGGCCGGCGTCGCCGCCCCGGCCCAGAGTGCGGTCAAGACCGCCGGCTTCGGCGCCTTCGAGGCCGGCGGCGCCAAGCCGCTCGACGCCAAGGTGCGCGTGTTCGGCCCCGACGTCGCGGCACCCGACCAGGGCGGCAAGCCGCTCACTGCCAACCGCGTGAGCCGCAACCTCGAGCCGGAGTACATCACGGTCGACGGCAGCACGGCGTACGCGGCGCTGCAGGAGGCCAACGCGATCGCGGTCATCGACCTCACCAAAGCCGAGGTCACCTCGATCCTCCCGCTCGGGTACAAGGACTACGGCGCCGCGGGCAACGGTCTCGACGCGAGCGACCGCGATCCGCAGGGCGCTCCGACCGTCAACATCAAGACCTACCCCGGCCTCAAGGGCCTCTACATGCCCGACGGCATCCAGTCGTTCCAGGCGACCGTCGGCGGCAAGACCGCGACGTACCTCGTCACCGCGAACGAGGGCGACGCGCGCGAGTGGGGCGTGGAAGACACCGACTCGTACTTCATCGACGAGGCCCGCATCAAGGACCTCGGCAAGGACGGCCTCGCCGGCATCTGCGCGACCGGGCCGCTCTCCGAGATCGCGAACATCCAGAAGGACGACGTCCTCGGTCGCCTCAAGGTGGTCACCGACCTCGGCAAGGCCGACGGCGCCGACTGCTACAGCGAGCTGTACGCCTACGGCGGTCGCTCGTTCTCGATCTGGGACACCAAGGGCAACCTGGTGTTCGACTCGGGCGACGACTTCGAGCAGATCACGTCGCAGATCCCGGACCTGGTCTTCAACGCCAGCAACGACAACAACAACAGCAACGACCGCAGCGACGACAAGGGCCCCGAGCCCGAGAATGTCACGGTCGGCGTCGTCGGCGGCAAGATCTACGCCTTCGTCGGCCTCGAGCGCGTCGGCGGCGTGATGGTCTACGACATCACCGACCCCGCGGCAGCGCAGTACGTCACCTACGTCAACAACCGCGACTTCACGCAGGATGTGAAGACTTCCGCGGCCGGCGACCTCGGCCCCGAGGGCATCCAGTTCATCTCGGCGCTGCGTTCGTCGACGGGCACCCCGCAGCTCGTCGTGGGCAGCGAGGTCTCGGGCACCACCACCGTGTGGGACGTCGCGCAGCTCACCGCCTCGCAGCCCGACGTGCGCGTGCTGACGATCAACGACTTCCACGGGCGCCTCGTGCAGGAGACCGGCGGAGTCGCGGGTGCGGCGGTGCTCGCGGGCGCGGTCGACAAGTACCGTCAGCAGAACCCGAACACGCTGTTCGTCTCGGCCGGCGACAACATCGGCGCCACGGCGTTCGAGTCGTTCATCGACGACGACGACCCGACGATCGACGCGCTGGTCGCGGCCGGCCTCGATGCCAGCGCGGTCGGCAACCACGAGTTCGACCAGGGCTTCGACGACCTGGTGAACGACGTCATCCCGAGCTACGAGGGCGACGAGAACGCCGATGCGATGAGCGACTTCGCCCTCGGCGCGAACGTGTTCGAGAAGGGCACGGACGTCCACGCGCTGCAGCCGTACACGATCAAGACGGTGAACGGCACGAAGATCGCGTTCGTCGGCGTCGTCACGACGCAGACGGCCGGCATGGTGAGCCCCGACGGCATCGCCGGCATCGAGTTCCGCGACCTGGTCGACTCGGCCAATGACGCGGCGGCGGATGCTGTGGCGGAAGGCGCCGACGTCGTCATCCTGCTCGCCCACGAAGGGGCCGCGGGCTCGGCGCTCGAGGCCAGCCAGTCAGACGACGCGTTCGGCGACCTCGTCCAGAACGCCTCCGGCGACATCGACGCCATCGTCTCGGCGCACACCCACCAGCGGTACGCGCACGAGATCGGCGGTCGCCCCGTCATCCAGGCCCACCAGTACGGCACCGCGCTCGGCACGCTCGACATCGAGCTGACCGAGTCGGGCGAGCTCGGGTCGATCACCGGCGGCACCGTGTCGCTGTACGACTCGGTCGTGAGCCAGCACGTCGCGTACCCGCAGGCCGAGACGACGTCGATCGTCGACGAGGCCGTGAAGGTCGCGAACGAGAAGGGCCAGGTGCAGGTCGGCTCGATCACGGCTGACATCCTCCGGGGCAAGACCTCGACCGGCAGCGAGGACCGCGGCGCGCACTCCACGCTCGGCAACACCGTCGCCGACGTCTACCTGTGGGCGACGAGCGAGAACCCTGCCTACGGCGGCGCCGACGCGCAGATCGCCTTCATGAACCCGGGCGGCCTGCGCAACGACCTGCTGTTCGGCGACGACAACGGCGCGATGTCGTACCGCGAGGTCGCGAACGTCCAGCCGTTCGGCAACACCCTGGTCACGCTCGACCTGACGGGCGCGCAGATCAAGGAGATCCTCGAGCAGCAGTGGCAGCCCGACGGCGCGTCGCGCCCGAAGCTCGCCCTCGGCGTCTCGAAGGGCTTCACGTTCGAGTACGACCCGGCTGCCACCCGCGGTGCGCACGTCGTGTCGATGCAGTACCAGGGTGAAGAGGTCGACCCGACGGACACCTTCCGCGTCGTGACGAACTCGTTCCTCTCGGCCGGTGGCGACAACTTCTTCTCCTTCGCCGACGGCACGAACGTGCTCGACTCGGGTCAGATCGACCTCCAGGCGACGGTGGACTTCTTCGCCGCCGCCGGCGGACCGGTCGCGCCGTCGCCCGCGAACCGCGCGTACCTGATCGGCGAGCAGCCTCCGGTCGAGGGCACCGACCCGGGCACGGACCCCGGCACGGACCCGGGCACCACCACCCCGCCCACGCCCGTGAACCCCGGCGGCAACCCGCCGGCGGCGGGCGTTCAGCGCGGCGGTGACTGGGCGCGGGTCGACGTGGGCTCCGGTCGCGTCGAGCAGGGTGGCACGCTGCGCGTCTCGCTCTCGGGCCTCGTGCCCGGCCAGACGGTGGCCGCGACGCTGTTCAGCGACCCGGTCGTGGTCTCGGGCATTCCGGCCGCCGACGCGCAGGGCCGCCTCAGCTTCACCGTGGCGATCCCGTCGCACATCGCGCTCGGCGACCACCGCCTGGTGATCACGTCGGCGGGTCTCGACCCGATCGAGGTGGGCGTCACGGTCGTGGCTCCCGGGGCCCTCGCCGCGACCGGCTCGGAGTTCCCGTGGGGCATCGCGGTCGGCGGCGCAGCGCTGCTGATGGTCGCAGGCTCCGCGCTCTTCGTGATCCGCAAGCGTCGCGAGAGCACCACGGACTGACACACCGCACACGAGGCGGCCCCCACCTCCGGGTGGGGGCCGCCTCTTCGCGTCACTGGTCCCAGACCATGAACGGGCGCAGTTCGAGCTGGCCGTTTCGTGCCATCGGATGCCGCGACGCGATCTCGATCGCCTCCTCCAGGTTCTCGACCTCGAGGATGTCGAAGCCGCAGATGACCTCGGCCGTCTCGACGTACGGACCGCGGCTGGTGAGCACCTTCCCGCCGCGCACCCTCACCACCGTGGAGTCGGCCTGCGGCGCGAGCACCTCGCCGATGACGCGCTTGCCGCTGGCGTCGAGCGGGTCGACCCACAGGTCGACGTCGGACTCGTCGGTCTCGGCATCGGGCTCGAGCGACGTGACGACGAACATCATGTACTTCATGGGGTGATCCTTCCGGTTGTGGGCGGCCGTCCGCCAGCCTCACTCCGGTCGTCGCATGACCGACGACGATGTCGACACTTCCGCACAGGATTCTCTCGGCGCGTCCTCACCGCAGCACACGCGACCGCGGCCGGCGCGCGATCGCACCGCTGATCACCGCCGCGACGACGCACAGACCGGCCGCCGCGAACCACGCGACGGTGTACTGCCCGGTCTGGTCGCGCACGATGCCGGCGAGCACCGACGCGATACCTGCCCCCACCTGGTGCGCGGCGAACACCCAGCCGAACACCAACGGCCCGCGGTCGCCGAAGATCTCGCGGCACAGCGCGATCGTCGGCGGCACGGTCGCGACCCAGTCGAGTCCGTAGACGACGATGAACACGACGATGCTCGGCTGCACGGTCGACGACAGCAGGCTCGGCAGGAAGAGCAGGCTCACGCCGCGACCCGCGTAGTAGACGGCGAGGAGGATGCGCGGGTTCACGCGGTCCGTCAGCCAGCCGGAGAGGACCGTTCCCGCGATGTCGAAGATGCCGACGACCGCGAGCAGTCCCGCGGCGGTGGTCTGCGGCATCCCGTGATCATGCGCGCTCGGGATGAAGTGGGTGCCGACGAGACCGTTCGTCGTGGCGCCGCAGATGGCGAATCCCACGACGAGGGCCCAGAACGCCCGCACCTTCGACGCATCGCGCAGCGCCCGCAGCGCCATCGCGGCGGCGCCCTCACCGCGCGCGGCGCGGACGGGCGGCACGGCCGCCCGCTCGACCGGAGGCGCGTCGGGCTCGCCGTAGCGGCCGACGCCGAGATCCGATGGCCGATCCCGCAGCAACGCGAGCACGAGCGGCACCACCAGCAGCGCTCCGCTCGCGATGACGAGCGACGCGATACGCCACCCGTAGTCCTCGGCCGCAACGGCGATGACCGGCAGGAAGATGAGCTGCCCTGTGGCGCTGCCGGCGGTGAGCACGCCCGAGACCAGCCCTCGCCGCTTCGCGAACCACGTGTCGGTCACGGTCGCCGCGAACACGAGCGCCATCGAGCCCGTGCCCAGTCCGATCAGCAGCCCCCACGTGAGCAGCAGCATCCACGGCGCCGTGACGAACACCGTGAGCGCAGCCCCCGCTGCGATGAGCATGAGCGCGGTCGACGTCACCGCGCGGATGCCGAACCGCTGCATCAGCGCGGCGGCGAAGGGGGCGGTGAGCCCGAAGAGCAGCAGGTTCAGCGTGACGGCGACCGACATCTCGGTGAGCGACCAGCCGAACTCTTCCTCGAGCGGCAGCATCAGGACGCCGGGCGCCGCACGGAAGCCCGCCGCGCCGATCAGCGCGACGAGCGCGGTCGCGGCGACGAGCCAGGCGGGATGGATCCGACGGCCGCGAGGAACGGTCCCCACGCCCCCTCCACTCGCCGCTGGCGCGTCGAGCGGAGCCTCCGGGCGCGTGGGCCCGGCTGCCCCCTCCTCGCGCTCGTCGGCCCTGCTCATGCTGAAGCTCCCACATGCAGGCGGAAAGGCTGTCCGCCCATGCTGCGCCGCGCCCACGTCGTGGTCGTGGCGTCGAGAGGCAGGGCGCACGACGCGCACCAGTCCGCAGCATCCGCCACCGTCCCGCACCGCGCGCAGGCGATCGTGAGGCCCCACGGGCCATCGGGGTCGACCGCCTGTGTGAACCGCGCGTAGGCGTGCAGCACCGGGAGCGCCTGCGCACCCTTTTCGGTGACGCGGTAGCCCGACGCGCGGTCGCGCTCGAGGAGACCGGCGTCGACCATCCCGAGCAGGCGCCGCGCGAGAACGCTGTCGGCGGCGCCGGTCGCGTCGCGCAGCTCCTCGAAACGGGCACGCCCCGACAGCGTCTCGCGCAGGATCAGCAGAACCCACGGGTCGGCGAGCACGTCGGCGGCGTGGGCGATCGGGCATGTCGAGCCCGACCAGTCGGAGCGGAGCGGCATGGGCCAACTTTCTTGAAGAAAGCTCGCGCTGTCAAGTGGGCCGCAGAGATCATCCTCCGGGGGGACCCGTATGAGACTCCCGGCTGACGCGGCCGCGCGGTCCGCTCCGTAGCGTCGAAGGCATGGTCAGCACCACATCCACTGTCCCGGTCACCCGCCACCGCGAGCTGTCCACCGCCGCAGCACTGCTCCTCACGATCGGCGGCAACATCGTCGTCGTGACGATCGCCGCGATCGGAGCGGCAGGCGTCGCCGCAGCCGCAGTGGCCGTGTTCGGCCCGCAGCTGATGGAGCTCCTCTAGCACTGTCGACCCGCGGGGCGTCGCGCTAGCCTGCCGGGATGAGCGAGCGCGCCGTCCCGATCCTCCTCAGCCGCGACCTCGCCGAAACGCTCTCGTTCTTCGAACGGCTCGGGTTCGAGAACCGCGGTGCCCCGCCCGAGGAGTGGCAGTACCTCATCATCGGCCGCGGCGCGATCGAGCTGCACTTCTCCGAGGATCCGTCGGTCGACCCGCTGACCACCGCCTCGATGTGCTACCTGTACGTCGACGATGCGAGGCGGCTCCACCACGAATGGGCCGGCCTCGTCGAGCCCGACCCGCCGACCGGCAGTCGCATCGAAGCCCCGGTCGACACCGACTACGGCATGTGCGAGTTCGCGGTCGTCGACCGGAACGGCAATCTGCTGCGCATCGGGTCCCCACTCCCCTGAGCTCGCGCCGAGCCGGCCTGACAGCTCTGCCGGGCGGAATGCGCCCGGCAGGACCCGTCAGTAGACGAGCACGGGGACGGGGATCGCCGCCCGCGAGTCCTCGTAGTCGCCGGCGCCGGTGAATGTCGTGCGGATGAGGTGCACCCCACGGCTCGAGAGCTTCACGTCGACCGCCACCTTGCCCTTCGCCGCCGCGGTGAGCTCGACGCTCGCCACGACCTTGCCGTTGTCGGTGATGGTCACCGTGCCGACCGGCGCGGACCCGTCGGCGGCGGTGACCCTGCCCGCGACGGTCATGCCGCCGCCCGCCTTGACCAGCAGCTTCGTCGGCGCGACGAGCGTCGTCGTGGCCACCGGCTCACGGTCGACCAGCACCACGGCGGACCGCGCGGGCACCGTCACGGTGCCGGTCGAGGCATCCCACGTGGTCGTCTTGACGACATCGTCCGAGCCGTTCGCGAGAGCCGGGGTCAGCGAGAACGAGCGACCGGCGAGCGACGAGATCGTCTGGGTCGTCGGCTCGACTCCCGCGTTGAACACCACCAGCGCACCCTCGAGTTCGGGATCGACGTCGTCGCCGACGAGGTCGTCGATGAGCATCGTGAGCACGCCGGGTGCAGCATCCGGTCCGCTGTTCGGGAACGTGACCTTCTCGCCGATCAGCTCGGCAGATCCGAGACGCAGCAGCCCCACCTCTTCACGAACGCGGAGCAGATCGAGAGCGGATGCCTCGGCCGTGGCGATGTCGGACGCCGCCGGCTTGTTCGCCGGGTTCGCGAGCAGGGGCTTCTTGATCGCCCACGACGTCTCGTTGTCGGCCGCCCGCGGCAGACCCGACCCGAAGGTCGACTCCTGGCCGGTCCAGTCGATCCGGTTGAACCAGTCGCCCGAGTTGTAGCTGTTGCGGTCGAGTGACTTGGAGCGCAGCAGCTCGGTGCCGGCGTGCCAGAACGACGGGGTCTGCGCGAACGCCGTGGTCGCGAGCGACAGCGTGTTCATGCGGACGCGATCGGCCATCGTCGTGTCGGCAGGGAGCTTCAGCACCGACAGGTCGTACAGCGTCTCGTTGTCGTGCGCGTCGACGTACGTGATGATCTCGTCGGGCTGGTCGGCGTACCCGGCCGGCGAGCCGCGGTAGTCGAGCTCGTCGCCCGCCTTCACGGCACCCGTGTGGTCGGTCAGCGTGGAGTCGCGGAGGTTGCCCGCGAGTCCCAGCTTCACGAGGTCGGTCTGGTGCGCGAGGTCCGCGAGGGCCTGCTCGGTCGTGCCGTTGATCGGCGCGCCGTTGGGGTCGGTGCCGAGGCCGGTGCCGAAGCCCTGCTGCTGGATCGTCTCGCCGGCCACGGGGCTGCCGCCGTGGACGGCGTCGCGCAGGCGGTCACTGAACGTTCCGATGCCGGTGCCGCCGAGCTGCCCCTGCGTGGCCTGCTCGAAGAGGGCGTTGTTCGCGACCTCGCCGAAGTTCCAGCCCTCGCCGTAGAGGTAGATCGCCGTGCCGTCCACGCCGTCGCCCTTGAGCGTGAGCTCGTCGAGCGCGGCGCGGATCGCGAGCATGTTCTCCTTCGAGTGGTGGCCCATGAGGTCGAAGCGGAAGCCGTCGACCTTGTACTCGCGCGCCCAGGTCACGACCGAGTCGACCATGAGCTTCTGAGCGACCTCATGCTCGGTGGCCACGTTCTGGCAGCACGTCGAGGTCTCGACACCTCCGGCGAGGTTGAGGCGCTGGTAGTAGCCGGGCACGACCTGGTCGAGCACCGACGTCGGCGCCTGTCCCGAGGCCGACGTGTGGTTGAACACCTGGTCGAGCACGACCTGCAGGCCCATGCCGTGCAGCGCGCCGACCATCTCACGGAACTCGCCCACGCGCGCCCCGCCCTCGGGATCGACCGCGTACGAGCCCTCGGGCGTCGTGTAGTGGAACGGGTCGTAGCCCCAGTTGAAGCCGTCGGCGTCGACGACCTGCTGGATGCAGGCCTGCTGCTCGGTGCTGTCGGCGGCGTACGACGCGAGGTCGCAGTCCGGCACGGCCTGCTTCGAGCGGTCCTCCTCGATCGTGGCGATGTCGAAGGTCGGGAGCAGATGCACCGTGTTGATGCCGGCGTCGGCGAGCTGGCGCAGCTGCTTCGTGCCCGCGCTGTTACGGGTGAAGGCACGATAGGTGCCGCGCTCGGCCTCGGGCACCGACTCGTCGGTGATCGAGAAGTCGCGCACGTGCAGTTCGTAGATCGCGCGGTCGACCGGGCGGTCGATCACGGGCGCCTTCGTCTTCTCCCAGCCCTTCGGGCGCCACTGCTTGTCGGCCAGGTCGACGGCGACGGAGCGCTCGGAGTTCGTGGTGAGCGCCACCGAGTAGGGGTCGGTGACCTGGTTGGTCTCGTTCGCCCCGGTGGTCGGCGCGTAGACGACGACCTCCCACAGGTACTCGTCGCCCTTCAGCGACTTCGCACCTGCGACGGTCCAGATCCCGGATGCCGCGTCCCACGCCGCCTCGTGACGCACGGGGTCGCCGTCGGCGCCGGCCTCCCACGTGAGCAGCGTCGCGCTCTGGGCGGTGGGCGCCCACAGACGGAACGTCGGCTTCTTGCCCTGGAACGTGACGCCCAGGTCGGCGTCGGCCACCCCGTCGGCGTACAGGTCGTCGAGCACGCCGGGGATCTGCACCCCGGTGAAGGCGCGGATCGTGCCGTCGGCGTCGCGCTGCGACACCATCAGCTGGCCGCGCACGAGGGCTGCGGCATCCGTCCCCTCCTCCACCCGCAGCGCGACGTAGTCAGCGAGTGCGGGGAACCGCTGCTGCTGCGCGTCCGTGAGGCCGCCGTCGAGGTGGGTGAGCCCGATCGCGTCACCGCCGACGACCTCGCCCTCGTCCAGCGCGAGGGTCGCTGCCGTCGACGCGTGCAGCTGCCACGCGGCCTCGGCGGGGTCGGCGCCGAGACCGGCGGGCCAGGCGAGGGTCTGCGCGTCGATCCAGTGAGCGCGCTCCTCGCCGAGTCCCGGCAGTCCGTCGCCGATCTGCAGCACGTGGGTGGCCAGTGTGTAGCGGAACAGGACGGGCACGCCGTCCTCGGCGGTGAACGAGTAGTTCGAGCCGCCCGGCGTGCCGCCGACGCCGTAGTTCTCGGCCCAGCTCATGCCGTGCGCGACCTTGCCCTCGTACGCACCGGCGGGCAGGTCGAGGGTGAGCTCGTACACGCCGTCCTTGTCACCGTCGGCCATGAGGCTCGCGAGGCACTCGGGCGCCCAGTCTCCCGCGCAGCCGCTCTCGCTCTGGTGATTGCCCGGGACGGTCACGATGGGTCCCTCGGCCGTCGACTGCACGATGTTCGTGCGCGGGTCGAAGTAGAACGAGATCTTGCCGCCGGGGTGCGAGATGGCGATGTTGCCGCCTCCCGGAACGCCGTTCGCGCCGTAGTTGACGTCCCACGTGCCGTTGATCGCGGCCTTGTACTCGTAGTCGCCTGCGGGCAGGTCGAACGTGCCGGCCCAGATGCCGTCGGCGCGGAGCGTGAGCTTCGCGGCCTCGCAGCCGGGGGTCCAGTCGCCGGCGCAGCCCATCTCGGAGTTGAGGCTTCCGGGCACGGTCACCATGTCGATCGGCGACTCGGGCTCCTCGTCCACGACGAGCGACACGGCGTTGCCGACCGACGCGTACGTCGATGCGGCGGCGTGACCGCCGGCGGCGTCGGTGGTCACCGCGCGGTACTCGACGAGCGTGCCGTCCGCGAGGCCGTCGACGGCGTGGAAGACGCGCGGGTCGGTGTCTTCGGCGGTGCCGAGCGCGTGCCACTCGTCCGAGCCGACGACGCGCCACGCGAAGCTCGTCTCCTGCCACGTCTCGTCGTCGACGTCGGCCGAGATCGGCGCGGAGCCGGTGACCGCCGCGCCCACAGCGGGCGCCGACAGGGTGATCGCGAGCGGCGACTCGGGTGCCGTGACGGGCGCGTTCGCCCGGTAGACCACGGCGGACAGCGCCGGGACGGTGACGGATGCTTCGGCCGAGGCATCCGTCGACACGCCCGCGTCGGTGCCGTACACCGGGGCGAACGAGGCGTTCGCCGTGAGCGTCGAGACGTTCACCGTCTTGGCGGCCGTCGTGTTGTTGAGCGCGACCAGGTACTCGACCTTCTCGTCGCGGTCGACGCGCGAGAAGGCGTAGACGCCGGCGCCGTTGTCGGCGTAGCGCTCGATCTGCGCGCCGGTGACCAGGGCCGGGTGAGCCTCACGCAGCGCGGCGAGGTCGGTGATGCGCTGGTAGACCGGAGACGTCGTGCTGTAGCGGTCGACCGATCCGGCAGTGGTGCCGTCGATCAGCTTCTGGTTCTGGTACTCGGCGACCTGCGTCGCGAAGAGCGTCTGGCGCGCGTCCTTGTCGCCGCCGGTGCCCGCGAAGCCCTGCTCATCGCCGTAGTACACGACGGGCTGACCGCGCCCGAGGAACATCAGGTCGTGCGCGAGCAGGTCGCGCTCGAGCGCGTTCGGCGTGGACTGCAGCATGTAGCCGACACGGCCCATGTCGTGGTTGCCGAGGAAGGTCGGCAGCGCCGTGGCCGACGTGTCGGTCGTCGTGTACCAGTCGTCGCCCGCGTACAGGGACTGCAGTCCCTTCGCGCTGTTGCCCGCGGCGTAGCTGACGGCCGAGGACTGGAACGTGAAGTCGAGCACCGAGTTCATGTCGGTGTCGCGGACGTACGGCGACAGCTTCACCGGGTCGGCGTCGTAGACCTCGCCGAACATGAAGAAGTCGTCCTTGCCGAGGGAGTGCGCGTAGTCGAGCACCTCGGTGGTCCAGGTCTCCCAGAACTCGAAGTTCACGTGCTTCGCCGTGTCGATGCGGAAGCCGTCGATGCCGAGGTCGATCCAGTCCTGGTAGACGTCGACGAAGCCGTTCACGACGGTCGGGTGCTCGGTCATCAGGTCGTCGAGGCCCGAGAAGTCGCCGTACGTGACCGACTCGCCCGACCAGGTCGAATCGCCGCGGTTGTGGTACAGCGTCGGGTCGTTGAGCCACGCCGGCACCTTGGCGGTCGCGTCGTTCACGACGGGCGTGTAGGGGAACGAGGTCGCGGCGTCCAGCTCGGGGAAGGTGTCGGTGCCCGCGTAGTCGGCCGGGTCGAAGGCCGCCCCCGACGCGTCCTTGTAGGGGGCCGTCGCCTGGTCGATGTACGAGTACTGGCCCTGCGTGTTCGAGATCAGGTCGGCTGTGTGGTTCGTGATGATGTCGAAGTAGACCTTGATGCCCTTGGCGTGCGCCTCGGCGATCAGGGCCTCGAGCTCGGCGTTCGTGCCGAGGTGCGGGTCGATCTGCGTGAAGTCCGTGATCCAGTACCCGTGGTAGCCGGCGCTCGCGTTCGCGCCCTCGCCTTGCACCGGGTTGTTCTTGAAGCTGGGGGTCAGCCAGATCGCGGTCGTGCCGAGGCCGTCGATGTAGTCGAGCTTCTCGCGCAGGCCCGCGATGTCGCCGCCGTTGTAGAAGCCCTTGTCGGTCGGGTCGAAGCCGGTGGTGAGACGGTCACCGCCGAGGCCGCCCTGGTCGTTCGCGGTGTCGCCGTTCGCGAAGCGGTCGGTCATCACGAAGTAGAACTGCTCCTGGCTTCCCGGCTGCCGCACCGGCGCGGCGACGAGCGCATCGTCGTCGGCCGTGTACCCGGCGCGCAGGCTCCTCGCTTCGACGCCGACACGATGGGTGTTGTCGTCGAACACGAACCGCAGTTCCGCCGGGCCGCCGACCGTCAGCGGGATGTTGCCACCGCCGCCGTTCAGCCCGTACGCCTCGTCCCACGCGTCGTTGACGGCGACCTTGTACTCGTAGGAGCCCGCCGGCACGGTGAAGTCCGCCGCGTAGACGCCCGCGGTGTCGGTGGCGGCGAGCTCGGTCGCCGCGCAGTCGGGCTTCCAGTCGTCGGCGCAGCCGAGTTCGGATTGCAGGCTGCCGACGAGCGCGAACGTGCGCTCGGCGGCGGCCGCGGGCGCGGGCGCGATGGCGACCACTCCCCCCGTCACGAAGAGCGCCGCCGCGGCAAGGCTGGCGGTGAGGATGCGGGCACGTCCTGAGGTCGACTTCGACACGGGAGCTCCTGGGGTGGGGCGGTGGGCACGCCGACGTGCCCGCGGTGCAGTTGTGCGGCCGACACTAACAGCGGCGTCGCGGGAATTGCAAGCGCTTACATCATGAGAAGGCTTTCATAGAGCGGATGCCGCGGGCTGGGGCATCCGTTCTCCTCCTGTTCACGCAATCGCTTGCAGCGGCGATCAGCGAATGCTCAGCATCACGAGTTGATCTCGCCGGGCCTCTATCGGTCGATCGCGGCGCACACTCGATGCATGTGGTGGAGCTTCCTCAAGGCACTCAAGGGCGGTGAGCACCGCGTCGCGCCGACGACGTGGATCGCCGCGACCGCTGCGGTCGTCTATGCGGTCTCGCCGATCGACCTGATCCCCGAGCTCGTCCTCGGGCCGCTCGGATTCACCGACGACCTCGGTGTCTGGAGCATCCTCGCCCTGCTCCTGGTGCGCGAGCACCATCGGTGGCAGTCCCGGCTGCAGGCGCCGTAGACCTCAGCCTCCGGTGCGGGCTCCGCCGGCGGGCGTGCACCCTACAGGCGCTCGATGATCGTCGCGTTGGCCATGCCGCCGCCCTCGCACATCGTCTGCAGGCCGTAGCGGCCGCCGGTCGCCTCGAGGTGCGCGACCAGCGTGCCGAGCAGGCGCGTGCCGGACGCGCCGACGGCGTGGCCGAGCGCGATCGCGCCGCCCCACGGGTTCAGCTTCTCGGGGTCGGCGGCGAGGTCGCGCTGCCACGCGAGCGGCACCGACGCGAACGCCTCGTTCACCTCGTACGCGTCGAGGTCGGCGATCGACAGGCCGCTGCGCTCGAGGATGCGCCGCGTTGCGGGGATCGGCCCGGTCAGCATCATCATCGGGTCGTCGCCGACCACGGCGAACGAGTGGAAGCGCGCGCGGGGCGTGAGGCCGAGTTCGGCGGCCTTCTCCTCACTCATGATGAGAGCAGCGGATGCCGCATCCGTGAGCGGCGACGAATTGCCCGCCGTGATGCGCCAATCGAGGTCGGGGAACCGGGCGGCGAGCTCATCGGTGCGGAAGGCCGGCTTGAGCCCGGCGAGCGATTCCACGGTCGTGCCGGACCGCACCGTCTCGTCGAAGGCGACGGCCTCGGGGCCGCCGCCCCAGACCGGCACGACCTGGGAGTCGAACGCGCCGCGGGTCCAGGCATCCGCCGCCCGTCGATGCGACTCGGCGGAGTACGCGTCGAGCTGCTCGCGGCTGAAGCCCCACTTCTGCGCGATGAGCTCGGCCGACACGCCCTGGTTCACGAGACCATCGGGGTAGCGGTGGGCGACGCCGTGCGACACGGTTCCGCCGTGGGCGCTGGACCCGAGCAGCACGCGGCTCATCGACTCGACGCCGGCGGCGATCACGATGTCATACGCGCCGGCGATCACGCCCTGCGCGGCGAAGTGCGCGGCCTGCTGGCTCGAGCCGCACTGGCGATCGATGGTGACGGCCGGCACGGTGTCGTCGAACCCGGCCGCGAGCACCGCGTGCCGCGCGATGTTGAGGGACTGATCGGCGACCTGGCTGACGCATCCCATCAGCACGTCGTCGATCTGCCGCGACTCGAGGCCGCTGCGCTCGAGCAGCGCCGTGAGCACGCCCGCGACGAGATCGACGGGGTGCACCGCGCTCAGCGCTCCCCCGGGCTTGCCGCGCCCGGACGGGGTGCGGACCACATCGACGATGACGGCGTGGGGCATGGGAGACCTCCTGCCTCGAGCCTATGCCGGGTTCCCGGCCTCGGCTCCGCCCGCGAAACTCGGAGATTCCGGCGTACTCGGATCAGGCGCCGAGGGCCGCGGCCCTGTCCTGGGCGGCCTCGAGCAGCCGCGGAACTCCGTCCTCGAGGGTCGGGCCGAACGTGTCTGCGGGGCGCTGGCCGTCGAGCCAGCGGGTGTACAGCGCCTCGCAGAACACCGCGGCCTTGAAGAAGGCGAGCGCTTCGTACCAGGGCAGCATCGACAGATCGAGCGGATGCCGCGCCGCATACCTCGCGACGAGCTCCGCGGTCTCGGGGAACCCGTCGAGCCGGGTGACGGGTGTCAGTTCGAGCGGCGTGGGTGAAGAGCCCGGGCGGGCGTAGGTCGCGGTGAAGTAGCCGAGGTCGGCGAGCGGGTCGCCGAGCGTGGCCATCTCCCAGTCCAGGATCGCGGCGACGCGCGCCGGCGCTCCGGGTGCGTACATGAGGTTGCCGATGCGGAAGTCGCCGTGCACGACGGCGGTGCGCCGGGTCTCGGGCATGCGCTCGGCCAGCCACGCGGCGAGCTCTGCCACCGCGGGGAACGAGCGCCGCGAGTTCACGTCCCACAGCGCCGCGAAACGGCCGACCTGGCGCGCGAGGTAGCCGTCGGGTCGTCCGAGCGCGGCGACCTCGCCGGCGTCGACGGGCACGGCGTGCAGGTCGGCGAGCGCGTCGACGGCGGCGAACCCGATTCCACGACGACCGTCGGCGTCGTCGAGTGGCGGGGGCACAGCATCCGTGATGACCTCCCCGTCCACGCGCTCCATCACGTAGAACGGCACGCCCAGCACGGCGGGGTCGTCGCACTCGGCGACGATCACCGGCACCGGCACGCCCGCCGCGGCGAGCACGCGCTGCACGCGCGCCTCGCGGGCCATGTCGTGGGTGGACGGCGGATGCGGCGGGCGCGGCCCGCGCCGCAGCACGAGGTCGCGCCCGCCGTAGGACACCGCGTAGGTGACGTTCGAATGGCCCTCGCCGATGCGCGCCCACGCGAGCGCTCCATCGCCGAAGCCGAGACCCCGCAGGTACTCCTCGACCGCGTCGACCACGAGCAGGGGCGGCCGCTCGAGCCCGGCCGCGTCCGTCGAGGTCGCCACCGCTTCGACGCCGTCGGGCACCGCGATCACGGGGTCACCTCATCGAGCCGGGCCGCGCCCGCCTCGACGTCACGGGAGCGAGCGGATGCTGCGCGTCTGGCGATCGCCCAGCGGTGGGTCTCGCTCGATCCGTCGTAGATCCGGAACGGACGCACCTCGTTCAGGTACTGGATGAGCGGGAGTGCATCGGTCACCCCGTCGCCGCCGCACAGCTGCACGGCACGGTCGATCACACGGAACACCGCCTCGGAGCAGTGCACCTTGGCGACCGACGACAGCGCCTCACCCGCGCGGGCGTCGGCGCGCAGCATCCGTGCCGTCTTGTCGATGATGGCATCGGAGGTCTCGAGGTCGATGACGCTGTCGGCGAGGAGCGCCTGGGCGACGCCGAGGTCGCGCAGACGCGAACCGAAGAGCTCGCGTGCGTTGGCCCTGTCGAGTGCGGTGTCGTGCGCGCGACGCGCGAGTCCGAGCCAGCGCATGCAGTGGGTGAGCCGTGCGGGGCCGAGTCGCACCTGCGCGTACCGGAACCCCTGACCCGGTTCGCCGAGCACGTCGTCGTCGGGGACGAGGCATCCGTCGAAGCTGACATACGGATGCCCGCCCGCGATCGCGCCCTCGATCGTGTGGATGTCGGGGCCGATCGTGACGCCCGGCGCGTCGAGCGGGAGCAGGAACATCGTCGCCCCCTCGTCCCAGCTTTCGACCGCCGGCGTGCGCGCCATCACGATCGCGAACGCGGCGCCGTTCGCCCCGCTGATGAAGCGCTTCTGCCCCGTGATCCGCCAGCCGCCGTCGACCCGCTCCGCCGTGGTCGAGAGCGCGCGAGGGTCTGAACCCGCGCCCGGGTGGGGCTCGGTCATCGCGAAGCTCGAGCGGATGTCGCCGCGCACCAGCGGCGCGAGGTAGCGCTCGCGCTGCACGGGCGTACCCGTCACGTGCAGCAGGTGCATGTTCCCCTCGTCTGGCGCCATGATGTTGAGCACCGCAGGGCCGATCGGCGAGTACCCGGCCTCCTGGAAGATCGGCGACCACTGATCGATCGGGATGCCGCCACCGCCGTACTCGACGGGGGCGTGAGGTGCGAACACCCCGGCCTCGCGGGCCGCGGCGCGCAGGCTGTCGCGGGTCGCATCGTCGAGCGGCGCGCCGGGCGCCGGCTCCGCCGGGAGGACGATCTCACGGATGAACGCCCGTGTTCGGCCGCGCAGGTCGTCGACCGCCGTCGGGCTCATGCGGTGCCCCCCGCGCCGAGCAGGCCGCCGTCGAGGGTGAGCACCTGGCCGGTGATCCACGAGGCGTCGTCGCCCACGAGGAACGCCACGGCGCCGGCGACATCCTCGGGAACACCGAGCCGGCCGAGCGGGTAGCCGGACGCGACCTCCTCCTCCCGCCCCTCGTACAGCGCGCGGGCGAACCGGGTCTTGACCACCGCCGGGGCCACCGCGTTCACCCGCACCCGCGGGGCGAGTTCGACCGACAGGGTCGTGGTGAGGTGCGCGACCGCGGCCTTCGTGACGCCGTACCAGCCGATGCCCGGCGACGGCATGGCACCGGTCACCGACGAGAGGTTCACCACGCTGCCGCCGTGCGCGCCCTCGCCGAGGCCGCGGCGCAACGCCTCCTGGGTCCACGCGAGCGTCGAGACGACGTTGACCTCGAGGATCTTGCGCGCGGCACCGAGGTCGAGCTCGGCGAGCCGGCCGTAGACCGGATTGATGCCCGCGTTGTTCACGAGGATGTCGATGCCGCCGAACTCCCGGACGACGCGGTCGAGCGCCTCGGCCCGGTGATCGGGGTCGTCGGCGCCGCCCGCGACGCCGATCGCGGAGCCGTCCGGCAGCGACGCGACCGCCTCTTCGAGCTCCTCGGGGTGGCGGGCTGTGAGGCACACGCGCGCCCCCTCGGCGGCCAGACGCGAGGCGATCGCGAGGCCGATGCCGCGGCTCGCCCCCGTCACGATCGCGGTGCGTCCGTAGAGCGCTGTGGTCATCGTCGTCCTCGCTTTCCAGCGGCGTCGTCGCCGATGCGGCTACGGCGCCTGCGTTTAATCGTGCGTAAGAAATCCCACCGGCACAACCCTGTGATCCGGCGGGAAGCACCGGGTTGCAGCATCCAGTTTCTAATGCATAATAAAAACATGCTTCGCGGCGATGACGCCGCATCCGCGACACGGAGGTTCGGCGATGACGCTGAAGAGAGACATCTACGACGAGGACCACGAGCAGTTCCGAGAGGTGGTGCGAGCGTTCGTCGAGCAGTACGCCAGGCCGAACGCCGACCGTTGGAGCGCCGAGGGCAAGGTCGACCGATGGCTGTTCACGAAGGCGGCGGAGGCCGGCATCCTCGGCTTCGCGATCCCGGAGGAGTACGGCGGCGGTGGGGCCGACGACTTCCGGTTCCACGCGATCATGGGCGAGGAGCTCGCCCACAACCCCGTGTCGGACGGCATGGCGGGCATCGCGCTGTCGAACGACATCGTGATCCCGTACTTCACCGATCTCACGAACGACGAGCAGAAGCAGCGGTGGCTCCCCGGCATCGCTGCGGGCGAGCTCATCGTCGCGGTGGCGATGACCGAGCCGGGCACGGGCAGCGACCTGGCGGGCATCCGCACCTCCGCCGTGCGTGACGGCGACGACTACATCGTCAACGGCACGAAGATCTTCATCTCGAACGGACAGAACGCCGACCTCGTCGTGACCGCCGTGCGCACGAGCGACGACCCGCACCGCGGGCTCAGCCTGCTGGTGATCGAGACCGACACCCCCGGCTTCTCGCGCGGGCGCAACCTCGAGAAGGTGGGGCTGCACGCGCAGGACACCAGCGAGCTCGTCTTCGAAGACGTGCGGGTGCCGGCCGCGAACCTGCTCGGACCCGAGGGCGCCGGTTTCATCGGGCTGATGCGCAATCTTCCCCAGGAGCGCCTGTCGATCGCGGCCGCGGCGGTCGCCGCCAGCGAGGGCGTGCTCGAGCGCACGCTCACCTACGTCACGGACCGCAAGGCCTTCGGCAAGCCGATCGGGTCTTTCCAGAACACCCGGTTCGAGCTGGCCGACATGGTGACGGCGACCGATGTCAGCCGCGCGTACATCGACCGGTGCATCCGCCTGCACTCGGCCGGCGAGCTGTCGGCCGAGGACGCCGCGGCTGCGAAGTTCTGGACCACGGAGCAGCTCGTGCAGGTGGTGAACCGCTGCCTGCAGCTGCACGGCGGCTACGGCTACATGCGCGAGTACCGCATCGCGCGCGACTACGAGGACGCGCGCATCACGACCATCTACGGCGGCACGACCGAGATCATGAAAGAGATCGTCGGCCGGGGCCTCGGACTGTGAGGAGAGACCACATGGCTGACGCCTACATCTACGACGCCGTGCGCACGCCCCGCGGCAAGAACCGCGGGGGCGCGCTGCACGGCACCAAGCCCGTCGACCTCGTCGTGGGGCTCATCCACGCCGTCCTCGAGCGCAACCCGGGGGTCGACCCCGCGCTCATCGACGACATCGTGCTCGGCGTGGTGTCGCCGATCGGCGAGCAGGGCGGCGACATCGCGCGCACCGCGGCGCTCGTCGCAGGCCTGCCCGAGACGGTGGCCGGCGTGCAGCTCAACCGCTTCTGCGCGTCGGGGCTCGAGGCCGTCAACGTGGCGGCGCAGAAGGTCGCCTCCGGCTTCGAGGACCTCGTGCTCGCCGGCGGCGTCGAGTCGATGTCGCGCGTGCCGATCGGCTCGGACGGCGGCGCCTACGCGCAGGACCCGACCACCAACTACGACCTGTACTTCGTGCCGCAGGGCATCGGCGCCGACCTCATCGCCACCCTCGAGGGCTTCTCGCGCGACGACGTCGACGCGTACGCCGCCGAGTCGCAGCGCCGTGCCGACACCGCGTGGCGCGAGGGGCGGTTCGAGGGATCCGTCGTGCCGGTGCGCGACCAGAACGGCGTGACGCTGCTCGACACCGACGAGCACCGCCGCCCCGACACCTCGGGCCTCGGAAACCTCCCCGCGGCCTTCGCGGCGCTGGGCGAGAACGCGGGCTTCGACGCCGTGGCGACGCAGAAGTACCACGCCGTCGAGCGCATCGATCACGTCCACACCGCGGGCAACTCGTCGGGCATCGTCGACGGCGCCGCACTCATGCTGATCGGCAGCAAGGAGGCCGGCGAGCGGCTCGGGCTCACTCCCCGCGCCCGCATCGTGTCGACCGCCGTCACGGGCTCCGAGCCGACGATCATGCTCACCGGCCCGACCCCCGCGACGCTCAAGGCGCTCGAGCGGGCGGGGCTCGCAGCATCCGATATCGATCTCTTCGAGCTCAACGAGGCGTTCGCCGCCGTCGTCATGAAGTGGATGAAGGATCTCGACATCCCGCACGACAAGGTCAATGTCAACGGCGGCGCGATCGCGCTCGGCCACCCCCTGGGCGCCACCGGCGCCATGATCCTCGGCACGCTGCTCGACGAGCTCGAGCGCCGCGACCAGAAGCGCGGCCTCGCGACGCTGTGCGTCGGCGCCGGCATGGGCATCGCCACCGTCATCGAGCGGGTCTGAGCCGCATCCGCCTGGACCGATTCACGGAAAGAGAACACCTATGAGCACCACGATCGACGACACGACCGTGTACCAGGGATACGCGTGGGAGCAGGATGCCGATGGCGACGTCGTCATCACCCTCGACGACCCCGACAGCAGCGTCAACACCATGAACCCGCACTTCGCCACGGCGCTGAAGGCGACAGCCGACCGGCTCGAAGCGGAGCGCGACGACATCCGCGGTGTCATCCTGGTGTCGGCGAAGAAGAGCTGGTTCGCCGGCGGCGACTTGAACCTGCTGCGCGCCGCGGACCCTTCGCGGGCCGCTGAGGAGACGGCCCACATCGACGCCGTCAAGGCCGACCTGCGCCGGCTCGAGGTGCTCGGAAACCCCGTCGTCGCGGCGATGAACGGCACGGCGCTCGGCGGCGGCCTCGAGGTCGCCCTCGCGGCGCACCATCGCATCGCCGCCGACGTGCGCGGCGCGCAGTTCGGAGTGCCCGAGGTGTCGCTCGGCCTCCTGCCCGGCGGCGGCGGCATCACGCGCCTCGTGCGCATGCTCGGGCTGCAGAAGGCGCTGACCGACGTCATCCTGCCGGCGACGAAGTTCTCGCCGTCGGACGCCCTCGCGGTGGGCATCGTCGACGAGCTCGTGCCGTCGGCGGACGAGCTCGTGCCGGCCGCCAAGGCGTGGATCGCCGCGAACCCGGCGCCCGTGAAGCCGTGGGATGCGAAGGGCTTCCGCATCCCGGGCGGCGCGCCGAACTCGCCGTCGCTCGCGGGTGCACTGCCGGCGTTCCCGGCCTCGCTGCGCAAGCAGCTGAAGGGCGCGCCGCTTCCCGCACCCCGCGCCGCGATGGCCGCGGCGGTCGAGGGCGCCTACGTCGATTTCGAGACGGCGTCGAAGGTCGAGACCCGCTACCTCGTCGAACTCACCCACGGTCAGGTCGCGAAGAACATGATCAAGGCGTTCTTCTTCGATCTCGGGCACATCAACGCCGGGGGTTCGCGCCCGGGCGGCTTCCCGAAGTACCGGGCGAGGAAGGTCGGCGTGATCGGCGCGGGCATGATGGGCGCTGCGATCGCGTATGTGTCGGCGAAGGCGGGCATCGAAGTGGTGCTGAAGGACGTCACCCTCGAGGCGGCCGAGAAGGGCAAGGACTACTCGCGGGCGTTGGAGGACAAGGCGCTCGCGCGGGGGCGCACGACGGCCTCGACCTCCGAGGCGCTGCTGGCGCGCATCACGCCGACTGCCGACCCCGCCGACTTCGCCGGCGTGGACTTCGTGATCGAGGCCGTGTTCGAATCGGTGCCCGTCAAGCAGGGCGTGTTCCAGGAGATCCAGCACCTCGTCGAGCCCGACGCGGTGCTCGGCTCGAACACCTCGACGCTGCCGATCACGCTGCTCGCCGAGGGCGTGGAGCGCACCGACGACGTCATCGGCATCCACTTCTTCTCCCCTGTCGACAAGATGCCGCTCGTCGAGATCGTCCGCGGCCAGCGCACCAGCGACGAGGTGCTCGCGAAGACGTTCGACTACGTCCAGCAGATCCGCAAGACGCCGATCGTCGTCAACGACGCCCGCGGCTTCTTCACCTCTCGCGTCATCGGGCGGTTCATCGCCGAGGCGGTCGCCGCGGTCGGCGAGGGCGTCGAGCCCGCGTCGGTCGAGCAGGCGGCACTGCAGGCCGGGTACCCGGCGGGCGCGCTGCAGCTCCTCGACGAGCTGACCATCTCGCTCTCACGCAAGATCCGCCTCGAGACGCGCGCCGCCGAAGAGGCCTCCGGAGCGGTGTGGGTGGAGCATCCGTCGGAGGCGGTGATGGACTGGATGGTCCTCGACGCCGAGCGCCCCGGGCGGCGCGCCGGCGGCGGCTTCTACGAGTACGACCAGTCGGGCCGGCGCGTCGGCATCTGGCCGGGCCTGCGCGAGAAGTACCGCTCGGGGCGCACGGTGCTCCCCTTCGAGGACCTGCAGGAACGGATGCTGTTCGCCGAGGCCCTCGACACCGTCGCGTGCATCGACGCCGGCGTGCTCACCTCGGTGCCGGACGCCAACATCGGGTCGATCTACGGCATCGGCTTCCCGGCGTGGACCGGCGGGGTGCTCCAGTACATCAACCAGTACGAGGGCGGGCTGGACGGCTTCATCGCCCGGTCTCGCGAGCTCGCCGAGCGCTACGGCGACCGGTTCCTTCCGCCGGCCTCGCTGATCGCCAAGGCCGAGGCGGGTGAGACCTATGAGTGACACGACGCTCGCCGAGCCGCGACTGAAGACCCGCTTCACCGAGGCGCTCGGCATCGAGCACCCCGTGGTGCAGGGCGGCATGATGTGGGTCGGCCGGGCCGAGCTCGCCGCAGCCGTCTCGGAGGCCGGCGGCCTCGGCATGATCACCGCCCTGACCCAGCCGACACCGGCCGATCTCGTGAACGAGATCGAGCGCGCGCGGACGCTGACCGACAAGCCGTTCGGCGTGAACCTCACGATCCTGCCGTCGATCAGCCCACCGCCGTACGACGAGTACCGCCGCGCCATCATCGACGCGGGCGTGACGATCGTCGAGACGGCCGGTGCCAACCCCGAGCCGCACATGGAGATGTTCCGCGAGCATGGCGTGCGGGTCATCCACAAGTGCACGTCGGTGCGGCACGCCGTCAAGGCGGAGAAGGTCGGCGTCACGGCGGTGTCGATCGACGGGTTCGAGTGCGCCGGGCACCCGGGCGAGGACGACGTGCCGGGGCTCGTCCTGATCCCGGCCGCGGCCGATGCCCTCAGCATCCCGTTCATCGCCTCCGGAGGGTTCGCCGACGGCCGCGGTCTCGCGGCGGCCCTCGTGCTCGGTGCGGACGGCGTGAACATGGGCTCGCGGTTCATGTGCACCGAGGAGTCGCCCGTGTCACAGGCGGTGAAGGAGCGCATCGTCCAGGCGAGCGAGCTCGACACGAACCTCATCTTCCGGTCGCTGCGCAACACCGCGCGCGTCGCGAAGAACGCCGTGTCGGACGAAGTGGTGCGCATCCTCGCCGAGGGCGGGCAGTTCCCCGACGTGCGCGACCTCGTCGCCGGCGCCCGCGGACGCAAGGTCTTCGAGAACGGTGACCTCGACGCCGGCATCTGGACCGTGGGCCAGGTGCAGGGCCTGATCCACGACATCCCGCCCGCCGGCGAGGTCGTCCGCCGCACGGTGTCGCAGGCGCACGCGGTGCTGTCGCAGCGCCTGTCGCTGTTCGCCTGACGGCGGAATCCCCCCGCGGGACGGATGCCTCGTCCCGAGGCATCCGTCCCCTTCGCTGTCCCGAGCCCCGCTCCGCAGTCACAAAGTGCGGCCCACACGGCGTCGCGACCCTCACAAAGCGACTGCGGAACAGAGGACGGAACTGTTCCGCAGTCACCTTGTGCGGGCCGGACGCCGCGCGACCCTCACAAAGTGACTGCGGAACAGCGGAGGCTGCGGGGTCGACGGGGCGGGGTCAGGCGCCGGCGCCGTGACGGACGAGGTCCTGCGTCTGGCGGACGAGGTCGTCGAGGCTGCGGGTGCGGGGGTTCCACCACTCCACGGCCCAGTTCATGGACCCCAGGAGCAGCAGGCGGAAGATGTTGATGTCGAGGTCGGGCCGGAGCTGGCCGGCATCCTGGGCGGCGTGGAAGAGGTCGCGCCAGATGCGGCTGTAGGACGCCTCTTCGGCGGCGGGGCGCACGCGCAGGTGCTCGGGCACCTGCCCCGCGTTGCGGACGGACGCCGTCGTGTAGTCCGAGATCTGCAGCTCGTAGCGCAGGTGCGCGTCGACCGCCGCGAGGATGCGGTCGAGGGGCGTGGCGTCGTCGGGCAACGCCGCGATCACCTCTTCGACGTGCACGCGCACGCGGTGTGCGCCCGCCCACATCACCTCTTCGACGAGGTCGTCGCGCGAGCCGAAGTAGTAGTAGATCGCGGGGGCCTGCACCCCTGCGACGTCGGCGACGTCGGTGAGCCGCGTGCCGGCATAGCCCTTGCGGCTGAGCACCTGGGCGGCGGCGTCCAGGATGCGCTGACGCGTGCGCTGCGATTTCGCCGTCGCTCCGTCCTCGCTGCTCTGCGACACCCGGGCCCCTCTCGTTCCCCACATTCTAACCAGGATTCGAAAATCTTCGTGCGGACCCTTGCGGCGCGAACACGGCGGCGATACTGTGAATCGCCATTCACTTCCCGCCCTCAACGACGAGTCTCGGCGACGAGATGGAAACGACCCGACATGACCCTCCTGCACGACGACAGCACGTCCGTCCTCACCACCACCGACCCCCGCGCCGGCACCCCGATCGCCTCGTACCCCGTGGCGTCGGCCGACGACGTGCGGCGCACCGTCGATCGCGCCCGCGAAGCAGGGACGTGGTGGGCGGGTCTCTCGTACTCCGAGCGCCGGCGCGTGCTGATCGCGTTCAAGGCCGCCATCGCGCGCGACGCGAAGGCGCTGGCCGCGACGATCGCGCGCGAGACCGGCAAGCCCGACGGCGATGCCCTCCTCGAGGTGATGCTCACGCTCGGTCACCTCGACTGGGCGGCGAAGAACGCGGAGCCGGTGCTCAAGCGGCGCAAGGTCAAGGCGGGGCTCGTGAACTACAACCAGCACGCGACGCTCGGGTACGTGCCCTACGGCGTCGTCGGCGTCATCGGCCCGTGGAACTACCCGTTCTACACGCCGATGGGCTCGATCTCGTACGCGCTCGCGGCCGGCAACGCCGTCGTCTTCAAGCCGAGCGAGCTGACACCCGGCACCGCCGTGTGGGTCGCCGACAGGTGGCGCGAGGTATGCGACCGGCCGGTGCTCCAGGTCGTGACCGGTGGCCGGGCGACCGGGGCGGATCTGGTGCGTGCGGGCGTCGACAAGGTCGCGTTCACCGGCTCGACCGCCAGCGCGAAGAAGGTCATGGCCGCGTGCTCCGAGACCCTCACCCCGCTGGTCGCCGAGTGCGGCGGCAAGGACGCGCTGATCGTCGCGACGGATGCCGACCTCGACGCCGCGGCCGACTTCATCGCGTTCGGCGCTCTCGGCAACGCGGGTCAGACGTGCGTGGGCGTCGAACGCGTCTACGTCGAGCAGCGCGTGCGCGATGCCCTCGTCGACAAGGTCGTCGAGCGTGCGAAGCGCATCGTCGTGACCGGCGACGCGCCGACGTACGGGCCGATGACCCTCGCCACTCAGGCGGATGTCGTCTCCGCCCACGTCCAAGACGCGCTCGCCCGCGGTGGCCGGGCGGTCTTCGGTGGCCCCGAGTCGGTCGCCGACCGGACGGTGTCGCCGATCGTGCCCGTCGACGTCCCCGAGGACTCCGACGCCGTGCAGCGCGAGACCTTCGGACCGACCGTGGTCATCAACACCGTCGCCGACCTCGACGAAGCCGTCGCCCGCGCCAACGCGACCGAGTACGGACTCGGAGCCGCCGTCTTCACGAAGGACGCGAAGAAGGGCGAGCGCATCGCCGCGCAGCTGCGCGCCGGCGTCGTCACGATCAACTCCGTGCTCGGCTTCGCGGCCATCGGCGCACTCCCGTTCGGCGGCGTCAAGGGGTCGGGCTTCGGCCGCATCCACGGCGCCGACGGCCTGCGCGAGTTCAGCGTGCCGAAGTCGATCGCGCGCCAGACCCGCAAGGCGGCGCTCAACCTGCTGACGCTCGAGCGCTCACCGAAGGACATGCACATGGTCGAGCGCATGATCCCGATGCTCCACGGCAAGGCGCGCTGACCCGGCCCCGGGGCGTCAGCGGGCGTCGATGCCCAGCACGATCTCGACCAGGCGCGTCAGCCGCGCAGCAGCGGCGTCGTCGCGCACCGTGAGCAGCGGCGCCTGGTCGGCGACCACGCCCAGCCCGGCATGGACGAGGACGGATGCCTCGCGCCCGCCGAGTTCGGGACGCACGGCCTGCAGCAGCGCCGCCCAGTCGGCGATGTGCGCCCGCTGCATCGCGCGCAGGCGCCGCTGCTCCTCGGGCGCGAGGTTGCCGATCTCGGAGAAGTAGATGCGCGTCAGCGCGAGGTGCGAGAACGTGTGGTCGACGTACGCACGGCAGAGGCGGCGCAGCGCATCCTCGGGCGAGGACGCCGACTCCCGCGCGTGCAGTGCGGCGCGCTCGAGCTCCACCGCGGCCCGCTCGCACGCGGCCAGCAGCAGCGCGGACTTGCCGTCGAAGTGGCGGTAGACGCCCGACGGCGTGAGGTCGACCTCGACCGCGACGTCCTCGATGGTGACCTCGTTGTAGCCGCGCGCGGCGAACTGCCGGATCGCGGCGTCGATGAGGCGCGCCCGACGCCCCTGCTCGGAAGCGGTTTCATCGTCGGGCGGAGGCGAGGGCGCAGCATCCGTCGCCGCCACCGTGTGGGGAGCCGGAAGCGAGCCGTCGAGCGCGCGCCACGCGGCCCCCGCCAGGAGGCTGCGCAAGGCCCTGGCACCGACCACCGTGCGATGCGCCGTGATGCTCGCGACTGCGCTCAATGCGCCGAGGACGAGGAGCCTGCGATCGGTCTCGTCGACCTCGGGGCGGTAGACGACGTGCGCCGCCTCGAACCGCTGACGGAGCAGACGGAACTCGGAGGTGAGCAGCTCGCGGTCGTCGTGCTCGAGGTAGCGCCCCTCCCACCGGTAGATCCCGCCGGTCGCGCGGAGTTCGACGGTGGTCGCGATGACCGCGTCGACGAGCGCGTCGAGGGCAGCGTGGGCGTCATCGGGTGAGTCGAGCGGAAGCGCGGCGGCCGCGTCGGTGTCTTCGATGAGGCGGTGCGCGATGGTGAACGCCGTCTGCACGAACAGCGCGTACTTGTTCGGGAAGTGCCGGTACAGGGCGGGCGCCGAGATGCCGACGGCCGCCGCGATGTCCTGCATGGCGACGGCGTGATAGCCGTTCTGCGCGAAGGCGAGGGCGGCGGCTTCCTCGATGCGGCGCTTGCGGTCCCGCGGCCTCGTGCGTGAGGCGGGGGGCACGACAGCGGGCATGCGGACAGCCTACTCGCGGGCTTCGGTGGGCTGCCCCGAATGCGAGGCCGTGTTCACTTCCGGCGCGTCGCCCGATGTGAATTTCCATTAACAAAAGGTCGTGACATCCGGCGCCACGCCTGGCATACTCGACACGAGCCACCGGTGCCGCAGGGTCGCGGCATCCGTTGACGATGACGTGACGAGAGGCCACCCGATGAACGATTCCGCCCCCACCGCGATCCCCGCATCCGCGCGGCGCAACCACTGGATGAACCAGGTCGCCACGCACGCCGAGATGAAGCCGGATGCCGCGGCATTCCGCTTCCTCGGCGCCACCACGACATGGCGCGAGACGCGGGACCGCACCGACGCGTTCGCGGCCGCCCTCGCGCGCCGCGGCGTCGCCGCCGGCGACCGCGTGCTGCTGCTCACGCTGAATCGCCCCGAGGTCGTGATCTCGGTGTTCGGCATCAACCGGATCGGGGCGATCGCCGTGCCGATCAACATCCGGCTCACGCCGCCGGAGATCGCCTACATCGTCGACGACGCCGACGCGGACGTGCTCATCGTCGAGGGACCGCTCGCCCCGCTCGTGGGCGCCGTCGCCCAGATCACCGACCGCATCAAGAGGGTCATCGTGATCGGCGACGCCGGCCAGGGCCAGCAGTCTTGGGCGGACCTCGTCGCCGAAGACCCCGCAGGCTTCGAGGCGCCCGACGTCCCCGAAGACACGACGGCGCTGATCATGTACACGTCGGGCACCACCGGGCGCCCGAAGGGCGCGATGCTCGATCACATCAACCTCTACGCGCAGTCGATCACCTGCATCCGCGCGAACAACGTCGTCGACGAGAGCGACATCTCGTTCCTGACGGCGCCGCTCTTCCACATCGCAGGCCTCGGGTCGATCGCGCCGAACTTCATCCTCGGCATCCCGACCGTGATCCACCCGCTCGGCGCGTTCAATGCCACCGAGCTGCTCGACGCGTGGGAGCGCGAGAAGGCCACGATCGTCTTCAACGTGCCGCAGCAGTGGCAGGTGATCTGCGCCGACCCGAGCATCGCGGAGCGCGACCTGCACCTGCGCATCATCAGCTGGGGCGCCGCTCCCGCGTCCGACACACTGCTGCACGCGATGGCCGACACGTTCCCGCACGCGACGAACGTCGCCGTGTTCGGACAGACCGAGCTGTCTCCGATCACGTGCGTGCTGCGTGGCGAGGACTCCCTCCGCAAGCTCGGGTCCGTGGGCCGGCCGATCCCCACCATCCAGTACCGCGTCGTCGACGACGACATGAACGACGTCGCGCCCGGTGAGGTCGGCGAGATCGTGTACCGCGGACCCACCCTCATGAAGGGGTACTGGCGCAAGCCGGCCGAGACCGCGGAGGCCTTCGAGGGCGGCTGGTTCCACTCTGGCGACCTGGTCCGCCAGGACGACGAGGGCTTCGTGTGGGTCGTCGACCGCAAGAAGGACATGATCATCTCGGGCGGCGAGAACATCTACTGCGCCGAGGTCGAGAACGTGCTGTTCGCCCACCCGAAGATCCTCGACGTCGCGATCTACGGCCGCGCCGACGAGCGCTGGGGCGAGGTCCCGGTCGCGGCGGTCGCGACGGCACCGGGCGAGGAGCTCACGATCGACGAGCTGCAGGCGTGGCTGAGCGACAAGCTCGCGCGCTTCAAGCAGCCCAAGGCGCTGGTCGTCGTGCCGGCCCTCCCCCGCAACGCCGGCGGCAAGGTCAACAAGGTCGCGCTGCGCGCGGCCGACCGCGAGCTCACCCCCGCGTAGGCCATGACAGCTGCTGTGGCCGCGCTCGTCCGTGAGCGCGGCGGATCCGTCGCGCTCACGGACGTCGTCCTGCGTTCCCCCGACCCGCGAGAACTCGTCGTCCGGGTGATGGCCTCCGGCGTCTGCCCGACCGACCTGTTCGGCATCGACGGCGGAGCCGGCAATCGCTTCCCCGCGGTCTTCGGCCACGAGGGCGCGGGCATCGTCGAAGCCGTCGGCGCGGAGGTCACGCGCGTGCGACCCGGCGATCGGGTCGTGCTCGGCTTCGGCTCGTGCGGCGCGTGCGACTCGTGCCGCGACGGGCACTCCGCGTACTGCGACCGCTTCGCCGAGCTCAACTACGCCCCGCGCTCCGATGCGGCCACCGAGGACGGCGAGCGCGTCACCACCGCGTGGATGGCTCAGTCCTCCTGGGCGACCCGCGTCGTCGTGCACGAGTCGACCGTGGTGCCGATCGGCGACGACGTGCCCTGGGCGGTGGCCGCGACGCTGGGCTGCGGCATCCTGACCGGCGCCGGCACCGTGCTCAACGTGCTGCGCCCGGCCCCCGGCGACGCGCTTCTCGTGCTGGGCGCCGGCACCACCGGGCTCGCGGCCGTCATGGCTGCGGCGCACCGGGGCGTCGCGCGCATCGTCGTGAGCGATCCCGTGGAGGCGCGTCGCGCCCTCGCTCTCGAGGTGGGCGCGACCGAGGCGCTCTCCCCCGACGCCCTCGCGGCGCGACGACCCGCTCCCTCGTTCAGCCACGTGCTCGACACCGCCGGCACGCAGTCGTCGATCGACGCCGCCCTCGCCGTCGTCGCGCCACGCGGCATCGCCGCCACCGTCGCGCTCAAGCCGGGCGCCAATCCCGTGACCGTCTCGCAGTCGCGCCTGCTGTGGGGCCGCACCCTCGCCGGAGTCATCGAAGGCGACGCCGACATCGCCCGCGACGTGCCGCTGCTGGCGGCGCTGTGGCGCGCCGGCCGGCTCCCGGTCGAGCGTCTCATCGGCACGTACGCGTTCGCCGACGCGCAGGCCGCGATCGCCGACGCCCGCGCGGGACGCGTCGTCAAGCCCGTTCTCGAGATGGAGATGGGGATGGGGACGGATGCTGCGGCCGCAGCATCCGTCCGCTCCCTGGTCGACCGGCTCCGTGACGGCGTGCCCGACGACGACCTCGCGGCGCTCTGGCGCTCGCTCCCGCCGGTCCGGACGGAGGAACTGCGCGGACTGTGGCACGGCTGGGCCGCGACCCGCGACCACCGCGCCGGGCTGCTGCTCGCGCGCAGCCGGTGGTACGGAAAGCTCTTCCGCTGCGACGACGACGTCGCGCCGATCGTGTGCGAGAACGGCGACGGCGCGCTCGTCGCCGACGAGCGCCTCGCCCGCGGCGGCGCGACGCTGCGCACCATCCAGCACGACGGCATCGCGACGGCGTCGATGGTCTACGACGGCCAGCCGATCATCGACCACTTCGTGCGGCTGGGGCCCGACACGGTGTTCGGCGTCATGACCGGTCGCGACTCCGACGACCACGGCCGCGCCTTCTACTTCGTCCTCGAGCACGTGGAGGACCGCCCCGTCGCCCTGCGCGACAACACTCCTGCAACAACACACAGCACCTGACGCATTCGAGGAGGAATGATGTCGACCCTTCGCACCACCCGCCCCTCCCGCCGCCTGCTGCCGCTCGTCGCGGCCGGCGCGACCGCCACTGCCCTGGTCCTCGCCGGCTGCGCCGGCCGCGACGCCGCACCCGAGGCCACCGCGCCCGGCGCAGCGCAGTGCGACCCCGGCTTCACCGACACCGAGGTGAAGATCGGCAACAGCATCCCGCTGTCAGGCCCCGCCGCCGCCTACGGCGCGATCGGCCAGACCCTCAAGGCGTACTTCGACGACATCAACGCCGACGGCGGGCTGGAGTTCGCCGACGGGGTGACGCGCGACGTCACCGTGTCGGTGCTCGACGACGGCTACGACCCGGCCAAGACGGCGGCGAACGTGCGCACGCTCGTCGAACAGGACGAGGTGTTCGCGCTCGCCGGCGTCCTTGGCACGGGAGCGGCCATCAGCGTCGCCCCGTACGTCGAAGAGGCCGGCGTGCCGAACCTCTTCACCGGCACCGGCAGCGACGCGATCCTCGCCCTGCACGAGACCGAGCCGTGGACCACCGCGTTCATGCCGCAGTACAGCTTCGAGGTGCAGGCGCTCAGCGAGTATCTGGTCGAGAACCACCCTGGCGCCAAGGCGGCGATCCTGTACCAGAACGACGACTTCGGCGAGAGCATCCGCGCCGGCTTCGAGGCGGCGTTCGAGGGGACGGATGTCGAGCTCGTCGCGGCCGAGTCGTACGAGGTCGCGTCCGCCTCGGTCGACAGCCAGGTGACGACGCTCGCGGCCTCGGGGGCGGACGTGTTCCTCGACTGGGCGGTCGGCGCCTTCGCGACGCAGTCGCTCAAGAAGAAGCTCGAGCTCGGGTGGGACGCCACCACCGTCATCAACGCTCCAGCCGCCGACGCGACGTTCTTCCTCAAGCCCGCCGGACCGGGCGCCGCCGACGGCGTCGTCTCGATCGCGTATACGAAGGACATCACCGACCCGTCGCTCGCGGGCGATGAGGGCTTCGACGCGTGGACCGAGTTCGCGGCCGCCCACCCCGACGAGGTGAACGCCCTGTCGGCTCCCGCCGCCGCCGGGTACCAGACCGCGCAGCTGCTCGAGGCCGCGCTCAGCGAGATGGAGGGCTGCACGCGCACGGCGCTGCTGACAGCCGCGACCTCGTTCGACGAGCTCGAGCTCGACCTCGCGCCGGTCACGATCACGACCACGCCGGACTACCCCTACGTGTTCCGCGAGATCAAGGTGCAGGTCTTCAACGGCGAGAACTGGGACCTCGCCGACGGCAGCTACACCGTCGGCGATTGACGCCATGGCCGATCTGCTCGAGATCTCGGACGTCCGGCTGTCGTTCGGCGGACTGCAGGCCCTCGACGGGCCGAACCTGGCCGTCGCCGACGGCGAGGTCGTCGGGTTGATCGGCCCCAACGGCGCCGGCAAGACGAGTCTGTTCAATTGCGTGAGCGGTCTGTACCGCCCGCAGCAGGGCAGCATCCGGGTCGCCGGGAGCGAGGTCACGCGCCTCCCCCGGCACCGGATCGCGGCCCTCGGCGTCGGCCGCACGTTCCAGAACCTCGGTCTGCTCCCCTCGCAGACCGTGCTCGAGAACGTGCTGGCCGGCGCCTACCATGCCACGCGAGGCGGCTACTGGGCGAGCGCGCTCGCCGTGCCCGCCGTCGCCCGCACCGAGACGGCGATGCGCGGCCGTGCGCTGACGCTGCTCGCGGATCTCGGGCTCGGCGAGGTGGCCGGCCGCGTGGTCGGGACGCTGCCCTTCGGCACGCTCAAGCGCATCGAACTGGCACGCGCGCTCATCGCTGAGCCACGGCTGCTGCTCGTCGACGAGCCGGCCAACGGACTCATCCACGGCGAGGTGCTCGAGCTCGGGGCGACGCTGCGCCGACTCGCCGCGGAGCGCGGCACCGCCATCCTGCTGGTCGAGCACCACATGGGCCTGGTGCGCTCGGTCTGCGACCGGGTGGTCGTGCTGAACTTCGGGCGCATCATCGCGACCGGAACCCCCGCGGAGGTCGCCCGCGACCCGCAGGTGGTCGTCGCCTACCTCGGGAGCGCCGCCGCATGACACTGCTGTCCGTCGAGATCGCCGCGGCCGGCTACGGCGCCGTGACCGTGCTGCGCGACGTGGTCTTCGAGATCCCCGAAGGCGGGCGGCTCGTCGTGCTCGGCGCGAACGGCGCCGGCAAGACAACGACCCTGCGCACGATCTCAGGCATGTGCCGCGTCGAGGGTGCGATCCGCTTCGCGGGGAAGGACATCACCGGGATGCCGCCGCACCGCGTCGCCGCCGCCGGCATCGCGCACGTGCCACAGGGCCGCGGCACGTTCGGCGACCTCACCGTGCGCGAGAACCTGCTGGTCGGCGGATCCGGCCGGCCCGGACGCGAGGCCGCGCGCGACGCCGCGCACTGGCTCGACCGCTTCCCCCGTCTCGCCGAGCGCAGCGGCCGCCCCGCCTCCGGGCTGAGCGGCGGCGAGCAGCAGCTGCTCGCGATCGCCCGCGCGTACATGGCCGCGCCCCAGCTGGTGCTGCTCGACGAGCCGTCGCTGGGGCTCGCGCCCAAGATCACGCAGGAGCTGTTCGCGACGCTCGACGAGATCGGGCACGAGACCGGCACCGCGGTGCTCCTCGTGGAGCAGAACGCCGAGCTCGCGCTCGGCATCGCCGATGAGGCGGTCGTCATTGAGAGCGGCACGATCACCGTGCGAGGTTCGGCGGCGGAGCTCCGTGACCAGGACGAGGTGCGCCGCGCGTACCTCGGGGTGTGACGAGGAGGATCGATGTTCCTGCAGCAGGTGGTCGACGGCGTGGCCACGGGCGCCGTCTACGGCGCACTGGCGCTCGCGATCGTGCTGGTCTACCGCGCGTCGCGCACGCTGAACTTCGCGCAGGGCGAGCTGGCCCTGCTGGGTGCCTACGTGTCGTGGCAGCTCACGGCGTGGGGCGTGCCGATCTGGGGCGCACTCGTGGCGTCGATGGCGGCCCTCGCGCTGCTGTCGGCCGGCATCGAGCGGGTGCTCGTGCGGCCGCTCGTGCGCCGTCATCAGCACCTCCCGCTCATCATCGTGAGCCTCGGGCTCATGATTGCCCTGAACGCCACGATCGGGTGGGTCTGGACGTATCAGACGAAGGAGGTGCCGGCGCTCTTCGGTGCGGGCTCCTTCGTCATCGCGGGCGTCTCGGTTTCGCGACAGGACGTCGGCATCGTCTTCTCGGTGCTCGTCGTCGCGGCCGGACTCGCCGCCCTCTTCGGCTTCACGCGCGTGGGCCTGCGCATGCGTGCCGCGGTGTCGTCCCCCGAGTCGGCGGAGCTGTCGGGCATATCGACGGGTCGTACGATGTCGATCGGCTGGGCGCTCGCCGGCGCCGTGGGCGCGCTCGCCGGCACGATGATTGCGCCCGAGCTGTTCCTGCACCCCGGCATGATGGGGCCCGTCCTCATCTACGCCTTCGCGGCGGCGACCCTCGGCGGACTCGATTCCCCCGTCGGTGCGCTCGTCGGCGGCGTCGCCGTCGGGATCATCGAGAACCTCGCCGGCAGCTACCTCCCCGCCGTCGGCTCCGAGCTCAAGCAGGTCGTGGCCCTGCTCATCATCGTCGGGGTGCTGCTGATCAGACCGCAGGGGATCTTCGGACGCCGGGAGCTGGTGCGCGCATGACCGTCACGACCAGCTCCCCCCTCCGCACCCTCCTCGCCTCTCGGCGGCCGGGCTCGTCCGTCGCCGAGTGGCTGCGCCGCCCGCGCCCGCCTCTCGCGCCGCCGCGGTGGCTCACGATCGTACTGTCCGTCGTCGCCGCGGTCGCCCTCATCGCGGTCCCGCTCCTCAACCCGAGCTACATCAACCTCACCGTCACGCTCGTGATGATCTGGACGATCGTCGGCCTGGGCCTCAATCTCCTCATCGGCTTCGGCGGGCAGGTCTCGCTCGGCCACTCCGCGTTCTTCGCGATCGGCGCATACACGGTGGCGGTCGCCGGCGAGAGCGGGCTCCCGCATCCGTTCACGCTCGTCGCCGCTGGAGTGCTCCCCTTCGTCGTCGGCTACCTCATCGGCCTGCCCACCCTGCGGCTGAAGGGCTTGCAGCTGGGCCTCGTGACGCTGGCGATGGCGATGGCCACGCCCGCTGTCATCCGCGCGCTCGAGCCGTGGACCCACGGCAGCCGCGGCATCGCGATCGAGGGCGATCCCCCCGCGTGGGTGCCCCTGGCCCACGATCAGTGGGTCTACTACCTCGCACTCATCGCCGCCGCCCTCGCGTATCTCGTGACGCGCCGGCTCGCGCGCGGCCGGCTCGGCCGCTCGTTCGTCGCCGTGCGCGACGCCGAGCTCGTCGCCGAGACGCTGGGCGTCGACGTCTGGCAGACCAAGACCCGGCTGTTCGCGGCGTCGGCGGTCTACGCGGGCGTGGCGGGCGGTCTGTACGCGATGCTCCTCGAGTTCATCGGCCCCGAGAACTTCGGGCTCACGCTGTCGATCTCGTTCGTGACGCTCATCGTCGTCGGCGGCCTCGCAACGGTGCCCGGCGCAGTGCTCGGCGCACTGTTCGTGCAGTACGTGCCGACGTTCACGTCGAGCATCAGCCCCGCCGCGACCGGCGCCGTCTACGGTGCGGTGCTCATCGTGTTCGCCTTCTTCCTGCCGTACGGACTCGTGGGTCTCCTGCGCGCGGCGCTCGCACCGGTCGTGCGCCGCATCCCGGGATCGCACCCGAGCGGCACACGATGACGGATGCTGCGATCCGGCCGATTCGCCGGGTCGAGGCATCCGGTTCAGGCGCGCGCGTCGGGAGTCGCGTAGGTGCTGCGCTGCTCGATGACCGCGAGTGTGCAGCGCGAGACGCACACGAGGCGACCGGCTTCGTCGGCGATGCGGATCTCCCACACGTGCACGCGACGCCCCACATTGATCGCCGTGACCGTGCCGATGACCCAGCCGGACGAGATCGGGCGCAGGTGGTTGGCGTTGATCTCCATGCCCACGACGTGGAACCGCTCACGGTCCACGGCGAGGTAGCCGGCCCACGACGCGAGCGTCTCGGCGAGCGCGACCGATGCCCCGCCGTGGAGCACACCCGCGGGCTGCACGGAGCGGTGGTCCACCGGCATCCGTCCGACCAGCGCGTCGTCGCGGATCTCGACGATCTCGATGCCGAGGTTCTCGATGAGCGTGCCCGGCGCCATCGCCGACAGGTCGACCGCGGCGATGTCGCCGAACCAGAGGCTCACGGCCTCACCCCGCGGCTTCCTCTTCACGGTCGGCGGCGGCCAGGTGCGCAGCATCCGCGACATAGCCCTCGATGTGGCGCTCGTCAGGGCCGTTGTACTCCGACAGCGGGCGGATGAGCGCGTTCGAAGCCAGCTGCTCCATGATGTGGGCGGTCCAGCCGGTGACGCGGGCCGCCACGAACAGCGGTGTGAACGTCTCGGTGTCGAAACCCATCAGGTTGTACGCCGGACCCGACGGGTAGTCGAGGTTCGGGTAGATCCCCTTGCGGCTCACGAACTCGCTCTCGAGGGTGTCGTAGAGCGCGGCCAGGTCGGGCCGGTCGTAGTGCTCGACCAGGGTGTCGAGCGCCGCCTTCATGGTGGGCACGCGCGAGTCGCCCTTCTTGTACACGCGGTGACCGAAGCCCATGATCTTGCGCTTGGAGGCGAGAGCCTCATCGAGCCACGGGCCGACGTTCTCAGCGGTACCGATCTCGTCGAAGATGTGGAGCACGGCCTCGTTCGCGCCGCCGTGCAGCGGGCCCTTCAACGCCCCGATGGCCGCGACGACGGCGGAGTAGAGGTCGCTGAGCGTCGACGTCACGACGCGAGCGGTGAACGTCGAGGCGTTGAACGAGTGCTCGGCGTAGAGGATCATCGACCGGTTGAACGCGTCGACCACGACGTCGTCGGCGGTCTCGTCGAACGTCATCCAGAGGAAGTTGGCGGCGTAGTCGAGGTCGTCGCGCGGCGCGACGGGCTGCAGGCCGCGGCGGCGGCGCTGACCGTAGGCGACGATGGCGGGGAGCACGGCGAACAGACGCACGCTGCGCGCCAGGTTCTCCTCGACGCTCCCGCTCGCGTCGAGCACCGATCCGGTGCCGGCGAGATCCTTCGCACCGATGAGGCTCACGGCCGTGCGCACCTCATCCATGGGGTGCGCGTCGATCGGCACGAGGTCGATCGCCGCACGCACGTCGGCGGGCAGGTGCCGGTACGCCCGCTCGGTCGCGCGCAGCTGCGCGAGCTGCACATCGGTCGGAAGGTCGCCGTGCCACAGCAGGTAGGCGACCGCCTCGAACGGCTGCGTCGCGGCGAGCTCCTGCACCGGGTAGCCCCGGTACAGCAGGGAGTTCGTCTCGGGGTTGACCTTCGAGACCGCCGTGTAGTCCACGACGACGCCCGCGAGGCCCTTCTTGATGTCGGGGTCGGTCATAGCCTTGCTCCTTTGCTTGGCCCGGTCGTTGAGTGAGCGTAGCGAGTCGAAACGCGTTACGTCTCGTCGCTGCGCTCCTCGCTCAACGACCGGGAGCGTCGATCTGGAAGTTGAAGACGTCCTGGTCGAAGTGGTTGTAGTGCTCGTAATCGATGAGGTCGTAGAGATCGGCACGGTGCTGCATCTCGCCGAGCTTGGAGGTCAGATGTCCGTCGTCGATGAGCGTATCGAGAGCGCGGGATGCCGCGCCCATCGCGATCCGCAGGAGTGAGACCGGCCAGATCACGATGTTGACGCCCACGCTCTGCAGCTGGTCGACCGAGAAGAGCTCCGACTTCCCGAACTCGGTCATGTTGGCGAGGATCGGCACGTCCACGGCGGCGCGGATCGCGGCGAACTCGTCGAGCGTGCGCATCGCCTCGGGGAAGATCGCATCGGCCCCCGCGTCCACGAGCGCTTTCGCACGCCGGGTCGCGGCATCCATCCCCTCCACGGCGCGGATGTCGGTGCGCGCCATGATCAGGAAGTTCGGGTCGCGGCGCGCATCGGCCGCCGCCCGGATGCGCTTGATCGCGGTGTCCTCGTCGACCACAGCCTTGCCGTCGAGGTGACCGCACCGCTTCGGGTTGATCTGGTCCTCGATGTGCGTGCCGGCAAGGCCGGCGTCCTCGAGGGTCTGGATCGTGCGGGCCACGTTCATCGGCTCGCCGAAGCCGGTGTCGGCGTCGATGATCGCCGGCAGGTCGGTCATCCGCGCGATCTGCTGGCCGCGTGCCGCCACCTCGGTGAGCGTCGTCAGGCCGATGTCGGGAAGACCCAGGTCGGCGCTCAGGACGGCGCCCGAGATGTAGACGCCCTCGAACCCCTTGCGCTCGATGAGCCGAGCGCTCAGCGGATTGAACGCCCCGGGGAACCGCAGCAGCTCGCCCGATGCGAGCCGCTCGCGGAACAGCCGCCGCTTCTCGTGCGCGGGGACGGTGGAGTACAGCATCAGCGGCTCCTCGTCGGCTCGGGGCGTTTCGTCTCGCTCGTTCCTCGCTCGCTCAACGACCGGGGGGACCGGTCGCTGAGCGTGACGAGCCGCAGCATCAGAAGAGGCCCTTCGGGGCCGGGGCCGCCGCGAGCACGCCGAACTCGGCGACGATCGTGAGCTGCTGCACCTCTTCGGCGGTGAGCTCGGGCAGGCGCTGGGCGAGGTCGAGGAAGCGCTCGATCTCGCCGGCCGAGAGCACGGGCTCGGCGAGCAGCCGGAACTTGCGCACGTAGTCCTCGCGCACGAACGGCCGGGCGCCGAGCGGGTGCGCGTCGGCGACGGCGATCTCGTCCTCGATGGTCTCGCCGCCCGTCAGGCGGATCTCGACGCGGCCGCCGAACGCCTTCTCGTCCGGGTCCTCCGAGTGGTACCGGCGGGTCCACTCCGCATCCTCGGCCGTCGTGATCTTGTGCCACAGCGCGACCGTGTCCTCCCGGCCCGCCCGCGCCGGCAGGTACGAGTCGACGTGGTGCCAGCCGCCGTCCTGCAGCGCGACCGCGAAGATGTACGGGATCGAGTGATCGAGCGTCTCGCGGGATGCCGTGGGGTCGTACTTCTGCGGGTCGTTCGCGCCCGAGCCGATCACGTAGTGCGTGTGGTGCGACGTGTGCAGCACGATCGCCTCGACGTTCGCGGGGTCCAGGAGCTCGGGGTGCTCGCCGTGGAGCTTGCGCGCCAGGTCGATCCACGCCTGCGCCTGGTACTCGGCCGAGTGCTCCTTCGTGTACGAGTCGAGGATGGCGCGCTTCGGCTCCCCCTGACCCGGCAGCGGCACCTCGTACGAGGCATCCGGTCCGTCCAGCAGCCACGCGATGACGCCGTCCTCGCCCTCGTAGATCGGGCTCGGCGAGGTCTCGCCGCGCATCGCACGATCGACGGCCTCGACCGCCATCTTGCCCGCGAACGCGGGGGCGTGCGCCTTCCACGTCGAGATCTCGCCCTTGCGGGACTGGCGCGTGGCGGTCGTGGTGTGCAGCGCCTGGCCGACGGCCTGGTAGATCGTCTCGACATCGAGGCCGAGCAGCGTGCCGATGCCGGCCGCGGCCGACGGGCCGAGGTGCGCGACATGGTCGATCTTGTGCTTGTGCAGGCTGATGGCGCGCACGAGGTCGATCTGGATCTCGTATCCGGTCGCGAGGCCGCGCACCAGCGCCGCCCCGTCGGCGCCGACGTGCTGCGCGACCGCGACGATCGGCGGGATGTTGTCGCCCGGGTGCGAATAGTCGGCCGCGAGGAACGTGTCGTGGTAGTCGAGCTCACGCACGGCGACGCCGTTCGCCCACGCCGCCCACTCCGGGCTCGTCTTGCGGTCGAGCGCGCAGCCGAACACCGTGGCTCCCGAGCCGCCGACCGACACCGCGTGGTCGAGAGCCTGCTGGCGGGCGGCGCTCACCGGCGCACGGGTGAGGGATGCTGCGGCCACCGCCGCGTTGTCGATGACGCGGTTGATGATCATGTCGACGACGTCCTGGTCGACCTCGACGGGATCGGCGGCGACTTCGGCGATGTGCCACGCGAGCTGCCCCTCGCGCGCGAGGTGCTCGTCGCTGCGGTGGACGCGGAGGTGGTGGATGACGGTCATGACCGGCCTTTCAGAGTCGGGGGCGCGCTTCGACAGGCTCAGCGGGAGCAGCAGCTGCTGCTCCGGTCGCTGACCCTGTCGAAGCGATGAGGGATTCGAGGATGCTGTGCAGCGCGTTGTGCAGGTGCACGTGCGTCGCGTGGGCGGCGAGATCCGCGTCCCGCGCGGAGATCGCGGCGGCGATCAGGCGGTGCTCGGCGACGGATGCTGCGAGCCGGGCGGGATTGTCGCGTGCGAGCCGTCGCACCCGGACGAGATGCGTGCGCACCGTGCGCAGGGCAGCGGTGAGGTAGTCGTTCGCGACGGCGGCGTCGAGGGCCAGGTCGAAGTCTGCGATGAGGGAGTAGTAGGCGTCGCGTCCGTCCGCGCCCGCGTCGTGGCCGTCGAGATCGACCCGGGCGAACTCGTGGGCGAGCTCCGCGAAGGCCGCGGCATCCCCGCGCTCTGCGGCGAGCCGCGCGGCGGACTCCTCGAGGGCTCGGCGCACCTCGAAGATCTCGCGGATGTCGTCGGCGTCGATCGCGGTGACCACGGTGACGCGCGGCGACTGCTGCGCGACGAGCCCGTCGGCCGCGAGCCGGCCCAGCGCTTCGCGCAGCGGCGTGCGGCTGACGCCGAGACGAGCGGCCTGCTCGACCTCGCCGAGCACGGCCCCGGGCCGCAGGATGCCGGACTGGATCTCGTCGAGGAGGGTCGCGTATGCGCGGTCACTGGCCCGCATCCGCATCACCTCCTCGTTCGACACCTCGGCCAGTGTATACAAAAACGTCCCAATCGCGCACTGCAGGACGAAATTGCGCAGCATGCGTATACAAAATCGTTCCGTAGGTACTTCACCCGATGTCGGTGCGCGTGCCGTGGGTATACCGTCCGCATCACCGGGGCGCTGAACGAAGGAGTTGCCATGAAGCACATGCGGGCGGCCGCCACCCTCGCCGCCGTATCGGGAGTCGTTCTCGGCATCGGAGCGACCGCCGCCGCCTCGGCGGCACCCGGTCACGTCGACCATTTCGATGAGCTCCATCACGAGAGCTTCACCGCACACGATCCCGACCTCTGCGACGGCCTGCTCGACTTCCCGGTCGAGTGGGAGGAGCACGAGGTCGGGTCGTTCCGGATCACCGAGCGTCAAGGACAGGAGTACGGCGGATACAACGCGACGCTCGTCGGCTCCTACACGAACGTCGATACCGGCCTCGCGTACCACTACGACCAGCGCGTCAACAGCAAGGACCAGAGGCTCGTGCCGAACGGCATCGGCGGACTGACCGTCACCTTCATCGACCGTTTCAACGTCTTCTGGACGGACGACCTGGGTCGGGTCGCCTTCCACGATGCGGGCGCGAACACCGCCACCGTGGAGTTGGACGAGAACGGCGACTTCGTCGAGTTCATCGATGACCACATCCGCGGACGCAGCGACACCGAGGGCCGCGACTTCTGCGACGACCTCATCGAGTTCACGACGCCGCCGGCGCCCTGAACCCTCCTCCCACGGGCGCCGTGAGGAAAGCGTGAGGAATATTCAGGAATTTGTGAATCCGGCGTACCGTCAGCGCCATGACCACAGTCATCCGCACGAGCGGCCTCACCAAGCACTACGGCCGCGTCCACGCCCTCGACGGACTCGACCTCGCGGTCGACGAGGGACAGGTGCACGGGTTCCTCGGACCCAACGGGGCGGGCAAGTCCACCACGATCCGGATCCTGCTGGGACTCGCGCGCAAGACCGGCGGCGAGGCATCCGTCTTCGGTCTCCAGCCGTGGCGTGACGCCGTCAAGATCCACCGGCGCGTCGCCTACATCCCCGGCGACGTGAGCGTGTGGCCGAACCTGTCGGGCGGCGAGGCCATCGACCTCCTCGCGCGCCTGCGCGGCGCCGCGCGCCACGACAAGGCGTACGCCGACGAGAAGGCGCGGCTGATGGACGCCTTCGATTTCGACCCGCGAAAGAAAGGGCGCGCCTATTCGAAGGGCAACCGGCAGAAGGTGGCGCTCATCGCCGCCTTCGCCGTGCCCGCCGACCTGTACATCCTCGACGAGCCGACCAGCGGCCTGGACCCGCTCATGGACGTGATGTTCCGCCGCGAGGTCTCGCGCGTGCACGCCGCGGGGGCGACCGTGCTGCTGTCGAGCCACATCCTCTCCGAGGTCGAGCAGCTGTGCGATCGCGTCTCGATCATCCGTGCCGGGCGCGTGGTCGAATCGGGCACCCTCGCCGACATGCGTCACCTCACGCGCACGGAGGTCTCGTTCGAGGGGACGGATGCTGCGCCCGTAGCCGCGCTCGCGGCGGCCCATGACACGCTGGTCGAAGACGGCCGCGTGCGCTTCACCGTCGACAGCGATCAGGTCTCGGGCGTGCTGCCCGAGCTCTCGCGCCTCGGGGTGGCGGGACTGCGCGTGGCGCCGCCGTCGCTCGAGGAGCTGTTCCTGCGCCACTACGGCGACGACCTCGCCGTGCTGGAGAGGAACGGACGATGAGCCGACTGTCGACGCTGCTCGGGCAGCGGCTGCGGCGGGACTGGCTGCAGCTGACGCTGTGGATCGCCGGCACCGTGGCGCTCGCGCTGGCCGGCCTCTCCGGCGCCGCTCAGACCTACGGCACAGAGCAGGAGCGCACGGCGCTGCTCGCCACCGTCATGGCCAACCCGGTGATCCTGTTGTTCCGCGGGCTGCCGTCGGGACCGGGCGAGCAGGCGTTCATCGTCTTCCTGCTGATGCCCTTCCTCGTGATGATGCCCGCGTTCATGAGCACCTTCCTCGCGGTGCGCCACACGCGCGGCGACGAGGAGGCGGGGCGTCTCGAACCCGTCGCGGCGACGACGGCGGGCAGGACCGTGCCGACGGTCGCGACGATCGTCCACGGCGTGCTCGCCAACGTCATTCTGGGCGTCCTCGTAGCCGCCGCCTTCCTCGCCGCCGGCTCGCCCGCCGAGGGGTCCTGGCTCGCCGGGTTCACCGCGGCGTGCGGCGGGCTGACGTATCTCGGCGTCGCGCTCCTGGCGGCACAGCTCATGCGGACCTCGCGGGGAGCGAACTCCCTCGCGGTGTGGGTGCTCGTCGTGACCTACTTCATCGCCGGGATCGGGAACGCCCTCGGCACGCCGAGCGACGACCTGACCCACATGCGGAGCTCGTGGCTGACGTGGCTCTCGCCCTTCGGATGGGCCGAGAACACCCGCGCGTTCGACGAGAACCTGTGGTGGCCCGCGTTCCTCTGCCTCGCCGCGTTCGTCGTGCTGGCGGCGGTTGCGCTGGCGCTCCAGACCGTGCGGGACCTCGGCGCGAGCATCGTGCCCGAACGCCGGGGGCGCGCCGCCGCGAGCGCGACCCTGTCGACGCCGACGGCGCTGGTCACGCGCCTCGCCACCGGATCGACGATCGGCTGGATGGCGGGCGCCTTCTTCGCCGGGGCGCTCTCGACCTCGCTCGGCGCGGTCGTGAACGAGGTGGGGTCGGACAACCCTGCCGTCGCCGACATGCTCAAGGCGCTCTCGGCCGAGGCCGACCTCGAGCAGGCGGTCATCGTCGTGTTCTTCACCATGGTGGGACTGCTCGCCGCGTGCGCGGGCGTGCAGACCGTCGCTCGCGCCAGGCAGGAAGAGGCGCACGGCACCGCCGAGCCGGTCCTCGCCACCCCGGTGCAGCGCGTGCGGTGGCTCGCCGACTACGTCATCGTGGGGTTCATCGCCATCGTGCTGACCTGCGCGGCGGCGTTCGTCGGGGCGTGGGCCGGCGCCGCGAGCCTCGACAACGGCGCCGCTCTGACCGGTGACGCGTTCGTCGCCGCATGGGGGCAGGTCATCGCCGCATCCGTGTTCCTCGTCCTCACCGCTCTCGTCTTCACGATCGCCCCGCGCTGGACGATCCCGCTCGGCTGGACCCTTGTCACCGCCGCGATCGTGTTCGGCCTCTTCGGACCCCTCCTCGGCCTTCCGGAGTGGGTGACGAACCTGTCGCCGTTCTCGGTCGCCCCGGTGCCGAGCGGCAGCGAGGTGGATCTGCGTGGGATGTGGTGGCTCGTGCTCGCCGTCGGAGTCGGGGCGGCAGCATCCCTCACCCTCATGCGACGGCGCGAGCTGGCCTCGGCCGGGTAGGCGAGCGCGATGACGAACGAGCACCCCGGCGCCGAGGCGGCGGAGCAGGCCGCGGCGATGCTCACCGCGGTGGGCATGCCGCGCATGCCGGCGCGGGTCATGATGGCCCTCGCCGGCTCGCCCGACGAGGGGTACACCGCCGCCGACCTCGCCGACCGCCTCGGCGTGTCGGCGGCGGCTGTGTCGGGCGCAGTGCGCTACCTCGTCTCGATGCGGCTCATCCACCGGCTCTCGCGCCCCGGCGACCGCCGCGACCGGTACGACCTCGCCGAGGACTCCTGGTCGGGCATGATCACGGCGAACGCACCGCTGTACGGCACCTTGGCGGCGTCGCTCGACCGCATCGCCGACGAGAACCCCGGGGCTCCCGCGTCGGCCGCACGGGCGCACGAGATCGCGGACTTCCTCCGGTATCTCGCGGAACGGATGCCGCAGCTCTCGGCCGAGTGGCGTGCAGGCCGCGACGCGGCCGGGGAAGCGACCGCGGCCGGGTAGCCTTGCCCGAGTGACCGACGCGACCCGCTACATCGTTGCCACCGACGGAGCCTGCAAGGGCAACCCCGGACCGACGGGGTGGGCATGGGTCGGCGAGGACGGGCACTGGGCAGCCGGCGCGATCCCCTCGGGCACCAACAACGTCGGCGAGCTGATGGGCCTGCTGAAGGCCATCGAGGACCACGGCGACGTCGCGAACCTCGTGATCCAGGCCGACTCCAAATACGCGATCGACACGTACACGAAGTGGATGGACGGCCACCGCCGCCGCGGCTGGAAGACCTCGACGGGGGCGCCCACGAAGAACGTCGACATCCTCGAGCAGCTGATCGCCGCGCGCGACGCCCGCCGGGCGGCCGGCCTCCCCGATGTCGAGCTCGAGCACGTGCGCGGCCACTCCGGTCACGTGCTCAACGCCTGGGCCGACGAGCGCGCGGTGCGCGCCTCCGAGCACGCGGCGAAGGGCACGGCGAGCGCGTGGTCGTCGCTCGGCGCACAGGACCGCATCGACGTCTCGTCCCGCCCGAAGAACGGGCGCTGACCGGGCGGTCGCTGCGCGCAGCCGCGGTCCTCAACTGAGGACGCGGGCGGGGCGGCAGTCCGGGACGGTCGCTGCGCGCAGCCACGGTCCTCAACTGAGGACGCGGGCCGGGCGGCAGTCCGGGACCGTCGCCGCGCGCAGCCGCGGTCCTCAACTGAGGACGCGGGCCGGGATGCGGAGTGGTTGCGGCTCGCGGCCCCTCATCTGGGCTCTCGTCCTCGAATGAGGATCTCGATCGGGGCGGGCTCAGCCCTCCGTCGAGCCTTCGAACAGGCCGACCACATTGCCGTCAGGGTCGCTGATCACGGCCCACCAGCTGGTCGGCGTGATCTGGCTCTTCTCGCGCAGCAGTTCGCCACCGGCGGCCTTGGCCTTCGCGATGGCATCGTCGATCGAGTCCACCTCGACGTAGGAGCGGGGCTGGGTGAAGCCGTCCTCGCGCGGGGCGAGGCCGCCGCCCGAGATCTTGTTGGGCGCCTGCCACATCGGGTACCCCTCGAACCCGGGGACCTCGGCGATCTGCCACCCGAAGAGGTCGGAGTAGAACGCGGTCGCCTTGCCGAAGTCGCTGACCGGGATGTCGATGTGCGTGATGTCGCCGTGAGCCATGAGGTTCCTCTCTCGTTCGGGTCGAACCCGGCCAGTCTCCGCCGCACTCCCCCGCCTCGCAAGAGACCGCGAGAGGACAGGGGCCTCGGGACGGGAAGCGGGGGACGCGTCAGCCGGCGGACGCGGCGTCGGCGAGGTGGCGCTCGAGCGCGTCGATCGCCGGACGCTGGCCCTTCACCAGGCGGTCGCGGGCGGCAGGCAGATGCGTCCACTCCACGCGGTCGACCTCGGGGAACCGTGCCTTCTTGCCGGAGCGCGGCGGCCACTCCAGCTCGAACTCGCCGAACTCGAGGTCGTCGAGCGAGAACCCGGTGCCGTCGGCGACGAACACCGTCACGCGCTTGCCCGACGAGTACGCGAACGTTCCGAGCTCGGCGTAGGGCGGCTCAGGCGGGTCGATGCCGAGCTCTTCGCGGAACTCACGGCGCGCAGCATCCAGCGCGGTCTCCTCCCCCTCGGCGAACTCGCCCTTGGGGACGGACCAGGCCCCGGCATCCTTGCTGGCCCAGAAGGGCCCGCCCATGTGCGCGATGAGCACCTCGGGTTCGGGCGCGATCCGGTAGAGCAGGATGCCGGCGCTGGTGATCACGGCTCAGACGATACGGGTCTTGGGCGAGACCGTGTAGGTGTCTTCGGGGTCGCTGAACACGACGTCGCCGAGGGCGGTGTCGATCGCCGCGAGCGTGTCGGCGTCGAGCACGATGCCCGAAGCCTTGACGGTCTCGGCGAGCTGCTCGGGACGGGATGCCCCGACCAGCGCGGACGCGACGTTCTTGTTCTGCAGCACCCACGCGATCGCGAGCTGCGGCATCGACAGGCCCGCCTGCTCGGCGACGGGCTTGAGGCGCTGGACCGCTTCGAGCACCTCGTCGCGGAGGAAGCCCTGGATGAAGCGGGCGCCGCTCTTGTCGTCGGTCGCGCGCGAGCCCTCGGGCACCGGCTGACCCGGCAGGTACTTGCCCGAGAGCACACCCTGGGCCATCGGCGACCACACGATCTGCGAGATGCCGAGCTCTTGCGAGGCCGGCACGACCTTGCCCTCGATGACGCGCCACAGCGCCGAGTACTGCGGCTGGTTCGAGATGAGCTGCACACCGTAGCTCTTGGCGAGGGCATGGCCCTCACGCAGCTGCTCGGCCGTCCACTCCGAGACGCCGATGTAGAGCGCCTTGCCCTGACGGACGACGTCGGCGAAGGCCTGGAAGGTCTCTTCGAGCGGCGTCTCGTAGTCGAAGCGGTGCGCCTGGTAGAGGTCGACGTAGTCGGTGCCGAGGCGCTTCAGCGACCCGTTGATGGACTCGAAGATGTGCTTGCGGCTGAGGCCGGTGTCGTTCGGGCCCTGCGGGCCGGTCGGGAAATAGACCTTCGTGAAGATCTCGAGGGATTCGCGGCGCTGCCCCGAGAGCGCCTTGCCGAGGACCTCCTCGGCGGCCGTGTTGGCGTAGACGTCTGCCGTGTCGAACGTGGTGATGCCGGCGTCGAGCGCCGCGTGGACCGTCGCGATGGCGGCCGAGTCGTCGACCTGCGAGCCGTGAGTGACCCAGTTGCCGTAGGTGATCTCGCTGACCTTGAGACCGCTGTTTCCGAGGTACCGGTAATTGACCATGAGAAAACGCTACCCGTCCCGATGGGTGCATCGGGACGGGCAGCCTCGCTGGGATCAGACGACCGGTGCGGTCTCGTCCTCGATGGCGTCGTCCTCAGCGGGCGCGGTGCGCTCGCCGGACTCCGCGTCGATGGACAGGGCGCGGGCCTCCTCGTCGAGATCGGCCGCGGCCTGCTCGAACTGCGAGTTGTAGAGGCGGAAGTACGCACCCTTCGCCACGATGAGCTCGTCGTGCGTGCCCTTCTCGACGATCCCGCCGTTCTCCATCACGAGGATGAGGTCGGCGTCGCGGATCGTCGACAGGCGGTGCGCGATCACGAACGACGTGCGTCCTTCACGGAGCGCCGCCATCGCGTGCTGCAGCAGCAGCTCGGTGCGGGTGTCGACGGAGCTCGTCGCCTCGTCGAGGATGAGCACCGAGGGCCGCGCCACGAACGCTCGCGCGATCGTGATGAGCTGCTTCTCGCCCGCCGAGATGTTCGACGCATCCTCGTCGAGGAGCGTGTCGTACCCGTCGGGCAGCGAGTGCACGAACCGGTCGACGTAGGTCGCCCGCGCAGCGGCGAGGATCTCGTCGTCGGTGGCGTCGGCCCGGCCGTAGCGGATGTTCTCGCGGATCGTGCCGGCGAACAGCCACGGGTCCTGCAGCACCATGCCGGTCTCGGCGCGGATGTCGCGGCGCGTGAGGTCGGCGATGTTCTGCCCGTTGAGGAGGATGCGACCGCCGTCGAGCTCGTAGAAGCGCATCAGCAGGTTCACGAGCGTCGTCTTGCCTGCGCCGGTCGGACCCACGATCGCGACCGTCTGGCCCGGCTCCACCCGGAACGACAGGTCGTGGATGAGCGGCCGGTCAGGCGAGTACGAGAAGGCGACGTCCTGGAACTCGATCGTGCCGTCGCCCTCGACGAGCGCCGGGGCGTCCTCGGCGTCGGGCTCCTGCTCGGGCTCGTCGAGCAGTTCGAACACGCGCTCGGCCGAGGCCGTGCCCGACTGCACGACCGCCGCCATGCCGCCGAGCTCCGCCAGCGGCTGCGTGAACTGCTGCGAGTACTGGATGAACGCCTGCACGTCGCCGAGGCGCAGCTGGCCGCCGGCCACCATGAGCGCGCCGAAGACCGCGATGCCCACGTAGGTGAGATTCCCGATGAACATCATGGCCGGCATCATGATGTTCGACAGGAACTGCGCCTTGAACGAGGCCTGGTACAGCTCCTCGTTCTCCTCGCGGAACGCCTCGCGCGACGCCTGCTCGCGGCCGAACACCTTGACCAGGGCGTGGCCCGAGAACGACTCCTCGACACGCGCGTTGAGTCGGCCGACCTTGCGCCACTGGATGCCGAACGCCTTCTGCGAGCGCGGCCCGATGACGCCGAACAGGATGCCCATGAGCGGGAAGCTCACCAGCACCACGAGGGTCAGCTGCCACGAGATCGTCAGCATCATGATGAGCACGCCGATCACGGTCAGCACGCTCGTGAGGGCCTGCGACAGCGACTGCTGCATCATCTGCGTGATGTTGTCGATGTCGTTGGTGACGCGCGAGATCAGCTCGCCGCGCTGGACACGGTCGAAGTAGCGCAGCGGCAGGCGGTTGATCTTCGCCTCGACCTCTTCGCGCAGGCGCCACATGACGCGCACCATGATCACGTTGATGACGTAGCCCTGCAGCCACATCAGCAGCGACGACGCGAAGTACAGCCCCAGCACGATGAGCAGCACGCGGCTGAGCGCCATGAAGTCGACGCCGGCGCCGGGCACGAAGTGCTCCATGGCCGAGACGATGTTGGCGAGGTCCTGCTGCCCCGAGGCCTCCAGCCCCGCGACGACCTGCTCCTTGGTCATCCCTGCGGGCGCCATCGACGAGACGACGCCTTCGAAGAGGATGTTGGTCGCCTCGCCGAGCACCTTCGGCGAGAGCACCGCGAGCACGACGCCGATCGAGCCGAGGATCGACACGAACACGAACGACCAGGCGTTCGGGCGCAGCAGCCCGATCAGCCGGCGGAAGGCGGGCCAGAAGTGCGCTGCCTTGCCCGGGGCGACCGCGCCGCTCCAGTCGTCGGCCGCGATGCGCGCCTGCTCGCCGAGCTCGATCTCGGCCTTCTCCTCGGCGCTCAGCTCGGCCACGGCCTGGCGCACGCGCCGACGGGTCTTCTCGGTGTTGTTCTCGTCGCTCATCGCGCGACCTCCGCTCCGAGCTGGGATTCCACGATCTCGCGGTACGTCTGGCTGGTCTCGAGCAGCTGCTCGTGCGTGCCGATGCCCACGATGCCGCCGTCGTCGAGCACGACGATGCGATCGGCGTCGGTGATCGTCGAGACGCGCTGGGCGACGACGATCTTGGTGACATCGGGAAGCTCGCGCCACAGCGCCTGCCTCAGCCGCGCATCGGTGGTGAGGTCGAGCGCCGAGAACGAGTCGTCGAACACGAGGACGCGCGGCTGGTGGACGATCGCCCGCGCGATCGCGAGCCGCTGCCGCTGCCCGCCCGAGACGTTCGTGCCGCCCTGCGAGATCGGGGAGTCGAGCCCGGCCTCCATCTGGCTCACGAAATCGCTCGCCTGGGCGATCTCGAGCGCGCGCCAGAGCTCGGCGTCGGTCGCGTCCTCGCGGCCGAACCGCAGGTTCGACGCGATGGTGCCCGAGAACAGGAACGGGCGCTGGGGAACGAGTCCGATCGTGCTCCACAGGGCGTCGAGGTCTGCCCGCCGCACGTCGACCCCGCCGACCTCGACGACGCCGTCGGTGGCGTCGAAGAGCCGTGGGATGAGCGAGATCAGGGTGGTCTTGCCTGCGCCCGTCGAGCCGACGATGGCGACGGTCTCGCCCGCGTCGGCGCGGAAGCTGATGCCCGACAGGATCGGGTGCTCGGCGCCCGGGTACGTGAAGGCGACGTCGCGGAACTCGACGGTGCCGGGAGCCGGGAACCGGCCGACGGCGTCGGACGGGCGCTCGAGCGACGAGTGCGTGTCGAGCACCTCGCCGACGCGCTCGGCCGACACCGCGGCGCGCGGGATCATCAGGGTCATGAAGCTCGCCATCATGACGCCGGAGAGGATGATCATGGCGTACTGCATGAAGGCGAAGAGCGTGCCGATCTGGATCTCGCCGCTGTCGACCTGCATGCCGCCGAACCAGATCACGCCGATGACGGTGACGTTCAGGATCAGCATGACCGCCGGGAAGAGCACAACGAAGAGCGACCCGACCTTGCGGCCGACGACCATGATGTCGGTGTTGGCCTCGCGGAAGCGCTCCTCTTCGATGGGTTCGCGGACGAAGGCGCGGATGACGCGGATGCCGGTGAGCTGCTCGCGCATCACGCGGTTCACGCCGTCGAGCTTGCCCTGGTAGCTGCGGAACAGCGGCACCATGCGGGCGATCACGATGCCCGCGACGACGAGGAGCACCGGCACCGCGACCGCGATGATCCATGCGAGGCTGGCGGCCTGCTCGATCGCGAGCACGATGCCGCCGATCGCGAGCAGCGGCGCCGTGACGAGGAACGTCGCGCCCATCATCGCGAGCATCTGCACCTGCTGCACGTCGTTCGTGTTGCGGGTGATGAGCGAGCCGGCGCCGAAGCCGGTGACCTCGCGCTCGGAGAAGCCCGAGACGCGCTCGAAGATGTCGTCGCGGATGTCGCGACCGAGCCTCATCGCGGCGCGCGCCGCGAAGTAGGTCGCGATGATCGACGCGACGATCTGGCCCAGAGACACGGTCAGCATGACGATGCCGGTGCGCCAGATGTAGTCGGTGTCGCCCTTGGAGACACCGTTGTCGATGATGTCGGCGTTCAGGCTGGGCAGGTACAGCGAGGCGATGGCGGAGGCCGACTGGAACAGCAGCACGCCGAGCAGCAGCCAGCCATACGGTTTGAGATATCGGACGAGGAGCTTTGCCAGCACGAGAGTTCTCCCGGACGCGGCGAAGCCATGGCAGGGCTCCGCCTCTGCGGATCTGAGGGTGCCGACCCACCTTCGCACGGGCCGCCGACATCGCGGCAGTCCCGTTCACTGAGGGCGGAACGGGGGGCGTGGCCGCCTCCCATCGGCGACCCGCCGGTCACTCTAACACGATATATCGCGACACACGAGACCGCTCCCATCCCGCGGCCCCGCAGTGCCGGGAAGGGACGGTGGATGCTGCGGCTACGCCTCCGCGCCCTGCGCGATGTCTGCGCGCTCGCGCCAGCTGCGCGCCGTGACGCGGTCGAGTGCCACCTGGCGGCGCAGCGCGTCGGCCTTCTCGTAGAGCGAGGGCTCGCCCCAGCTCGTGAGCACCTTCACGAGCACCGGGAGCAGCTCGATCATGAAGAACAGCCCGGCGATGAGCCAGTGCGCCCACGCGAGGATCGGCTCACGGGCCGACAGTCGCTCCAGCCCGCCGATCTGGCTCAGCAGGCCCACCGCGCCGGAGTTGCCGCTCGCGATCTCGGCGGCACGGGCGTCGTACGCGGCGAGCGCGGCCTGGTACTGCTCGCGCGCGCCGGGCAGCTCGTCCTTGGCCTGCTGCTTGTTCGTCGCCTCCGATGCGCCGGCGTCCGCCGTGCCCGCGGCCTGCGCGGTGGCGAGATCCGCCTGGGCCGCCGTCAGCTGGGAGTTCAGGTCGTCGTATGCCGCCTGGGCGGCGGCGAGCTGCGCCTCGGCGGCATCCGAGCTCGCGCCTTCGCCGGCGACGCCGCTGCATCCCTGCACCTCGCCGGCACCCTGTCCGGTCAGCTCGCACTGGTAGATCGCGCGCGCCTGGTCAATGACCTGCTGCTGTGCGGCGAGCTTCGCGGTGAGGTCGTCCACGGTCTGCTGCGCCGACGCCGTGGAAGCCGACGTGGTGTCGGCGCCCGCCACCACACCGCTGGCCGCCTGGCTCTCGAGCGCCGCGACACGTTCGCTCGCGGCATCCAGCGCCTGCTTCTCGGGCCCGGCGGTGACGGCGTCCTGATCCGACTGCGCCTGGGTGATGTTCGTCGCGTTCACCTCGCGCGCGATGTCGTTGTGGAAGATCTGCAGCACGAGCGGCTCGGCCACGACGATGCCGATGACGGCGGCCATGATGACGCGGGGGATCGCGAGCGCGATCAGCCGCCCGATGCTCTGCGACGAGCGCATCGTCGAGGTGAGGAAGCGGTCGAGGTTGAAGATGATGAGCGCCCACACGATCGCGAGGGGCAGCGCGCCCCACGCGACGATCCGCACTCCCGTGGTGAGCGCGAAGTACATCGAGATCGCTGAGATCAGGGCGGTGCCCGCGATCACGAAGAACATCTGCACGAAGCGCGGCGTCTCGGTCGGCACTTCGTCGAGCACCGATCCGTCGGCCCCGCCGAGGATCGCGAGTTTGCGCCAGCCCGACGTCCGCTCTCGACGCGGGCGCTTCGCACGCTTCGCACGGACGGGAGGAACGGATGCTGCCGCCTCCGGCTCCTCATCGCGCGAGGCTTGCTCGGCGACGGGCTCATCCTCACGCGGCTCGTCGACGGCGCCCCACTCGCCGATGGTCGTCGTCTGCTCCGCCACGACCGGCTCGGCCACGGCGATCGGCTGCGTCGGGTTCATCGCGAGGGCGTCCTCGAGGAGGTCCTTCGTCACCGGGAACGGGTCTTCGGGGCCGTCGTCGCCGGGGCGATGGTCGGCCCCGGGCTCACCGGCCGCCTGCTGGGCGCGCACGTCGTCGAGGTACAGATCCTCGGCCTGCTCGCCGTCCGTCTCGAACTCGATCCGGCCGTCGGAGCCGAACCGGCCCGGCCGGTGTGCGGAGTAAGAAGACATCCGCACACCATAGAGCGGGCAACCTGTGCGGCAGGTGTATTAGAGAAGCGTGAGATCCCGGATCCCCCCGGGTCGCGGCATCCGTCATCCCGTCCTCGCCGCGTGCGAAGTCCGGACTTCGCACGATCTGGAGGTCGGAACGCAGCGTTTCCCGGACCGCCCCGGATGGGCACCGTGCCCCGGCGCGCGAAGTCCGGACTTCGCGAGCTCCGAAGACCGGGCGGGTGCGTTTCCCGGACCGCCCCCGGATGGGCACCGTGCCCCGGCGCGCGAAGTCCGGACTTCGCAAGCTCCGAAGGCCCGTCGGGTGCGTTTCCCGGACCGCCCCCGGATGGGCACCGTGCCCCGGCGCGCGAAGTCCGGACTTCGCAAGCTCCGAAGGCCGGGCGGGAGCGTTTCCCGGACCGCCCCCGGATGGGCACCGTGCCCCGGCGCGCGAAGTCCGGAGTTCGCACGCTCCGAAGGCCGGGCGGGTGCGTTTTCCGGACGCGTCAGTCCTCGAGCGGGGTCGCCGCGGCGACCGCCTCGTCCTCTTCGGTGGCGACGAGCTGGCCGCACGCGCCGTCGATCTCCTTGCCGCGGGTGTCGCGGAGGGTCGTCGGGATGCCGGCGTCGTTGAGGCGGCGGACGAACTCGTTCTGCACGTCGACCTCGGACGCGGTCCAGATCGAGCCGGGAGTCGGGTTCAGCGGGATGGGGTTCACGTGCACCCAGCCGCGGCCACGGTCGTTGAGCTTCTTCGCCAGCAGGTCGGCGCGCCAGCCGTGGTCGTTCATGTCCTTGATGAGGGCGTACTCGATCGAGACGCGGCGGCCCGTCTTGTCGAAATAGGCGCGCGCGGCGTCGAGCGCCTCGTCGACCTTCCAGCGCGAGTTCACCGGGATGAGCTCGTCGCGCAGCTTGTCGTCAGGCGCGTGCAGTGAGAGGGCGAACGTCACGGGGATGTCCTCGGCGGCGAGCTTCGTGATCGCGGGCACGAGGCCGACCGTCGAGACGGTGATGCCGCGAGCGCTCATGCCGAGGCCGTGCTGCTTGTCGGTCATGACGCGCACGGCCTGCATCACGCGGGCGTAGTTGGCGAGCGGCTCGCCCATGCCCATGAAGACGATGTTCGACACCCGGTCGGCGGAGTGGTCGTCCTTCTTCTTTCCGCCGAGGCCCCCGTCGGCGATGAGCCGGTTGGCGCGCACGACCTGCTCGACGATCTCGGCCGCCGACATGTTGCGCGTGAGGCCGGCCTGGCCGGTCGCGCAGAACGGGCAGTTCATGCCGCAGCCGGCCTGCGAAGAGACGCACAGCGTGATGCGGCCGGGGTAGCGCATGAGCACCGACTCGACGAGCGCGCCGTCGTGCAGCTTCCACAGGAACTTGATCGTGTCACCGCGGTCGGTCTCCAGGCGGCGCACCTCGGTGAGGAGCGCCGGCAGCATGCCGTGCACGAACTCCTCGCGGCCCTCGGCGGGGAGGTCCGTCATGTCGGCGGGATTGTGGGTCCAGTGCTGGAAGTAGTGCTTCTCCAGCTGCTTCGCCCGGAAGCCGGGGAGCCCGAGCTCCTTGACCTTCTCGACGCGCTGCTCGGGGGTGAAGTCCGCCATGTGCACGGGCGGCTTGCCGCGCTTCGGACTCGCGAACTGCAGGAGGGGCCGGCCCTCGGCATCCTTCTGCTGCGTCCATCCCTCGGTCGCCGGACGCACCTGCCTCGGTTTCGTCGTGCGCACAGGGGAATCGGTCATGCGTCCAGGGTACGCGGACACGCCTGGACGGAGGCCGATCCCCGCGCCCGGACTAGGCTCGGCCTGTGGTGCCCGCCCCGAACCTTCTCGCCTTCACGCTCGCCGCCCTCGTCCTGATCGTGATCCCGGGCCCGAGCGTGCTCTTCACGATCGGGCGCGCGCTCGCGCTCGGCCGCATCGGCGGGCTGCTCAGCGTGCTCGGCAACGCGCTCGGCCTGCTGCCGATCATCGGCCTCGTCGCGATCGGCGTCGGCGGCATCGTCGCGCAGTCGGTCGTGCTCTTCACGATCGTCAAGGTCGGCGGCGCGCTGTACCTCATGTACCTCGGCGTGCAGGCGATCCGCCACCGTCATCGCGCCGCCGCGGAGGCGAACGGCGGCGCGGCGCCGCGCTCGGCGTGGCGCCAGCTCGGCGAAGGGTTCGTCGTCGGCATCACGAACCCCAAGACGATCGCGTTCTTCGTCGCGGTGCTCCCCCAGTTCGTCGATCTGAACGCCGGCATGGTTCCGCTCCAGATGATCGAGCTCGGACTCGTGTTCTTCGTCATCGCCCTCATCTCCGACGGCATCTGGGCGCTCATCGCGGCCGGCGCTCGCGACTGGTTCGGGCGCTCACCGAAGCGCATCTCCACCCTGTCGGCCACCGGAGGCGGCCTCATGATCGGCCTCGGCGGCATCCTCCTCTTCACCGGGAACAAGCACTGACATGACGACGGTCCCCCCGCCCCCTGCCGGCCGCCGGCGGATCATCTTCCTCGATGTCGACGGAACACTCCTCGAGCACGGCTCGCACGTGTCGCCCTCGACCGGCCCGGCCATCCGCGCGGTGCGCGAGGCCGGGCACCTGGTGTACCTGAGCACCGGCCGGTCGGCCTCCGACATCCATCCGGACGTCGCCGAGATCGGCTTCGACGGCGCGGTCACCAACTCGGGCGCGCTGGTCGTGTCGGGCGAAGAAGTGGTCGTCGACCGCCCGCTGTCGCCCGCCGCGACGGACCGCATGCTCACGGCGCTGCGGAGCCGAGGCATCCGCTACTTCCTGCAGACCCGCGATGCGGTCTACGCAAGCGACGACATGGCCGAGCTGATGCGCGACTACGCGGCGGCGCTCGAGGCGCGGGAGGCGGCGGGCCGGCAGGTGCGGCCGGAGGACTCGCTGGTCGGTCTCGCGCAGCGCACGTTCCCCGGCGTCGAGGAAGCGGACCTCACCCGCATCGACAAGGCCGTCTTTGTCAGCGACCACCCCGAAGGCCTCGACGAGCTGCGGGAAGACCTCGGCGACGAGTTCCTGATCGTGCCGGGGAGCATGCCGCTGCCGGGCGGCTCGAACGGCGAGATCAGCGAGCGCGAGACGACGAAGGGGTCGGCGATCGAGCTGCTGCTGGCGCACCTGGGCATGGACGCCGCCGACGCGGTCGCGGTGGGCGACAGCTGGAACGACATCGAGATGTTCCAGGTGTGCGGCGTCTCGGTGGCGATGGGCAACGCCCAGCCCGAGCTCAAGGAGCTCGCCGACTTCGTCACGACCGACGTGCTCGACGACGGGATCGCGAACGCGTTCCGCCGCCTCGGCCTGATCTGAGCCCCGGGCCGCTCAGCCCGCGGGTGCGGCGGTCGATGCGCGGAGCACCAGCTGCGTCGCCAGCCGGACCTGCTCAGGCGGGGCGCCGCGCTCCATCTCGAGCGCGACGCGCAGTGACTCGCGGCCGAGCAGACCCCAGTCCTGACGCACGGTCGTGAGTGGCGGGGCGAACATCTCGGCCTCGTCGATGTCGTCGAATCCGAGGACCGACAGGTCCTGCGGAATCCGCAGGCCGGCCTCGATGATCGCACGGTAGGCGCCCAGCGCCATCTGGTCGTTGGCCGCGAAGACGGCGGTGGGGCGCTCCTCGGCGAGCAGCTGCCGCATCGCGCGGTAGCCCGAGCCGGGGCTCCAGTCCCCGGGTCGAGCCGCGGGAAGCACGCGTCCGCGCTCGGCGAGCACGGCGCGCCAGGCGTCGAGCCGCGACGCCGCGGAGAACGAGCCGGGCGGTCCGGTGATGTGGTGCACCGTCTGGTGGCCGAGGTCGAGCAGGTACTCCACCGCCTGGCGCGCACCGACGTCCTGATCGAAGTCGACGGTGGCGACGCCGTCGACGAGCGGCGGGCCGAGGATCACCGCCGGCACCCCCTCGGGCAGCTGCAGCGCCTCGTCGATGCCGAACGGGGCGGGGAGGATGACGATCAGCACGTCGACCGCCATCTCCCCCAGTCGCGTGAAGGCCCCGTTGGCCGCCTGCCCGGAGGAGGCGGCCAACGGCATGAGCGTCGTCGCGTAGCCGCTCTCGGCGGCCCGCTCGGAGATCTCCTCGAGCGAGCGGTGGGTGCCCACGGAATGCAGGCTGTGGTACACGACACCGACCGTGCGGAACGACCCGCGCCGGATGGCGCGGGCCGCCGCATTGGGGCGGTAGCCCAGCTCACGCATCTTGGCGAGGACGAGCTCGCGCTTCTCGGGCGCCACGTTCGGCTCGCCGTTCGCGACGCGGGAGACCGTCTGCACCGATACGCCGACGGCCTGCGCCACGTCACGCAGCGAGGTGCGGCGCTCCTGCACTCTCAGACTCCTCGGAAGGCGAAGTCGAACACGAGGTCCCCGCTGGTCGGCAGGTGGTACTGCGCGAGCGTGCGCGCACCCCACGCGTCGTCGCCGCCCACGCCGCGCCGCATGAGCGCCGGCCGCAGCACGGTGCGGTGGATCGGCGGCAGCTCGGTCTGGTGCAGGGCGTTCTCCACTTCGTCCGGCGTCCACGGCAGCGCCGAGAACTCCATGCCCCCGGCGGACTCGACGCGCAGACCCGCTCCCCTGCCGTCGGTGACCTCGGCCCACCGCACGCCGGTGCGGCTTCCCGCCTCCTGCGGACGCAGATAGGGGGTGAGCTCCGTCGTCACGTCGCGATCGTACACGCCCAGGCGTGCCCCGCCGCGGCGGTCGACGTAGCACTCCTCGGGTCCGTCGCCGTACCAGCGCAGCCGGCGGAACTCCGGCAGCGTGGTGAGCAGCATCCCGAACTCGGGCAGGCTCGGCAGACCCTCGACCAGGTGCAGCGTCTGCGTCACCTCGACGCGGCCAGAACCGTCGACGCGGTAAGCCACGTCGCACGTCGTGGCCGGCCGCGTCGGCAGCTCGTACTCGTACGTCACCGTCACCGCGGTGGCGTCCTGTTCGACCCGCGTGCGGGTCAGCGGCTCGCGCACGCGCCCGTAGCGGCCGGCGAGCAGCCACTGGCCATCCTCGAAGGGCGCCTCCCACCCGCGCTCGTTCGACGTCGGCGCGTGCCAGAAGTGCGGCCGCGGCATCCCCTTGAGCAGCTCCCGCCCGCCGTCCGACGTCATGCCGAACCGATAGGAGGTGAGCCCGCCGTACAGCGTCGAGAACAGGGTGCTGAAGCCGGCACCGCGCACCCCGATGTTGTGCGCGCCGCGGATGAGCTCGGGCGCCGGTGCCGCGACCCGCGCGGGCGGCGCCCCGACCTGGACGACCCGCTGCTCGTACGCGACCTCGTGTCCTTCCGGGGCCCACGCCGTCGCCGCCCGCAGGCGGAACGACACGTCGATCGCGTACTCCCCGGGCGCGGCGGGGACCGCGATGGGGAGGGCGACGCGACCGGTGTCGCCGGCGGCGATGTCGGTCTCGACGTCTTCGCTGCGCAGCATCCGTCCCTCGCGCGAGAGCGTGACGACGCAGCGGTACGCGGCGCTGGACGTCGAGAGCAGACGGTTGTGCACGGTGAAGCCGTCGTCGTCGATGCGGATCTTGAAGCCCTGGTAGAGGTACGCGACCTCCTGGAGCTTCGGCGTCGGCGAGTGGTCGGTGAAGAAGATGCCGTTGCCGCAGAACTCGGCATCGTTCGGGGAGTCGCCGAAGTCGCCGCCGTAGCCGTAGTACTCCTTGCCGTACCGGTCGGTCAGGGCGATCGCCTGGTCGGCGAAGTCCCAGATGAACCCGCCCTGGAACAGCGGCTCGCGGTAGGCCAGCTCGATGTACTCGTCGACGGCACCGAACGAGTTGCCCATGGCGTGGGCGTACTCGCACAGGATGAACGGCTTGTCGCGGCGGTGACGCAGGTACTCCTCCACCTCCGCGGCGGGGGTGTACATCTGGCTCGCGACGTCGGTCGTCTCCTCGTAGCGCGGGTCCCAGAACACGCCCTCGTAGTGCACCGGGCGGCTGTCGACCTCGCGGAACCACGCGGCGACGTCGCGCAGGTTGGTGCCGCCGAACGACTCGTTCCCGCACGACCACATCACGACGCTCGGGTGGTTCTTGTCGCGCTCGAACATGCTCGCCGCGCGGTCCATCAGCGCCGGCCGCCACTCGGGGCGATCGCCGGGGACGGCGTCCTCGATGGGCGCGCCGAGCTTGCGGATGCGATCCCAGACGCCGTGGCTCTCGAGGTTCATCTCGTCGATGACCATGAGCCCGTGCCGGTCCGTGAGCTCGTAGAACACCGTGCTGTTCGGGTAGTGGCTGGTGCGCACGGCGTTCACGCCGACGGCCTTCAGGGCGAGGAGGTCGGCCTCGATCTCGGCCGCGGTCTGCACGCGCCCGGCGAGACCGAACTCGTGCCGGTTCACCCCGAAGAAGACCACACGCCGCCCGTTGAGCTTCATCAGCCCGTCCTCGATCGCGAAGCGCCGCACGCCGACGCGCTGCACGATGACTTCGGTCACCTCGCCCGCGGCGTCTCGCACCTCGATCTCGACCTCGTACAGCCACGGGTCCTCGGGGCTCCACAGCCGCGGACTCTCGAGACGGATGCCGAAGCCGCCGTCGCCGTGGGGCTCGAGCGGTCCCACCCCGGCGAGGCGGGCTGCGACCCTCCCCTCGCCGCGCAGGTCGACGCGCAGGGCGATATCGGCGGACCCGGCGTCGTGGGCGAGGTCGACGTCGACCCGGAGGTCTTCGACGTGCGCACGGGGACGGCGGTACAGGACGACGTCGCGGAACAGCCCTGAGAACCGGAAGAAGTCCTGGTCCTCGAGCCATGAGCCGCTGGAGAACTTGAACACCTGCGCGGCGAGCTTGTTCTCCCCCTCGACCAGCGCGTCGGTCACGTCGAACTCCGACGGCGTGAAGCTGTCGGTGGCGTACCCGAGGTAGCGCCCGTTGAGCCAGACCGCGATCGCGCTCTCGGCGCCCAGGAAGCTGATGCTCACCGACTCGCCGTCCTCGACCGGCCGGTCGAGGACGAAGCTCTTCACGTACGAGGCGACGGGGTTGTAGCGCTCGGGCACCTCGCCCGGGTCGATCTGCTCGACGCCGTCCCAGGGGTACTGGACGTTGACGTACTGCGGGCGGTCGTAGCCGTGCAGCTGGATGTGCGCGGGGACCGGGATGTCGTCCCAGCTCTCGCAGTCGTACTCCGGGTGGAAGAAACCGGCCGGGGCCGCCGCGGGGTTCTTCGCGTAGTGGATCTTCCAACGGCCGCTGAGCGACTGCTCGCAGCCGCTGTCGCCTTCCGCCGCCTCGGCCGCCGTCCGGAACCAGCGGTGGTCCGAGTGGGCGGGCCGGCGGTTCTCCTGGACGAACCGGGGATCCGCGATCCGCGTGGCGTCGAACATCACGCCCTCCTCTCCGAAGCTCTCGGTCTCGATGTCGATGGTGTCGAGGGTCACTTGACCGCCCCCGTGATGCCCTGCGCGAACTGCCGCTGCAGGAGGAGGAACACGATCATCGTCGGCAGCGACGACAGCAGCACGGCGAGCATCAGCACGCCGTAGTCGGTGACGTACCCGGCGCTGATGTTCGCGGTGAGCATCGGCATCGTCAGCACGCTGTTGTTGACGAGGATCACCTTCGGCCACAGGAAGTTGTTCCACGCCATCATGAACGTGATGACGGCGGCGGCCGCGAAGGTCGACTTCATCGTGGGGACGTAGATCCGCGCGAAGATCGACAGCTCGCTCAGCCCGTCGATGCGAGCCGCCTCGATGATCTCGTGCGGGAACGACCGGGACGCCTGCCGGAACAGCAGGATGAGGAACGGCGTCGAGATCATGGGGATGACCACCGCCCACAGCGAGTTCACCATCCCGACGCGCGCGAACAGCTGGAACAGCGGGATCATCGTGGCGGCGAACGGGATCATCATCGCGAGCAGCAGGATCGCCATGACGGCGTCCTTGCCCTTGGAGTGATAGACCTCGAAGCCGTAGCCGGCGATGGAGCACACCGTCAGCGCGAGGATCGTCGTCCCCACCGCGATGAGGAACGAGTTCGTCATCGCGCCCACGACGTCCTGCGTCGAGAAGAGGGCCGCGATGTTCTCGAAGAGGGCGGTGCCCGGCAGCATCCGTGACGACAGCACGTCCTTGCTGGTGTTCGTGGCCGAGACGGCCATGAAGTAGAGCGGGAAGACCGAGAACAGGGCCCAGATCGCCAGCAGGGCGTACCCGGGAAGACTGCGGAGCTTGTTAATCACGCTTGTCACCGACCTTCATCTGGATGAACGAGAGGATGGCGACGAGCATGAGGATCACGTACGAGATCGCCGCGGCATAGCCGAAGTTGGGGTTCTTCTGGAACGACACCTCGTAGAGGTAGTGCGCCATCGACATGGTCTGGTGGGCGGGGCCGCCCTGGGTCAGCGCCCACGACTCGTCGAACATCTGCAGGGTGCCGTTGATCGACAGGATCGCGGTGAGCACGATCATGGGCTTCAGCTGCGGCACGGTGACGTACCAGAACGTCTGGAAGGCATTCGCCCCGTCCATGCGGGCCGCCTCGATGCTGGACTGGTCGATGTTCTGCAGGGCTGCGAGGTAGAAGACCATGTTGTAGCCGGTCCAGCGCCAGAGCAGGCCCAGGATGATCACGAAGCGCGCGGTCTCGGGCTGGCCGAGCCAGTTGATCGGGCCGCCGATGGCACCGATCGACATGAGCATGTCGTTGACGAAGCCGTCATTGGCGAAGAGCGTCCGGAACACCAGCGAGTACGACACCAGCGACACGGCGCAGGGCAGGAAGATCGCGGTCCGCCACACCGCCTTGAACCGGAGCTTCGGGTTGTTGAGCAGGTTCGCCAGCACCAGTGCCAGCGCCAGCATGATGGGCACCTGGATGATCAGGTAGATGAACGTGTTCGTCAGCGTGAGGCGGAAGACGTCGTCGTTCAGCAGGCGCTCGTAGTTGTACCAGAGCGGGTCGGCGAACTCGAGGCGCGTGCCGCGTCCGGTCTGCAGCGACAGGACGAAGGCCTGCGCCATCGGGATGAAGCTCATGAACAGGATGAGCAGTGCGGCGGGGAGCAGGAACCCCCACCCGGTGAGGCTGCGGCGGCGGGTGTTGCTGAGCCACGGCTTGCGGTCGCCGATGTAGTTGTTCAGCGGCGGCGGCTGATTGCGCCTGCTCGCAGTCTTGGTGCGCGTCTTCACGTCGGAGGCCACGGCGTCGTCTCTTTTCCTTGGGCGGTCAGGGCCACGGTTCCGGTCCGGCGGGGCGGGTTCGCCGCCCCGCCGGACCGTCTCGCGTGGTTACTCCATCGCGAACTCGACGTTGGCCTGCGCCTCTTCGAGCGCCGTCGTCATGTCGGTGCCGCCCATGATCTGCGTCATGGCCGTGCTCACCGCGTCACGTGCCTCGTAGTAGTACGCACCCGTGTTGTTCGACGGGACCTCCGGGCCGAACTTCACGACGTCGGCGAAGATCGGCTGACCGCCGAAGAACGCGATCGGCTCGTTGTAGACGTCGCTGTCACCGGCCGGGATCCAGTTCGCGACCGCGCCGGCCTTCGGCAGGATCGTGTCGTACAGCTCGGTCGAGCCGGCGAAGGTCGCGCCGAGGAAGTCCGACGCGAGGTCGACGTCGGCCGTCGACGAGATCGCCCAGGACGATCCGCCGTTCGCGGAGTAGTTCGTCGCGCCCGAGACCGTGTCGAGCTTGGGGAGGTTCGTGACGGCCCACTTGCCGTCCTGGTCTTCCGCGGTCTGGATCGAGCCGACGATCCACACGCCGTTGATCGTGCCGCCGACCGTGCCGTTCACGAGCGTGCCGATGTACTCGTCCCACGAGTTGACCTCGACGAGCACGCCCGCCTCGACGAGCTGCGTGTAGGTGTCGATGGCCGCCTCGAGCGCGGCGTTGTCGACGATGGTGGGGTTGCCCTCGTCGTCGAACAGGCTGGCGCCGGCGGACTGCAGCATCATCATCGGGATGTCGGCGGAGCCGGCCTGGCCCGACAGCAGCGGCTGCCCCGTCTTGGCGAGCACGTCCTTGCCGATCGTGAGGTACTCGTCCCACGTGATGTCGGTGAAGTCGTCGACGGTGTAGCCCGCCTCCTCGAGCACGTCGGTGCGCAGCGCTGTGATCGCGGTGCCGGCGTCGAAGGGCACGCCGTAGTTGACGTCGTCGATCGTGGAGTAGTCGACGACCGACTGCGGGAACTCCGAGAAATCGATGTCGGAGTCGCTGAAGTCCGAGAACAGGTCGGGGTAGTTGATCCCGTTCTTCTGGAACGCGTTGTTCTGCATCAGGAAGATGTCGGGCAGCTCGTCGAACGCCTGCGACTGCGCGATCGTCGTGAGCTTGGTCTGGAGGTCGTCCCACGGCACCTCGACGATGTCGAGTTCGAAGTCGGGGTGATCCTTCTGGTACACCTTCTCGGCCTCCTCCATCGCGTAGATGTTGAAGGCGGGGTCCCAGGTCCAGACGGTGAGCGTCTCGTCCCCGTCTCCCTCGCCGGAGCCGCCGCCCGACCCGCTGCAGGAGGTCAGGGTCAGCGCGAGGGGAACGGCGAGCACGAGGGCTCCCGCGGTCAGCTTGGTGAAGCGCTTCATGGGATTGCAGATCCTTCCATGGATTCCGTGACGCCGAAGCGGTGCCCCGGCGGCGAGACGCGCTGCACGTGGTGCCGTGCAGAGCGTGGGGCGGATCAGTCTTCGGCGCGTCGAACGCGCGTCGGAACGAACAGAGACACATCCGGAAGTACCGCGGCGATGCGGCGTCGCATCGTTGCGCTCTCCGGTGAGCACGCCGTCCTCTGATTCCGATGGAAAGCTAACACTGGTAACGTCACCACGCCAGTGTTTGAGCGGATTTTCCTTTTTTGAGAATCATCCTCGCCAACGCCGTCGCGCAAGGTCGCCGACGGCGCCTTCGGCGTGCAGGCGGAAGGCGCGGAGGGCGGACGGATGCTGCCGCGCCGGCGTCGCGGCCGCGCGCGGCGGACCTCAGCCCTCGGCCGTGGGGGCCTCTGCGCCGAGGTTCACGAGGTTGCCGGCGGGGTCGCGCACCTGCGCGACCCGCTCGCCCCACGGCATGTCCTCCGGTGGCTGGATCGGGTGACCGCCCGCGCGCACCCACGCCCTGAATGCGCGATCGACGTCGTCGACGTAGAACCACAGTGCGACCCGCTCGCCGCCGCCGGGCGGCAGAGCGTCCTCGTCGCGGCCGATCCCGAGCGGGACCCCGTCGATCTTCAGCGACACGTACGCGTCGGCGCCGTTCGCGTCGGCGAACCGGTAGTCGACGACCCCGCCGAGCGCGCGCTCGTAGAAGCTCACGAGCTCGGGCAGCTCGCGTGCCAGCAGGATCGGGAACAGGCTCCGCACCGCCATGGCCCCACGCTACGCCGCCGCACCCGTGCGAGACAGGGGATCCTCACCGAGACCGACGACGACCCCGATCTCGCGGGCGAATCCTCGGTCTCGGCGAGACCTCGGATTCGCCGGCGACATCAGTCCAGGAAGATGTCGGGGAACAGCGCCTCGTCGGGCGTGCCGGGAACCGCGGCGTACCCGGAGAAGTCGGTGACGCCGGAGGCCTCGAGCACGTCCTCGACGATGAGCGTCTGCCCGGTGTACTCGCGCGAGGGCCGGGTGAACACCTCGTACGCCGCGTCGGCGTAGATCTCGGGCGTGCGGCTGACCTTCATCATGCGGTCGCCGCCCAGGGCGAACTGCACCGCGGCGGTCGCGATCGTCGTGCGCGGCCACAGCGTGTTCGCGGCGATCCCCGCCTCGGCGAACTCCGCGGCCATCCCCAGCGTGACCATCGTCATGCCGTACTTCGCCAGCGTGTATCCGGTGTGCCCGCCGAGCCACTTCGGCGACAGGTTGAGCGGCGGCGAGAGCGAGAGGATGTGCGGGTTCGCGGCATCCTTCAGAATCGGCACCGCTGCCCGCGAGAGCATGAACGTGCCGCGCACGTTGACGTCCTGCATGAGGTCGTACTTCTTGGCGTCGAGGTCGAGCGAGCGCGACAGGTCGATGACCGAGGCGTTGTTCACGACGATGTCGATGCCGCCGAACTCGCCCTGCGTCTTGAGCACGGCCTCGGTCACGTCGTCGTCGTTGCGCACGTCGCCGACGATCGGCAGTGCGTTGCCGCCGGCCGCGCGGATCTCTTCCGCTGCCGAGTGCACGGTGCCCTCGAGCTTGGGGTGGGGCGTGTCGGTCTTGGCCAGCAGGGCGATGTTGGCACCGTCGCGCGCCGCGCGCAGCGCGATCGCGAGGCCGATGCCGCGGCTGCCGCCCGACATCAGGATCGTCTTGCCGGCGAGGGGCTTGTCGCTCATCTCAGGATCTCCTCGGTCAGGAAGTCAGGAACGGGATTTGGCGGATGCTGCAGCGAAGGCCGCGACGCGCGCCTTGGCCTCGGCGGTGTCGAAGCGGGCGCCGATGGATCGGGCTTCGTCGTCGAGGTTCTCGCCGAACGAGCGCCCGGCTCCGGTGCGGACGAGGCGCTTGGCCTGCCCGAAGGCACCGGTGGCGCCTGCGAGCCAGAACCGCGCCACCGCTTCGGCGCGCGAAGCGACGTCGTCGGCCGGGACGACCTCGGTGACGAGGCCCCAGTCGAGGGCGGTCGGGGCGTCGATGGTGAGGTCCTGCAGCAGGAGCTGCAGCGCTCGCCGCTGCCCGACCGCGGCGGGCAGCAGCGTCGAGACGCCGAGGTCGGGGGTGAGCCCGATGTTCGCGTACTTGCTGACGAACTTCGAGTGCTCCGACGCGACGATGTAGTCGGCGGTGAGCATCAGGCCCAGTCCCCCGCCCGCGACGGCGCCCTGCACGGCGGCGACGACGGGCGTGTCGGATTCGACGAACGTGCGGATGCCGTCGTGGATCGTGTGGGCCGCGCCGGTCACGTCAGCGCCGGAGGCCCCCGACGTCGCCATCTCGATGACGTCGCCGCCGGCGCAGAAGGCCGGGCCCGCAGCATCCAGGATGATGGCCCCCACCGACGCGTCGGAGGTGAGCTCGTGCGCGACGTCGCGCCAGCGGGCACCCATCTCGAAGCCCATGGCGTTGAGGAACGCCGGCCGGTTGAGGGTCACGCGCGCGAGGGCGCCGTCGCGCGTGACGAGGATCGAGTCGCCCATGCGGTCTCCTTACTTCGGGGCCATGCGAATGGCGCCGTCCAAGCGGATGGTCTCGCCGTTGAGGTAGCCGTTGTCGACGATCGACATCACCAGGCGCGCGTATTCGTCGGGCTTGCCGAGGCGCTGCGGGTACGGCACCTGCTCGCCGAGGGAGTCCTGCGCCGCCTGCGGCAGGCCCATCAGCATGGGGGTCTCCATGATGCCGGGCGCGATCGTCACGACGCGGATGCCGTAGCGCGCGAGCTCGCGGGCGATCGGCAGGGTCATGGCGTGCACGCCGCCCTTCGACGCCGAGTACGCGGGCTGGCCGATCTGGCCGTCGAACGCGGCGACGCTGGCCGTGTTCACAACCACGCCGCGGTCGCCGTCGGCCGTGGGCTCGGTCTTCGCCATGGCGGCGGAGGCCTGCGAGATGACGTTGTACGTGCCGATGAGGTTCACGCGGATGATCCGCTCGAAGCCCTCCAGCGGCGACGGGTTGCCCTCGCGATCGAGCACCTTGGCGGGCGGCGCGATCCCGGCGCAGTTCACGACGACGCGGAGGGGGCCGGATGCTGCGGCCGTGGCGACGGCGGCTGCCACCTGATCCGGGCTCGTGACGTCGGCCGGCGCGAACGATCCTCCGAGCTCCACGGCGAGGTCGGCGCCCGCCGAGGTCGGCAGGTCGACGATCGTGACGGTCGCGCCCGCGGCGGTGAGACGCCGGGCCGTGGCGAGGCCGAGTCCGCTCGCGCCACCGGTGACGAGTGCGGCGGTGCCCGTGAGGTCCATGGATTCTCCTTCGAAGTCCGGATTCTGCGGAACCGCGTATCAGCATACGCGGGACTCAGTCCCATCGCTCACCAGCCGGCGACGCGACGGGACCAGGCTAACGGGCGGTCGCGGAGACCGTCACGGCCCGATCTGCGGGCCGATGCGCGTGAGGGCCGAGATGCGATCGATCAGCTCGGCGGGCCGTGCCAGCAGCATCCGCGCCTCGCCACGCGCGGTCAGGTACTCCACGAGCCGCGTCGTCGCCTGCGCGTCCCCGCGGCGGTAGCCCGAGAGGTAGTGCTGAGTGGCGCGCCATTCGAGCCGCTCCCCGTCGAGCGTGGTGATCACGACGAGGAAGGTGGGGGTCTCGGCCGCCTCGCCGGCCTCGAGCCCGCCGGCCACGCCGCCGAGCAGCGCCGCCGCCATGTCGGACATCGCGGGGTACGGCCACCAGGTCGCCGGCGGATCCACCGTGACCGTGTGCACCTGGGACCACAGCACGAACTGCGACCGCGGATCGCCGATGTGGCGCGAGAGCCCGTCCGGCGACAGCCGCACGTGCCGCGCGGTCGTGTCGCCGATCGCGACCGCGGGCTCCGCGCCCTCGAGCGCCGTGAGGGGTCCTCGGCGGCGGGTCGCGCGCGTGGCGGGCATGCCTCCATCCCACCATGCCGGTGGCGCACCGCCAGGCAGGCGAGTTGGATGCGCATGGAGATCCGGCTGAAGCGCGTCTGCGACGACCCGACCCCGGGCGACGGCTTCCGCGTGCTGGTCGACCTCTCTGGCCGCGTGGCCCCTCGAAGGAGCGCGCGGCGCTCGACCTGTGGGCGGAGGAGGTCGCGCCCTCGACCGAGCTGCGCAAGGCCTTCCCCCACGACGACCTGTCGTGGTCGGACTTCGAGGCGGCATACCGGGCCGAGCTCGCCGGACCCACGGCGGGCGCGGTGGGTGCGCTGCGCGCAAAGCACGCGCCCCACCTCGCCGTGACGCTCCTTCATGCGGTGCACGACGACACCCACCACCACGCCGTGATCCTCCGCGAGGCGCTCGAGGCCTGAGCCGTGCCGGTCCTCCTCCCGCGGTGCCGTCCGGGAAAAGCATCGATTCGGTGTCCAGGACCTGCGAAGTCCGGACTTCGAGCGTCGGCGCGCCCCTGATCCGGAGGAGACCGTCCAGGAAACGCATCACTCCGGAGTCCAGAACCCGCGAAGTCCGGACTTCGCAGGGGGCCCCGCGCGCGGGAGGATGGAACTCGTGTCGATCCCCGTCGCAGACGTCGCCGTCCCCGAGCGGGTCAGGGTGCTCGCGCGCGGCGCCGGACTCACCCCCGTCTGGCTCAACGAGCTGGGCGGCACGACGTTCCGCACCGACGACGGCAGGTACCTCAAGTACGGCCCGCGCAACGCCGAGACGTCGTTCGCAGGCGAGGCGGAGCGGCTGCGGTGGGCGGCGCGGTACACCCCCGTCCCGCGGGTGCTCGAGTCCGGAGGCGACGACACCCACGAATGGCTGGTGACGGCGGCCCTCCCCGGCGTGTCGGCGGTGGATCCGCGATGGATCCGGGATGCCGGCACCGCCGTCCGCGCGGTCGGCGAGGGTCTGCGCGCGCTCCACGAGTCGCTGCCGGTCGACGACTGCCCGTTCGGCTGGGGCGTGCCCGGGCGCATCGCGAACGCCCAGGGGCGCGGCATCCGTGTTCCCGATGAGTGGCGGGACGCCCCGCCGATCGACCGGCTCGTCGTGTGCCACGGCGACGCGTGCTGCCCGAACACGCTGATCGGCGACGACGGCCGGTGGAGCGGGCACGTCGACCTGGGCGCGCTGGGCGTCGCGGACCGCTGGGCCGACATCGCCGTGGCGTCGATGTCGACGGCGTGGAACTATGGCGAGGGATGGGAGGACGCCCTCATCGAGGCGTACGGGATCGAGCCCGATCGCGAGCGCCTGTCGTACTACCGGGAGCTGTGGAACGCGACATGACCGAGATCACCGGGAACGTGTGTGACATCGACGGCAAGCCGAACCTCGTGATCCTCCGGCGCTTCCGGGCGACCGCCGACGAGGTGTGGCGCGAGCTCACCGAGTCCGCGCGGCTCGAGCGGTGGATCGGCCGCTGGGAGGGCGATCCCGCGACCGGGCACGTCACGTTCTTCATGACGGCGGAGGATCCGGATGCCTCGGGTGAGGAGTACACGATCCTCGAGTGCGACCGCCCGCGGCGCTTCGCCGGCGACACCTCGGCCGCCTCGGGTGCGTGGCACCTGTGGTTCGAACTCGCCCCGGACGAGCACGGCGACACCGTGCTCACATTCGGTCAACGTCTGGGCCCCGAGGACGAGGTGGGCTCGATCGGCCCGGGTTGGGAGTACTACCTCGACCGCCTGGTCGCGGCGCAGGCAGGCGTCGCCGTCGACACCGTGAACTGGGACGACTACTTCCCCGCGCTGCAGCCCGGCTACGAGCGGCTGGTCGCCGGCGGCTGAACCGGGGCCGAAGCACCGGCCGTTGAGCGAAGGGCGCTCTGGCGCCCGCAGACGAAACGTCGTCGAACCGACGACGAGCTCAGGACCAGACGAACCGGAACGTGCCCGCCGCGACCGCCACGCCGATCGCGAGCGCCATGATCACGGTGCCGCCCAGCAGCGCCACGGCGTCACGGGGGTGCAGGCGCGACGGACGCGCCCACGTGCGGCGGATGCCCGAACCGAAGCCGCGCGCCTCCATCGCCATCGCGAGCTTCGTGCCGCGGCGCACCGCGAAGACGAGCAGCACGAAGGCCATCGAGAAGAAGCGGCGGACGGCGCCGCTGTCGCCGACGCCCCGCGCCCGGCGTGCGAGGCCCATGCTGCGCCAGTCGTCGAGGAAGAGCCCGAGCGTGCGGGTGCCGGCGAGCACGCCGAGCACGAAGCGCGACGGCAGCTTCGCGACCTGGGCGAGCGCGTCGGCGAGCTCGGTCGGGTCGGTGCGGCCGAACAGCAGGATGGTCGGCAGGGCGAGGGCGAGCACGCGCAGGCACACCGCGATCGCGAGGGCGATCGAGTCGTCGCTGATCGTCGCGTACCAGAACGACCAGTAGACGGTGCCGCCCGGCTCCGCGTACAGCAGCATGCTGAGGCCCGCGACCGGCGCGAAGACGAGGATGGGCAGCATCCGTTTCAGCACCGTCAGGGCGGCGAGGCCGGTCAGCGGGATGCAGGCGATCTGGAGCACGATCGCCACGAGGGCGCTCGTGGCGTCGATGGACGCGAAGAGGGGCACCGACAGCAGCAGCGCGAGCGCGATCTTCGTGACCGGGTTCACCCCGTCGAGCCAGGCGCGGGGCGCCGCCTCGGCCTCGGCGGTGCGCGCGTCGACGGCGGTCACGATCCCACCCCCGCGTGCACGGGGAGGCCGAGCTCGATGCGGTGGCCGCCGAGATGGCGCAGCACGTCCTCGTCGTGGGTGACGGCGACGACCGTCGTGCCGGCGTCGATCTCGGACTGCAGCAGCTGCACGAGCTCGATCCAGCCGCGGCGGTCCTGACCGAAGGTCGGCTCGTCGAGCACGATCACCGGGGGCGCGTCGGCGAGCACGGTCGCGACCGAGAGCCGGCGCTTCTGCCCGCCCGACAGGGTGAAGGGGTTCGCGGCGGCGAGCGGTGCCAGGTGCAGCCGTTCGAGCAGTTCGTCGACGATCTGGTCGACGGCGGCCGGGTCGACGCCGCGCGAACCCGGCCCGATGGCGAGCTCGTCGCGCACGGTCGCGGCGAGGAACTGGTGCTCGGGCTCCTGGAACACCGTGCCGATGCGCGTGAGCAGCTCGCGCGACGTCCACTTCGACGGGCGCCGGCCGGAGCGGCCCGCGAGTTCCGGCGCGGACTCGACGCGACCCGCCGCCTCGGGCAGCAGGCCCGCGAGCGTCAGTGCGAGCGTGGACTTGCCGGCGCCGTTCGGCCCCGTGATCACGGTCGCGGCCGCGCGCGGCACGGCGAGGTCGAGCCCCGCGCGCACGATCGTGCGGCCGTCACGGGAGATCGAGAGAGCGGATGCCGCCACAGCCGTCGGCGCGTCGGGCCGGGCGGAAGCGAGGACGGGCAGGTCGACCGGGTGGCCCGGCACCCACACGCCGGCCGCGGCGAGCGTGGCGCCGTGACGCGCGAACACCTCGGCGGGCGTCCCGTCGGCGAGGAGTCCGCCGTCGGCCCCGACCACGATGACGCGGTCCATGAGATCGGCCCACACCGCGGTGCGGTGCTCGATCACGACGAGCGTCGCGCCCGTCTCGCGCACCGCACGCTCGACGGCGTCGCGCACCTCGCGGACTCCGTCCGGGTCGAGGTTGGCGGTGGGCTCGTCGAGCAGGAGCACCCCGGGCCGCATCGCCAGCACCCCGGCGAGGGCGAGGCGCTGCTTCTGTCCCCCGGAGAGCGCCTTAGTGGGCCGGGTCAGCGGCACGTCGAGCCCGACGGCGTCGAGCGCCTCTGCGACCCGAGCCGGGATCTGTGCGGCCGGAACACCGAGGTTCTCGCACCCGAAGGCCACGTCGTCGCCCACCTTCGACAGCACGACCCCGGCGTCGGGGTCCTGCAGCACGAGCCCGACGCGACCGCGGTGAGCCTCGGCGCGTCCACCGTCGATGAGGAGCGTGCCGGTCTCGTCACCCTCGTCGGCGCCGCCGAGGAGACCTGCCATGCCGGCGAGGAGCGTCGATTTGCCCGCGCCGGATGCGCCGAGCAGGAGCACGCGCTCCCCGGGCTCGATCGTGAACGAGACGTCGTGGACGGCAGCGGCCCGGCGTCCGCCGTAGCGCCACCCCCAGCCCGCCGCCGTGATGCGGGCGGGGCGGGTCGCCGTCACGTCAGACCTCGCGGCGCGCTTCGCGTCCGACGGCGAAGCGGTTGAGGGCACCGGTCGCGGCGAGCCCGCGCACGGCGAACCATCCGACGAGGCCCGCGAGCAGCGCGCCCGAGACCGCCAGCGACACCAGGTAGATCACGTTGAACTCGAGGGTCTTCAGGATGTTGGGCGAGCTGCCGTAGAACAGCTCGAACACCCAGGCGCCGACCGCGGCGCCGACGCCGGCGAGCATTGCGACGGGCAGCGTGAAGCGGCGGTAGAGGAAGATCGCGAACACGAGCTCGGCGCCGAGGCCCTGCACGATGCCCGAGAAGAGCGTCGAGACTCCCCACACGTTGCCGATGAGCATCGACACGAGCGCGGCGATCACCTCGACGAGGAGTGCGGCACCGGGCTTGCGGATGACCAGGCCGCCGATGACGCCGCCGATGAGCCAGATGCCGACGGCGATGCCGCCGAGACCGGGGGTGAGGCCATCCATGGCGACGAACCAGGTACCGCCGATGGTGTTCCAGGCCCAGAAGACCAGGCCGATCGCGACGCCGAGCACCGCGGCGACGACGATGTCGACGACCCGCCAGCGCAGGCTCCGCGGGGCCTTCGAGTGAGCCGCAACGGGGGTGGATGCGGACGTGGACGCGTGCATATGAGCTCCTCCCTGCGCCGGCATGATCCGGATCAGGTTCGACGGTCGAAGCGTGGATCGCTTCCTCTCAGCCCGGCTCACCGGACTCCCGTGGTGTTGGCGACGAGTATACCGCCGGTTCAGCAGGTATTTTGGGGGGGTGACTTCGGACGACACCCCTGCACCCACGCGTCGCGCGCGACGCGTGCAGACCGGTGCCGTCCCGGTTTCGGGTTCCGAAGACGCGCCCGACGGCGGCATCCTCACGATCCAGACGGGTGAGACGGATACTGTCTACCCGCCGTCGACCACCGCTGCGGTGGACGTGACCGCGGCCGCTCCGACGATCGCCACGGTGCCCGTCGCCGAGGTGCCGTCGGTCGCGACGTGGAACCCCGCGGAGCCCGTCGAGCCGTCCGGCTTCGCGCTCCCGACCGACCTCGGCACCCCGACCGTCACCGCGGTCACGGGCGGGCACACCGCACTCGCCTGGGTCGACGAGTCCGTCGTCGAGCACGGCGCAGCCCCCGCCGACCTGACCGCGGCCGCGACCCCGTACGTGGCAGTCGAGGCCGACCTCCTCTCCGATGCCCCGCGCCGCTCCCCGTTCCGCGCCGCCGTCGTGGTGCCCACGCTCGCGATCGCGGCGGTCGTCGGCGCCTACGCGGCGACGACTCTGCTGTGGCCGCTGCACGCTGTCGCCCCCACCGTCACCGCGATGGAGGTGCAGCCGATCGCGGCGCCCGCCGCCGCGCCCGCGTGGCCTGCTCAGGGCAGCGCGGCCGAAGCGGTCGCCGGCGTCCCGGGAACGCTCGCCTCCACGGCCGATCCCGACGCGATCGCCAGCATCACCAAGATCGTGACCGCGCTGGTCGTGCTCGAGGAGATGCCGCTCGCCGTGGGCGAGCAGGGACCGGAGTACCGCTTCACGTCCGCCGACCGCTCGCGCTACTGGCAGTACCGCGCCGGCGGCGAGTCGGCGCTCGACGTCCCCGTCGGCGGCTCGCTCACCCAGTACCAGATGCTCGAGGGCATGCTCATCGGCTCGGCGAACAACTACGCGGACCGGCTCGCGCAGGGCATCTGGCCCTCCGACGCCGTCTTCGCGTCCGCCGCCAACGCCTGGCTCACCGCCCACGGCGTTCCCGGGGTCACCGTCCGCGAACCCACCGGCATGGACTCGCGCAACGCCGCGAGCCCCGAGGCACTCGTGACGCTCGCGCAGAAGGCGCTCGCCAACCCGGTCATCGCCGAGATCGTCGCGAAGCAGTCCGTCGACCTCCCCGGCGCCGGGCACGTCGAGAACACCAACGGCCTCCTCGCCGATCCGGGCGTCGTCGGCCTCAAAACCGGCACGCTGGACGCCTGGAACCTGCTCTCGGCGAAAGACGTCACGATCGGCGACAAGACCGTGCGCCTCTATGCGTCGGTGCTGGGTCAGCCGAACGACGAGGCCCGCCTCGCCGCATCGCGCGCGCTGTATGCGCAGATGGAGGCGGAGCTGCAGCCCAAGCCCTCGGTGACGGCGAGCACCGTGGCCGGCCAGGTCGAGACGCTGTGGGGCGACAAGGTCGACATCGTCACGTCAGGCGACGCCTCGGTGATCCTCTGGAACGGCGGCAACGGCACCGTCGCCACCAGCTACCACCTCGGTGACAGCCGCGACGCCGGCGATGTCGTCGGCTCGCTCAGCGTGACCGGACCGCTCGACGCCACCACCGTCGATCTGGAGCTCGCGGCCGAGATCACGGATCCGTCGCCGTGGTGGCGCCTCACGCACCCGCTGGATCTCTTCGGTCTCAACGGCTGAGCCGCCGCAGGGATCCGCTCAGGCGGACGGGTGGCCCACGACGCCCTTGCGCAGCAGCGCGTTGCCGTAGGTGCGCGTCTCGCCGGTGCGCACGATGACGTACGCGGTCTTCGCGAGCTCGTAGTACTCGAACCGGTCGACGTACCGCGGATCGTCGACGCCCGCCGCGGCGGCGAGCTCGCGCTGCACGTCGAGCACCTCGCCGTCGGCCGATGCCATGAGATCCAGCGCGGGTGCGTCGTCGAGCGACACCACGCTGCGCACCGCCGCCAGCACCTCCGGCGTCGTCGTTCCCGGCAGATCGATGACGCGTGCACCGATGGCCCACGCCGGGAAGTGCGCGTCGGCGATCACGACCGCGTCGGAGTGGCCCATGCGGTCCAGGTGGAGCAGCAGCTCCCCGGTCAGCAGGGGGTTGATGCCCTCGAGCATGAGGATCCCTTCGTCAGCGGATGAGGCCGTCGGCGGCCAGATCGTCCCACAGCGCGGCGGGGATGTCGATCGCCATGAGCTCGGCGCTCCGGCGCACGTGCTCGGGCCTGCTCCCGCCCACGACGACCGAGCGCACCGCGGTGTCTCGCAGCGCGAACTGCACCGCCGCCGCGGGCAGCGGCACGTCGTGCGCGCGGCATATGGCGAGGATCGCCTGCAGATGCTCCCACAGCGGTTCCGGCATCCGCCCGTACTCGTAGCGGTCGGATCTCTCCGGCTCGTCCTTGGCGAGCAGGCCGGAGTTGAAGACGGATGCTGCGACCACCCCGGTTCCGCGCGCATGACAGGCGGGCAGCACGGCGTCGGCGGCCGGCTGCTCGAGCAGCGTGTAGCGGCCCGCGATCATGACGAGGTCGAGATCGGCGCTCTCGACGGCCGCGGCGAGCGCCTCGCTCACCATGGAGCCGATGCCGATCGCGCGGGCCGCGCCTTCGGCGCGCAGCTGCTCGAGCGCGGGGAACGCCTCGCGGAGCGCGAGGTCGAGGTCGTGGCGCTCGGGATCGTGCAGGTAGAGCACGTCGACGCGGTCGAGGCCGAGGCGCTCGAGGGACTCCTCAAGGCTCGCCCTGATGCCCGCCTCGGAGAAGTCCCACTCGCGCCGCAGCGTCGTCGGCACGTGGAAGTCGGCGACGAGATCGAGGCCGCCGTCGTGATCGGGGTTGGGGCGGAGCAGACGCCCGGCCTTCGTCGAGATCACGAACTCGTCGCGCGGCTTGGTCCGCAGGAACGCGCCCAGGCGCCGCTCCGACAGCCCCAGGCCGTAGTGGGGAGCGGTGTCGTAGTAGCGGATGCCGCTCTCCCACGCCGCGTCGAGGATGGCCCAGGCCTGGTCGTCGCTGAGTTCACGGAAGAGGTTGCCGACGTTCGCTGCGCCGTACCCGAGCCGCGTCAGCGCGGGGAGTTCAGGCCGCGGCTGGGCCCACGCGCCAGAGGCTCCGACCGACGCGTCAGCGGCGGTTGGAGGAGGCGTGGGGACCGTGGTCCCGAACTCGTACTCGGCGCGGCTGGCGGCCTTCATCTCCATGCCGGTGCCGGGCGCCGTCGGTGCCACGTACACGCCTCCGCGGACCTCGGTCGGCACGACGAAGTGCTCGTGCAGGTGGTCGACGTACTCGATCATGCGGCCTTCGCGGGTGCCGGTGACGGCCACGAAGTCGAACATCGAGAGGTGCTGCACGGCCTCGCAGAGACCGACGCCGCCCGCGTGCGGGCACACCGGAATGCCGAACTTGGCCGCCAGCAGCAGGTTCGCGATGTTCTCGTTGACGCCGCCGACGCGCGCCGCGTCGATCTGCATGACCGAGATCGCCCCCGCCTGCAGCAGCTGCTTGAAGATCACGCGGTTCTGCGCGTGCTCCCCCGTCGCGACCCGCACCGGCGCGATGCCGCGCGCGATCTCGGCGTGACCGAGCACGTCGTCGGGGCTCGTGGGCTCTTCGATCCACGCGGGGTCGAACTCGGCGAGCGCGTTCACCCACGCGATCGCCTCGGACACCTCCCAGCGCTGGTTGGCGTCGATCGCGATCGGGAAGCCTTCGCCGCAGACCTCGCGCGCGACGCGGAGGCGACGGATGTCGTCATCGAGGTCGGCGCCGACCTTCAGCTTGATCTGGCCGAAGCCGTCGGCGATCGCCTCCCGGCACAGGCGCGCGAGCTTCTCGTCGGAGTAGCCCAGCCAGCCGGGGCTCGTCGTGTACGCGGGGTAGCCGGTGGCGAGGAGCTCCTGCTCGCGCTCGGCCCGACCGGGCTCGGCGTCGCGGAGGATCTGCAGCGCGTCCTCGGGGGTGAGGGCGTTCGTGAGGTAGCGGAAGTCGACGAGCGCGACGAGCTCCTCGGGGCTCATGCGCGACAGCAGCTGCCACAGCGGGAGTCCGGCGCGCTTGGCCTTGATGTCCCACAGCGCGTTGACGACGGCGCCGATCGCCATGTGCATGACGCCCTTCTCGGGGCCGAGCCAGCGCAGCTGCGAGTCGCCGATGAGCTCGCGGTTGGTCGCGCCCATGTCGTCGAGGAGCGGCTCGAGCTCGCGACCCACGAGGTGCGCGGCGAGCGCGTCGAGCGCGGCGACCTGCACATCGTTTCCACGCCCGATCGTGAACACGAAGGCGTGTCCCGAGACTCGGTCCGAGGCATCCGTCACGATACGGAGATAGGCGGCGGAGTAGTCGGGGTCGGGGTTCATCGCGTCGGAGCCGTCGAGGCTCAGCGACGTGGGGAATCGGATGTCTGTCGTCTCGAAGGCGACGATGCGGCTCACGGGGCGTTCTCCAGCGGTTCGCGGTTCGGGGAGTCGAACCGCTCGAAGTGTAAACATCCGATGTCTATACTGTCAATCACGCCCGCGGGCCGCGACGGCACCGACGCCGCCCCGCATCGAGAAATCCAGGAGAACCATGAAGTTCGCGCGCCTCGGCGAGTTCGGCAGCGAGATCCCCGTCGTCATCGACGGCGACCGACACCTCGATCTGCGTCCGCTCACATCCGATGTCGACGGTCGATTCCTCGCCGATGACCCGACCGGCCGCACCTCCGCCGCGATCGCCGAGGGACTCCTCCCGGAGCTCGAGGGAGCCGCCGACCTGCGCATCGGCGCCCCGATCGCGCGTCCGAGCGCGGTCATCTGCATCGGCCAGAACTACGCCGCACACGCGCGCGAATCCGGTGCGGAGCCGCCCACCGTGCCGATCATCTTCCTCAAGACGCCGAACACCGTCGTCGGACCGAATGACGCGGTGACGATCCCCCGGGGCAGTGAGAAGACCGACTGGGAGGTCGAGCTCGGCGTCGTGATCGGCCGTCGCACCGCCTACCTCGACAGCCCCGAGGAGGCCGACGCGCACATCGCCGGCTACGTCGTCGCCAACGACGTCTCGGAGCGCACCTTCCAGATGGAGATCTCGGGCGGGCAGTGGTCCAAGGGCAAGATCGCCCACGGCTTCAACCCGACGGGCCCGTGGCTGGTCACGGCCGACGAGGTCGACGCCCAGAACCTCGGCCTGAGGAGCTTCGTCAACGGCGAACCCCGCCAGGACTCGAACACCAGCGACATGATCTTCGACGTGCGCGCCATCGTGCACCACCTCTCGCAGTTCGTCACCCTCGAGCCCGGCGACCTGATCCTCACCGGCACGCCGCAGGGCGTGGCGTTCGGCGGCCGGTTCCCGTACCTGAAGGCCGGCGACGTCGTCGACATCGAGATCGACGGTCTCGGTGCGCAGCGCCAGGAGTTCGTGGCGTGGGAGGCCTCGCGATGAGCGGCCGGCAGCTGGACGGCCTCGTCGCCGTCGTCACCGGCGGCGCGTCGGGCATCGGCGCCGCGATCGCGACCGCACTCGCGGACGAGGGCGCCGAGGTCGCGGTGCTCGACCTCGATCCGTCCGGCGCCGACCCGCGGTTCGCCTCGTTCGCCGCGGACGTGTCGGACCGCGCCGCGGTCGATCGGGCGATCGCCGCGGTCGGCGAGCGGTTCGGGCGCATCGACATCCTCGTCAACAACGCGGGCATCGGCGCGCAGGGCGACATCGCGGCGAACGACGACGCCGAGTGGGCACGCGTGTTCTCCATCAACGTCACGGGCATCGCGCGCGTCACCGCGGCGGCGCTGCCGTGGCTGCGGAACTCGCCGTCCGCGGCGATCTGCAACACGTCGTCGATCGCAGCGACCGCGGGCCTGCCGCAGCGCGCGCTGTACAGCGCGTCGAAGGGCGCCGTGCTCTCGCTCACCCGCGCGATGGCCGCCGACCACCTGCGCGAGGGCATCCGCGTGAACGCCGTCAATCCCGGCACCGCCGACACCCCGTGGATCGGCCGCCTGCTCGCGAGCGCCCCCGACCCCGTCGCCGAGCGCGCCGCGCTGGAGGCGCGCCAGCCCCACGGCCGCCTGGTGTCGGCCGCCGAGGTCGCCGGCGCGGTGCTGTACCTGGTGAGCCCGTCGTCGGGCTCGACGACCGGCACCTACATCGAGGTGGACGGCGGGATGTCGCCGCTCCGCCTCCGCCCTGCCGGCTCCTGACTCATCGCGCCAGGCGGTAGATCGCGCCCCCGGCCGCGGCATCCGTCCCACAGGTCAACCGAGGTTCTACAGGACGATTCCCCGCCGAGTCTCCTGTAAGACCCCGGTTGACCTGTCGAACGAGCACGCGGGAGGGCGCGCGTGGCCCCCACGCTTCCGGCGGGGACGGATGCCGCTAACCCAGGCCGTAGACACGCTCGGCGTTCTCGGCGAGCACCGCCCTCCGGTGGCGCTCGCCCATGCGGTCCTCCAACCACGACGTCACCGTGTCGAGCCACCGCCCGTACGGACCCGACACGGGCCAGTCGCTGCCGAACAGCAGGCGGTCGGGCCCGAAGGCGTCGAGCGCCACGTCGAGGAACGGGCGCATCTGGGCGTCGGTCCACTCGCCGCGAGACTCCGCCGGCAGGCCCGAGAGCTTGCACACCACGTTCGGGCGCTGGGCCAGGTCGCGCAGCGACTCCGCCCACGGGGTGCCGTCGGCGGGGTCGGCGTCGCCGGGCGAACCCACCTCGGGCTTGCCCAGGTGGTCGAGCACGATGGCGAGGTCGGGCAGCGCGTCCGCGAGCGCGACCACGTCCGGCAGCCGCTCCCACCGCACGCAGGCGTCGAACGAGAGTCCGGCGGCGGCCACCGCCTCCGCCGCGCGCAGGAAGCCCGGGCGCAGGCAGAAGCCCTCGGGCTCGGACTGCAGCAGCCGGCGCACCCCGACGACGAGCGGCCGCTCCGCGAACGCTGCGAGGTGCTCATCGGTGGCGGCAGGGTCCTCGAGCGGCGCGCGCGCCACGATGCCCCGCACCGGCACACGGTCGGTCAGCGAGGCGACCCAGTCGACCTCGGCGACCGCCTGCTCCGGCGCGCACTCCGCCTGCACGAACACGAAGCCGCAGTCGGCGTCGGGGGCGTCCTGCAGGGCGAGATCGAGCTCGTCGGGCCCGAAAGATCGGAGCAGAGGCCCCTCGAGCCAGTCGTAGGTCAGGACCTGCCGGTCCCAGAGATGCAGGTGTCCGTCCACGACTCGCATGTCACCATCATGCCGCCGACGCGCGGTGGTCACAGCTGGGCCCCGCCCCGGAGGCTCGCCGCGGCGCGCCAGCGCCGCGGTGAGGGGGAGCGGGGACCGTGTTCCCTGACATCCGATGTCTAAGATGAGCGGGTGGCCGTCACCGACGAAGCGATCGAGAAGATCAAGGACATGATCGTCCGCGGCGAGCTGGCGCCGGGGTCGCGCCTGCCTCCCGAGAAGGACCTCGCCGAGCACCTCGGCCTGTCGCGCAGCTCGATGCGCGAGGCCGTCAAGGCGCTCGAGGTCATCCGCGTGCTCGACGTGCGCCGCGGCGACGGCACGTACGTCACCAGCCTCGAGCCGAAGCTGCTCCTCGAGGCGATCTCGTTCGTCGTCGACCTGCACGACGACGACTCGCTGCTCGAGATCTTCGCGGTTCGTCGCGTCCTCGAGTCCCACGCGACGGGGCTCGCGGCACAGCGTGCGAACGATGACGACGTGGCGGGATTGGATGCCGAGATCCGCAGCGTCGCGACCGACACCGACATCGAGACCCTGGTCGAGCACGACGTGCGCTTCCACAGCGCGATCGCGCGACTCGCGGGCAACGACTACCTGGCGAGCCTGCTCGAGAGCCTCACCAGCCAGACGGTCCGGGCCCGCGTATGGCGCGGGCTCACCCAGGCGGGCGCGGTCGAGCGGACGCTCGCCGAGCATCGCGCGATCCTCGACGCGATCGCCGACCACGACATCGAGCTCGCCACCTCGGTGGCCCAGGTGCACATCTCGGGCATCGAGCGCTGGCTGCGCCAGGCCCGCGACGCCTGACCGGCGGGCGACGCCCCGGCGCAGCATCCGTCCACTGCACACGATCTCACCGAGATCACACGTTATGCACGCGCACGACCCGTGCACTCGGTGAGAGCACGCGATGCGGACAGCCCCGACGCCCTCCGCGGCTCCCGCCGGAGGCTACGCGAAGCGCACGGTCTGCTGCAGGCGGGTGCGGTAGTCGAACACCTCGTTGCCCCCGATGTCGCGGGCGCCCGAGATGCCGCGGCGCAGCACCGTGGCCAGCGCGCTGCGCGAGGTGATCGCGACCCGCACGCCGCGCACCCGCCCGAGCTCCTGGATGGGGTCGATCACGTCCTCGTCGGGGAGCACGACGATCGCGCCGCTGAAGCGCACGCCGGCGGCGCGTGAGATCACCCGCATGCGCGAGAGCAGCTCGGCGAGCGGGGCGCCGGGCACGCCGTCGCCGACGAACTCGCCGCGGCGGATGCGCACCGGGCCGCCGAAGTCCTCCGACAGCACGCCGTACAGGCCGCTCGGGCCGAGCACGATGTGGTCGATCTTCGCGTCGGGGTCGGAGTCGCGCCCCGCGGCGGCCACGTCGTGCCACACCGTGTACCCCATGCCGAGGTCGGCGACGATGCGCGCCGTCGCCTCCTCGGCGAGCGCGTCGGCCAAGAGGCGCCGGAGCGCCACCGGGGCCGAGCGCACGAGCGCCGGGTCGTACGGGTCCTCGAGCGTGACGCCACGGCCGGCCCACTCGCGGATCAGGGTGAGGTAGCGCTCGCGGCGCCAGCCGCCCGGATGCCCGTAGGAGCGGGCGCGCGGACGCGTGTCGGTGCGCGCCGCGGGCGGCCGCCAGCCCGACCACTCCGGAGCCGCCGCCTCGCCGAAGCCGTGCCCGCGGTCGTACGCCGCGCGGGCCTCCGGCGTGCCGACGAGCTCCCACGCCCGCTGCACCTGGATGAACACGGCCGCATCGCCGCCGGTGTCGGGGTGCGTCTGCCGCAGGCGCAGCCGATACGCCTTGCGCAGGGTCTCCTCGTCGACGCCGGGGTCGACCGCGAGCACCTCGTAGGCGGACGCCGAGAGCGGACTGTCGAACACGTGCCCTCCCCGGGGACTGCGATGACGGATGCTGCGCGCCGCTGCCTGCGGCGGGACTCAGGTTACGTCACCCGGAGTCGTCCTCGACCCGACCGCTCCCCTGTCACGAAGTGCCGGACCTCGCGACGCCTTGTGACAGGCGAGCGGGAAGGAGCGGAGTCAGCGGTGCTCGTTGCGGCGCGCGTAGGCGGCGGCGCTGCGACTGGACAGCGCGAGCAGGACGAGGATGTCGAGACTCAGGGACACGTAGGTCGTGTCGATCGTGATCTCCTGCCCCTGCGCCCACCAGGCCACGAACGACGTGCTGATCGAGCCGACCGCGATGATCATGACGATCACGCGCGCCCAGTTGTGGCCGCGGTACACGAACACGGCGAACAGCAGGTCGATGAGGAGTACCGTGGCGCCCGCCGCCAGCACGAACCACAGAGCGGCCTGAGCGCCCGCGGGAGAAGGGTCGAAGCCCTCGAGAACCGAGTCGGGGTCGGACAGGAGCGCGTCCCAGCCGGTGGCGATGCCCGCCAGCACCACCACCCCCGCAAGCACGCGCAGGAGGATCAGACCGGTTCCGGCGATCGTCGAGATCGGCCGCTTCATCCCGGGGTCGTAGCGCGGCGGCTTCAGCAGGCGCTTCGCCGGCTCGTAGGCCGGGCGCTTCTGGGGCGCCGGCATCGGTGCACCCGCCGCGCCGGCTCCTCCCGCCGCGAGCGGCTCCTCCCCCGCGCTCACGCGGCCACCTCCCCCGCGCTCTGCACGCTCGGCTCGACCGCGCGCACGTCGACGATGGGGAGGTCCCCGTCGGTGCGGATGCTGTCGCCGCCGCCGTTGCGGGCGTGATAGCCGGTGGCGAAGTCGGGGATGACGTCCACGGTGACGCGGGAATCGGCATCCGTCACCGTCTGGACGATGTGGTCGCGTTCGACGTCGGTGTCGGCGTCGATGCGGTGGGTGACCTGCAGCGTGAACAGCGACAGCCCGACGCTGGTGTCGAACGTGCCGGCGGCGAGCCAGTCGACGCGGCGCCCGCCGGGCAGCAGCCAGTCGTCGGGGCACCGCCAGAAGCGCACGTGGTGGCGCTGGGCGGGATTCCCGTCGACCTCCTGCTGGTAGGCGAAGTCCTGCTGGCGTCCGAACAGGAAGAGCGGGCTCACCGGCGCCTCGTCGTAGCTGCGGCGTGTGAGCGTCGACGTGATGATGCGCCACGACGAGCCGAGGGTCACCGGGTCGGCCTCGGTCCAGCCGGCGGCCTCGAGCGACGCGCGGATCTGGTCACCGGTGCCGTGGAACGCGAGGTTCACGGGGTCGCCGAGCAGTCCGTCACTGGTCCGGGTGCGGCCGATGAAGTAGTCCGGAACGTAGATCGTGGTGAGGATGCGGTGCAGCCGCGGCAGCACCAGATACGCGAGCAGCACCCAGAACGCGAGGAAGAACGGAATGCCCCACCACCCGACGTGGAACGTCTCGGTGAGGCTGAGATACGCGAGCCAGAGGGCCGCCAGCCCCGCGAAGACGAAGAAGAACCAGTCGATCGCGACGCCGATCGAGTAGCCCCTCCGCCGCCGGGTGCTCACGATCCCTCCTCGCCGCCGATGCTCGCGTCAGTCCCAGAGCGGAACGTCGGGCCGGTGGCCGAGGGCGGTCTCGGCGACATCGCCGGGCAGGTCGGCGAGGGTCGCCGGCCGCCAGTTCGGGGTGCGGTCCTTGTCGATGACCTGCGCCCTGATGCCCTCCGGCAGGTCGGGCTGGGTCGTCGCGAACCACATCACCAGCCCGTACTCCTGGTCGAGCGCGTCCCTGAGCCCCGGCAGCTCCCGCGCGCGGCGGATCGCAGCGAGCGTCACGGCGAGACCGGTGGGCGACAGTTCGCCGAGCAGATCGGCGGTGGCGGATGCCTCGGGTTCGGGGCGCGCCCGCAGCCTCTCGACGATCCCGCCGACCGTGTCGGCCGCGAACGCGTCGTCGATCCACTCCCGCGAGGCGATGAGCTTCGAGGGCGCCGGGGTCTCGTCGAACAGCAGGACGAGCTCGGTCGGGCTGGAGGGATCGGCCCGCGTCTCGAGCGCGTCGCGGACCGCGTCGAGGTTCTCGTGGGGCACGTAATGGTCGGCGAATCCGGCGTAGATCGCGTCCGAGGCATCCATCACCGCGCCCGTCAGCCCGAGGTACTCGCCCAGGCGGCCCGGCGCGTGGGCGAGCAGCCACGTGCCGCCGACGTCGGGGGTGAAGCCGATGCGGGTCTCGGGCATCGCCAGCTGCGAGCGTTCGGTCACGATGCGGATCGCGGCGTGGCCGGCGACGCCGATGCCGCCTCCCATCGTGATGCCGTCGGCGAAGGCGACGAACGGCTTCGGGTACTCGGCGATGCGCGCGTTGATCGCGTATTCGGCCCGGAAGAACACCGCCGCGTCGCCGGCGCGGCCGCTCGTGACCTGCTCGGCGAGCCTGCGCACGTCGCCACCGGCGCACAGTCCGCGCTCGCCGGCGCCGTCGAGCAGCACCACGTCGACCTCGGTGTCGTGCTCCCATGCGTCGAGCGCCGCGTGCAGCTGCTCGACCATCCCCAGGTTGAGCGCGTTGATCGCGCGGGGCCGGTTGAGAGTGAGGCGCCCGAGCCCTCCGCTCGTGCTCACGAGGACGGTGGGCTCCGCGGCGGCTTCGGCGAGGTCGGTCACGAGCGCAACGTTACCGGCAGGGCGAACTTCTCCCACGCTGAGACCGGATTTCCGCCAGGATGGGACGGAGTTCTGCTGTGAGTCCGCAATGGAGCGGCCCCGTACATTGCCCCGCGGAGTGTCGCCCACGACCAACGAGAGGGTTCGGCATGCCCGAAGGCCAGTCGCTGGAGTTCTCAGGTGTCACGAAGCGCTTCGGCGTCGTCACAGCGGTCGCAGGCCTCACAGCTCGGGTCGAACCCGGACTGGTCACCGGGTTCCTCGGTCCGAACGGCGCAGGCAAGACCACGACGCTGCGGATCCTCCTCGGGCTCGTCAAGGCGACGGACGGCCACGCCACGATCGGCGGCAAGCGCTACGCCGAGCTCGACAAGCCGCTGCAGACCGTCGGCGCGGTGCTCGAGGCATCCAGCTTCCATCCCGGCCGCACCGCCACCGCGCACCTCACGATCTACGCGCAGGCCGCAGGCATCGCGAAGTCGCGGGTCGGCGAGGTGCTGGACCTCGTGGGACTGACGGATGCCGCGAACCGCAAGGTCGGCGGATACTCGCTCGGCATGCGCCAGCGCCTCGGCCTCGCGTACGCGCTGCTCGGCGACCCGGGCGTTCTGGTGCTCGACGAGCCGGCGAACGGACTGGACCCCGAGGGCATCCGCTGGATGCGCGGGTTCCTCCGGCAGCTCGCGAGCGAGGGCCGGACCGTGCTCGTCTCGTCGCACCTGCTCGCCGAGGTGCAGCAGACCGTCGACGCGCTGCTGATCATCTCGCGCGGGCGCCTGGTGTTCCAGGGCGGCGTCGACGAGCTGACGGACCCGCGTGAGTACGCCACCGTCGTCGACGCTCCCGACCGGGCGGCGCTCGGCGCCGCGCTGAAGGCCGCCGACGTGCCCTTCGAGGTGCTGCGCTCCGGGCTCACCGTGCGCGGCGTGGACCCGACCGCGGTCGGCGCGGCGGCTGCCGCCGGCGGGGTCGCGCTCTCCACGCTGCACCGCCGCGGCCCCGCGCTCGAGGAGGTCTTCCTCGATCTCGTGAACGGCACGCGCGTGCATCCGAGCGCGGCCGGAGACGTGGATGCTGCGCCCCCGGCGCCGGTGACGGAGACGGGGTCCGAATCCGACGAGGCGGCCGAGTCGGCGCTCACCGCGGCCGCGCTCGACGCCGAAGCCACCAGCGCCCCCGGCGCCGCGACAGCCCTCGCCGCCGCGGCCGGCGCCGCCTGGGTCTCCGAGCGCGCCGAGCCCGAGCGCCTCGCCGCCGAACCCGCCGCGCACAGCGAGCCCGACACCGACCCCCGGTCGTTGAGCGAGCCCGCGAGTCGAAACGCAGAGACGAAACGCCCCGACCCCGGCGCGCACAGCGAGCCCGAAGCGCCGGTCGCGCCGGCACCCGTCGCCTACGCGGTTGCGAGCACGGGAGTGATCGACATCGTGCCGTCCGCGGCCCCCGAGGACGCAGACCCCGACGTCGAGGCCATCGGCCAGGTCGACGCAGAACTCTCGGCTGAGCCCGAGGCTGCGCCGACGGGCGAGGAGGGGGCCGCGGCGGAGGCAGCACCGGAACCCGAACCAGAGCCCCAGCCGGAGCCGGAGCCCCAGCCGGAGCCCGAGCCGCAGCCGGAGCCCCAGCCCGGACCCGAGCCGGAGCCGGAGCCGGAGCCCCAGCCGGAGCCGGAGCCCGAGCCGCAGCCGCATCCGCAGCCCGGACCCGAGCCGGAGCCGGAGCCCCAGCCGGAGCCCGCCGATCCGTGGGCCCCCGAAGACCCTGACCCCGAAGACGCGGATCCCGACGTCGAGGCCATCGGCGAGATCGACGACGACCTCTCGACCCCCGAGCCGCCGGACGCCGACGACGACCGCCCGTGGGAGCACTACGTCAAGACCGACTCGGACATCGAGGCGGACGCCTTCTTCGCCGCCTTCGACCACACCGGCCAATCGGCGCCCGGCGCGGAACCCGCGCCCGAGTCCGACCCCGAATCCGCGCCCGAGCCCGAGCCCGAGCCCGAGCCTGAGCTCGAGCCCGAGGCCTGGGTGCCGCCCGAGGCCGAGGCCTTCGAGGACGCCGTCAACCACACTCCGCCCGCGGAGACCGCCGAGTCCGAGCCCGAGCCGGGGGCCGAGGCATCCCTCTCCTCCGAAAGCGACCCGGCGGCCGACACCGTCACCGCACCCGCCGACGAGGAAGGGGGCGACCGATGAGTCTCACCGCCGCCACCCGCGCCGAGAGCACGAAGCTGTTCTCCACGAGCATCTGGTGGATCCTCGCGATCGTCCTGTTCGCGTATGTCGCGTTCACCGCGGCGGCCCTCGGGTTCGTCTACGCGGCCGCCGCGACGGGATCGCTCCCCGGCAACGCGCCGCCGTTGCCCGAGGAAGGTCTCGCCGCAACGCTGTACAGCACCGCGACCACCGTCGGCTACGTCTTCCCCCTGCTCGTGGGCACGCTGATGGTCACGGCGGAGTTCCGCCACAAGACCCTCACGCCCACGTTCCTCGCGACGCCGCGCCGCGGCCGCGTGCTCGTCGCCAAGCTCGCCGTCGGCGTGCTCATCGGCGTCGTGCTCGGCCTGATCGGCATCGTCGCGGCCGTCGGCACGTCGGCGGCGTTCCTCGCGGGCTTCGGTCTCGAGACCGGCATCACCTCGCCCGACACCTGGGCGATGCTCGGGCGGATGCTGCTCGCCTACGCCCTCTGGACGCTCATCGGCGTGGGCGTGGGCGCCCTCGTGCGCAACCAGGTCGGCGCGATCGTCGGCGTCCTCGTGTTCACGCAGTTCATCGAGCCGATCGGGCGCACCGCCGCCGCTTTCGTGGAGGGACTGTCGGACGTCACCCGCTTCCTGCCGGGAGCGGCGAGCGATGCGCTGGTCGGTGCGAGCGTCTACGCGGCGACGATCCCCCAGGGCTCGGCGGACCCGCTCGAGTGGTGGGTGGGCGGGCTCGTGCTGCTCGGCTACGCGATCGTGTTCGTCGTGCTCGGCCACCTGGTGAGCTGGCGGCGCGACGTCAGCTGAGGCTCTCCCCCGCCGGTCGTTGAGCGAGCTTGCGAGTCGAAACGCAGAGGCGAAACGCGAGGGGTCAGACGGCAGGAGCAGGCGCCGGGGTCTTGCGCCCCCGCGGCTTGCGCTCGGGGATGACCGGGATCGTGCCCGTCTCGGCCGCGATGTCGACGACGTCGGTCGGCTCGGCCGCGACCTCGACCCGCAGCGCCTGCACGAGCGCGAGGCCGTGACGGGTGGTGAGGATCACCCGCTGGAACTCGGGGTGGCCCTCGAGGTCGATCACGACACTGGGCCGGTGACGGCGGATGATCGCGAAGTCGTCGCCACCCGCGGACCGCCAAGTGCCTGCGGCGATGATCCCGCGCACGTGCGTTCCGGGGCTCGGGATGCCCCGCAGCCACGTCCACGCGTCGTCGGTGAGCTGCACCTTGGTGATGGTCGAGCGCTCGATGACGACGTTTCCCTTGCGGAACGACAGGGCGCGCTCGGACACCGACAGCACGACCTCGAGCTGCGTCGAGTCGAGCAGCAGCGTCACCATGTGCCCAGTCTGCCAGCGCGGGCACTCGGAACCGGACTGATTTGCTTACGGGAGGGCAACGATCCCGCGCCCCGGGGTTCGCAGGCGGTGCAAGACTGGATCGGTGACCGTCGTGTCCCCCTCCGTCACCGCGTCCTCGTCCATCGCCGTCGACGCCGTGCTCGCGCGCGCCGCGGCCGGCGAACGTCTCGACGCCGCCGACGCCGAGACGCTGCTCGGTGCGACGGGCGAGCGGTTCGAGCGCCTGCTGGAGATCGCCGGGGAACTGCGCGATGCCGGGCTCGCAGCATCCGGTCGCCCTCGCGTGATCACGTACTCGCGCAAGGTGTTCGTGCCGCTCACGACCCTGTGCCGCGACCGCTGCCACTACTGCGTGTTCGTCGACACCCCCGGGCAGCTGCTCAAGAAGCACAAGCCCGTGTACATGTCGCCCGAGCAGGTGCTGGCCGTCGTGCGGCAGGGCCAGGCGATGGGTTGCAAAGAGGTGCTGCTGACGCTCGGCGACCGTCCCGAGGACCGCTGGCCCGAGGCGCGCGCGTGGCTCGACGAGCACGGGTTCGCCTCGACGATCGAGTACGTCGCGCACATCGCGCGCCTGGTGACCGCGGAGACCGGTCTGCTCGCCCACGCCAACCCGGGAGTCATGAACGCGGACGAGCTGCGGATGCTGCGGCCCACCGCGCCGTCGATGGGCATGATGCTCGAGACGACCTCGCGTCGCCTGTTCGAAGAGCCTGGGCAGGTGCACTTCGGCTCGCCCGACAAGGACCCGGCGCTGCGGCTCGAGGTGATCGATGCCGCCGGGCGCGAGCGCGTGCCCTTCACCACCGGCATCCTCGTCGGGATCGGCGAGACCGTGCGCGACCGCGCCGAGTCGCTGGTCGCGATCCGCGAGGCCCACGAACGTCACCAGGTGGATGGACAGGGCCACGTGCAGGAGGTCATCGTCCAGAACTTCCGCGCGAAGCCCCGCACCGCGATGCAGGGCGCACCCGACGCGGAGCTGCTCGAGTACGTCGCGACGGTGGCCGTGGCGCGGCTCGTGATGGGCGCTCGGATGCGCATCCAGGTGCCTCCGAACCTCTCGGACGCCACGGAGTTCGGCCTGCTGGTGCGCGCCGGCGCCGACGACTGGGGCGGCGTCTCGCCGCTCACCGCCGATCACGTCAACCCCGAGCGCCCGTGGCCGCACCTCGACGACCTCGCCCGCATGACGGCGGAGCTCGGCTTCGAGCTGCGCGAGCGCCTGACCGCGCAACCCGAGTTCGTGCTCGGGGCCCAGGCGTGGATCGATCCCGCGCTGCGCCCCGCGGTCGAGGCGCTCGCGGATCCCGAGACCGGGCTCGCCGCCCCCGGCCGCGCCGCCGTGCCCCCGGCGTCCCCCGCCTCCGCCCCCTCCACGGTCCCGCTCTCCTCTGTTCCGCAGTCACTTCCGGCGGATCGGCCCCCCGGCGACCCGCACGAACTGACTGCGGAACCGCTGGGTCTGAGCTCTAATGGGCCGATCGCTCCGCAGTCAGTTTCGGCGGATCGTGCGTCGGCGGACTCGCACAAGTCGACTGCGGAACGGCGGGGGGCGAGGGCGCGGACGGTGAAGCAGCTCGCGGAGGCCGCGGCGGCGGACCCGCTCGCGCTCGACGACGCCGAGTGGGTCGCCCTCCTCGAGGCGACCGGCGACGACCTCGACGTACTCGCGGCGACCGCCGACGACGTGCGCCGGTACACCGTGGGCGAAGCGGTCACCCTTGTGGTGAACCGCAACCTCACCTCCACCGGGCTCCGCCCGACCACGGGCGACGACCCCGCGACCTTCACCCTCGACGACGTCGAGGCGATCGCGGCCGACGCGTGGGATCTCGGCGCCACGGAGCTCTGCGTGCAAGGGCTGCTCCCGGCTCCCGAAGACCCCTCGGGCTACCTCGACATCGCGCGTGCGGTGAAGGCCGCTGCCCCCGGCATCCATCTCCACGCCTATCGCCCTCAGGACGTGCGCGACCTCGCCGACCGCTCCGGTCTCTCGCTCGGCGCAGCCCTCGCCGCGATGCGCGAGGCGGGCGTCGACACCGTGCCGGGCACGGGCGTCAAGGTGCTGAGCGAGCGTGTGCGCGGGCTGGTCGCGCCGACCGACCTCGAGATCGACCGCTGGGTCGAGGGCATCACGGCGGCGCACCGCGGCGGATTCCGGTCGACGAGCGTCATCTTCTACGGTCACGTCGAGACCGCGGCCGAGCGCATCGCGCACTTGCGACAGCTGCGGGCCATCCAGGGCGAGACGCGCGGCTTCAGCGAGTTCGTGCCGATCCCGCTGCCCGGACCCGCCGGCGGCGTCCCCCTGGTCTCGGGCCGCGCCCCGCTCGACGAGCACCGCGCGATGGTCGCCGTCTCGCGGCTGCTGCTGTCGGGCAGCATCCCGCACATCCAGATCCCGTGGACGCGCGTCGGGCGCGAGGCATCCGTCGTCCTGCTGCAGTCCGGCGGCGACGACCTCGGCGGCACCCTGCTCGACGGCCGCGTGAAGCCCGAGGCGGGCATCGAGCACGGTCTCGAACTGCCGGTGACGGATGCCTCGGCGATGGTCGCGCGCCTGTTCCGGCCGTTCCGCCTGCGCACGACGACGTACGGTCAGGTCCTGCGGTGACCCGCGTCGAGGTCGCGATCGTCGGTGCCGGATTCGCCGGCATCGGGGTGGCGTCGGCACTGCGCCGCGCGGGCCGCGAGGACTTCGTGGTGCTGGAGCGGGCGGAGTCCGTCGGCGGCACCTGGCGCGACAACACGTACCCGGGCATCGCGTGCGATGTGCCCTCGCACCTCTACGGCTTCGCGGCGCACCCGAACCCGGCGTGGTCGGGCACGTACGCGAAGGGCGCGGAGATCCACGCGTACCTCGAGCATGTCGTCGACGTCGAGGGCCTGCGCGACCGGGTGCTCCTGCGCACCCCGATGCGCGGGGCCGCCTGGGATGCCGAGCGCGAGGTGTGGCGCATCGCCACGCCCGACGAGGTCATCGTCGCCGACGTGCTCGTGCTCGCGTGCGGGCGTCTCACCGAGCCGACCATTCCACGCTTCGCCGGGCTCGAGCAGTTCCCTGGGCCGCTGTTCCACTCCGCGCGGTGGGACCACTCGGCGGATCTCGCCGGCGCCCGCGTCGGCGTCGTCGGCACGGGTGCGAGCGCGGTGCAGATCGTCCCCGAGCTCGCACGCACGGCGGCGCACGTCACGCTCTTCCAGCGCACGCCGGCGTGGATCGTGCCGCGCGGCGGCGACGCCTACTCCGACGCCGACCGCGCCCGCTTCGCCGCGTCCCCGCAGGCGCTCGAGGCCCTCCGCGCCGACCTTTACGCCGAGGGCGAGGCGCGTTTCGCGTCGCGCGCGGGCGACTCCGCTGCGGCGGCGGACGCCGAGGCCGTGGCGCTCGCGCACCTGGAGCGTCAGGTCGCCGACCCCGCGCTGCGTGCCGCTCTCACCCCCGACTACGCGTTCGGCTGCAAGCGCGTGCTGCTGTCGGACGACTTCTACCCCGCTGTCGCGTCCGAGGCCGTGACCCTCGTGCCCTCTGCGCTCACCGAGGTGGACGGCTCGACGCTCGTCGTCTCCGACGGCACCCGCCACGAGGTCGACGCGCTGGTCCTCGCGACCGGATTCGCCTCGACGCGCCAGCCGTACGCCGAGCTCGTCACCGGCGAGGGCGGTGCGACGCTCGCCGAGCACTGGTCGGGTGGAATGACGGCGTTCGCGTCGACGGTCGTCGCCGGCTTCCCGAACTTCTTCGTGCTCAACGGGCCGAACGCCTCGCTCGGCCACTCGTCGTCCGTGCTCATGATCGAGGAGCAGGCGGGGTACGTCACGCGCGTCCTCGACGCGCGTGGCGGCCGGGTGCTGCGCGTCGACCCCGAGGCCGAGCGCACCTACACCGACGAGATCGCCCGGGCTGCGGCATCCACCCGCTGGATGACCGGCGGCTGCCGCAACTGGTACGTCGACGAGCGCTCAGGGCGGCTCGCCCTGCTCTGGCCGGGCACCGTCGACGCCTTCCGGGAGCGACTCGCCCGCACCGACGGCTCCGAGTTCCTGCCTGCACCCGCCATCGAAGGGATACCCGCATGACCATTCCTCTGCGCTTCGGCTACAAGGCCTCCGCCGAGCAGTTCGGCCCGGCCGAGCTGCTCGACTACGCGATCCAGGCCGAGGAGGCCGGGTTCGACTCGGTGTTCATCTCGGACCACCTGCAGCCGTGGCTGCACGACGGCGGGCATGCCCCCGCGTCCGTCCCGTGGCTCGGCGCGCTCGGCGCGAAGACCTCGCGCGTGCTCATCGGCACGTCCGTGCTCACGCCGACGTTCCGCTACAACCCGACCGTCGTCGCCCAGGACTTCGCGACGCTCGGCGTGATGTACCCGGGGCGCGTGATCCTCGGCGTCGGCACCGGCGAGGCGCTCAACGAGGCGAACCTCGGCATCACGTGGCCCGATCCGCCGGAGCGGTTCCAGCGTCTCAAGGAGGCCATCGGCCTCATCCGCCGGCTGTGGTCGGAGGACCGCGTCAACTTCGACGGCACGTACTACACGGCCCGCAACATCACGATCTACGACAAGCTCCCCGAGCCCGTGCCGATCTACATCGGTGCCGCCGGCCCCGCCGCGACGCGCCTCGCCGGCCGCATCGCCGACGGCTTCATCACGACGTCGGGCAAGAAGCGTGAGCTGTACACCGACACGCTGCTGCCGGCGCTGCACGAGGGACTCGAGAAGGCCGGCCGACCGGCCGACGCGATCGACACCTTGATGGAGATCAAGGTCTCGCTCGACGAGACCATCGAGGCCGCGAAGGAGAAGACCCGCTTCTGGGCGCCCCTGGCGCTCACGCCCGAGGAGAAGATGGGCATCGACGACCCCATCGAGATGCAGCGGCTCGGCGAGGCGCTGCCGATCGAGCGCGCGGCGTCGCGGTTCATCGTGTCGGACGACCCCGACGAGCACGTCGAGCGCATCGGCTGGTACATCGGCCTCGGCTTCCGCCACCTCGTCTTCCACGACCCGGGCCACGACCAGGGCGCCTTCCTGCGGATGTACGGCGAAGAGATCCTGCCGCGCCTGCGCGCGAAGTACGCGTGACCCCGCTGTTCGGCCGGCGCCGCCGCAACTCCTCGGAGTCAGCGACGCCACCGCTGAGTTCGACCTCTTCCAGCCCGTCCGGCGCGGAACCCGAGGAGTCGCCGTCGCCGCGCTGGGTCGTCGTGGTGCCGGTCAAGCCGTCGGCCCGCGCGAAGTCGCGGCTCGACGTCGACGGCGTGGGGCGCGCGGATCTCGCCCGAGCCATCGCGCTCGACACGCTCGCCGCGGCGACCGCGTGCGATCTCGTCGCGCAGGTCGTGGTGGTGACCGACGACGCCGCCCTCGCTCGTGAGGCCGCGATGATCCCGGCGCTGCGGTTCGTCCCCGAAGGCGACGGGCGCGGGCTCGACGCCGCGGTGGCGGCGGGCGTCGCGGCGATCGATCCGGACGGACGGATGCCGCGCGCCGCCCTCCTCGGAGACCTTCCGGCGCTGCAGCCCGCCGACCTCGCGGACGCGCTGCGGGCCGCAGCATCCCTCCCCCGCGCTGTCGTTCCCGACGCGGAGGGCACCGGCTCGACGCTGGTGACCGCGGGGCCGGGCACCCCGTGGGAGTCGTCCTTCGGCGACGGCTCGTTCGCGCGGCACGTCGCGCGGGGGTGCGTGGCCCTTCCGATTCCGGATGCCTCGACCCTCCGCCGCGACGTCGACACCGCCGACCAGCTCGACGCCGCGCGCATGCTGGGTCTGGGCCCGCGCACGGCGGCCCTTCTCGCGCGCTGAGGCCGCGGCGTCCGGCCCTGGGGGGCCGTGGCGCCCGCCGAGTCGGCCCTTCCGGTCACCGACCCGTCCGGAAGCGACCGCACCGGCCGACCCCGCCGGCGTCGCCTCGCGATCCGCGGGGCACAGTCGGCCTGTCCAGTCGCAACGCGTGCCTGAGGCGACCGCACGGGCCGACCCGACCCCGCCGAGGCTACAGCGAGCCCCGCAGGATGAGCGCGGCGGGTCAGACGATCAGCAGGTAGACCGCGCCGACGATCGTGAAGGCGATCACCAGCTTCTCGAAGACGGACTGCGGCATGCGGTCGGCGAGCCACCTTCCGAGGAACGCCGCGACGACGACGAGTGGCACGAGCACGAGGTCGATGAGGATCCCCGGCACCGTGATGATGCCGATGCCGATCGAGAACGGCACCTTGAACAGGTTCACGATCGCGAAGAACCAGGCCGCCGTGCCGAGGAACGCCTTCACCTCGAAGCGGGCCGCGAGGAAGTACATCGACATCACGGGTCCGGCGGCGTTCGCGACCATCGTGGTGAAGCCGCCGAGGGTGCCGTAGGTCGCTGCGGCGACGCGGTGCGAGCCGCCCGCCTCGACGCCGGAGGCGAAGCGGCGCCGCAGCAGCGTGATGGCGATGACGGCCAGCAGGATCACCCCGATCGACTTCTTCACCCACACGTCATCGGCGAACCACAGGAAGACGACGCCCAGCAGCACGCCCACCACGACCGCGGGGGCGAGCTTGATCAGGGTGCGCCAGTCCGCGTGCCGGCGGTACATGGTCACGGCGAAGATGTCGGCGACGATCAGCAGCAGGAGCAGGACGCCGGTCGACTGCTTCGCCGGGAGCACGGCCGCGAAGATGGCGACGGCGATCGTCCCCGCGCCGGGCACGGCGGTCTTCGACAGGCCCACGACGACGGCACCGAGGCCGAGCAGCGCCCACGCCCACCACGCGAGTTCGGGCACGCTCACACTCCGGCGGCGGTGAGCGCCGCCTCGCCGAGAGCGGTCTGGCGCGCAGCATCCGTCATCCAGAGTGGTCGGACGAGAGGACGGATGCCGAGCCCCGCGACCTCGTCGGCGACGGCCTCGTCCTCCTCGGCAAGGAGCCACGCGTCGAGCAGCCCGCCGCCTTCGCGGGCGCCGTACAGGCCCGCGACCGCCGTCGCAGAGGTCTCGACGCCGATCGCGGCCAGGCACACGTCGGCCATGCCGCGCACGACCTTGCCGCCGATGATCGGCGAGACCCCGACGACAGGGGCCCGCGTGGCACGCAGCGCCTCGCGCACGCCCGGCACGGCGAGGATCGGGCCGATCGACACCACAGGGTTGGAGGGCGCCAGCAGCACGGCGTCCGCCTCGGCGATCGCCTCCGCGACGCCGGGGCCGGCGATCGCCCCGTCGATGCCCGGGTTCTCGAACCGCTCGGGCGCGAGGGTCGCGCGGTGCCGGGTCCACCACTCCTGGAAGTGCAGGCGCGTGCCGTCGGCGAGCACCACGACGGTGTCGACCTCGCTGTCGGTCATCGGCAGCAGGCGCGCGCCGAGGTCCCAGCGGTGCGACATGCGCTCGAGCACGTCGGTCGGCGTGAGCCCCTCGCGCAGCCAGCCGGTGCGGGCGAGATGCGTGCCGAGGTCGAGGTCGCCGAGGGTGAACCACGGCCAGCCGGCACCCCACTCCTGCAGTTCGTGATTGACGCGCTCGCTGTCGCCCTGCCGGCCCCAGCCGCGCTCGGCGTCGTTGACACCGGCGAGCGCATAGGTGATCGAATCCACGTCGGGCTGCAGGCGCACGCCGGAGAGCCAGATGTCATCGCCGGTGTTGACCACGACCGTCAGCGCGGCGGCGGTGTCGTCGATGCCGCGGGCGCGCAGCGCGCCACGGACCCCGAGGACGAAGCGGGAGCCGCCGACTCCGCCCGCGAGCACGACGATGCGGGGCGTGCCGGTCACGGGCGGGTCAGTTCCGGGTGTCGATGCCGCCGAGACGCGGAATCATGCCGGTCTTCGGGGCGAACTCGTCGGCCGCGTGAGGGAGGGAGAACTTGCCGACGGCGTCGATGAGGGCATCGACGGTCTGCGCATCGGCCACGACATCCACGTCGAGGCCCGCGCGGCGCGCGTCCTTGGCGGTGCGTGGGCCGATCGCAGCGATCAGCGTGGTGTCGGGGATCTCGGGGAACTGCTCGTGCACCTGCTGCGCGACCGAGCCGCTGGTCACGAGGATCGCATTGATGCGGCCGGAGTGGACGTCCTCGGCGATGCGCTCGGTGACGGGGACCCCGACCGTGCGGTACGCGACGACGCTCCGGACGCGGTGCCCGGCCTCGGTGAGCATGCGGGTGAGGACCGGCTTCGCGATCTCGCTGCGGAGGGTGAGGATGTCGCGCGCTTCGGGCTCGAGGCCGATGAGCTGCTCCGCCATGCCGGCTGCGGAGTTGTCGCGCTCGGGGACGAGGTCGACGCGATAGCCGACGGCGAGGAGCGCGGCAGCTGTGGTCTCGCCCACGGCGGCGACCTTCGTCGTCGCCGGGACGACCGCGCGGTAGGCGTAGAGGACGTCGACCGTCGTCGCGCTCGTGACCGTGAGCCACTCGAACTTGCCGGCGGCGAGGTCGGCGAGCGCCTGGTCGAGCGACGCCTGGTCGTTCGTGGGGGCGAAGTTGATGAGCGGGGCGATCACCGGGATCGCGCCCTGACGGCGGAGAGTCGCTGCGACGCCGTCGCCCCAGGGGCCGCCACGGGGCACGAGAACGCGCCAGCCGGTCAGAGGTTTGACGGACTGCTGCTGTGCTGCGGCGGAATTCATAGGGGGGGTCGACTCTCGATGATGCTCAGCCGGCCGCCCAGGAAAGATCGAGGCAGCCGATGCGCGATTCGAATCGGGTTCGCGCGATCGGCAGCTAACGCATCATTGCACTGCCTTGCCTCCCGAGCATACCCCCGATCGCGCGAGGCGTTGCCTCGGCGGTGTGGAGAGCGGGAATCCGGGCGGGATCAGCGCGTATAGAGGCGGACGAAGCCCCAGACCGCCGCGCCGATCGCGGCGGCGCCCGCGATGACCGCGACGGCGGTGAGCGCGGGGTTGCGGCGATTGAACGCGCGGGCCTGCTCGATCCGCTCGTCGAGGACGCGTTCGACCCGGCGGGGGACGTTCGCCTTCTCCTCGATGGCGGCGAGCGCCGCCTTGAGCTCGGTCCTGGCCTGCTCGACAGGGTCGCCGATGCCGAGGGGTACGGCGGTTCGAGGCAGCGCGACGGAGTTCTTCGACAGCGGCACGGGCGCGTCAGAGCTCATCGCGCACCTCCTTCACATCCAGGGCGATCGATTGGACCGGGTTGCGGCGCTCGCCGATCCGGCGGAAGTAGAGGACGCCGATGAACGCGAACACGGCGGTGACGACCAGCATCGCGAAGAACACGACGAGCGCCGACAGCCACACGGGCCACCACGACGACAATCCCGCGATCACGAACGTGCCGAACACCGGGACCGACCAGAACAGCACGAACAGCGCGGCGAAGACCCACAGGGCTCCCCATCCGCCGTCTTTCGCGGTCTTGGCGAGCCAGGCCTTCGCGGCGTCGATCTCCGCGATGACGAGGTTGCGGACGAGCTCCGGGATCTCACCCAGCAGGGTGAGCAGGCTGTCGTCCGCGCGGTCGCGGAAGCCGCGGGGGGTGGTCATCACGTCAAGCCCCGCCGCGACCGTTCTCGGAAGCGTCGTCGACGGCGTCCTCGACGGCGTCCTTCACAGCCTTCGCCGAGGTCTGCGCCGCCGTGCCGACGTCGTCGGCCGATTCCTTGCCGACCTTGATGGCGGCGTCGAGCTTCTGCCCGGCGGTGCCCTTCGAGCCGGCGGCCTGCGTGACCTTCACGGCCGACTCCCACAGCGTCGACGGCAGCGCCATCGCCTGCGACTTGGCGAAGTCCTTGACCTTGCCGACCTGGCTCTGCACGGGCTCGGTGTTCCACACCTTCAGCCATTGCGTCTTGATCTGCTCGTAGCGTTCACGACCCGCGCGCGTACCGAGCACATACCCGATCGCAAGTCCGATGACCAGTCCTGCCTTGCCCTTCATGAGGTCTCCTCACGCTCGGTGTGACCTGACGACCTTCCCAGGGTAGCCCTGTATGCCGATTCCGGCATCCACCCTTGACAGGGGCTCGGGCGGAGGGTTCACTCTGCCGCCTCGGCACCCCACAGAGCCCTGCGGCGAAGGCGGTCGGCCTCGTCCTGAGCGTCGGCGACGACCTGTGCGAGGCCGCTTCCCGACAGCCACGCGCCGACCGCGGCGAGCCCCGGTGCGCGGCTGATCGCGGCTCGGGCGGCGTCGGTGCGCTCACGTCGGCCGAGGGCCGATGCGGGAGGAACGAGGGTGTACGCGTCGCGGCGCGCGCCGGCGATCCGGCCCTCGTCGAGCTGCACCCCGAGGAGGACGGATGCCTCGGCCACGGCCATCACCGCCGCGTCGGCGTCGGACAGTCCCTCGGTCGCCGGAGCGGTCCCCGGGGCGCCGAAGGCGACGCGCAGGACGTGGCGCCCGGCGCCCGCGTCCCGCGCCAGCCACTCCCACCGAGCGGTCTCGTGGACGAGGCCGGTCGCGCGCGAAGCGCCCGGGACGGCGTGGACGTGAGCGCCGCGCGGCGCTGCGTCGAGCTCCGGCGCGTCTACCACGAGCGTCACGACGTCGCGGGCGATGCCTGCGGCGGCGACGTCGGCGAACGCGGGGGTGCCGAGCGCGGCGGCGAGGAGCGCACGCGCCGTGGTCTCGTCGGTCGCGACGATGACCGCGTCGGCGTGCAGCCGGTCCGGTGCGGCGACCGCACCGTCGGGCGCGATCGTCGCGAGTTCCACCGTCCAGCGTCCGTCGCTGCGGACGACACCCGTCGCCAGCGCTCCGGTGTGGATCGCGACCTCGCGCTCGGCGAGCCTCTCGGCGAGCGCGGCGGTGAGCTGCGGCATCCCACCGTCCAGTCCCTCGATCGAGGCGCTCGGGGCATCGACGCGCACGTCGGCGACCGCACCGCCGAGCCACCCGGTGCGGGTGAGCGCGTTGCTGAGCCCCGGGGCGGCGACCTCGACGTCGACGTCGACGGGGTCGAGGCCGAAGCGGTCGATGGTGAGCGGTGCCACCAGGCGATCCAGGACCTTCTCGCCCATGCGGCCGTCGACGAGCCGGCCGAGGCTGCGCTGGGCGCCGATCGTGAGCGGGGGACGCAGGCGATCGACGTACGCGCGCCACGTGCCGCCCCATCCGATGATCCGGCGCACGCTCTCGTCCCACGGGTTGGCGGGGATTCCGAGCACCTGCTCGGCGGGCAGCGGCGCCGCGGCACCCTTCGGCAGGCCCGCGATCCACTCGCGGTCGTTGCGCGGGCGCACGATCGCGGCATCCGGCAGCACGTCGTCGACGAGTCCGCGCACGGTGCCGCCGCGGGTCGACCAGCAGGTCACGCCGGTCTCGAGCTCGAGCCCCGCGATGCGGGCCGACCCGATCGTGCCGCCGAGACGATCGGATGCCTCCACCAGCGTCACCGCCATGCCGACCTTGGCGCACTCCCACGCCGCGACGAGCCCGGCGATGCCACCGCCGATGATGACCACGTGCGTCTCGCGCGCGTGCTCGACGAGTTCCTGGAACGGCTCGGAGGCGGGGCCCTCGTGCCCGGAGGGTGCAGGCGACCCGCCGGCGTCGGGAGCGGGCGTGGGGATGGTCACGGCATCCATCCTCCCATCCGCGAACTGTGCCGCCGGGGCGGGCGGTGGGAGACTGGGCCGCATGACGCTCCACATCACGGGCGACGACGCCGCCGACCGCCTGCTCACCGACGACCCGCTCGCCCTGCTGATCGGCATGCTGCTCGACCAGCAGGTCGCGATGGAGACGGCATTCGCCGGACCGCTCAAGATCTCCGAGCGCGCGGGGACGCTGGATGCCGCGGCTATCGCGAGCTTCGACCCTGAGGCGTTCACGGAGCTCTTCAAGGCGACGCCGGCGGTGCACCGGTTCCCGGGCTCGATGGCAGCGCGTGTGCAGGCGCTCTGCGCGGCGGTCGAGCAGGACTGGGGCGGCGACGCGTCGGCGATCTGGACCCGCCCGGCCGCGGATCCCGCCGAAGCACCGGACGGGCCGACCGTGCTGAAGCGGCTGAAGGCCCTGCCGGGCTTCGGCGAGCAGAAGGCGAAGATCTTCCTGGCTCTCCTCGGCAAGCAGTACGGCTACACCGGTGCCGGCTGGCGCGAGGCGGCCGGCTCGTACGGCGACGAGGGGTCGTTCCGCAGCGTCGCCGACATCGTCTCGCCGGAGTCCCTGACGAAGGTGCGCGAGCACAAGCGCGCGATGAAGGCCGCGGCCAAGGGCTGACCGGGAGGCGGCGATGAAGAAGACCGGTGGGGACGTCGACGAGTTCGTCGCCGCGGTGCGGCCCGCGAAGCGTCAGCGCGATGCCGCCCGGATGATCGATCTCCTGCGCGAGGTGACGGGTCGCGAGCCTGAACTCTGGGGCACCATCATCGGGTTCGGCTCATGCCACTACCGCTCGGCGGCCGGCAGCGAGGGCGACGCCCCGATCGCGGCGTTCTCGCCGCGGCGCGAATCCACGACGGTGTACACGCTGCGCACCGCCGCGCACGGCGAGCGGCTCGCGGATCTGGGCCCGCACGAGACCGGCGTCAGCTGCCTCTACATCAAGGACCTCGACGCGGTCGATGCCGGCGTGCTCCGCGAGATCGTCGCCGAGGACTACCGCCGTGTGCTCGCCGGCGAGACCGGCGACACGACCTACACCGTCACGGACTGACCGCCCGATCGGGTCGTGGGATTCGCACCGTCAGCCCGCTGTCCCCTCTGGCGTCCCGCTGTCACGGCGCTGTCATCGTGCCGTCGACAGGGACGGATGCCTCGACAGCACGCCCGCGGAGCGCGTTCTCCACATCCGGTCCCAGGATTGGACACCGGGTCCCAACCGCTGGCTAGGGTGGAGGGACCCGCCCGCACCGCACCCTTGCAGGAGACACCGTGCTGCCCTTCCTGATCGTCGGAGGCGTCGGCCTCGCCGTGCTGCTGATCTCGCTCATCGTCGGCGACATCTTCGACCACTTCGACATCGGCGACGGCGCCATCTCGGGCACCGCCCTGGGGATCGCGGCCGTGGTGTTCGGGGCATCCGGCGCCCTCACCACGACGAACGGCCTCGACACGCTCTGGGCGTACGTTCTCGCCGCAGTGCTGGCGATCATCGCCTACGTCATCGCCGTGCTCTTCGTGAAGCGGCTGACCAAGAGCTCGGACGGCGTGCCGGCATCGGCGCTCGGCCTGTCGGGCGTCACGCGCTCGACGGTCTCCCCGGCCGGCGGCGAGGTCAGCCTCGACGGTCCCCACGAGGTCGAGCGCCGCCTCGCCTACGCGGACGGCACCATCGCCGAGGGCGTGCGCGTGCGCGTCATCGAGCACACCGGCACCCGCGTCAAGGTCGTCGCGGAGTAGATCCCCACCGCGGTCCGGGTCGGGAACCCCGGGTCGCGGCATCCCACGAGAAAGGTCGTCCATGACGAACGAACTCATCCAGATCATCGCGGTCGTCGCCCTCATCGTGGCGGTGCTCGGGCTGATCACCTTCATCGCGCGGCGCATCCGCCGCGTCCCTCCGAACGAGGCGCTGGTGATCGTCGGACGCGGGGCCGGCCGCCCGGCGCCCGGCGAGACCGGCAGCGGCCAGCGCGTCGTGATCGGCGGTCGCACGTTCGTGTGGCCGATCCTGCAGCAGGGCTTCTCGATCTCGCTCGAGCAGCGCCAGATCGGCATCACCGTCGAGGGCGTCGACAAGAACCGCATCAAGATCGCGATCAAGGCCTCGATCAACTTCAAGGTCTCGGGCACGGAGGACGGCGTGCGCCGCGCCGCACAGCGCTTCCTCTCGCAGCAGGACCTCCTCACCGAGATCATCAAGGAGTCGCTCGAAGGCTCGCTGCGCTCGATCGTCGGCGACATGACGATCGAGCAGATCATCTCCGACCGCAAGAGCCTCTCCGACCGCGTCGTCGCCGAGACGAAGGCCGACCTCGTCGAGCAGGGCCTGCAGGTCGACCTCCTCAACATCAGCGACATCTCCACCCCCGGCAGCGACTACCTCGCCAACCTCGGCCGCGCCGAGGCCGCCCGCGCCCGCCAGGTCGCCGAGATCAGCGAGGCCGAGGCATCCCGCGCCAGCGAGTTCGCGCGCATCGAGGCGTCGGAGCAGATCGCCGAGCGCCAGAAGGCTCTCGCCCTCAAGCAGGCCACGATCAAGGCCGAGACCGACCGCGCGAACGCCGAAGCGCAGGCTTCCGGCCAGCTCGCCACCGCCGAGCAGGACAAACTCGTCGCCGTGCAGGAGCGCGAGGCCCTCACCGAGCAGGCGCTCGTGACGCAGGAGCGCCTCGACATCGAGATCCGCAAGCCCGCCGAGGCGCAGGCCTACGCCGAGGTGCAGCGCGCGACGGCCCTCCGTGACGCGGCCAACGCCGCGACCGAGGCCGACGCCTACAAGCGCACCAAGATCGCCGAGGCGAACAAGGTCGCCGCCGTGCAGGACGCCGAAGCCGCCGCGACCGCGGTGCGCTTCTCGGGTGAGGCCGAGCGCGACAAGCAGGTCGCCCTCGCAGCCGGCATCAAGGCCGAGGGTGAGGCCCGCGCCTCGGCGATCCAGGCCGAGGGCCTCGCCGAGGCCGCCTCGACCGACGCGAAGGCGCTCGCGCTGCAGAAGTACGGCGAGGCCGCGCTCGCGCAGGAGATCATCTCGCGCCTGCCCGAGATCGTACGGGCCGCGGCCGAGCCGATCGCCTCGATCGACAAGCTCACCGTCGTCTCGACCGACGGCGCATCCGAGATGACGAAGACCGTCGGACGCGTGCTCGGCGAGGGCACCGAGGTCGTGAAGGGCCTCACCGGTCTCGACCTCACCACGCTGCTGCAGGCCTTCGCGGTGAAGACCGCCGGGGCCGACGCGCTGTCCGCCGCCGGCGACGCCGGCGCGGCTGCGAAGAACGCCGCGAAGGATGCCGCCGCAGCGATCGGCGGCTGACCCCTTCTGTCGCACAGCGCCCGGTCCCGCGAGGGGCCGGGCGCTCCGTCGTTCCGGCCTGCTCCGGTGCAGTCGACCCTCTTACCGTGTGCAGGACCAACGGGCCCGGCAGGGCAACAACACGGGCATACTCCCGCCGCGCGCCGCATCGGTCCTGAGAACGGCATCCAGCGCTGAGAGGAAGGCGACGGATGCCGCGCGCCGGCGACTACTTGAGCACGCGGCCGCTGACCGCGAGGGTGAGACGGCGCGGCATCACCCCCGCCGCCCACGCGCTCAGCGCGTTGGCACGGCCGGAGACCACGCTCGGCGGGACGTCGTCACGGTCGAGCTTGCGGAGGGTCAGCGCGACGACCTGCGCCGGCGTCTTGAAGCGGCCGACCGCGGCATCGGCGCCGGTGACGTCGAAGAACTCGGTGCGCGTCGCACCCGGGCTCATTGCGATCACACCCAGCCCCGACCCCTTCGTCTCGTATGCGAGTGCCTCGGTGAAGCTCAGAACGAAGGCCTTGGTCGCGCCGTAGACCGCCATGTTCGGGCAGGGCTGGTAGGCGCCGGTGCTCGCAATGCCGATGAGCGCACCGCGGCCGTCGGCGACCATCTCGGGAAGCACCTCGCGCGTGATGGCCACGAGCGCCGAGACGTTGACCTGCACCATCTCGCCGATGCGCGCGGCATCCGCCTGTGCGAGCGACCCCTTCATGCCGAACCCGGCGTTGTTGACGAGGCTCTGCACGCGGATGCCCCGCTCGTCAAGCTCGCGCCGGAGCACCACGGCGGCATCCGGCCGCGTGAGGTCGAGGGCGATCGGCGTCGCCCGCACGCCGTGATCACGAGCGAGGCGATCGGCGAGCTCGCGCAGTCGGTCCTCGCGGCGGGCGACGAGGACGACGTCGGCGCCGCGCGCGGCGAACTGCGTCGCGTATTCGGCCCCCAGGCCCGAGCTCGCGCCGGTGATGAGCGCGGTGGTTCCGCGGTAGTCCCTGGTCATGTCAGCAGGTTAGGCACCGACCACGATCGGGGATAGACCGCTGGCGCGAGCCCGATCGCTCGCGCTGCCCGAATCGGCATCCGCGCCCGAGCCTAACGACCGCGGACGCCGGAATCGACCGCGCGAACCCCGGGCCCCCGGACGACGCTCGACGCCCGACCGCGGGCGCCCGCATGGCGCTGGACGCCGACCCGGGCGCCCGCAGACGATGGGATGCCTCGACCCGGCGGGTCGAGGCATCCATGGTCCTGCGGGTCAGGCGCCCTTGAGGCGCTCCGCGAGGTAGTCGTGGAGGGCGTCGAGCGGAACGCGCTCCTGGCCCATCGTGTCGCGGTCGCGCACGGTGACGGCGCGGTCGTCGAGCGAGTCGAAGTCGACCGTGACGCAGAAGGGCGTGCCGATCTCGTCCTGGCGACGGTAGCGGCGGCCGATCGCGCCGGCGTCGTCGAAGTCGATGTTCCAGTCGCCTCGGAGGGTCTCGGCGACCTCGCGGGCGATCGGCGAGAGCTGCTCGTTGCGCGACAGCGGGAGCACCGCGACCTTCACGGGCGCCAGGCGCGGGTCGAGCTTGAGCACCGTGCGGGTGTCGGTGCCGCCCTTCGCGTTCGGCGCCTCCTCCTCGTGATACGCGTCGACGAGGAAGGCCATCATCGCGCGGGTGAGTCCGAACGAGGGCTCGATGACGTACGGGATGTACTTCTCGCCCGAGGCCTGGTCGAAGTAGGTCAGCGACTGGCCCGACGCCTCCGAGTGCGAGCTCAGGTCGTAGTCGGTGCGGTTGGCGACGCCCATGAGCTCGCCCCACTCCTTGCCGGCGAAGCCGAAGCGGTACTCGACGTCGATGGTGCCGTCGGAATAGTGGGCGCGGTCCTCTTCGGGCACGTCGAACCGGCGCATATTGTCGGGGTCGATGCCGAGCCCGATGAACCAGTCCCAGCACTCGTCGACCCAGTGCTCGAACCACTCCTGCGCCTCGGCGGGCGGCACGAAGTACTCGATCTCCATCTGCTCGAACTCGCGCGTGCGGAAGATGAAGTTCCCGGGTGTGATCTCGTTGCGGAACGCCTTGCCGACCTGGCCGATGCCGAACGGCGGCTTCTTGCGGCTCGCGGTGAGCACGTTCGAGAAGTTCACGAAGATGCCCTGCGCGGTCTCGGGGCGCAGGAAATGCAGGCCCGACTCGTCGTCGACGACGCCGAGGTAGGTCTTCACCAGGCCCGAGAACGCCTTGGGCTCGGTGTACTGGCCCTTCGTGCCGCAGTTGGGGCAGGGGATGTCGGCGAGGCCGTTCTCCGCCGGGCGCCCCTTGCGGGCCTCGAAGTCCTCGATGAGGTTGTCGGCGCGGAAGCGCTTGTGGCACTGCAGGCACTCGACCAGCGGATCGGTGAAGGTCGCGACGTGACCGGATGCCTCCCACACGCGCTTGGGCAGGATGATCGACGAGTCGAGGCCGACCATGTCGCCCCGGCCGCGCACGAACGTCTGCCACCACTGGCGACGGATGTTCTCCTTGAGCTCCGTGCCGAGGGGGCCGTAGTCCCATGCCGACCGGGATCCGCCGTAGATCTCACCCGCTTGGAACACGAACCCGCGGTGACGGGCGAGGGCGATGACTTTGTCGAGGCGAGACTGCTCGGCCACGGTGGCTCCAATGGTCGGGAGGGGATGCACGAAAGTGCGAGAAGCCGCTGACCGCGGCATCCGTCGATTCTAGTCGTCGTGCGACGAGGGACCGGCGTCTCCATCCGCGCGCTCGAACGCGCGGTCCCACTCCTGCAGCTCCTTGCGGCGGCCGATGAGCCCGTCGAGCGACACCTGGAAGTGGAGGCCCCGGCGGGCGTTGACCTGCTTGATGTTCTCGACGAGCTCGGTCGAGAACGACGTCAGCGCGGTGCGCACCTCGCGGACCCGATCGACCGGGTCGTCCCACAGGTCGGGGTGCTGCAGGATGTCGAGCAGATAGTCGCGGTCGAGCGCCGCCGTGAGCTTGCGCAGCGTCTCGCCGTACTCGACCGCGGCCGTGGCCCGCTGGCCCTCGTCGCCCTTGCGGCCGAGGCGGTCGAAGAGCTCCGTCGTGTTGTTCGCGACGGTCACGATCTCGGTCGCGACGTCGGTGGCATCGCGATTTCCGGATGCCCCGGCCGCCGCGTACTCGCCGCTCAGTGCCCGCAGTCTCCCGACGAGCGGGCGCACGGTGTCAGGAAGCGGGGCGTGGTGGCCGGCGGCGCCACGGCGACCGCGCCGGCGGAGCACCGCCCAGAGCGCGCCGCCGGCCGCGACGAGCACGACGAGGCCCAGCGCGCCGCCGACGATGAGGCCGCCGTCCACGCCGCCGGTGCTCGGCTCATAGTCGGACGGGTATGCCGCGATGACACCCTCGACCGTCTGCACGATCGCGGTGTCGAGGTCGGGGGCCGCGGACTCGGCCTCGTTCGCGATGCGCATCGCCTCGCCCGTGGACAGCACGTGCGAGCCCGCCCAGAGGTCGTCACCGATCGCGACGATGATCGTGTCGTAGTCGGTTCGCCCGGCGAGCGACGCCACCATCTCCCGGCCGCTCATGTCGAACGCCTCGTTGTCGGGGAACACCACGACCGCGATCGACTCGTCGGTGACCTGTTGGTCCAGCGTCTGCTGCAGCTGCGTCCCACCGGACACGTCGCTCGAGACGTACACGTTGCTGCTCGCGAGCCCGTCGACGGCGTCGTCGAGGTAGACGTCCGTCGCGTTCAGGCCGAGATGGTGAGGCATCCTCCGCCGTTCAGAAGTTGTTGATCACGGACGCGAAGACGAGGTCGATCTTCGCGGCGTCGGACGCGTCGAACCACTGGCCGCCGGTCGCCTCGGCGATGCGCTGCAGAGCGCCGGTGTCGGCGCCTTCGCCGTACGCGATCGGGAAGATGCGCACCGGCGCGTCGTCGCCGCCCTCCTTCGACGCGGCGCCGATCTTCGCGACGAGCGAGTCGAGCGAGATCTCGGAGTCGGTGTCCTGGCCGTCCGACAGCAGCACGATCGCGTTGATGCGACCGGGCTGTGCCCGCGCGACCATCTCGTCGTACGCGGCGGCGATCGCGTCGTACAGCGGGGTGCCGTCGCGATGGGCGAAGCGCAGGTCGTCGAGCGACGAGTCCACGGACTCACGGTCGGATGCCAGCGGCTCGACATCGCGCAGCACGACGATGTTCTTCCCGGCCTCCGACTCCACTCCGGTGGTGAACGCCCAGACCCCGACCTCGTCGGACGAGCGGAAGTGGCCGAGGGTCGCCTGCGCGCCCTCGATCGCGCCGTCGAGCTTCGAGCGGCCGTCGCCGATCGCCTCGTCCATCGAGCCGGAGATGTCGATCACCTCGAGCACCGACGAGGGCTTGCGGATCTGCGTCCACTGGTCGATCGCGGCCGACACCACATCGACGGCCGGCTTCGGCAGCGTGACCGCAGGGCCGGCGGGATCGACGCCGTACTCGGCCGTGAAGAGGTCGCCCAGCGGCGCCGAGGCATCCAGCGGGCGGAAGCCGTATTCGGGCAGGATCTTCTGCGCCGCGTCGGTCTGCAGGAAGGCGGCGAACGCCGCGCCCGCCTCGGCCTGCTCGGGCGTCACCCAGTCGGCGCCGAGCACGGTGATCGGATTGTCGGACCACATCGAGCCGCCCGACGGGTACACGGCGACCAGCTTCTCCTTCGGAGGCGTCAGCGTCTCGCCCGGCTGCACCGTGTGCGAGTCGGGGTTGCCCTGGTTGTAGTTGAGCAGCGAGGTCTCTTCGAGCGCCACCGCCGACACGTACCCCGAGCCGCCGGCGCCGTTCTGCGTCTCGTCGTAGAGCCGCGTCAGCACCTTGCCGGTGGTGTCGCCGTAGTGGATCACGCACTCCTCGAACACGCGCGAGAACTCGGCCGCGGCGGCCACGTCGGCAGCCGTGAGGTCGGCGCTCTTGCCGGACGCCTCGTACGACTGCATCAGGATCGCCGAGAGCCCGGTCGTCGACGTATTGGGGTTCGTCTTCGAGATCTTGAACGAGCCCCACAGCGGCTTGCCGACGCTCGCCCAACCCGCGGGGTCCTGGCAGAGCGCCTCGAAGTCGGCGATGCCGATCGGCGACGCCGGATAGCCGAGCGCCTTCGCCATCGTCTCGGGCACGCCGAAGACGACCGGCGTGTGCGTGAACGACTCGGGCTCGCCGACGAGGGAAGCGGATGCTGCGGCCGCGACCCGATCGGTCCACACCGTCGACGCGGGCGACCACATCGTGGGCCAGCGGCGCGTGTCGTCGTCGGGCCAGTCGCCACCCGCCGTGAGGAACCGGGTCGCGTCACCCGACGAGACATTGATCGGATGCACGGTCGCGCACTCGGCGAGCTGCTCGTGCTGCGACGAGTCCTTGAAGGCGTCGGCCAGCGCGTCCAGCATGTTGACCTTCTCGGACGAGGTCGCCACGACGACGCTCGTGCAGCCGTCGTCCGCGAAATCGCCGCCGCCCGACTCCTCGACCACGGGGTCGGCGCCGAAGCAGCCGGTCAGCGCGATGGCCGAGCCGATCAGCACCGCCGTGCCCGCGAGCAGACGCGGTCGGATCCAGGCGAGGGGCGAGCTGTCGGCGGGCGAGCGCCGGCTTCGTGCGGGCATGTCAGAAGCCTAAGGCTCCCGGCCGCGGGCGCACAGACGGGCGGCGCCTCGCCGGCCGTGCAGACACGGCATGCCCTGGTCGCGATGGACGCGCCGACGACGGCCGGCGAGCTCGCCGGGGCGACGCCGATCTTCGGCTTCACCGAGGACGGTCAGCCGCGGTGACGGGGGGCGTCACGCTTCCCGCAGCGCGTCGCGCCCGATCTCGGCGGTGGAGGTGTGTCCCGACAGCCCCAGGGTGATGTCGAGTTCGGCGAGCACGTTGCGCAGCACCTCGTGCACACCAGCCTCGCCGGCGATCCCGAGCCCGTAGGAGTAGGGGCGCCCGAGCGCGACGGCCGTCGCCCCGAGGGCGAGCGCGATGAACACGTCGGAGCCCTGCCGCACGCCCGAGTCGAAGACGATCGGCACCCGCCCGGCGACGCGCTCGGCGATCGTGGGCAGCACCTCGAGGGTCGGCACGGACTGGTCGATCTGACGGCCGCCGTGGTTCGAGATCCAGATGCCGTCGACGCCGGCGTCGAGCGCCCGGATCGCGTCGTCGGGGTGCACGATGCCTTTCAGGATGATCGGCAGCGACGTCCACTGCCGGGCCTTCGCCAGGTGGTCCCACGTGAGCGCCGGCGTCGAGAACACGTCGAGGAACGTCTCCACCGCGGCGCGCGGCAGCGGCGAGCGCAGGTTCTCCCGCACACTGTTCGTGCCCGTGAGGGCCGCGCCCTTGCGCGCGATCCGCACCCCGGCCGCGACGGCTTTCGGGGTGACCTTGACCGCCGGCGCGGCGTCGGCGGCAGCATCCGCTCCCCGAGACCGCTCCCGCACCAGCTGCTGGAAGACGGGGTCGCTGGTGTACTGGGCGATCCCCATCGCGCGTGTGAAGGGAAGGTAGGCCAGGTCGAGATCGCGCGTGCGCCATCCGAGGAGGTGGGTGTCGAGCGTCACGACGACGGCTTCGCATCCGGATGCCTCGGCCCGGCGCAGCAGCGACGCGTTGAGCTCGTCGGACGCCGACCAGTACAGCTGGAACAGCCGCGAGCCGTCGGGTGCGGCATCCGCCACCGCCTCCATCGGGAAGGAGGCCTGGTTCGACAGCGTGTACGGGACACCGAGCGAGGCCGCCGCCCGCGCCACCGCGAGGTCGGCGTCGGCGTGGGCCATCTCCATGACCCCGAGCGGGGCGAGCAGGAGCGGCGTGGGCCGCCGCACGCCGAAGAGGTCGATCGACAGGTCGCGCGACGACACGTCGCGCAGCGGCCGCGGCCACACCTGCCAGCGGCCGAAGGCGGCGCGGTTCGCGGCGACGGTGCGCTCGGCCCCTGCTCCCCCGGCGATGTAGGCGAACGCCTCGGCGCTCAGCGCCTTGCGGGCGGCGGCCTCGAGCGCCTCTGTGTCGACCGGCACGCGCGGCCGCGTGCCGCTGATGCCGGCGCGGTAGATGTCGGACTGCGTCCGGCGCGAGATGCCGCGCGACGCGGCGGGGTCGGCAGGTGCGGCGCTTCGCTGAGCCATGCGGCCCAGCCTACGCAGAGCCGCTCGCACGCCGCGCCGCGGGTTTGGGGCGCGTTTCGTCCGTTCGGGGCGCAGCATATGCGCCCCGAACGACAAGGACGCGCCCCAAACCTCGGGTCGCGAAGGCACGCTGAGCCCGCCGCCGACACGGTCCGTATACGCGTCGGCGACGGGGGTTTTGGAAAGCGCTCGCCGGGAACCTTAGGACACCGGAGCGCCCGGGCGCAAGGCCCGCAGGTCAACTCGTAAAAACGTTTCACAAAGCTCTTGCCTCATCGCGGACGCCCGTGCCAGACTGCGAGCGACCGCGATCGGAATACGCTTTCCGTGCGGTTGACAACAAAACCGGACCGCGGCCCCAGCTGCGATCCACCGGACAGGGCTCGAGTCCGTACGCGCCCGGTTCACGACGATGGATGCCGCGATGCCGCGGCGTGCGCCGTCATCCTTTGCCGATGCTGACAACAGGAGGAACCGTGCCCCACGTGTCCGCACGCGCCGACGGCGCGACGCGACCCGCAGAACACGCCCCCGCGGCCCGCGCACCCCGCCGCGGGCTTCGACTCACCGCGATCGCCGGCGCCACCGCCGTGGTCGCAGCTCTCATCACCGCGACCCCCGCCGCGGCACTGCTCCCCCCGGCCGACGACGGGGCATGGCGCTTCGACTTCGGAACCGCGACGAGCGCGGTCGCCGAAGGCTGGCAGCAGGTGCGCACGACATCGCTGTACACCGCTGAGGCGGGCTGGGGCATCACCGTGCCCGACGGCGTCACGCTCTTCGACCGCGACCGCAGCACCGACGGCTCCCCCGCGGGCCCGATGGAGGACGACTTCGTCGCCGGCACGAACTGGGGCTTCCAGCTCGACGGCCTGCCCGAGGGCGATTACGAGGTCACCGTGACGATCGGCGACGGGTTGAGCTCGGCATCCGGAACCAACGCCACCGTGACGCTCGAGGGCGTGGCCCAGACCCGCCTGACCTCGGCGCGCGGGCTCAACACGACCGCGACGTTCACCACCGCCGTCACCGACGGCCAGCTCACGGTGGGCTTCACCGGGTCGGGTCTCGGTGCCTTCGTCAACGGTCTCGTCGTCGCGCCGATCGTTCCCGACGCCCCGACCGGCCTCGCCACGACCCGTGTCGCCTGGAACGGCGTCGACCTCGCGTGGACCGCCGTCGACGGCGCGACGAAGTACCAGGTGCTCCGCGCCGACGTCGCGGACGACACCACCGGCGAATTCGCGCAGATCGCCGAGACCACCGCCCCCTCCTACAGCGACGCCTCGGTCGCCGAGGGCGCTTCGTACGCCTACGCGGTCGTCGCCGTGGACGACGACGGCGTGGCCTCCGCCCTGTCGGCCGAGGTGCGCTCGGGCATCGTCCCCGAGCTCGTCGCGCCGGCAGCCCCGGCCGACCTCGCCGTGGCGCAGGTCACCCGCGACGCGGTCGCGCTGTCGTGGTCGGCCGTCGCGAACGGCGACGAGTACGTCGTCGAGCGCGCCGGCGCCGATGGCGTCTTCTCCGTGCTGACGACGGTCACGACGCCCGGACACACGGATGCTGCCGACACGGCGCAGCAGTGGACCTACCGCGTCATCGCCCGCAACCAGGCGGGCTCGTCTCCCGCCTCGGCACCCGTCACCTCGAACGTCTACACCGCGCCGGCGCCGCTTCCGGCCGGTGACGTCGTGACGTTCGACTTCGGCCCGGGTCAGGTGGCCGACGGTGCACTGCCGGTGACGTCGGCGACGGCGTACAACCCGGAGTGGGGCTACGGCTTCTCGACCGCGCCCACCTCGGCGACGCCCGACGTCGACCGCGGCGGCTCCGACGCGCTGCGGGGCGACTTCGTCGCCGCGGCCGGTTCGACCTTCGAGGTCGACCTCGGCGCCGGCGACTACTCCGTGCGACTGGTCTCGGGCGACGCCCAGGCGGCGACCACGACCACCGTGATGGCCGAGAGCATCGCAAAGGTGCTGGCGAACCCGCAGGCCGCGGGCGCGTTCCTCGACATGTCGTTCACGATCGCGCTCGTCGACGGCACGCTGACGCTGCAGTTCGCGGGCGACGCCCCCGCCGTCAACGCGCTGACGATCACGCGCCTCCCGGCACGTGTCGCCGGGGCCCTCTCGACGGCCTTCATCACTGGCGACTCGACCGTGCAGACCTACGACCCGATCGCCTACGCGCCGCAGGCCGGCTGGGGCCAGATGATCGACCGGTTCTTCGCCGATGACGTCGCCTTCGCCAACCACGCGATCGGCGGCCGCTCGTCGAAGAACTTCATCACCCAGGGTCGTCTCGACGAGGTGCTGCGCAGCATCCGTCCCGGCGACTATCTGTTCGTGCAGTTCGGGCACAACGACGCGACCCAGGGCGTCGACGACCGCTACGCGAGCCCCGCGGACTACAAGGAGTACCTGCGGGTCTACGTCGACGGCGCGCGTCAGCGCGGCGCGACGCCGATCCTCGTCACGCCGGTCTCGCGGCGGAGCTTCGACGCGGCCACCGGCATCTTCAACGTGAGCTTCCCCGAGTACGTCGACAAGATGAAGGAGCTCGCCGCCGAGGAGGACGTGCTGCTCGTCGACCTGTCGGCATCCAGCCGCGCGTACCTGAACGAGATCGGGCCGGAGGCGGCGAAGGCCGTGTTCCTGCACGTCGATCCGGGCATCTTCGCGAACCGGCCCGCCGGCATCGTCGACGACACCCACTTCCAGGAGTACGGCGCGATCCAGATGGCCCGGCTCATCGCGCAGGATGTCGCGGGACTGGACTCGCCGCTCGCGGCGAAGGTCTCCGACATCGCACCGCCCGCCGACGTTCCCGCGGCTCCGCAGAACGTCGTGGCCGGCGCGATCAGCAACGGCGGCGCAACGCTCCAGTGGGATGCCTCGCCGACTGCCGACATCTACAAGATCTACCGTCAGGCGGTGGCCGACACGGCGCCCGAGTGGACGCTCGTGGGCATGGTGACGCAGACGAGCTCGATCGTGCAGGGTCTCGCCGAGGGCACCGGCTACCGGTACCGCGTCGTCGCGGTGAACGGCCGCGGAGAGTCCGCGCCGAGCGCCGCCGTGACCTTCACGACGAAGCAGGCGGTGTACAAGTACGACTTCCAGCTGGCGGGCAACCCCCTGATGGCGGGCTACACCGAAGTGAACCCGAACACGGCCTACACGGCCGAGCGCGGGTACGGCTTCCTCAACACCCTGGCCGCGAACGCCGGCCGTGACCGCGGCGCCGCGACCGGCTCGAACGACCTGGTGCGCGACTTCGTGCTCCCGGGCGACAGCTCGACCTTCGCCCTGGACGTCCCGAACGGCACGTACTCGGTGAAGACCTACTCGGGCGACTGGATCGGGTCGACGCGCACGAGCTTCCGCATCGAAGGCAAGGAGGCGGGCACCGGCAACGCCGGCACCGGCAGCGTCAACTCGACTCTGCGCGGACCGTACCTCGTCACCGACGGGCAGCTCAACGTCGAGGCGTACGGCGCCGCGGCGGGCACGCGCCTCAACGGCCTGGAGATCACGCCGATCCTGCTCGGACCCACCGGCCTCGAGGTGACCGACGTGAACGCCGACCCGGCAGCGCCCAGCGTCTCGCTGGCGTGGGACGCCGAGCCGGGCCTCACGTGGAACGTCTACCGGCAGTCGCCGTTCGACGCCAAGGCCGTGCTCGTCGCGGCGGTGAGCGAGCCCGAGTTCGTCGACACGACGGCTCGCGTCGGGCTCGACTACGCGTACCACGTGACCGCGGTCGACCAGACGCAGCTCGAGTCGGTGCCGTCGGCCACGGCCGAGGTCTCGTTCGTCGACGCCGACGTGACACCGCCCGCGGCCCCGTCGGGGCTCTCCGTCGAGAGCATCGACAAGCGAGCGGTGGAGTTCTCCTGGGCACAGCCGCTGGGCGCGCTGTACTACCTGGTGTTCCGCTCCGAGGTCGAGGGCGAGCGCGGCGAGCTGATCGGCGTAGCCGACGCGAGCCGCTACACCGACACCGACGTGCTCACCACGATCCCGTACTTCTACACGGTGGTCGCGGTGAACGCGGGCGGCGCCGGCGCCGCGTCGTCGCAGCTCGGCACCGAGGCGGTGACGGTGCTGCAGCGGCAGGCAGAGTACCTCGACCGCGCTCCGGCGGCGGTGGCGACGGATGCCGGGAACCTGGTGTCGTGGCGCATGCTCGGCACCGATCCCGACAGCGTGGCCTTCCACGTCTACCGTGATGGGAAGCGGGTCACGTCGGCGCCGATCACGGACTCGACGAACTATCTCGACGAGGCCGGGGCCGCAGCATCCGTCTACTTCATCACCAAGGTGCTGGACGGCGTCGAGACGACCGAGACGGACCCGTTCGGGGTGCAGACCGGTGCGTACCGGTCGGTCCCGCTCGACAAGCCGGCCGACGCCTACAGCAAGGACGGCCAGCCGTACACCTACTCCGCCAACGACACGAGCGTGGGCGATGTGGACGGCGACGGCCAGTACGAGCTGCTGGTGAAGTGGGACCCGTCCAACGCGAAGGACAACTCGCAGGCCGGGTACACCGGCAACGTGTACCTCGACGCCTACCGGCTCGACGGCACGCGGCTGTGGCGCATCGACCTGGGCGTGAACATCCGGGCCGGCGCGCACTATACGCAGTTCCAGGTGTACGACTACGACGGCGACGGACGTGCCGAGGTCATGATGAAGACCGGCGACGGCACGATCGACGGCATCGGCCAGCCGATCGGCAACGCCAGCGCCGACTACCGCAACAGCTCGGGCTACGTGCTCACAGGCCCCGAGTACCTCACGGTGTTCGACGGCCTGACCGGAGCCGCGATCGACACGGTGGACTACGTGCCCGCCCGCGGCGACGTCGGAGCCTGGGGCGACGCCTACGGCAACCGGGTGGACCGGTTCCTCGCGGCGACGGCCTACCTCGACGGCGAGCACCCGAGCGCGGTCTTCAGCCGCGGGTACTACACCCGCGCGGTGATGGCGGCGTACGACTTCGACGGCTCGCAGCTCACCGAGCGGTGGGTGCTCGACTCGAACGAAGACGGCAACGAGGGCTTCTACGGGATGGGCAACCACAACCTGTCGGTGGCCGACGTGGACGGCGACGCCAAGGACGAGATCGTCTACGGCTCGGCCACTGTCGACGACGACGGGCAGCTGCTCTACTCGACCGGACTCGGCCACGGCGACGCGATCCACGTGTCGGATCTCGTCCCCTCGAACCCGGGCCTCGAGGTCTTCGCGGCCCACGAGGACATGGGCAACTCGGGCAACCTCGGCGCGACCATGCGCGACGCCCGCACGGGCGAGGTGCTGTGGTCGATCCCCGCGGTGAAGGACACCGGCCGCGCGGCATCCGGCGACATCGATCCCCGTTACGAAGGGGCCGAGGGCTGGGCCATCGGCGGCGACGCCGCGTGGAACTCGCCCGTCGGGCAGCTGAAGTCGTCCACGGGCGAGCTCATCGCCGAGAGGATCCCCGCGGCGAACTTCCTCGCCTGGTTCGACGGCGACCCGCTCCGCGAGATCGTCGACCACGACTGGAATGCGACCACGTCGCAGGGCGTGCCGACGATCGCCAAGTGGAACTGGGAGACCGAGTCCGCCGACGTGATCGTGAAGGCCGACGGCGCCCGCTCGAACAACTCGACGAAGGGCACGCCCAACCTGCAGGCCGACCTGTTCGGCGACTGGCGGGAGGAGATCGCGTGGCGCTCGGCGGACTCGAGCGAGCTGCGGATCTACTCGACCGCCGACGAGACCGACCTGCGCATCCGCACGCTGATGCACGACCCGGTCTACCGCCTGTCGGTCGCGTGGCAGAACACCGGCTACAACCAGCCGCCGCAGACGTCGTTCTTCCTGGGCGACGGGATGACCACCCCGCCGGCACCGCGCATCGCGGTCACCGGTGACCCTTCGGGGGCGACGGACAACACCGCACCGGTGCTGTCGGGGCTGCCCGCGGACGGCACGCTGCTGCCGAGCACGGCGGCGTTCACGGTGGGGGTGAGCGCGGACGACCCCGAGTCGGGCGTGCGAAACCTCGACATCGCGTTCGACGGCGAGCCGGTCGCGCCGGGTCAGGTCATCGCGCTGACGGACCTCGTCGGCCCGCACACCTTGACGGTGAACGCGGTCAACCACGACGGCCTCGTCACCGCTGCGTCGGTGCAGCTGCTGGTGTTCGACGACGAAGGCGCCGCCGCCAAGCCCGGTCGCGGTGTGCTGTCGACGAACTCCGGCTGGGAGGACGGGCTGCACGACGGCACGTTCACGGTGTCGATGAACCTCTGGTCGGGGGTCAACGGCGCGGTGTACAAGCTGTACGAGAACGGCACCCTCATCTCGACGAAGCTGCTCGACGCGAACTCGCCGAAGGCGCAGCTGTCGACCGTCGACGTGTCGGGCAAGCCCAACGGCACCTACGTGTACACCGGCGAGCTCATCAACGCGAAGGGCACCACCTCGACCACCTCGGTCACGGTGAAGGTGAAGGACGCCGCGCCCGCCGCGCCCGTCCTCTCGCACGACAACTGGGACAAGGACGGCAACTACACCGTCACCGCCAATCTGTGGTGGGGCACCAACGGCACCGCCTACCGCCTGTTCGAGAACGGTGTGGTGATCGACGAGCAGTCGCTCACCGCCGCCTCCCCGAACGCGCAGCAGGCGAAGACCGCCGTCGCGGGACGCGCGCCCGGCACGTACACCTACGTCGCCGAGTTCGCGAACGCCGCCGGAGCCACCAGCTCCCAGGCGATCACGGTCACGGTGAGGTAGCCCGACTCAGGCGTTGCGGCCGGTCGTCTTCGGGCGGCCGGCCGCTTCGTGTCTGCGCCGGGCCCCGGGCGATTCGACTTCGCGCGCCAGAGCGCGCTTCGCTCAACGACCGATACTCAGGTTCCGGTCGTTGAGCGAGCTTGCGAGTCGAAACGCCCCGAACGCGGCGACGACTCTGAGCTCAGCCGCCGAATCCGCACCAGGCCGCGACCCACGACAGGATCCGGCCGCGCAGCTCATCGCCGACGAACAGCTCGATCTCGCCGGGCTCCCCCGCCACCTCGACGCGCACGTCGAAGATCGTGCCGCGCTTGTCCTCTTGCACGGCGTGCGGGTCGCAGCGGAACGGCACGATCGGCAGCGTGATGACGATCGGCGTCTCCTCACCCTCGGCGACCTCGAGGTCGAGCGGGAACGCCCCGTCCACGGTGGCAGATCCGAAGTCGAGGAGGTTCGTGCCCTGCACGCCCGCGATCGTGGCGGCGGCGCCACCGGCCGGGGTGACGGTCAGCTCGAGTGCGGCCGGCTCGCCGGGGGCGGACGCCTGGAACCCTGTGAAGGCGAGGGTCGCGGCATCCGCCAGTCGCTCGCGCAAGCACTCGCGGGCGTGGAGTGGGGCGACGAATCCCAGCGGGTCGGTCGCGGCTGCTTCGATCTCGTGTGTGCCCGACTCCTCGATGACCTCGAGCACGACGACCGGCTGCCCCTCGTCGGACGCCCCGCACGAGACCGGCGGAAGCTGCACGCGGATGTCGACTCCACCGCCGGCGCGGACCGTGCTGGTGCGCCCCGCCACGACCCTCGTCGCCGGGCCGTCGAAGCGAGCGTCCTGCACCCGCACGTCGCCGATCACGAGCTGCTCGGCGGATCGGTTCACCACCCGCACCTGCGCCTGCCGCGGCGCGACGTCGGCGCGCAGCTGCGCGAGCTCGACGCTCACCCCGGCGGGAACCGTCGGCTGTGCGAGGGGATCGGTGCCTGGCGTGGCCGCGCAGCCGCCGAGGGCCAGGACTCCGGCGACCGCCAGCGAGAGCGCTCCGCGCCCGCGATCATGCCGGGAACGCATCCTGCCGCGGTCTCCCGATCTCCTGGTGTCTCCGCTGTGTCGCGGCATCCGCTCACCGATTCTGAGGAGTTCCGCACTCCGTGGCCGCTGCACGATACTCCGCGATGGTCACCGCGTCAGCGTCTCGCGGGCGACGGTGAAGTCCTCGAGCGCCACCGGGTCGATGTCGACGCCGAGGCCGTGGCCGATCGGCACCCGCACATGCCCGTCTTCGAGCACGGCGGGCTCGGTGACGATGTCGCGCGTGTAGAAGCGGCTCGAGGCCGAGACGTCGCCTGGCAGCGTGAAGCCCGGGAGCGCCGCGAGGGCCGCATTGGCGGCACGGCCGATGCCGGTCTCGAGCATGCCGCCGCACCACACCGGCACCCCGGCCGCGAGGCAGCGGTCGTGGATCTTGACCGCTTCGAGGTAGCCGCCGACCCTGCCGGCCTTGATGTTGATGACGGATGCCGAGCCCAGCGCGAGCGCGTCGGCGGCCGCCTTGTCGGACACGATGGACTCGTCGAGGCATACGGGGGTGCGCAGGCGCCGAGCGAGCGTCGCGTGGTCGACGAGGTCGTCCTCCTGCAGCGGCTGCTCGATGAGGAGCAGGTCGAAGCGGTCGAGCTCGGCGAGGGTGTCGGCATCCGCCATCGTGAAGGCGGAGTTCGCGTCGACCTGCAGCGGGATCGCGCCGAACGCATCGCGCACGGCGGCCGTGTCGCCGACGTCGCGGCCGGGCTTGATCTTGATCTTGATGCGCACGTAGCCCTCGTCGAGGTAGCCGCGCACGGTCTCGACGAGCGCCGCGGGATCGCGCTGGATGCCGACCGACACCCCGCTCGGCACACGGTCGCGCACCGCCCCGGCGTACTCGGCGAAGCTGCGTCCCTCGGCGCGCAGCGCCGCATCGAGCACGGCGAGCTCGAGTCCGGCCTTGGCCATGCGGTGGCCCTTGAAAGGCTCGAGCACGCTCGCGACCTGCTCGGGCGCGAGGCGCTCCCGGTCGAGGAGCGCCGGCGCGAGGAAGCGCAGCGCGACGTCCCACGCGCCCTGGGTGTACTCGCTCGAGTACAGCGGATCGGCCTGCGTGACGACCTCGCCCCAGCCGTCGCCGTCAGTGGTGAGCGCCCGCACGACGATGACCTCACGCACCGTCTCGGTGCCGAACGACGTGGTGAACGGGGCGACGAGCGGCAGGTGCAGCACCCGCAGCTCGAATCCTTCGAGGGCGACGGATGCCGCCGGCCGGGCGATGGGCATGCGCTCAGCGTACGCCCGGCCGGCGACGGAGCGAGGCGGTCAGTGCGCGAAGCGCGCAGTCGCGGCGTCCCGGAGGACCGGGACGTACGTGGACCGGGCGACCCGCGGCCGCCGGCGACGCGGTTCTGCCGGCGCCGTGTGGTGCGCCGTTCCCCGCAGCGCGTCGCTCATAGCGACGATCAGGGTCTCGATGTGCTCGCGCATGGTTCCTCCTCGTTCGTAGAAGAGGAGATGCTCGGGGCGGTGCTGATACATCACCCGCCGCGTCGCGAGGGCCAGCTCTTCGTGGGCCGACTGATCGGCGAACGAACTGATCGGTACACCTGCGTACCCGTCCATGACCCCACGGTACGAGGGGGTTCCGACATCGGTGATGATCTCCCGGGCGCGCCGGCGGCTCCGGGAAAAGTCCGCGGTCAGGCAGGGAGTTCGGCGAAGGCGCGCACGGGGAAGGTGCCGAACCCCTCGACCGCGGGCGGCGCCGCGGTGAACCGCGCGCCGCGCGGCGGCACCGAGCCGAGGTTCGTCAGGTGCTCGACGACGTGCACGCCGGCGCCGAGCAGCAGCGAGTGCGCGGGCCGCTCGCCGCCCGACTCGGTGTCGTCGATGTTCACCGAGTCGATGCCGACGAGCACCGCCCCGGCATCGATGAGCCACTGCGCAGCCTCGCCCGTGAGGAACGGCGCCCCGGCTCCGTACTCCGGCTGCCCGAACCAGCGGTCCCACCCGGTGTGCAGCAGGACGGCCGCGCCGCGCACGTCGCGATCGGCGAGCGTGGCGGAACGGATGCCTCGGCGCGCGGCCTCCCACGCGTCCTCGAGGTGGAACACCTCGGCGCGCAGGCCGACGAGCGACGACAGCTCGAGACCCGCCAGGTCACTGCCGTCGGCGTATCGGTGGAACGGCGAATCGAGGTAGGTGCCGGTGTTGCCGATCATGTGGATGACGTCCATCGCGAACTCCGTCCCCGGCGCGTAGCGGGCGCGCGAATCCTCGCGCGTGAGGTGGGGCGTGATCGTCGGCGCGGGAAGGCCGGGGTAGGTGACGAGCCCGGCGCGGATCGGGTGGCTGAGATCGACCACCCGCGTCTCGCCGGCGGCCGGGGACGCGGCATCCACTCCCCTGCTGCCGCGGTGCGGCTCCTCGACGATGCGCAGGCCCCGCAGCTCCACCTCGTCGACGAGCGCCAGCCCGAGGTGCGCGATCAGCAGGCGCGCGATCTCGTCCTCGGTCGCATCCGCGCTCGGGAGGTCCAGCCGGAACCCCGTGCCGGCGAGGCCGCCGCCGTTGGCGAAGCGGATGTCGAAGTCGAAGTGGGCGCGGTACTCGGGCATGCCGGTCAGCCTAGGGGCGCAGCATCCGCGCGGACTGCCACTCATCGCCGAATTCCGGTCGTTGAGCGAGCGTGCGAGTCGAAACGCGTGGGGCCTTCTCGAACACGCATCGCGTTTCGACTTCGCGCGCCAGAGCGCCCTCCGCTCAACGACCGGGAACGAGCAGGTACCCCCGCGCATCGTCGAAGCCTCCGATGACGAGGCCTTCGGCCAGGTGCCCGACGAGCTGCTCGCGCACGTGCGCGCGCCAGACCGCGGCATCCACCGGCGTCTCGCGGCGGAGGATCTCGATGTCGTGCGGGATCTCGACCGAGGCGACCACGCGCTCGTCCTCGGGGGTGGGCACGGGCGGCGCGGCGAGCGCCCACGACACCATGATGCGGTCGGTCTCGTCGCCGCGGTTGACGCCGTCGTCCATCGGGCCGTAGTGGTTCACGAGGTATTCGGTGACCCGCGTGCCGAGCACGCGCAGGTTGAAGTGGGCGTTGCGCGCGACGAGCGGGTCGAACGTCCACGTGATGTGGCCGACGCCTCGGGCGAGCGCCCACTCCTGCTGGTGCCGCTTGAGCACGCGGCCGAGCCCCTGCGACTGGTGGTCGGGGAGCACGCCGGTGATGTGGCTGTGCATCGAGCGCGCGGCGGGCTCCGCGAAGAACGCGACGGACGCCCCGACCATGCGCTCCTCGTCGTACAGGCCGACGGCGTAGTTGCCGGCGTGGGCGAGGGCGCGCAGCAGGTTCGGCGGCATGCCGCCCCGGTCGCCGCCCCACACCTCGGCGAGCACCTCGGAGGCGCGGTGGACCTCTTCGACCGTGTCGAGGAAGCGGATGTCGATGCCGGGCGGCGTCGCGGTCTCGGGCATGCCCTAAGTCTGCACCCGCGGAGCCCGGCGCTCAGAGCCCAGATAGCCTGAACTGATGGGCACGGGTGACGAGGACGCGAGAAGAAGACTCACCCGGATGCCTCGCCAGGGCGCCATCGTCGCGGTCCTGGCGATCGCGGGGCTCGCGTCGTCGTTCATGTTCACGCTGGTCGTGCCCATCCAGTCGAAGCTGCCCGAGCTCCTGAACGCGAGCCGCGACGACACCGCGTGGGTCGTGACCTCGACCCTTCTCGCGGCCGCGGTGATGACCCCGATCGCCGGACGTCTCGGCGACATGTACGGCAAGCGCCGCATCGTGCTCGTGCTGCTGGCGCTGCTGGTCGTCGGATCGGTGATCGCCGCCGCCTCCCCCGGCATCGTCGGTGTCATCATCGGGCGCACGCTGCAGGGCGCCGTGACCGGCGTGATCCCCCTCGGCATCTCGATCCTGCGCGACGTGCTGCACGAAGACCGGGTCGACTCCGCCATCGCCCTCATCAGTGCCACGCTCGGCGTCGGCGGTGCGCTGGGGCTTCCGATCAGCGCCTTCATCACCGAGCGCAGCGACTGGCACGTGCTGTTCTGGGTCGCCGCCGGCCTCGGCGTGATCGTCTTCGCCCTCGTGCTGTGGATCGTGCCGGTGAGCGCCCTGCGCACGGGCGGGAAGTTCGACTACCTCGGCGCGGCCGGCCTCGCCGTCGGACTCGTCGGCGTGCTGCTCGCGGTGTCGCGAGGCAACGAGTGGGGCTGGACCTCCCCCGTGGTGCTCGCCTGCGGCCTCGGCGGCCTCGCCGTGCTGCTGCTGTGGGGCTGGTACGAACTTCGCATCACGGACCCGCTGCTCGACCTCCGCGTCGCGGCGCGGCGCCCTGTGCTGCTCACCAACCTCGCCTCGATCGCGTTCGGCTTCTCGCTGTTCGCGTCGAACGTGATCTACCCGCAGATGCTCGAACTTCCGAGCGCGGCAGGCGGGTTCGGCCTGTCGCTGGTGGCCGCGAGCCTCATCGTGATGCCGGCAGGTCTCGTGATGATGGTGCTCTCGCCCTTCTCGGGGCAGCTCGCGCGTACGGTCGGGCCCAAGCTGCTCCTCGTCGTCGGCGCCATCGCGCTCGTCATCACCTACGGGTTCACCCTCCTGTTCGCGAGCGAGGTGTGGCAGCTCCTCGTGGCGAACATCGGCATCGGCTTCGGCATCGGCTTCGGCTACGCGGCGATGCCGATGCTCATCATGCGCTCGGTGCCGCAGTCCGAGACGGGCGCGTCGAACGGCCTCAACGCGCTGTTCCGCTCGCTCGGCACCAGCACCGCCGCGGCCGTGATCGGCGCGGTTCTCGCGACCTTCGCGGTCGAGGTCGACGGCGTGCCGGTGCCCGATCCGGCGGCGTTCCACATCTCGTTCCTGCTCGGCGGCGGGGCCGCGCTCGTCGCGCTGCTCGTCGCACTGTTCATCCCTCGCCACCACGCGCCCCAGGAGCGGCATCCGTCCCTCCCGGAGTGACTATCGCGCTGCTTCTCAGCTGAGGAGCAGCACCTCGTCCTCAAATGAGGACCTGAGCCGAGATGCGGAGCGAACCCGCCCGAACGCTCCTCAACGCGGCGCAGGTCCTCAACTGAGGACCGATGTCGAAGGCCCTCAGCTGAGGAACGACCGCTCAGCGCCCCGGGCGGGCACGGGGGTCAACCGCGCGAGCCTCGGGGAGTCCGGCGCGAGGCGCTCGGCGACGGCGACCGCCGAGAGGATCGCGCTCTCGTGCGAGTCGGCGTCGGCGGTGTAGAGCCCCGCGAGCGAGACGCCGTGCCGCCCCTGCAGCGGGCGCAGCCGTCGCTGCGCGTCGAAGTACTCGGTGTCGATGAGGCCGTGCCGGTAGGTCGCGGTCGCGTAGAGCGGCTGCGGCAGCTCATCGTCGTACGTCACCCAGCTCTTGAAGACGTCGACCCCGCGCGAGGGGCTCCAGATCGACAGCGAGCTGTGCGCAGCATCCGTCCGCACGTTCACGACCGACCACGCGCGCTCGTCGTGCGGCATCAGCCGCCGGTCGCCGTGAATGGCGATCGTCGTGTCGAAGTATCCGAAGCGGGCCAGCTGCGCCGTGAGTTCGGCGAGCTCCGGCAGCGGCGCGAGCAGGTCGTGCGCCGTGCGTGCGTCGCACGCGAACACGAGATGGTCGAACGGATGCTGCGCCCCGGCCGCCTCGACGAGCAGCGTGCCGTCGGCATCCCGCGTGACGGAATCGACCGGAGCGCCGGTGCGCAGGTGCGCGCGCTCGAGTGAGGCGACGAGGGCGTCGACGTAGACGCGGAGCCCGCCCGGGATCTCGCTCTGCTCGGGCGGCGTCAGGCCCCGCGGAAGGTTCGCCCCCAAGTAGTACAGCGCGTTGTACGCGGCGAACCGGCGGAAGTCGGCGAGGTCGACGCACCAGAACGCGAGCAGCAGCGGGAAGAGGAAGTCGTCGACGAACGCCTTCGGCAGCCGCTCGCGCTCGACGTACTCGGCGATGGTCACGGTCGTGTCGTGCTCGGCGAGGAACGCCGGCAGCCGCGACAGGAACGCGCGGAAGCGCACAAGGTGGACGATCGCGCGCGGCGTGAGCGACGCCCACACCGGCCGGCCGCGCCGGATCGGTGGCATCGCGACGGGCCGGGTGCCGTCGCGGCGCGATACCGTCAGGGTCGCCGGGTACGTCGTGCGCGGCACCTCGAGCTCGTCGAGCAGCCGGTTGAACGTCGCGTAGGCGGCGCTGCGCGCGAAGAACTGGAACCCGGCGTCGATGCGGAGCGCCTGGCCGTCGACCTCGACGTCGACGGTGTGCGCGTGGCCGCCGAGCCGGTCGTCCTTCTCGAACAGCGTGACATCGTGGTCGTGCTCGAGCAGCCACGCGGCCGCAAGTCCCGCGGCGCCGCCGCCGATGATGCCGATCCGCATGTGCGCGCCGTTCTGTGAGCCCCCGCTCAGACTAGGGCGTTCGCCCCAGGGCTATCGCGCCCGCGCACCCCGTCGCTAGCCTGACGTCAACCGGGGCGACGGGAGCAGGCGATGGACGGGCGTGATCAGGGCTTTCAGGGGGACGACGCGGCGCGGGGCGATCGCAAGCCCGAACAGGTGCCGGTCGGCCCGCCCGACGGGGCCACCGCCGCGGCGGACGCCACCCGAACCGGCACGGTCGCAGCGAGGAGCGGCACCGACGCCGCCGGAACCACCGCCCCGGAAGACGGCGCCGACCACGACACCCGGTTCTTCGGGCAGCCGTGGGCCCTCGCGCACATCTTCGGCGTGGAGATGTGGGAGCGGTTCAGCTTCTACGGCATGCAGGGCATCCTGCTCATCTACATGTACTACTCCGTCGCCGACGGGGGCCTGGGCATCCCGGAGGCGACGGCGACCGGCATCGTCGGCGCCTACGGCGGCACCGTGTACCTCTCGACGATCCTCGGCGCCTGGGTGGCGGACCGCTTGCTCGGCTCGGAGCGCGTTCTGTTCTTCAGCGCGTGGGTCATCATGGCGGGGCACATCGCCCTCGCTCTGCTCCCGAGCGTGTGGGGGCTCGGCGTCGGCCTCATCCTCGTCGCCGTCGGCTCGGGCGGGCTGAAGGCCAACGCGACCGCCGTCGTCGGCACGCTGTACACCCCGAAGGATCCGCGCCGCGACGCGGGGTTCTCCCTCTTCTATCTCGGCATCAACCTCGGCGCGTTCCTCGGCCCGATCGTGACCGGGTTCCTGCAGAGCAACGTCGGGTTCCACTGGGGCTTCGGGGTCGCGGCGATCGGCATGGCCATCGGCCTCATCCAGTACTCGTTCGGACGCAAGCAGCTGCCGGCGTCGTCGCGGGTGGTCGCGAACCCGCTCCCCTCGAACCGCCGGGGCATGATGATCGGCATCGGCATCGCGGGGCTGCTGCTCATCGTCGTACTCGTGCTCACGGGGGTGATCCGCGCCGACAACCTCGCCGGCGTCGTGATCCTCGTCACGCTTGCGGCTGCCATCGCCTACTTCTGCGTGATCATCTCGTCGCGGGCGATCAGCGGCGACGACCGCTCGCGAGTCATCGGGTTCATCCCGCTGTTCGTCGTGAACGTCGGCTTCTGGTCGTTGTACCAGCAGCAGTTCACGGTGCTGACCATCTACTCCGACAAGCAGCTCGACCGAACGATCTTCGGCTGGGAGATGCCGGTGTCGTGGGTGAACTCCATCAACCCGGTCTTCGTCATCATCCTGTCGGGCGTCTTCGCCGCCATCTGGACGAAGCTCGGCGACCGCGCCCCGTCGGCGCCCGTGAAGTTCTCGCTCGGCGCGATGATCATGGGCCTCGCGTTCCTGCTGTTCCTGCCGTGGGCGAACGGCGCCCCGAACTCGACACCGCTGCTGGCGATCGTGATGATCCTCTTCGTGTTCACCATCGCCGAGCTGTTCATCTCCCCGCCGGGACTCTCGGTGACGACGAAGCTCGCGCCCGAGCGCTTCCACACGCAGATGGTGGCGCTGTACTTCCTCTCGATCGCGCTCGGCACCGCGATCGCCGGCTGGCTGGCACAGTTCTACGACCCCGAGAACGAGATCCCCTACTTCACGATCCTCGGCGGCATCGCGATCGTGCTGGGCCTCGCGCTGCTCGCCGCGGTCAAGCCGGTGCTGAAGCTGATGCGGGGAGTGCGGTAGGCAGCGTGTGGCGCGTGCGCCCGGGCTCCAACGCGATCTCTCCTGCAGGCGTCGCCAGCCGGGCGGTCACGCCGTGCGGCACGTCGACGGTCACGGATGCCGCACCCGCGGCGACCGCCCACTCCACGCCGAGCCGCCCGTAGGGCGTGCCGACGTGCGCGCGCACCTGGCCGACCCCGGCATCGAAGTCCGGCTGGATGACGGCGGTGCGATAGCCGGGCGAGGTGGAGCGGATGCCGGCGACCCGGCGATAGAGCCAGTCGTCGACGCTCCCCGGCGCGTAGTGGTTGAACGACATCGGGCGGATCGAACCGTCCGGCGCGATCGCATCCCACGTCTCCCAGATGGTCGTCGCGCCGTTGTCGACCTCGTAGAGCCACGACGGCATCTCGGACTGCCACAGCAGGGTGCGGGCGAGTTCGGGGTGACCGTGATCGCACAGCACATCGAGCAGGTACGGCGTCGAGAGGAAGCCGGTGTCGAGCCGGTCGCCTCGCTCGTGGACGAGTTCGACGAGCCGCGCGGTCGTGCGGGCGCGCAGCCCGGCAGGCACCATGTCGAACGCGAGCGCGACGACGTAGACACCCTGGAGGCGCACCGGCAGGTCGCCGTCGGCGTCGACGTACTCGGCGGCGAAGGCGGCACGCACCCGAGCTGCCCGCTCGGCGAGGTCGGCGGCATCCGTGGGTCGTCCGAGCACTTCTGCCGCTTGAGCGGCGATCGTGAGCGTGTTCGCCTGGAACATCGGAGCGAGGTACTCGCTGGTGAGGGCCGGCGCGATGCCGATGGCTTCGTGGGTCGGCAGCCCCTCCATCGTGCTCGGCGTCAGCCAGTCGCCGAAGTGCGAGCCGGTGTTGTAGAGCAGCGCCTGCGCGCGGGTGCGCGCCTCGGCGAGGTCCACGCCCGCGAGCGACGCGGGCAGCTCCGCCGCCGCAGTGCGGCGCTGGTACTCGATCCACCGGAGCATCGCGTCGAAGTTCTCCTCGAGCACGCGGACGTCGCCGGTGCGCTCGTAGAGGGTCCACGGCACGATCGCGACGGCGTCGCTCCATCCGGCCGCGGCCACGATCGAGCCGATGCCCTGCGCGTTCGCCGCGGCCTCCGCATCGAACGGCGAGCGCGGCGAGAAGATCGGGATGCGGCCGTCCGGCAGCTGGTCGGCCCGCAGGTTGTCGAGCCACCGCTCGAGGAACGGCAGCACCTGCGCGTTGTTCGTCGCCGCGCCGGCGAACGCCTGGATGTCGCCGGTCCAGCCCGCGCGCTCGCGCTGCGGGCAGTCGGTCGGCATCGACAGGAAGTTGCCGCGCTGGCTCCACACGACGTTCTGGTGCAGGCGGTCGAGGCGGGGATCGGATGCCGCGAACGCGCCGGTCTGCTCCAGATCGCTCGCGAGCACCACGGCGACGACGTCGTCCGGCTCGAGCGGCGCGGTCGAACCGCTGATGCGCGCGTACCGGAAGCCGTGGAACGTGAACTCGGGCTCCCACTCGTCCGCTCCGCCGGCCGAGACGAAGACGTCCGTCTGCTCCTTGTTGATGCCGACGATGTTGGCGAACCACGAGCCGTCGGCCGCGAGCGTCTCGGTGTGCTCGATCGTGACGCGGTGACCAGCGGTCATGTCGCGCAGACGCACCCGCACGCGACCGACGAGCACCTGGCCGAAGTCCACGATCGTGCCCTGCGCGGTCTCGACGAGCGCGACCGGGCGCACCTCGAGCACCCGGCGTACCGGCTCGCCGCGGAACGGCACCAGAACGGCGTGATCGGTGCCGACCTCGGCCACCGGCATCCATCCGCCGTCGTCGAATCCGGGGCGGTCCCAGCCCGACGGCACCGCCCGGCGATCGAAGCTCTCGCCGACGAACAGATCGGCGTACGCCCACGGCCCGGGCGCGCTGCGCACATCGGCGCCGGAGGTCACGAGCTGGGTCGTGCCATCGGCGTAGTCGACGTGCAGCTGCCAGATCGCCGACGTGCGCGTGCCGAACTGCGCGCTCGAGCCCGTGAGGCCCAGCCGGCCGGCCCACCAGCCGTCGGCCAGCGCCAGCCCGAGGACGTTCTCGCCCTCGACGAGCGCCGCCGTCACGTCGGACGACGTGAACGAGATGCGGTGCTCGTAGCTGTCGAACCCGGGCGCGAGGACCTGGTCGTCCGCGCGCCGGCCATTGACGGACGCGGAGTACACGCCGCGAGCGGTCGCGAACAGCCGCGCCCGCACGACGCCGGGACCGATCTCGAACGCCTGCCGCAGCAGCCGCGGGGGCCGCAGGCGCTCTTCGGGCGGCGAGTCGGGGCCGAGTCCGCGGATCCAGTCGACGATGCTCCACCGCTCGATGACCGCGTCCCGCTGCCCGGGCTCGATCCAGGGCGCGACCCAGTCGGAGGCATCCAGCAGCGACGTCTCGAACGTCGAGGTGGCCCAGTCCGACCATTCGCCGCCCGACGGACGACTGCGCACGCGCCATTCGTAGACGGTGTTCGAGGTCAGCGCTTCGCCCGCGTAGAGGGCGGGAGCGGCATCCGCCTTCTCGATCTCGCCGCTCGCCCAGACGAGCCTGCCCCCGGTCGACACCTCCAGCTCGCACGCCGCGCGCGCGTGGTCGACGAGCCACGAGAGGCGGGGCTGCCGCGCCCCGAGGGCGATCGGGGCGCGGAGGTGTTCGACGCGCAGGTCGTACGGTGTCATGTGTCCTCGCAGAAGGTGCCGGGCGCCTCGACGGGCTCAGCGACCGGGTGGGGTCAGGGCGCAGACGTGAAGTGCGTGGTGAGGGTGCCGATGCCCTCGATCTCGCTCACGAGCACATCGTCGGGCGTGATGAACCGGGGCGGGGTGCGGCGGTTGCCGATGCCCGACGGCGTGCCCGAGAAGATGATGTCGCCCGGGAGCAGCGGGCACACCGCCGACAGCCGCATCAGCAGCTCGGGCACGTCGTACAGCATCATCGAGGTGCGCGAGGCCTGCATGCCCTCGCCCGACAGCGTGCACGAGATGGCGAGGTCGTCGCGGTCGGCGAACTCGTCCGGTGTCACGAGCCACGGCCCGGTCGGGCCGAAGCCGGGAAATGACTTGCCGAGGCTGAACTGCGGCGCCGAGCCCTGCAGCTGCGTGACGCGCTCCGACAGGTCCTGGCCGATCGTGAGCCCTGCGACGTGATCCCACGCGTGCTCCCGGTCGACGCGGTACGCCTCACGGCCGATCACCACGACGAGCTCGACCTCCCAGTCGATGTTGCCCTCGGGCAGCTCCACGACGGCCTCCGGGCCGACGATCGACGACGGGAACTTCGTGAACGTGACCGGCATCTCATCCGGCGGGTATCCGGCCTCCGCGGCGTGCTCGGCGTAGTTCAACCCGATCGCGAACACCTGCCGCGGGCGAGGCACCGGCGCGCCGAGTCGGGTCGCCTCGAAGGCGATGGATGCTGCGGCCGCAGCATCCGGAACCGCCGACGCCCACTCCGCGAAGGCCTGCCAGTCGTCGAACAGCGCCTGGGGGTCCGAACCGAAGCGACCGTCCGATGCCTGCTCGACGTCGACCGCGCGGTCGCCGGTGACGACGACCGCGCGACCGGCGAGGTTCGCGAGCCTCACCAGTCGACTCGCTGCGGGGCGGGCTCGCCGTAGCGGTCCTCCCAGCTGATGACCTTGTTGCGCAGCGTCCCGATGCCGGTGATCTCGGCCTCGATCTGGTCGCCGGGCTTCAGGTAGAAGTCGAACGGGTTGTCCTGGATGGCCGCGACGCCCGAGATCGTGCCGGTGGTGATGATGTCGCCGGCGCTGTAGATCTGCGGCGAGTGGTAGGCCACCAGGTGCGGGAACTTGATGCGGGTCTGGTTCGTGTTGCCCTGCTGGCGCACCTCGCCGTTCACACGCAGCTGCATCGGCAGCTCGTGCATGTCGGGCACCTCGTCGCGCGTGACGATCCACGGGCCGATGGGGCAGAACGTGTCGATCGCCTTCGAGAACGAGAAGACGCCCGACTCCATCTCCTTGCGCTGGATGTCGCGCGCCGAGATGTCGTTGAACACCGTGAAGCCCGCGATGTAGTCGTCGGCCTCGTCGGGTCCGAAGAACTTGCCCGACTTGCCGATGATGATGGCAAGCTCGAGCTCGTAGTCCATCTCCTTCGTGAGGTGGTCCGGGTAGACGATGTCGTCGTCGGGGCCGATGATCGCGTCGACGTTCTGGAAGAACACGATGCCCTTGTGGACGGGGTGCGACCAGTTGACGGCCTCGAGCTCGTTGTGATGGTCGGCGAAGTTGCCCGCGGTGTGGAAGAACTTCTTGGGGCGGATGGGCGCCTCGAGCTTCACGTCGGCGTACGCGAGGCGCTCGCCGGTCTCGGTGACCTGGCCGCCCCGCTCGAAGTACTCGCGGGTCGAGGGGACGTCGAGCTCGATCACGACGCCTTCCTCGAGTTCCAGCCGGCCGACGCGTCCGCCGTCGAAGGTGATGAGCTTCATGGGTTCTGTCTCCTTGGTGTCGGGCGGGCGCTCAGGCGCCGACCATGTTGAATCCGCCGTCGGCGAGCATGTAGCCGCCGGTCAGGTGGGCCGCCTCGTCGGTCGCGAGCCACAGGCACGCCCCGGTGACGAACTCGGGCGGCGGGATGACGCCCATCGGCGTCTGCGACAGCAGCACCTCGCGGCGGCCGTTCTTCCAGTCCTCGCGGTTCAGCAGCCGCTCGGTCTCCATGAAGCCGGGCGCGAAGGTGTTGACGCGCACCGCGGGGGCGAACGCCTTGGCGTAGGACTTCGTGATGCCGAGGATCGCGTACTTCGCCGCGGCGTACTGCGGTGCCCGCGCCGAGCCGCGCACGATCACGGTCGAGCCGACCTGCACGATGCTGCCGTGGCCCTGCGCCAGCATCCGCTCGCCGAACTCGTGCGTCATGAGGAGCGTGCCCTTGACGTCGATGTCGATGACGGCGTCGAGGGCCTCCTGCGTGAGCTCGTCCCAGTTCATCTGCTCGCTCGAGACGTCGCCGACGTTGTTGACGAGCACGTCGAGCGTGCCGAACGCGGCCCACACCTCGTCGGCCATGCGCTTGATCTGGTCCCACGAGCCGATGTCGGCCTGCACCAGGATGCCGTCGCTGCCCGCCTCGCGGATGCGCTGGAGGGTCGCCTCGGCGCCCGCCTTCGACGAGCGGTAGTGGACGGCGACCTTCGCGCCCTCCTGTGCGGCGCGGACGGCGATCTCGGCGCCGAAGCCGGTGCCGGCACCGGTGACGAGCACGGTCTTGCCGGCGAAGCGCGGGAAGATCTGCGGGGTGGGGTCGGTCATCGGGTTCTCCAATCGTCGAGCGCGCTCAGACGAGCGTGCGTCCGCCGTCGATGTACATGACATGGCCGGTGACGAACCCGGCATGCCGTGAGGACAGGAAGAGCGCGGGGCCGGTGAGCTCGTCGGGCGTGCCGAGACGGCCGGCAGGGACGAGGCTCTCGAGATCCTTGCGCTTGCCGGGCTTGGCGAGCTCTCCCGCGGTGAGCGGCGTCTCGATGTAGCCCGGCGCCAGGGCGTTCACTGTGACGCCCGACGCGGCCCACTCGCGCGCCATGACCCGCAGCAGCTGGTTGATCCCACCCTTCGAGGCCGCGTAGGGCCCGTGGGAGTGGTGGGCCAGCAGTCCGGAGACGCTCGACAGCGCGAGCACGCGGCCGTGGCCCTGCGCGACCATGTGCCGGCCGGCTGCCTGCGCCAGCCCGAAGAGGGACGACAGGTTGACCCGCAGGATGTGGTCCCACTCGTCCTCGGTGAACTCGAGGATCGGGCGCCGGTCGTTGATGCCGACGGCATGGAGCAGCACGTCGAGGCCGCCCAGCTCTTCGACGACGTCGGCCACGACCCGCTCCCCCGCGCCGTGCTCGGTGAGGTCGGCATGGTGGAGCGCGTACCGCGCCCCCGTGGCATCGAGGTCGGCGCCGATCGCGTCCAGCGCGCGCTGATCGCGGTCGACGACCGCGACGGATGCCCCGGCCTCGGCGTACGCGAGCGCGCACGCTCCGCCGATCCCGCCGGCTCCGGCGACGAGCACGCGCGCGCCCTCGAGTCCGAGCCATGCGGCCTTCGCGGCCTGGAGGGTGTCTGCCATGACGTCTCTCACAATCGAGTTCATTGGGTGAAAGCGACTTTCGTTGATTGAATGTAGGCTGATCCCAGCGATTCGTCAAATGGAGGAGACAGATGCCGCCCCGCGTTCCCCCGCTCCGCCCCGAGGAGCTCTCCCCCGCACAGGCCGACCTGTACGGCGCGATCGCCGGCGGGCCGCGCGCCCAGGGGCCGCAGCACTTCGCCCTGACCAGGCCGGACGGTTCGCTGCGCGGCCCCTTCAACGCCCTTCTGCTCGCGCCCGACCTGGGCGGCGCGCTCCAGCACGTCGGGTCCGCCATCCGTTACCGGGGTGCGCTCACCGATCGCGCGCGCGAGCTCGCGATCCTGCTGGTCGCGGCCCATTGGGACAGCGCCTTCGAGCGAGAAGCCCACGAGGCGGTGGGCGCCGCTGCGGGCCTCGGCGACGCCGAGCTGGCCGCGTTGCGGGCGGGCGACATCACGCCCTTCGAGGGCGACGAAGGTCTCGTCGCCGCCGTCACCCTCCAGCTGGTCGGCGGCGATCTGGACGACGAACTGTGGGACGCGGCATCCGTCGCCCTCGGCGCAGCCGTCGTGTTCGAGCTCACGACGCTCGTCGGCTACTACGCCACCCTCGCCCTGCAGCTGCGCGTGTTCCGCGTCGACGGCTGAGATTGCACGCCTCCGAACCGAGAGATACGGTTTCACACGATGAAAGCCGAAGAGATCCCGAGCGAGTCCGCCGAGAAGTCGCCGAGCCGATATCGCATCGAGGCGCTCGCGAAAGGGCTCGACGTCCTGCGGCTCTTCGACGAGTCCGTCACGTCGCTCAAGCTCCGCGACATCAGCGAGCGCACCGGCATCCCGATGCCGACGGCCTTCCGCGTGGTGGCGACCCTCGAAGAGGGCGGTTACCTCGAGCGCCTGGCGGACGGCGCCATCCGTCCGGGTGTCGCCGTGCTGCTGCTGGGCTCGGCCGCGCTGCGCGGGTCGAGCCTCGTCCAGCTCAGCGAGCAGCCGCTGCGCCACCTCGCCGAGGAGTCCGGCGAGACCGTCAACCTCGGCGTGCTCGTCGGCGATCAGGTGCTGTACCTCGCGCGCCTGCGCAACTCGGACCTCGTCACCGCGAACATCCAGGTCGGGTCGACGCTGCCTGCCGCCTACACCTCGATGGGCAAGCTCCTGCTGGCCTATCTGAGCGACGCAGAGCTCACCGCGGCCCTTGCTGCTCACGAGTTCGGGACGGATGCCGGACCCAACGCCGCGACGTCGCTCGACGAGCTGCGCGAGCGCCTGGCCGTCATCCGCGAACAGGGCTATTCGCTGCAGGACCAGGAGGTCGCGGCCGGCTTGCGCTCGGTCTCGGTGCCCGTATTCGGACGGGATGCCTCCAAGCCCGCCGCCGCGATCAACATCGCGGTGTCGACGCAGCGTCATGATCTCGCCTCGCTGCGTGGACCGATCCTCGATCGCCTGCGGGCGACGGCGGACGACATCTCGAGGCTCCTGCGCGCCACGTGACTCGTCCGGGACGACGCCGGCTCAGCGCGCCGCGACGGCATTCCCGATGAGCACCAGTGTGTGCTCGGCGGCCGGGTGGCCGATCTCGTTGAGGTAGCCGTGCATCGCACCCCGCTCGCGCACCACGCGGACATCGACACTTGCCGCCGCCAGTTCCGCCGCGAACGCCTCGCCAGAGGGGCGCAGGCTGTCGAGCTCGGCGTTGACCACCAGCACCTCGGGCAGGCCTGCGACGTCATGGCCGCCCGGGAATGCGTAGCCGTCGGGGTCGCTGCCGTCGGGCAGGTAGTTGCGGTTGATCGCGGCGCGGGTCTCGGGCGTGAACAGCCGCGGCGGCGGAACGTCCCGCAGGAGCCCGGCCGTCTCGTCGTTCGGAGGCAGTATGCCGTCGTGCAGCGACGGGTACACGAGCGCGAGGATGCGGGGGGCCGTCGTGCCGCGATCACGCAGTCGCATCGCGGCGCCGGCCGACAGGTTGGCACCGGCGCTTGCACCGCCCAGCGACACCCGCTCGGGGTCGGCGCCGTACGTGCGGGCGTTCGCAACGGCCCAGTCGAAGGCGACGACGGTCTGCAGTCCGGCGACCGGGAACCGGGCGCGAGGGCGGGCGGAGTCGGCCTCCGCCCGCAGCTGCTCCGGCGTGGGCAGGCCTGCGTCCGGGTCTGGCGGGGCGAGACCTTCCAGGGCGTCGAGCGGCGCAAGCGTGTAGTCGACCGACACCACGATGGTTCCGGTCTCGCTCAGCCGCCGTCCGACCTGGTCGGCCTCCGGCATCTCGAGGTCGCCGAACATGAACGCACCACCGTGCAGCCAGACCAGCAGCGAGCCGTTGGGCTCGACAGCGGGATACACGCGCACGCGGAAGTCGAAGCCGCCAGCGGAGAGCGCGACGTCGTGGATCTCGGTCATCATCGACATGCACCGAAGGGCTCAGCAGGTGATGCGAGGGGGAAGCCTTCGTCGCGGGTGGGGTCTGTCACTTCAGTCTCCTTGTGAATGTGTGACGCGCGAGCAGAAGTCGATCGCGGCGTCGAACACCGTGGACGGGTCGTCGAGCCCCTGCCAGAAGTGCTTTCCGCCCGCAACGGCGTGGAACTCGACATCGGCTCCGACGACTCGGAGTGCCTCGGCGAGCACCTCGCTCTGCGAGAACGGCACGTGCTCGTCGGCGGTGCCGTGCGCGATGTGGAACGGCGGAGCGCCGGCGTGCACCTGGTGGGCGGGACTCGCACGGCGTGCGATCTCGGGTTGCTCTGCGGCGGGTCCGCCGATCCAGCGAGCCTCACGGGTCTTCTCGGGCGGATCGCCCATGTCGTGTTCAGCCATCGTGAGGAGGTCGGCGGGACCGAACCAGTCCACGACGCCGCGCACGTCACGGCGGCGGAGCCCCGTGAGCGCGGCGAGCGTCGCGCCCGCCGAGACTCCCCACAGCACCGTGCGCGAGGCATCCACGCCACACTCGGCCGCGTGGTCCTGCAACCACGTGATCGCGGCATCCACGTCGTCCAGCTGTGCGGGGAAGCGCGCCTCGCCGCTCAGCCGATACTCGACCGACGCGATCGCGAAGCCCGCGGCGACGATGCGGTCGAACGAATCGGCGACGCTGATGCCGGGGGTGAAGACCTTGCGGCTGCCGCGCAGCCACCCCCCGCCGTGCAGGAAAACGACGAGGGGCGCGCCTGCGGTCTCGGGGGTGCGCAGGTCGAGCGACAGCGGCCGGAATCCCTCGGGCTGGGCGACGTCGACCTCGAAGAGCGAGGACACGGGTGCGTCAGTCGCGGAACTGGAACTCGGGCATGAAGATCGTGGCGTACTTCTCGCCCGCGGCGCGCATGATCGAGAAATCCGGCACGTACACGCCCTGAGGCTCATCGAGGTCGGTCTTCTGGCCGATCGCGTGGAAGAACCGCTCGAAGCCCGCCGTGCCGGCGCCGAACACCGTCGTGGTGTTCTCGATCTTGAAGGCATGGACGATGTTCGCCGGCACGAACGCGAAGTCGCCCGTGGTGAGGGTGGTCTTGCTGTGGTAGTCCGCCTGGTCGTCCATCCACACCGAGATCTCGCCGTCGACGACGTAGAAGAACTCGTGGGTCTTGAGGTGCGTGTGGGCGGGGATGCGGTCCCCCTGACGCGCCTTCATCGTCCACGCGCCGTACTGGTCGTCCGTCTCGTCTCCCGAGACCAGGATCTCGAAGAGCTGGTCGAAGACGAGTGACTTCTCACCCTGCCCGTTGCCGATCACGTAAGGCTTCGGGGCCGCGGGCAGGATTCCGGCGAACGCGACCTTGTCGGGGTCGTCAGCGGCGAAAGTGGTCATGCTTACCTCCATGTAAGACAGTGGTGCCGTTAGGCAGACGGGAACATCGGGCCATTCCGATCGACCGTTCCAGATGCCTCAAGTCTCACGAGGTTGCGCACCCTGAGGAAGTTCGACATCCCTACCCGGCGTTAGCCTGAGGCTAAGATCCGAGCATGGACGTGCCCATCCACGTGATCCGGTATTTCTGCGTGCTCGCCGAGGAGCTGCACTTCGGTCGCGCCGCCGAGCGCCTCAGCATCACCCCTCCGTCGCTGAGCCAGCAGATCAGCCGCCTCGAGCAGCAGCTCGGCGTCAAGCTGTTCGATCGAAGTCCTCGCAAAGTCGAGCTCACCGGCTACGGGCGCGACCTGCTGCCTCTCGCCCGTCGTGTGCAGGACGACCACGATCAGCTCCTCGCCTGGGCGCAGTCGGTGCGCCGCGATCAGCACACGCCGCTCCTGCGGGTCGGCGTCGTCGCCGCAGGCGCGGGCGCGCTGACGACCGCCGCGATCGCCGCGACGATGCAGGCGATCCCGACGGCGCGGATCGAGATGCGGCGGCTCGGCTTCTTCGACGTGGCCTCGGAACTCGAAGCCGGGCGGGTCGATGTCGTGTTCGCGCCGTCGCCGATGGTGCTGCCGCCTCGGATCCGTGTGGAGCCGCTGTGGCGCGAGCCGCGGGTGCTCGTCGTCCCCGCCGGTCACGCCCTCGCCGGACGAGAGTCGGTCACCATCGTGGAGACCAACGACGAGGTGTTCGTGGCGGTCGCCCGCGGGGTTCCCGAGGTCGTGAACTGGTGGATCGTCGACCCCCGCCCGGACGGGACGCGACCCCGCCGCGGCCCGACGGCCGACAGCGTCGACGGGCTCTTCGAGCTGGTCGCAGCCGGGGCGGGGGTGAACATCGCGGGGCAGTCCGCTTCACGCCAGTACCGCCGCGACGAGCTCGCGTTCGTGCCGATCTCCGACATCGAGCCGGCCACGATCGTGCTGTGCAGCCTCAGCGATTCGCCGAACCCGATGGTCAGGACGTTCCGCGAGACGGCGCAGGAGCTCTCGCCGCTCGTCGATGCGACGCTCCACTGACCCGCCGGGTCAGCCGACCGCCGCCTTCGCCTGCGCCCGCAGCCTCTGCCAGACCTCGCGGCGGCGGGCCTGCTCGTCGGGATCCGGCACGGGCGAGGCTGCCATGAGCACACGCGTGTACTCGCTCTGCGGGCTGCGGATGACGTCGACCGTGGCTCCCTGCTCCATGACCTTTCCGCGATAGAGCACGACGACCCGCTGGGCGAGGAACTCGACGACCGCCATATCGTGGGCGATGAAGAGGTAGCCGAGATCGGCGCCGGCACGCAGCTCGGCGAGGAGGTTCAGCACCTGCGCCTGCGTCGACAGATCGAGCGCGCTCACCGCCTCGTCGCACACGACCAGGCGCGGATCCGTCACGAGTGCCCGCGCGATCGCGATCCGCTGCCGCTGCCCGCCGGAGAACTGGCGCGGGTACCGGTCGTACGAGCCGGCCGGAAGCCCCACCGACGCGAGGACCTCATTCGCGCGGCGCTCCCGCTCCTCGCGGGCGACACCGGCGACGCGGAGCGGCTCCGTGAGGGCGTCGCCGATCACCCGGCGCGGGTTGAGCGACGAGAACGGGTCCTGGAACACCGCGCGAAGGTCTCCCTGCAACGCGCGACGTTCGGCGACGCTGGCGCGCGTGATGTCGCGCCCCTCGAAGAGGATCTGCCCGTCGCTCACCGGCTGCAGGCCAAGGATCGCCCGGCCGATCGTCGTCTTTCCCGAACCGGACTCGCCGACGAGCCCGAGCGTCTCACCGCGGGCGATCGCGAACGAGACGTCGTCGACCGCGGCCGGTCCCTTCTTGCCGTAGCGCACGACGAGGTTGCGCACCTCGAGCAGCGGCGCATCCGTGCCCTGCGCGCCGACGGAAACCGTGTCTGGGGCACTCATCGTCCTGCTCCTGTTGTCACGGGCAGCCGCCATTCGTCCTGGCGACCCTGCACGTCATCTCGCCGGACGCAGCGGACTCCTCCTTCGCCCTGGGCACGCGGGTCGAGCGGCACCGTCACGAGGCACTCGTCGCGCGCGAAGCGGCAGCGCTCGGCGAAGCGGCACCCGGTCGTCCACGACCCCGGCAGCGGCACCTGACCGGGGATCGACGCGAGGCGCGCGGTCCCTTCGAGATCGAGGATCGCGTGCGGATCGGCCGCGAGCAGCGCCATGGTGTACGGGTGCTCGGGCCGCAGCAGCACGTCGCGCACGGTGCCGGTCTCGACGATCTCGCCCGCGTACATGACCGACACGTCGTCGCAGATGTCGGCGACGACACCGAGGTCGTGGGTCACGATGATGATCGACATCCCGCGTTCCGCGATGAGCCCGCGCAGCAGCGCCAGGATCTCGGCCTGGATCGTGACGTCGAGCGCCGTCGTGGGCTCGTCGGCGACGAGCAGACTCGGCGTGCCGCTCAGGGCGAGGGCGATCGCGACGCGCTGCGCCATGCCGCCCGAGATCTGGTGCGGATAGCTCTTCAGCACGCGCGGCGGATCGACGATGCCGACGTCGGTGAGCAGCTGAGAGGCGATGCGCTTGGCCTCGGCCCGTCCGACGCCGCGCAGGCGCCGGATCGCGGCTGCGAGCTGCGCGCCGACCGTGAACATGGGATCGAGCGCTCGCGTCGGCTCCTGCGAGATGAAGGCGATCTCGTGGCCGCGCACCCTCTGGAGGGTCTTCTCGGCGGCTCCCGCGAGATCGGCGCCCCGCCAGCCGATGCGACCCGAGCGCACCGAGAGTCCCGGCGCGAGCAGACCCAGCAGCGCGTAGGACGTCACGCTCTTGCCGCACCCCGATTCGCCGACGAGCCCCATGACGGTGCCCGGGCGGACCCGCATCGAGACGCCGGTCACGAGGGCGGGGCCGCCGTCGACACCGATCACGAGGTCCTCGACGACGAGCCCGTGATCGTCGTTCGCGAGCTGCTCACGGCTCGTCGAGGCGCCCGGCGACGCCGGCCCCGAGGTGGGTCTCGACACCGCGTCGGCGGGCAGTCCGCCGAGGGCGATGACGTCGACCTGCGCTTGCGCATCGCGCAGCGGGTCGGCGTTCGACCCCGGGTACGAGGCATCCGCGATCATGTCGAGGGATTCGGGGGCGGCATCGTCCGCCAGCCCCGCGGCGGGGAGATCGTCGGCGACGGCGGACGCGGCGACCTCGGTCGCGGGCGCGCGTCGCAGGCGGCGACGGAGTGCGACGAGCGGGGGCGGAACTGCCGTACCTCCCGCGAGCACGTCCGCGAGGGAGTTGGCGGCGATGAGCGTGAGCGCGAGGATGCCGCCGGTCGGCACCATCATCCAGGGCTGCTGGAAGATGAAGCGCGACGCGGTCTGGATCATGCCGCCCCAGGTGGGCTCGGGCGGCTGGGGCCCGAGTCCGATGAACGCGAGGGCCGCCTGCATCCCGATGCCGACGCCGAAGAGCAGGACGAACTGCACGATGACGGTCGTCGACATGTTCGGCAGCACGTGGCGGATGCTCGCCCGCATCGGCCGCACGCCGTCGATCGCGGCCGCCTCGACGTAGAGCTGCGTGTGCAGCGACTTCGCCTGGCCGAAGAAGATCTTGTACATCGCCCCGAAGAGCAGCAGCCCGAACGCCGCCATGACGAGCGGCATGTTGGTGCCGACCGCCGCGATGAAGGCGAGGATGATGACGGTTCCGGGCAGCGACAGGACGATCTCGCTGACCTGGTTCATCGCCCCTTCACCGCGCCGGCTCCGAGCCGCCCAGAGCGTGATGGGGATCGTGACCAGTACCGCGACGATCGGCACCACGAGTCCGATGAAGATCGTCGGGGCGGCGGCGGTCACCAGACGCGAGAGGATGTCGCGGCCCAGCTCGTCCGTGCCGAGGAGGTGTGCGAGCGAGGGGCCCTGGAGCACGACGGAGAGGTCCTGCTCGAGCGGGCCGTACCGCAGCCACAGCGGCGAGGTGAGCGACGCGAGAACGAGCCCGACGAGCCAGATGATCGAGATGACGGCGGCCGGCGAGCGCAGCACGCGCAGGCGCAGCTTCCGCTCCGAGCGGCGGGGGCGGACGATCGAGGTCGTCGAGACGGTCATGAGGCACGCAGCTTCGGGTCGAGGGTCCGGTTGAGGAGTTCCAGCGCGACGTTCACGATCACGACCACGAGGGTCGCGACGAGCACGAGCGCCTGCACGAACGGGAGGTCGGCGGAGCCGACGGCGCTCTGCATGGCCTGACCGATGCCGGGCAGGGCGAAGAGCACCTCGATGACCACCGAGCCGCTGAACAGGACGATGAACATGACGGCCACGCTCGCGAGGATCGGGAGGCTTGCTCCGCGCAGCGCGTGGACGTAGATGATGCGGTTCGTCGGGGTTCCGACGGCGCGGAGGGTGCGGATGTGCTCCTGCGCGAGCGACTCCGACATCGAGGCCCGCGTCTGCCGGGCGATGCCGGCGGCCGACGTGATCGCGATCGTGAGGACGGGCAGCACGAGGGAGCGCGCCCACGCGGCCGGGTCGTTCGCGAACGGCACGAAACCGGTCGCGGGAAGCAGCCGCAGCTGGACGGCGAAGACGTAGACGAGCAGGACTCCGACCCAGAAGGCCGGGACGGAGAGCAGGATGCCGGAGGCCGCCGTGATGGCCTTGTCGACCGCTCCGCGGCGCACCGCCGCGATGACGCCCACGACGATGCCGATGAGGGCGGCCACAAGGGTTCCGAAGACGGCGAGCGCCGCGGTCACAGGGAGCCGCTTGGCGATGTCGGGGCCGATGGGACGCCCGTCGATGAGGGACGTGCCGAGGTTGCCCTGCAGCACCTGCGCGACCCAGGCGAGGTACTGCTGGATCCAGGGGTCGTACCAGCCGATCGACTCGTTGTACGCCGCCACCTGCTCGGGCGTGGCCGACTGCCCGAGGGCGACGCCGCCGGGCGTCGAGCCCGAGAGGTGGACGAGCATGAACGCGATCCACGATGCGATCAGCAGTGTCGCGATGCCCCAGGCGACGCGCTTCAGGATGAAGATGAGCATCAGAACTCTCCCTGACGGGCGGTGCCGACGACGCGGGTCGCCGGCACCGCCGTCGGATCAGGATGCGGGCTGGATGGAGGCCAGGATCGGGAAGGCCTCGGCGCCCGGGAACGTCGGCTCGGCGACCTTCTTCGCGTTGTACGCCCACGGCGCCAGCTGCTCGAACAGCGGGATGAGCCATCCCGAGTCGACGATCGCGCGGTTGAGGTCCTTCAGGGCCGCGGTCTGCGCCGCTTCGTCGCCCGTCGCCGCACCGTATGCGCCGGCGGCGGCCTTGATCTCGGGGTTGTCCGCGCCGTGGAAGTTCGCGAAGCCGAACAGCACCCCGAAGACGTTGCCGAGCGGGTTGGTCCACGTCAGCGGGATCGGCCCGCCGAGCGGCTCGGTCTGCACGACGGCGAAGATCTCCTCGGTCGACGCGGCGTTCTTCAGCGTCATGTTGACGCCGATCGCCTCCCAGTAGGGCTGCAGCGCCTCGAGGTCGCGCTGGCTGGCGGAGGAGATCGTGAAGGTGAAGTCGAAGCCGTCAGGGTAGCCCGCCTCGGCGAGGAGCTCCTTGGCGGCGTCGGGGTCGTAGGCGTACTCCTCGTCGAGCTCGGGCAAGTAGCCCGGGTTGTCGGCGGGCAGCGCGTTCGCCGTCGGCAGTTCGCCCGGGTGGATCGCCTCGACGAACGCCTCGCGGTCGATCGCCATCGAGAGCGCCTGGTATACGCGCGGGTCTGCCCACTGTTCTCCGAGAGCACCCGTCTTGTCGAAGGCCACGATGTTCTGCACGGTGCCGCCGTTGGCGACGAGCCCGACACCCGCGGACTCGACCTGAGCCTGCGTGTCGGCCGTGATGTAGGCCAGGTCGACCTCGCCCGAGATCACCGCGTTGACGCGAGCCTGCGGGTCGAGGACGGGGCGGAACTCGTAGGAGTCGAAGGGATAGTCCGCGGCCGCGTCGCTGCCTTCCTTCTTGACGAGCAGGTAGGAGTTGCCCTTCACTGTGGCTTCCTCGTCGACGGTGAGGGGTCCCGAGCCGTCCGGCGTCGTGTCGAGCGTGGAGCGGTCGGCGGCGCCCGTCGGCCCGACGATCGCCCCTGCGGGCAGCACGAGGTTCGCCTCGAAGCCGGGCTGCGCCGACGCGAAGGTGAGCGTCACGGTGTCGTCGTCGACGACCGTGACCTCCGAGATCTCGTTCTGCCCGCCGGTCGCGAAGCCGTTGTAGGCCGAGAGGTCCGGGTTGCCGCGCGCGTCGAGGTTCTCCTTCACGAGTTCGGCGCTCAGCGCCGTGCCGTCGTCGAAGGTCGCGCTGGTGTCGAGGTCGAGCGTGAGCTGCGTGTTGTCCTCGTTGTACTCGAACGACGTCACGAGATCGGGGACCACCTGGCCGTCCTCGTCGAGCAGGAACAGCGAGTCGTAGATCCCCTCGAAAAAGAAACGCTGGCCGCTGCCGTAGCGGACCGGGTCGTACCCGAGCGCGGCCTGGTCGGAGTCGAGGCCGATGACGAGCTTCGACGTGTCGGCCGCACCGCCGGTCTGGCTGGGATCGCCTGCGCCGCTGCAGCCCGCCAGTGCGAGGGCTGATACGGCGACGGCCGCAATGACGGCGGCGCCGCGTGCTGTGATGAGTCGGGACATCCTGATCTCCTGTGATCGGTGTGCTGCTGCGGACTTCGGTGTCGTGATCGCGATTCGGGATGCGATCTTTCGGTCAAGAGTGACGATCCACGGGCGGTTTGGCCATTCGGATTCCTCTGGGATTCGTTAGCCGCGGCCTAACGCTGGTCGTTCTCCTCCGTGCACCCAATGAAAATAGCTTTCGCAGAATGAACAATTCGTGCATGATGAACGGAGTTCAGAGAGGACCACTCATGCCCGCAGCATCCTTCCCCGCCGACTTCCTCTGGGGAGTCGCCACCGCCGGCCATCAGAACGAGGGCGACAACGTCACCAGCGACACGTGGTTCCTCGAGAACGTGACGCCGACCGTCTTCCAGGCACGCTCGGGCAAGGCGACCAACGGCTGGGAGCTGTGGGAGTCCGACCTCGACATCGTCGCCGGCCTGGGGCTCAACGCCTATCGCTTCTCGGTCGAATGGGCCCGCGTCGAACCTGTTGAAGGCGAGTTCTCGTCCGAGGCGCTCGATCACTACGAGGCGATCGTGGACGGATGCCGCGCCCGCGGCCTCGCGCCGATCGTGACGTTCAACCACTTCACGTCGCCGCACTGGTTCGCGGGCCGCGGGGCGTGGCTGGACCCCGAGGCGCCGGAGCTCTTCGCCCGCTACTGCGGCGTCGTGATGGACCGCTTCGGCGACCGCATCGAGCTCGGTGTGACCTTCAACGAGCCGGATCTGCCCGAGATGCTGACGTGGGCGGACCTTCCCTCCTTCGTGGCCGACCTCGAACGCGCGACGCTGGCAGCCGCATCCGAAGCCGCCGGTGTGGAGAGATACCGGGCCGGCAACGTCATGACCCGTGAGGACTTCGCCGGGATGCGTGCCGGCATGACGGCGGCCCACACCGCGGCGAAGGCCGCCATCAAGGAGCGCCGCGCCGACCTGCCGATCGGTCTCTCGCTCGCGATGTGCGACGACGTCGCCGTGCCCGGCGGCGAAGCGGTCCGCGACCGCAAGCGGGCAGAGGTCTACGACTACTGGCTGCGACTGGCCGCCGACGACGACTTCGTCGGCGTGCAGAACTACGAGCGCCTGGTCTACGGACCCGACGGACTGCTGCCCGCGCCGGAGGGCGCCGTGCTCAACGGCATGGGCACGACGGTCGACCCCGACTCGCTGCGCGGCGCCGTCGAGTACGCCTACGCCGTGGCCGGCGTCCCGATCCTCGTCAGCGAGCACGGCGTGAGCACGCCGGATGACAGCATCCGTGCCGACTTCATCGAGCCGTCGCTCGAGGGCCTCGCTCAGGCGATCGCCGACGGCGTCCCCGTGATCGGGTACTGCCACTGGACGCTCATGGACAACTTCGAGTGGATCTTCGGCTACGGCCCGAGGCTCGGTCTGCACGAGGTGGATCCTGAGACCTTCGCACGCACCGAGAAGCCGAGCGCGGATGTCTACCGGCAGCTGGTGGGTCGCTATCGCCCGGAGGCGTGATCCTCAGTCCGAGATGAGGGTGCCGCCGTCGGGCGCCGGCGCGGGTTCGGCGATTCCGATGCGCGGCATCAGCGGATGCCGGTTCCCGCCGGCTGGGCGGTGGTCTAGCGTCGCGTCCATGACCAGGTATCCGGGCCTCGAGGGAGGCACGATCGTCGTGACCGGGGCGGGAGGCGGCCAGGGTGCGGCGGAGGCGCGCGTGCTGGCGGAAGCGGGAGCGCGCGTCATCACCACCGATGTGACGGACGCCCCGGCCTCACCCACGGAGGGCGTCGAGTACCGGCGGCTCGATGTGTCGGACGAGGGCGACTGGACCGCACTCGCCGCCCACCTGACGGAAGCACTCGACGGCGAACCGCTCCGCGGCCTCGTGAACAACGCCGGCATCACGCATCGCGCGCGGCTGGGCACGGTCGATCGTGCGGACTGGGACCGGGTGCTCGCGGTCAACCTCACAGGCCCGATGCTCGGCATCCAGGCGCTCGCGCCGCTGATGGGGACCGGCTCGTCGATCGTCAACATCGGCTCGTCGGCCGCGCTCAACGCGCACTACCCCGTGGCGTACACGACGTCGAAGTGGGGGCTTCGCGGTCTCACCCACGTCGCGGCGACGGAGCTCGGGGCGCGCGGCATCCGTGTCAACGTCGTTCATCCCGGCTTCATCGAGACGCCGATGACCGCGAACGCGCCCGAGGCGATGCGCGCGGCGCAGCTCGCCCTGACGCCGCTCGACCGGCTCGGGCAGGCGGACGAGGTCGCCGAGGCGGTGGCCTTCCTGCTGTCGGACGCGGCGTCCTACCTCACCGGCGCCGAGATCCCCGTCGACGGCGGTGCGACGTCGTCGGCGGGCACCAAGTTCATGGCCGACCGCATCGCGGGCGCCTGACCGGTCTGCCGGGACGATTCGGCACCGTCACACGATCTCGCCGAACCGACACGTTCGGCGCGCGCGCATCGTGTCATCTCGGCGAGAGCACACGACGTGGACGTCCTGAGCGGCGGTCCCCTCAGGACCCGAGGGGCGTGCGGCCCTTCGCCCGCGCTGCGCGCTCGGCGCCCGCGAGGATCTCCGAGTCGAAGAACTCCTGCTGCAGGATCACCGCGCCGTCCTGCACGCGGATCAGGTGCACGAACGACTGCGGGTAGGGCTCACCGAGGAACCGCGCCTCGTCGACCATCCGACTCGTCACGAAGAACAGCCCGGGGTCGACGCAGTCGTGGATCACGAGGTCGGTGTGGACGACGTTCTCGAACATGCCGGCGTTCGCGTGCGTGTTGGCGACGATGTCGTCGCGGCCCTCCCACCGCGTCTTGGGCAGCTCGGACGGCGCGAACGGCAGCTCCTTCACCCCGTCCGGGTGCCACAGCGCGATCCGCTCGGCCGGATTGCCGAGGTTCGAGGTGAAGAACGCCTCGACCACCGCGCGATTGCCTGCGCGAAGTGCGGCATCTCCCCCGGTCATCGGGCGACCTGCTCGACCCGCGCGGCATCCAGCTGCTCGACGAGCTTGCGGGCACCGCGGACGGCGATCGCAACGCTCATGAGCGTCGGGTTCATGGTGTTGGCCGTCGGGATCAGGGCGTTCCCGCCGACGACGAGGTTGTCGTAGCCCCAGACCCGCGAGTACGGATCCGCGACCGACGTGCCGTCGTCGGACGGTCCCATCCGCAGGGTGCCCATATAGTGCAGGCTCGAGCCGTTGGGCAGCAGCCGCGGCTCGGCGACGAAGGCGCCGAGGGCGGCGCCGGCCCGACGCACGCGCGCGGTGGCCTCGTCGAGCTCGGGCTGCTCGGCATCCGTCAGCGCGTACTCGATCGTCATGTTGGGGAAGCCGCGGTAGTCGAGCTCGCTGTCGTCGAAGGTGACGCCGTCCTCGACGCGCGGGTGCTTGCGCACGCCGTAACCCATGTTCACGTAGCCCCAGCGGTTGCCCGCGGCGGGGTGCGAGGGGTCGAGCTGGAAGGGCGGGTTCTCGGCGTACATGACCTGGAGCGAGAAGGGGTGCCCCGGCTCCGAGAACGGGATCCGGTTGACGGCCGCGACCGGGTCGGCCGCGTTCTGGGCGCGTCGGGCGAGCTCGGCCGTGAACTCCTCGTCCGTGATGCGCGCGCTCATGCGCTCCTCGTCGAGGGCCACCGTCGTGATGACGACGTGGTGCTCGGTGAGGTAGCGCCCGAGGGCGCGGGGACGGATGCCGCTGGCCCAGAGCAGCTGCGGAGAGCGGAACGCGTCGGCGGCCACGACGACGACATCGGCCGGGAAGAACGAGACCTCCTTCGTGCGGAGATCCTCGATCGTGACGCCGGTAGCCACGCCGTCCTCGGTCTCGATGCGCCGCACCAGCGTGAGGTCGCGCAGCTCGAACCGCGCCGACTCGGGGGTGCCGGCCTCGATGAGGGGTCCCAGCACCGTGTTCGCACCGGCCCACACCATGGAACCGTCGGGCTGCGGGTCTCCGGCGACCGGGAGCGTGCCCACGCCGTAGCCGGCGGGCAGCTCGGCGCCGAACTCGTCGTTCAGGAGCGAGCGGATCGCCGTTCCGATGGCCGAATCGGCGAACGCCGCCTGCTGCGCGTGCAGCAGTCCCTCGGCCGTCGAGATCAGGTCCTCCCACTCGGCGTCGCCGATGAAGTCGACCTTCTCACTGAAGGCCGGACGCGGTATCGCGCAGGTCCAGTGCGCGCCCTGGCCGCCGACGTTCGTCGCGGCCGCCGCCGCGGGGAAGGTGGCGGCGTGCGCGGATCCCGGCCCGCCGAAGTCGAGCAGGTGCGTCCCCTGCCGGGCCGTGAACATCCCCTCGACGACGACACCGGCGGGGATGCCCAGACTCTCGCGGAAGGCGCCAGACTGCGGCCCCTGCGACATCTCGCGAGCGCGGGCCTTCTCATCGGGGTCGGCGATGTTGCGCACGCTTTCACCGGGAACGGCGGTGAGCTGCGGGCCGGCCTCGAACATCACGACGCGGGCGTCAGGGCTCGCCTCGAGGATGACGCGGGCGTACGCGGAGCCGATCGGGCCGGAGCCGACGACAGCGACGGTGGGGGTGGAAGACATGGGGTACCTCTTCTGGTCACGCGGTGAGGGGTTCGGAACTGGGTGCCGGTGCGGGCTCGGACTCGTCCGAGAGGCGACCGGCGGGAAGGAGCACCGCGGCGACGACGCCGACGGCGTAGGTGACGGCGAGAGCCGCGAACACGGGAGTGAAGATGCCGCTGTAGATCCCGGCGACCTGGCTCTGCACCGCGGCGGACGCGTCGTGCACGAACTGCGGTGTCAGCGTCGCCGCATCGAGCGACGATGGGAGCAGCGCCGCGACGCCGAAGCCGATGACTCCGCCGATGATCGCGGTCGCGACGGTCGAGCCGACCTGGCGCACGAGGTTCACGGTGGCCGTCATGCTGCCGGTGTCGCGACGCGGCGCGGCGCTCTGCACGACCGCGATGACGAGACTCATGAAGGCGCCGGTGCCGACGCCGACGACGGCCATGACGATCATCGGCACCCATAGCGGCAAGCCCACCGGGAGGACCGACATGACGAACAGCCCGGCGGCGCTCAGCGCGGTGCCCACGATGCAGTAGACGCGGTAGTGGCCGGTGCGGCTGACGAGCCACCCGGTCGCGAGATTGCTCACCAGCATCCCGAACACGGTCGCGATCGGCACGAGACCCGACACCGTCGCGCTCGTGCGGTAGGCCATCTGGAAATACGTCGGCAGATACGCGGTGATCGAGAACAGCCCGATGCCGATGATGGCCGACAGCACCGTGCCCACCGCGATGGTGCGGTCGGCGAAGAGTCGCAGCGGAACCAGGGGTTCGGGCGCCCGCAGCTCGATGAGGAAGAACGCGGCGAACGCCATGCCCGCCACGACGAAGGCGACGACGGATGCTGCCGCCAGCACGGGATCGCCGACCCACGTCACGGCGAGCACCAGAGCGACCATCGCGATCGCGAACGAGACCGAGCCGCCGACATCGAACCGACGCCGGCCGAAGCCTGGCAGATGGGGCACGGCGACGAGGGCGAGCAGGAGCGCGGCGACGCCGAACGGGATGTTGATCCAGAACACCCACTGCCAGCCCCAGTAGTCCGTGATGAGGCCGCCGAGCACGGGCCCGATGAGGATCGCGACGGGGAAGGCGGCGCCGATCAGCGCGAGATACCGCGGCCGCTCGCGCGGGGTGGTCACGCGGGCGACGATGGTCTGCGACATCAGGTGCAGCCCCGCCGAGCTCATGCCCTGCACGACGCGCGCGCCGATGAGCTGTGGCATGTCCTGCGCGAAGCCGCACGCGAGCGACGCGACGAGGAACAGCACCAGCGACACCAGGAACACGGCGCGCGGCCCCACCGCATCGCCCAGCTTTCCGAGGACCGGCAGCAGCACGGTGCTCGCCAGCGTGTAGCCCACGACGACCCACCCCATCTGGGCGAGGGCTCCGAGTTCTCCTGCGACGGTCGCGAGGGACGTCGACACGATCGTGTGGTCGAGGGCTCCGAGGATCGCGACCGTCAGGAGGGAGACGATCAGGAGGCGAAGCCTCCACGGTGACATGCTCATACGCGTTCTGGCCCGTACGACCGGGCGATCGACGCGACGGGGTGTGCCCCTGGGCGGCTTCGCCGCAGGGAACGGGCCTCCGTGGGCCCCGACGTCACTGTCGATTCTAGCCATTCTTTAGTCGTAAAACAACTAAAGAATCAGGAGCGCCGCCTCGCGCGGGGGCGGGGGCGCGCAGCGGGCAACGCCGGCGCCGCCACTGCCGCACCCACGGTCCCGACGAGCTCGCCGATGCCCTCGACGGTCATGCGCACCTCGTCGCCCTCGCGCAGGGACGGGATCGTCGAGCCCCGGCCCCACAGCTCGCCGAGGCATCCGCCGTTTCCGACCGTGCCGCTGCCGAGCACGTCCCCCGGCACGACCCGGGAGTTGCGCGACGCGTACGCGACGAGCTCGGGGAACGGCCAGCCCATGTTCGACACGAGGTCCTCGCCGACGAGCTCGCCGTTGATGCGCACCTCGGCGCGGATCACGAGGAAGCCGTCGGCGTCGACGTACTGCTCCAGCTCGTCGGCCGTCACGATCCACGGGCCGAGGCTGGTGCCGAAGTCCTTGCCCTTCGCCGGCCCCAGTCGCACCTTCATCTCGCGGGATTGGATGTCGCGGGCCGACCAGTCGTTCATGATCGTGTACCCGAAGATGCGGGAGGCCGCCTCCCCCGCCGTCAGGTTCGCCTCGCCGACCCCGGGCGCGTTGCCGACGACGACGGCGACCTCCAGCTCGAAGTCGAGCCGTTCGGTGACCGGAGGGGCGACGGGCTCGTCCGGGCCGAGGATCGTGTGCGGGTTCGTGAAGTAGAACGTCGGCGCCTGGTACCACTCGGGCACGACCTCGCTCTTGCCGTCGACCGACGCGCTCACGCCCTCGACGTGCTCCTCGAAGGCGACGAAATCACGGACGGAGGCCGGGACCACCGGCGCCAGCAGGCGCACGTCGGCGAGCGCTGTGCCGGGCTCACCCTTCACCCGGCCGAACGCTGCGTGCGCAGCATCCACTCCCCCGGCGAGGATGTCGGCGACCGTCTGGCCGTCGGGGAACGGGACGACGCGATCGCCGACGACGAACCCCTCGCCGATGCCGGCGCCGTCGGTCCAGCGGGCGATCCTCATGCGGAGACCTTCGTGCGCAGCAGCTCCGCGGCATTGCCGGCGAGGATGCGGTCGGTGATCTCGGCCGGAAGATCGGCCGAGCGCACGAAGGCGACCGGGTCGTCGAGCCCCATGTCGAACGGGAAGTCGCTGCCGAGCACGACGCGCGAGCCCCCGGCGACCTCGACGAGGTGGCGCACGGCGATGGGGTCGTGGACGACGGTGTCGAACCACAGCTTCTTCAGGTAGCTCGACGGTTCGTGCGCGCAGCGCTGCGCCTCGGGGCGCACGCGCCACGCGCGGTCAGAGCGCCCGATGGCGAACGGCAGGTAGCCCCCGCCGTGCGCGACGACGATCTTGAGCCCCGGATGCCGGTCGAGCACTCCGGCGAAGATGAGGTGCGAGAGAGCAACGGCGTTCTCGGTCGGCTGCCCGACCGTGTTGGAGAGGTAGAACCGGTCGAGGCGCTCGTCGAGGCTGCAGCCGAACGGGTGCAGGAAGATCACGCAGCCGAGCTCGGCGGCGCGCGCCCAGAACGGCTCGAGACGTTCGTCCGAGAGCTCGACATCACCGGCGAACGACGAGATCTCGACGCCCGCGAGACCGCGGCCGAGCACGGCGTCGTCGAGGTACTCGACGAGGTGCGCCGGGTGCTGCAAGGGCACGACGCCGAGGCCGACGAGGCGGTCGGGCGCCTGGGCGACGTGCTCGGCGATGAGCCGGTTCGTCTCCCCCGCGATCCAGCCCGACAACCCCTCGTTCGCCCACGGGTAGAAGTGGTTCGGCGACACGCTGACCCACTGCCGGTCGACCCCCTGCTCATCCATCGCGGCGAGCCGGGCGTGCACGTCGGTGAGCTTCGGTATGCGGGCGCCGATCATGGCGCCCGACGCCTGCAGGCTCTCGACGCCGTTGCGCCGGCGCTCGAGGTCGGCGGCCGCGGCCACTTCCTCAGGCGCGCGGCGCTCGACCTCGGCGTGCAGCGCCGGCAGCAGCAGGTGTGCGTGGACGTCGACAACCGGCATCTGGTCGCCGCTGACCGAAATGAGCTCAGTCATGCGGGAACCGCCATCTGGTGCGCGATGCCGAACATGAGGCCCGCGACGTCCGCGTCCCGGACGCCGTCCAGCTGCCACTGGCCGAGCTGGACGGATGCCTCCACCACGGCCGTGGCCCGCGGCAGCCGACGCGCGTGGAACTCGTCCCACAGCGCCGCGTCGACCGCATCGCGGCCGGCCAGCAGCTCGGTGAGCACCAGCGCGTCCTCGAGGCCCTGCGCCGCGCCCTGCGCGATCGTCGGAGGGCAAGAGTGCGCGGCGTCCCCGATGAGGACGACGCGGCCGCGGTTCCACGCCCCCTCGACGATGTGCTTCGTGAACCACGTGTAGTTCGCGTGCGCACCGCCCTCGAGGTCGGCGCGGATCGAGTTCCAGGGGCCGTCGTAGGCGCGGGACTCCTCGAGCATGACGCGGGTGGCGTCCTCGTCGGAGACGTCGAAGCGGTCCTGCGCCTTCTCGACGAGGAACGCGTACATCGTGTCGTCGCCCGTCGGGGTGTAGCCGGCGATGTAGACCGGGCCTCCGTAGTACAGCTCGCTGCGGACGACCTCGGCGGGCCGCGAGACGAACGAGCGCCAGATGCCCATGCCGGTCGGCTCGGGCTTGGTCTCGATGCCGATGAGCCCGCGGACGGCGGAGTTCAGGCCGTCGGCGCCGATCAGCAGGTCGTACGAGCCGGCGGAGGCGCCGTCGACGAAGACCTCGACCCCGTCGCCGCTCTGCTCGAGGCCCGTGACCTTGGTTCCGAAGCGGACGTTCGCGCCCGCCTTCTGCGCGTGGTCGAGGAGGATGCGGGCGAGTGCAGGCCGCGGCATCCCCATCGCCGCCGGGTAGTCGGGTCCGCCGGTCTTGACGTCGGGAAGCTCGGCGACGATCGGCGCACCCGGCCCGGGAGCGCGCAGGTTGAGTCCCTCGAAGGGGTAGCCGGCGGCGCGGATGTCGTCCCACGCGCCGAGCGCGTCGAACACGCGCAGGGCATTGCCCTGCAGCGAGATGCCGGACCCGAGCGCACTGAGCTCGGGCTTCGCCTCGAAGACGTCGACCTCGACGCCGGCCTTGGCGAGCTGGATGGCGGCGGCGAGTCCGCTGACGCCGCTTCCGGCGATCGCGACCTTGTTCACTGCGGTCATGTCAGAACCTCTCTGTTCTTGTCTTCGGGGGGATTACAGAATCGCGACGGGGTTGATCGGCGAGCCGACCGCCCCCGTGATCGGCAGCGGCGCCGCCGACAGCAGGAAGTCCCAGCGCCCGCGCGCGGCGCACGCGTCGGCGAGGGCGTCGAGATTCCACATCTCGCCGATCGTGAGTCCCATGTTCGGGATCACGACCTGGTGCAGCGGCTGGAACGCCGGGGCGTCGAACTCGTTGGGCCGCACCTCGAAGCCCCACGTGTCGGTGGCGATCGCGGCGATCTCGGTGCGGTGCAGCCACCCTGCCGTGGTGAGCGACAGACCGGGCGCGGGTCCGCCGGCGTAGTCGCCCCAGCCGTCGCGCCGCGTGCGGGCGTACTGGCCGGTGCGCACCAGCACGATGTCGCCGCGGCCGACGCGGCTCGACGCGCCCTGCGCGGCGATGGTCGCCTCGATGTCGGCGACGGTGATCGCGTAGCCGTCGGCGAGTTCGCCGGTGTCGGGCGCGAGATGGCGGCCCACGTCGATCAGCACCCCCCGCGAGACGATGACGGATGCCGCGTGCTCGATCCCCGTGACGAGGTCGCCGTCGCTCGTGACGACGTCGCCCGCACGCCGGCCGTTCCAGGCGTTGCCGTGGTCGAAGATGTGGCCGAGCCCGTCCCACTGGGTGGAGCACTGCAGCGGCATCGCGATCACGTCGTCGGCGCCGCCGATGCCGTGCGGGAAGCCCTGGTTGCCGCGCTCGGCGTCGGTGCCGGTGTCGGTCATCGTGTGCACCGGATTGGTGCGCCGGCGCCACCCCTTCTGCGGGCCGTTCGTGTCGAACGCCTGCGCGAGCGAGATCACCTCGCCGTCCTGCACGAGGGCGGCGGCCTCGACCCGCTTGGCGGCATCGATGAAGTTGAGCGTGCCGAGCACGTCGTCCTCACCCCAGCGGCCCCAGTTGCGGAACGCCTCGGCGCGCGCGGCGATCTCGGCCTCGGGGTCGTTGCGGTCGAGGTCGGCGGGGTTCTCGCTCGGCGCGCTCATACCGCCGGTCCTTCCGCGAGGCAGCGGACCACCTGCGTGCCGAGGCCCGAGATGGATCCCGTCATGACGTCGCCGTCACGCAGGAACCTCTTCCAGTGCTGGCCGTTCCCGGGAGGGCTTCCGGTGAGCAGCAGATCGCCGGGCAGCAGCGCCGTCGTCTGCGACGCGGCGGAGATGAGCGCCGGGATGTCGAAGAGGAGGTCGCTCGTCGATCCGTTCTGCATCGTGTCGCCGTTGAGATCGAGTCGCACCGTGAGGTCCTCCCCCGCCACGAAGGGCGCCGGCACCAGGAAGGGACCGGTCGGAAGGAAGCCGGGGGCGTTCTTGGAACGGAACCAGTCGGTGCCGATCTCCTTCATGTCCTTGCGGAAGACGAGGTCGCGCGTCGTGACGTCGTTGACGATCGTGTAGCCCGCGACGTGATTCAGTGCGTCCTCGCGGGAGACGCGGAACGCCTCGGTGCCGATCACGACGGCGAGCTCCAGCTCCCAGTCGTGCACCTCGCTGTAGCCGGGCAGCACGAGGGGCACGTCGTCGCCGACGACGACGGTGGGCAGCCCGAGGAAGAAGTACGGCTCGCCGTTCGCACGGCGGCCGTCCATCATCTTGGCCGCGAACTCGCGGGCCTCCTCGGGCGAGCGGGACGGGTCCTGCGTGAGGCCCGCCACGACCAGCTCGATGACGTGCTCGCGATAGTTCGCGCCCGCCTGCACCACTTGGCGCGGCTCGACCGGGGCGGTGAGCACGACGTCGGCCAGCGGCATCCACCCCCCTTCATCTGCGGCGAGCGCGCGGAGGCGGTCCCAATCCGGATGCGCCAGGAAGGCGTTGAGTCCGGCCGCGCCGAGATCGTCGTCGGAGACCGCGCGGATGCGGTCGCCGGCGACGAGCCCGAGACGCACGGAATCGCCGTCGCGGAAGCGCGCGAGGGCGAAGGGGGCGGTCAGTCCGTGTGACGACGTCGTCATGTTCTCTCCAGATCCGTGGTTCGGAACGTGGTGCGAGGGTGGGAACGCCTCTCGCATCCCCACCCTCGAGCCTGTCAGCCCTGGCCGTGCTTGGCGTACGGGTTCAGCAGGGCGTCCTTGATCTCATCCGGAACGCCCTCCTCCGTCGCCGACGGACCGTCGGCGGGCGGGAACGACTCCGTCATCGACATCGGCATGGCGCTGTTGCGGTAGAAGTTGTTCGACCCCTGCGACGGCTTCCACGTGTTGGCCTCCCAGTCGGGCACGTAGTTGCGGTAGCCGCCGGTGTTGAGCTCGATGCGCAGGCTCGAGGGCTCGCGGTAGTAGAGGAAGTTCTGCTCGCCGATGCCGTGGATCGACGGGCCGTACTCGATCGGGTAGCCGTTCTCGCCGAGCACGTCGGCGGCGATGAGCAGCTCCTCGCGGGTGTCGACCCAGAAGGCGTAGTGGTTCACGCGGCCGGCGCGGGTCGAGCCGTCGAGGACGACGCCCAGGTCGTGCGACTTCTCGTTCGTCGTGAGCACCGAGAACACCGAGATCGGCGCTTCGTCGAGCTGCGTACGGGCCATGAAGCGGAAGCCGAGCACGTCGACGTACCACTGGACGAAGGCGTCGACGTCGCTGGTCGCGATCGTGACGTGGTCGAGCTGGCGCGGGGCGCCCGCGACCTTGCTGCGACGCGAGGGGCGGTCGGGGTAGATCGACGCGGCGTCGCCCTCGGTGTCGTGGTGGCGCGTGACGTCCCAGTGCAGGGTCAGCGTGTGGCCCCACGGGCCGGTGAACTGATAGGCACGGCCGATCTTGTGGACGTCGATCCACTCGCCCTGGATGCCGGCGGCCTCGACGCGCTTCGCGGCCTCCTCCAGCGCCTCGGGGCTCGACGTGCGCCACGCCGCGGTCACGAGACCCGGCTCGTCACCCGGCACGACCACGACCGAGTACGCGTAGTAGTCGCCCCAGCAGCGGAGGTAGACGGCGCCGTCGACGCGGTCGACGACCGTGAGGCCGACCTGCTTCACGTAGAAGTCGACGGATGCTTCGACATCCGGCGACGTGATGGCCACATACGACAGATGCGACAGAAGCTTGATCATCTTCGATCCCTTTCGGTGAGTCATCGGGGTGATCCCGTCAACCACTTTCGCCGAACTCGGGCATATCGAGGAATCCCATATCGGCTATCCCTCAGATCACCGACGTTTATGCCGTCGGCGCGGGGAGGAGCGCGGCCGCGAGCGCTGTGTCATGGCGCAGATCCGCGAGATCGGACGGCGGCTCGCCCGCGCGGACCGCCGCGATCGCGCGGCGCAGCGCGACGCGCTCGGGGCTCTCGAAGAGCGCGGGAAGGATGCCGCGACCCGCGGCATCCGTGACGCAGGCGACGGTCTCGAGATCGGCGTCGATCTCCACACGCGTCGGGGCCATCGTGGTGATCCGCATGCGGCCGGGAATCGGCGCGCCCGGCTGCGCGGCGGCGACGATCGACACGGAAGCGCCCTCTGTGGACCCGAGGAGCGCGAGCACGCGGCCGCCGCACGACTCGGTCGTCAGAGGGGCGAGCGAAGCGCGCGCGAGGACCCGCGCCCACCCGATCGCGTCGCGCAACGCCGGACCGAGGGTGCGCGCGGGCGCATGACACTCGACGACGAGCGCGCCGGGAGCCGGGAGCTCCTCGATCGAAGCGCCCACTCCGGCGACCAGGTCGGCGCGCAGCAGCGGGCGCTCCACGACCACGGGCGTCGCACCGGCGAGCGAGCCCAGAGCCTCGAGCGCCTCGATCGGGGCGACGGCGGGTTGCGCGACGACGACGGCCGCCGCGCCGGCGGCGATCGCATCAGAGGCCACCACCCACCACCCGTCGCCCCCGCGCACGACGGCGACGGCACCCTTCGTGTCGCGGCTTGCCAACGCGCTCTCGGGCAGCTCGGCCACCGCGATGCGGTAGGCGTCGAGGTCGGTGCGAACGGGCGTCGTCATGCTGCGGCTCCGATCAGCTCTGCCGCGGCGTCGGCCAGCCGCAGGGCGTAGCGGGCGTCGTCGAGCAGTTCGTCGTACTCCACGGGCAGACCGGCGTCGAGCAGCTCCGCGAGGGCGCGCCACTCCGCGACGTATCCGTCGCCGGGATCGTGCGCGTAGATCGTGTCGCGGCCGTCCGCGGCGCGCACGCGCACCCGCGCTCCGCCCGCGTGCACGAACGGGGGCGGGAAGCTGACGTCGAGCCGGTCGGAGGCCGTCGCGACGGCGATGCGCCAGAGCGTGTCGGCGCCCTCCGGGAGCATCACCGTCGTGAGCTGGACCGGAACCCCGCCGGCGACGAAGCCGACCGCGTACCCGAGCGGGGGCAGCGCCCGCGCGAAGACGACGCGCTCGAAGCGCGGGACCAGATCACGCACGAGCGGCAGATCGTGGATCGCGAGCCCGGTGAGGAGCTGGCGCACGACGCCCGCGGCAACCGCGGCGCGCGTCAGGTCGGGAGCGCCCCGGCCGGCGGCCGCCGATGCGGGCAGCTCGGTGACGAGCTCGTGATACCGCGCGTTGGGCGCCAGCGCGAGCGTGACCGAGATCGAGACGACCGGCCCGCCCGACACGGTGAGGTGATGCTTGGCCCGGCCCCACGCCGGATCGAAGTAGTGGTTCGTGCCGACGATCAGCGGCACCCCGGCGCGGCGGCACGCCTCGACGGCCTCCTCCGCCTCGGCGACCGTCGTGCCGAGGGGCTTCTCGCAGAACACCGCGCGCTTGCCGGCGGCGACGGCCGCGATGATCTGCGCCGCATGCTGGGCGGGCGGGCTGCAGATCGCCACGACCTCGGCCTCCGGATCCGCCATGATGGCGTCGACACCCGTCGACGACCGCGCACCCACCCGCGCCGCGAGTGCGGCCGAGCGGCCACTTCCCCCGTCGGCGACGTGCACGACGCGGAAGGCGTCGCCCACGCGCGCGAGCGTCGGAAGATGCAGCGCCGCCACTCCAGGCCCCGCACCGATGATGCCCACACCACGCGCCATGGTCGCCTCCTTACTTCGGCTGGAAGCGTACCTAAGTGTGAAGCCGTTTGACTATAGGTGTCTCGATTTCCGCGTCTAGCGTGCAGTGTTATGTAAGAATCGACCATGGCCAGAGAGTCCACGCTGCGGTTCGGCGCACAGACCGACGAGATGACGAGCCTTCTCCGCATCGTCAACATGGTTCGCACCGGTGAGGCCGCCACCCGTCCCGAGATCGGCCGCGTGACCGGTCTCGGCCGTGGCGTCGTGACGCAGCGCGTCGACCACGCGATCGAGATGGGCTACCTCGCCGACGGCGAGTTCGGCCCCTCGTCGGGGGGCCGCGCACCGCGCACCCTCCGCTTCCGCGGCGACGCCGGGCGCATCGTCGTCTGCGCACTCGGCGCGCTCCACATCCACGTCGGCGTCGCACTCCTCGACGGCGACGTCATCGATCAGGAGCATTCGCCGTGGGACATCGCCCGCGGTCCCGCGGAGACCCTCGACAAGGCCCTGAGCATGATCGACGAGGTGCTCGCGCGCACCCCGGACGTGCCGGTCTGGGGCATCGGCGTCGGAGTGCCCGGCCCGGTGGACTTCGACAGCGGTCGTCCTGTCGCACCGCCGATCATGCCCGGCTGGAACGGCTTCGACGTGCGCCGCCGCTTCGAGCAGCGCTACGACGCTCCCGTCTGGGTCGACAACGACGTGAACCTCCTCACATTCGGAGAGCGGGCCCGCCGCGACGACGACCGCCTCGACCTGATCTACTGCAAGATCGGCTCCGGCATCGGCGCCGGCCTCCTCTCGCACGGCCGCATCCATCGCGGCGTCAACGGCGCCGCCGGCGACATCGGCCACGTGCGGGTGCGCGATTCGGATGCCCTCTGCCGCTGCGGCAAGATCGGGTGCCTCGAAGCCGTCGCCGGCGGATGGGCGATGATCCGCGACGCCCTCGCCGAGATCGAGGCCGGCGCCACGGGCGTGCTCGCCACCGCCGTCGCCGACGGCGAGGAGCTCACGCCCGAGCTGATCTCGATCGCGGCCGAGAACGGCGACGCCCTCGCGATCCGGCTCGTGCAGCGCTCGGCCCGCGTCGTCGGCGAGTCGATCGCCGCGCTCGTCAACATGTTCAACCCGTCGGTCATCGTGATCGGCGGCGCCATGGCCGGCGCCGGCGAGCTGCTGCTGGCCGAGGTGCGCCAGCGCGTCTACGAGCTTTCACTCCCCCTCGCCACGCGCGATCTGACGATCGCGCAGTCCGTCAACGACCGGCGCGAGCCGCTGCGCGGCGGTGTCGAGATGGTGCGCGAGCAGCTCTTCGAGGTCACCTTCCCGCGGTGGTTCAGCGACGGGAGGCCGTCGGTCGTCGCCATCCGCGGGGCACTCGAGGCCGTCGCCTGAGCTCTGTGACAGAGACCCGGAAACTTCTTACGAAAAACGACAAAAGCGTGTAGCTTCCTGTCTGAAGCCGATCCGATCGGCCGGCACAAGGGAGTGAACACGATGGCGTTGCCGCTGCTGCAGGACGATGCGCTCGTCTCGACGGAATCCGGCTTCGCGCTGCACGTAAGCCTGCCGTGGATCCGGTCCATGCCGCTGGCGGCCGTCACCGATCTCGCGGTCTCTATCGACGGCTCCCCCGTCTCGGTCACCGCCCGGCTCGACGGGCGCGACGTCGCACCGGGCGCCCTCTCCACCGAGCCGGGATGGTGGTTCATCCAGGACCGCCTCGAACTGCGGGGCGTCGGGATGCTGCCGCCCGGCGCGCACGATGTCTCGGTGTCGTTCGTGCTCGTGGTGCCGTATCTGCAGGCGGGCCCGTCCGGGCCGCTCGCGCTGCCGCTGCGCGCCGATCGTGCGCTCGGCCTCCGGGACGAGGCATCCGTCGCTCGCCGCCCGGTCGCAGACAGGGCGACCCCGGCCGAGCAGGCGGTGCCGGCGGGCGGCGACCTGCCGGGCGAGTGGACCGTCTCAGCCAGCGCGTTCAACTGGACGCCGGAGGTCATCCGCGCAGAGCGCTCCGCGTCCGACATCGCGATCGGCGTGGTCGGCGAGGGTGTCGCCGCGACCATCGAGATCGAGGCCGGGCAGGTGTGGCGCTCGTTCCCGGATCCCTCCGACGCGGAGGTCGACGTGTTCCGCGAGCGCCTGACAGCTGCCGGCGGCGCCGTGACGATCGTCGGCGCGAGCCTCGACGACTGGGCGTCGCCCTCGCGCCGTCGCACGGACGAGGAGCGGCTCGCGTTCCTCGTGCCGCAGCTGCGTGCGGCCGCGCGTCTCGGCGCCCGGGGCGTGCGCGTCCCTTTCGGGCAGACGGGGTCCGAGCTGCTGCGCCTGGCGCAGCCGGTGCTCCACGACCTCGGCGTCGTGCTCTACGAAGAGATCCAGGGGCAGCAGAGCCTCGACGTGCCCGCGAACGCGGCCAACCTCGAGCTGCTCCAGGAGCTCGACGATCCCCGCATCCGGGTGCTGATCGACATCAGCATGCTCATGCCGTCGCTGCCGCCGTCGTACCTCGAAGAGCTGCGCCGGGGTGGTGTCGACGACTCTCTGCTTCACCGTCTCGACACCGCATGGCGGGCGCCCGAGACCCACGAAGCAGTGATCGCGACGCTCCGCGAGGGACGAGTGCCCCCGTCGGTCCACACGCTCTTCATGAACCTGCTCGTGCGCTTCGGTCGCTCGGAGGTGGCCGACCTCGAACCGCTGCTGCCCCTCACCGCCGGCGTGCACCTGAAGTTCTGGGACCTCGACGACGCCGAAGGGCGGGTGTCGCGCCCGATCGGCGACATCGGAGCAGCCCTGCGGCGCACCGGCTTCGCCGGCACACTGACGAGCGAGTGGGGCGGCCACGAGTGGCTGGACGCGGATGCCGCCACGATGACCCGAGCCCACCTGGCGCTGTCGCGCCGCGCGCTGACGGGAGCATCCGTCAGAGCGTGAGATGCGGTCGTTCGTGCGACAGGCACGCGGCCCGCGGGGCAGCGACTCGAGACCTGTCTCGACCGGAGGAGAAAGACGACATCCCCGGGCACACTGCGGCCCGGCAAGCTCGATCACGCGCGCTGACGCCGCTGCACGAGCACGACGATGGCTCCCGATCCGCGGATCGGCAGCCATCGTCGTGTGTTCAGCGGGGCTGAAGTCCCGCAGCGCGATAGACGTCGTCGACGAGTTCCATCGTGGCTACGGCGTCCTGGGCGCGCAGCGGCGTGGCGGCCCCGGAGCCGAGGACCTCCACGAGGTGCTGCAGCTGCGCCACGTAGCTCGATTCACCATCGACGGCCTTCTCATCGATGAGCACGTCCTCCCCCGCGGTGACGCGCAGCGTGGCGCCCCATTGCGGGACGATCACGCTGGTCGCGTGCAGCGTCGCCGAGGATCCGACGATGTGCAGCGACATCCGTCCCTCGTCGTCACCCAGGAACGACGCGCGCACCCGCGCGGTGATGCCGTCGTCGAACGACAGCACGAAGTCGGTCTGCAGATCGACGCGGGGGTCGTCGTCGTACAGCTCGGCAGACGACGACAGCACGGTCGCCTCACCGAACGCGGCGCGCAGAAGGTCGATGGCATAGCAGCCGACGTCCATCACCGCTCCGCCGCCGAGATCTCCGTTCAGCCGGATATTGCCGGGCCCTACGACGAAGTGAGGGATGCTGAAGTCGATCTCGACGTCCTCGATGGCACCCAGCACGCCCGACCGGATGACCTCCAGCAGACGCTGAGTGAACGAGTGGAGCCGATAGTGGAAGCCGACGAACGCCGACCGGCGGTTCGCGCGGGCGGCGTCGGCGATCGCGCGCGCGTCCTTGCCGTTGGCCGAGAGCGGCTTCTCGCAGAGGACGTGCTTGCCGGCATCCAGCGCCGCGACCGCCCACCGCGCGTGGACGGTGGGCGGCAGGGCCACATAGACCAGGTCGACGTCGGGGTTCGTCATGACGCTCGCGTAGTCCCCGGCGGCCTCGATGCCGAACCGGTCCGCGAAGGCGCGGGCGCGCTCGGGGTCGCGCGATCCCACCGCGATGACCTGGACGCTCTCGACGAGAGTCGAGGGCTCCACCATGGCCCGCTCGGCGATGCCGCCTGTCCCGAAGATCCCGACGCGCAGCTGTGAAGCTGTCATGCTCACCCCTCCTTGTTGTAGTACGGCCACGGCAGGAAGCGGCGCTCGCCCCGACGGTCGGGACCGTCGAGGGTGACCTCACCGGTCGCCGCCCATTCGACGCCGCGCGGGAACATGCGGATGAACTCGATGCGGCGGAACGTGTCGATGTCGTGGCCGATCGTGATGGTGAACGACCGGCCGGCGCCGTACTCGTTGATCCAGGCGATCGGCTGATCAGTGTTCATGCCGGGGAGCGCAGCGATGCCCTCCGGCGGCATCGCCACCGGGTAGTGCGACATCGGCCACATCGGCGCCTTCTCGTACGACTCGAGGTCGTCGTACGTCGTGAGGAGCACCTGGGCGCTCTCGGCGATCTCGACGCCGGTGAGGATGTCGTCGCCGGTGACCGCCCACCGGGCGCTGATGCCCTCGGTGATCGCGTGCCGCGGCTCGACGGTGTCGAGCTGCGCCTCACCCCACGGGCGGGGCCGCAGTCCCCCGGCAACGGTGAGCCGAGAGCCGCGCATGACGTTGTACTCGTCGGGGTAGCCCCAGTCATCCTCCTGTGCGGCGGAGCCGTGGAACCACACGATGCCTTTGCCGTCGTCGTGGACGAACTTCAGGAGCGCAGCATCCGTCTCCGCCCCGAAGCCGACGGCCTTCTCGTGGTAGCCGTCGCGGCCCTCGAAGACGACGATGACCACGTCGTACTTGTCGATGATCTCGGCGCCCACACCGCGGGGGTCCTCAACCACTCGGACGCGGAAGCGTCCGGTGTCTTCGAGCAGGGTCGTGAGCCACTGGTTGTGCTGACGGAAGCTGCGGAACTCGTTGTCGTGCTCGCGGGTCATGTGACCCGACAGGATGAGCACGTCAAGGACGTCGGTCATGCGAACACTCCTTCATGTGGGGCGTGCGAAGGCACGCCGAAGAGGGTCCCGGTGCATCCGGGACCCTGCGGGTCGGGGCCTAGTCGGCCTTGGTCGAGAACGCGGCGTCGAACGCCGCAGCGGGAGGCGTGATCGCGTTGAGCTTGCGCACGAACTCGATCGCCTCAGGGGCT